>JBBRZK010000001.1:0-152308 GCA_038236775.1 Gemmatimonadales bacterium
ATCCCCGTCGCGCGCTCCACCACGCCGATGCCGCCGTGGCCGAGGGCGATCGCCTCGCTGGCGGCCCACACGCGCCGCGACCGCTCGGTCAACACCGGCCGCACCGCGCGGTACTGCTGCCGCAACGTGGTCAGATTCACGATCGCAAGCTATCACTCGCGGCAGTGTAAATCAATCAGTTATTTATTCACAACCCCTAAGGCTGAATTTCGGTCGTGGACAGGAGTGGGCTGAGTCGGTTCCTGACATAGATATGGTGGTGGATGCTGCCGGCCCATAAGCCGGGTCCTGTCAAGTGGTTCTACACTCGGATGGTCATTTCTCTAGGAACGCAGTCACCTGCATTCTCGAGCAGCCTACCCACAGCGTCTTTATCGAAACGGGTCGCTTCTCGCTGCTTATTTGGCCTTGCTCCTGCTGGGGTTTACCAAGCCACAGTCTGTTGCCAGCTGTGCGGTGAGCTCTTACCTCGCCGTTTCACCCTTGCCTGTGTGCCAAGGAGCTGGCACCATCGGCGGTTTGCTTTCTGTTGCACTGTCCGTCGATGCCCTTGGGAGCAACATCGCCCAGGTGTTACCTGGCAGCATACCCTATGGAGCCCGGACTTTCCTCGAACAGTTTCCTGTGCGCGACCATCGGGTCGACAGCATCCGAGGAGAAAGCTAATTAGAACGCAGGAACAATGACGGCAAGATGACGGTGGTTCGTAGTCTCATTCTCCTCAGCATCAGTTTCTTGTTCCTGCCCGAGTACACCTCAGGATCAACGAGGGAATAGACCCAATGCCTCAAGCAACAACGGAACTGTTACCAATCGTCACCTTGCTGACACCCGCCGAAAGGCTGAAGGTGGACGCAGCCGGTCAGGGATACTATCAGGCGCTGCATTGTGAAACGATCGAGGATGTCGTTCGAGGCCTGAAAACGCGACCAGCGCATGCCGTCTTGTTTTCAGTGACATGTGCAGGACATCAAACCCTTCGTGTGGCCTCTCTCGTGCGAGAATTTCCGCGAATTCCAGCGGTAGCTCTGCTGAGTGAACTCGAGGCCAAAACGGCGCAGATGGTACTTGCACTGGGGCGCGGTGGAGTCCGTCGTGTGGTAGATGTGCGGCAAGCCGGTGGATGGCGGGAACTACGCGGCGCGCTGATGGCTGATATGGGCGACAGCAACCAAAGGGCAATTCTCGGACAACTGGCAATTGATCTCGCAGGAGTACCAGACGATTGCTGGGAGTTCTTTGAAACGCTCTTTGTGTGCCCACCGCGTGTCAGCAGCGTACGGACGTTGTCTGCACATCTTGGCGTGCTACCGAGTACCATGATGAGCAGGTTTTTTCGAGCGGGAGTGCCTGCGCCGAAGCGGTATCTGGCGACGGCACGACTGGTACGTGCAGCACGCTTGTTCGAGAATGCGGGATTCTCGATTGCCAATGTCGCGTATCATCTGGACTACAGCTCGCCGCAAAGCTTTGGGCGACATATCCAGACACAGTTGCACATGACCGCAGGAGACTTTCGGCAGTGCTATGACGGAGTCGGGATGTTTGAATACTTCCGTAAGGAATTACTGATTCCGTACCGGGTACACCTTCGACTACTGTGTCCCCTTACGCCGTCTCCGGGGTGGGTTCGTCCGTGAACCCGGCCAGGGATCAGCTTATGAACGGTGTTGTTTCGTAGACGAAACCATAAACTGGCTGATTGATCCACGTAGACGTTCTGCCAGCAGCGCAAGCTCCTGAGATGTGGTGGTCAAGCCGGCAAGGGCGGTAGTCTGCTGTGTGGCTACATTCGATGCGACAGTAGCGCGTGCTGATGCATCCGTGGCGACAGACTCAACGCCCGTCATCGTCTCACCCAATATCCGCATTGTTTCAGATTGGGCGCGCGAGAGCTCTGCGGTCTCGGATACGATTTCGGCAATCTGATGTACGCCCTGGAAAATGGTACCAAGCGCTTCGTCAGCTTCCGTGGCGATGGATCCAACACCACGCACGTCACGATCACCCTGGTTCATCGCTTCGACCACGGCTGTGATATTGGAACGCACGTATGCAATGGTCTCCGAAATGGCCTTGGCGGCTCGAGTACTCTCTTCAGCCAGCTTTCGGACTTCTTCGGCGACAACACCAAATCCACGACCATGCTCCCCGGCACGTGCTGCTTCGATTGCCGCGTTCAGGGCGAGCAGGTTGGTCTGGCGAGCGATGCGCGATACCGTATCGACGAAATCCCCAACGTGATTGGATGCGTCACCCAGCGTGTCGACCATCGCGGACGTCGATGTCACACGTTCACTGATGGTGACCAGGCTGCGTGACGCCCGTCCAATTGCGTCCTGGCCGGACTCTGCAGAGCGAGTGAGGCTGTGTGTGCTGCGCTCCATACGCTCCGTTCGTTCCCGGAGTTGCTCAGACGTTTCCAGCGCTCGCTGACTTTGTTCTGCTCCAATGGTCGAGAAGTCGCGTTGCTTGAGTAACCGTGCTGTCAGTTCCTCGACTGCACTCGAGAACTGCATCCCGCCCGCGGAAAGCATTCCAGTGGATCCAGCGAGTTGTTCAGCAAGGGCAGCAACTTCTTCTGCCTCGCGCTGCACGGAGCCGATGAGGGCTCCGAAGGCGTCGAGCATGCGGTTGAAGCTCAGCTGGAGCAGCCCCAGTTCGTCGCGATGTCGTCCATCGACGCGTGCCCGCAAGTTACCATGCTCGGCTTCGGCCATAGTTTCGCGCGTGTGACGAATGCGATTGATCAGTCGCGTGGGAATTGGAACAACTTGTGTCGCAACGACTATGAGCAGAACAGCCATGGCCAAGGACCAGACATATGCTGTTCCTGCATTGGCAGGCAACGTCATCAACCGCGCAGCGACGAAGCACAGGGCAGAGGCAATTGCGGTGAAGTAGCCGAGTGCGCGACCACGATCGAAGGAATACGGAATGAGGACGAGGAAATAGAGGATGATGAGTGCATCCTGCCGAATGGTTGCAATGACCACGCTGATCATTGCAACGTCCAGCAGTGCCATGAGGTAGCGCATCCACCATCGACCGGACATCGGTCCGGTAGCAAGTGCCGTCAGGGCAGTGTTCAGTATCAGCGCGCCCGTAATGATGACGAGTACGGTCTTCGTCGAGACGGGGGCGAGCCCGGTGAGGGCAGCAGCGAGGCCGGCCACGCCCAGGATGACCGTCAGGACATAGCGACGGCGCGCGCCCAGGCGAAACGTGACAAAATCCTTCGCGTGTTCTTCGTCGGCGCGATAGCCGGTCGATGAAACAGTGCTGTTCGTGGCCACGGTCACGGTGCGTCCGGGGCAAGTCGAGGTACGATCTCGGATGCTCTGGCGAGAGCGAGAACCGCATACCCGGCTGCCTCGATGGCCTCCCGACCGCCCTCTTCACGATCGACGAGCGCAAGAACGCCAGTCACCACGCCGCCAGCTGCTTCGAGCGTCGCCGTCGCGCGAAGGGCTGATCCGCCGGTCGTGATCACGTCTTCGATGACGACAACATGGTCACCCGTGCGGTACGGTCCTTCAATGAGACGCCCCGTGCCGTGCGTCTTGGCCTCCTTCCTGACCGTGAAGGCTCGAAGAGGATGATCCGTGTGAGCACTGGCATAGGCGATGGCATAGCTCACAGGATCAGCTCCCAGGGTGAGCCCTCCAATAGCGGTGCAACTCCAGCCGGAAACACGGATTGCCTCGAGGGCCAAAGGCCCTATCAAGGCCAATCCTTCGGGACTCATTGTGGTGAGCCGCGCGTCGATATATAAGGTTGACTGACGCCCGGACGCGAGCGTGAAGTGTCCACGCCGCGCGGAGCGCTCGGCAAGCATGGAGAGCAGACGATCGTGAGCAGGCATGAGCGTGGCTGACGTTAGCGAAGCATTCGAGGTCGGTCAATCAATCGGACGGGATGCAAACGAGCGAGCGGGGCTTGGTCTCCTCTCGCGGTTTCTTGGTGCGGTGTTCCTCGTGTTGCTCGGGGGACTTCTCCTGCTCGACCGCTCGCTCCTGAAGGCAAATCGGAACCAGGCGATGCTGGATGCGCAAGCTGCCGCACTACTCAGCGAGTCGTTCATCGTCGCACAGACAGAACTACTCGGACGTATTGCAGAAGTCGTTTCCGGGACGTCAGATGCGAAGGATAGCACGCTGGCGCGAGGACGTGTTGAGCGCCTGATCGCAGCCGTACCGGGACTGCGCCACGCCTGGGTAATCGATGCAGCGGGTCGTCTCGAGCTGGACATCTCGGAGGCAGGCACCACGCATCTGCTCAGCGCCGAGATACTGGGGCGGCTGCAAGCGCTCCGTCCATCGACGGGATTCAGTATCGTCGTCATTCCGGTTGCCTCGCGCCATGCCCTCGTTGCGCTGGTCCATGTTGCGACCGGGGATGATGGCGATGTCGGAAGCATCACCGGTGTCGTCGTGGACGGGAACGCCCTTCGTTCCTGGCTGGAGCGCATGCAGTCTGATACTCGACTGACCCTTGCGGTGCTGTCGGGTGCGGATACCGTGGCCTTTCTCGGGCAACCCGGGGGAAATACCCAGAGCCTGTCGTCCGCGCAGCGTATCATCCGGCTGCCAACGGGCGGAACGTGGAGCGTCGCCACGACGCATGCACTGACCACGCGTTCGCTTCGCTTGGCGCTGTGGGCTGTAGGTGTCCTTGGCGTGCTGTTCCTGGCACTCGGGCTGTTGCGGGAGCAGCGGCGTGCCCTGCAGGCGTCCAGCCGATCCCTCGAGCTCGAACGCCTCTACAGCGACGTGAAGCGCGCGAATCAGGCAAAGAGCGAGTTCCTCGCCAACGTCTCGCATGAGCTTCGCACTCCACTCAATGCCATCGTCGGCTTCGTGGAGCTGCTACGCGAAGGATTCTATGGTGATGTTTCACCACGACAGGTTCCGCCTGTCGATCGCATTGCCGCCTCCGCGACACACCTGCGCCACCTCGTGGACCAGGTGCTGGACATCGCCAAGATCGCCGCAGGACGCCTCGAAGTGCATTCGGAGACGATTGTCCTCCGCCCATTCGTGCTGAATGTGGCGAGCGAGCTGGAATCCCTGGTGAGCGAGAAAGGGTTGAGCTTCTCGATATCGGTTGGGGCATCGCTACCACGCGTACGTACTGATCCCACACACCTCCGACAAATTCTCATCAACCTCATCGGGAATGCCGTCAAGTACACCCCGGAAGGCACGCTGAGCGTCCGGGCGCGGCTCGTCGGAGATGCAGTACAACAGCAGGTTCGACGTGCCGCGGAACCAGGCACAGGTGAAATCCCGGTGCAAGCACTGCGCATCCGGGCGCCACGCAGTGGCATCTGGATCGCCTTGCAAGTCATTGACACGGGCGTTGGCATCGCGAGTGGTGACCTCGAGCGAATCTTCGATGAATTCGAGCAGGTGAATGCCGGACCGCGAGGCGATTCCATGCAGCGAGGCACGGGACTGGGGCTGGCCATTTCACGTCGGCTCGCCCGTCTGCTGGGCGGTGAGATCGGTGTCGAAAGCGAATTTGGCAAGGGCTCGACGTTCACGGTGTGGCTCCCGATCAACCCGGCGGACCTCACGCGGGAACCGGCCAGCACCCCATCGGTCGCGCGCGTTATCGCTTGAAGATGTCCTTCACGCGCGTGAACAGGCCGGGCTTCACCGGCTCCTCGGTGGTCGACAGCGCCTGCTCCAGCTCCCGCGCAAACGTGACGGAGTCCGGATATCGCTGAGCCGGCGCCTTGCTGAGTCCCTTCATGATCACCTGTTCAACGGCAGCCGGAAACCGGACGTTCGGCCGAGCGGCGTTTAACGGAATCGGAGGCTGGGACAACAGCTGCGAGAACATTTCCCGTGGCGTCTTTGCCGTGAACGGCAGGCACCCGGTGAGGAGCAGGTAGGCGATTGTCGCCAGACTGTACTGGTCTGCGGCGGGAGACACGAGCTCGCCCGACAGGGCTTCTGGTGCGACATACATCAGGGTGCCGACGAAGAAACCGGCACGGGTAAGGCGCTGCTCGGGTGCCATGTCGGTATCCGTGGCAATGCCGAAGTCCAGCAACTTCACCTGGCGAGTTGCCGGATCATACATGACGTTGTCCGGCTTGAGGTCCCGATGCACGATGCCGACGACGTGCGCCGCGTGGACGGCATCGGCAATCTGCCGGATGATCGTGGCCACTTCATCAGGCGGCAGCGGGCCGTGCTGCTTCGCATATCGCTCCAGGAGCTCCCCGGCCGCCCACTCGATGGCGAGGAAGTGCATACCGGGCGTGGCTTCTCCCACCTCGATCGTCTGCACGACGTTGGGGTGTGTGACGCGCTCGCCGTAGCGTGCCTCCCGGACGAAGCGGGCGACCGCCGTCTTGTCCTGGCGAAGCTTCTCGCGCAGGACCTTCACTGCCACGACACCATGCGTGGGATGCTCGGCACGGAAGACGGCTGAGGTTCCACCCTCACCGACCTCGCCGCGCAGCGTGTATCCCGCAAGGGTTCGACCTATCAGGTTCTCTTTAGCCACGAGGCGAACCTAACGTCCTTCTGCACCAGGTAGCAAGAAGCCCCGGGAATCAGGGCAGACCAGCCATGACACAAGGGCAGCGCGACACCGACGCGGGATTCGCTCTTTCTTGACAAAAGATCAAAGCGTTCCTATATAGGCGCCGCACGCCGGCTGGCATGCTCAGCACGAATTCGCGGAATCGATTCACATTGTTGGAGGCAGCGCGCAATGGCCAGAGGGAAAGTGAAGTGGTTCAATGATGCCAAGGGCTACGGCTTCATCGAGCAGGAAGGCGGGGAAGATGTCTTCGTGCACTTCTCCGCGATCGGCATGGAAGGATTCAAGACGCTGGCAGAGGGACAGGAGGTCGAGTTCGAGATCGAATCCGGTGCGAAAGGACTTCACGCCGCGAATGTCCAACGCGTGAGCTGAAGCGCGCTGCTCGACGCGACTGATTCCGCGGCCGCCTGCCTCCTCCTCGTGTGGCAGGCGGTGCTGTTTCCGGGGTATGATTATGCTCCCCGTGACCGCACGCCGTGACTGATCCCACATTCTCTTCCGTCGCCGCGCCTTCGCAGCCGGCTTCGCCCCGGCTGTTCCTCGTCGACGGCTATGCCCTGATCTATCGGGCGTTCTTCGCGCTGATCGCGCGCCCGCTGACGACCGCGCGTGGCGAGAACACCTCTGCCGCATGGGGGATCGCGAACTTCGTCCAGCGCCTCCATGCGACGCACAAGCCGGAATATCTCGGCTGGGTGCATGACTCCGGCCTGAGCTTCCGCCACGAGCGGTATCCTGCCTACAAGGCAACGCGCGAGAAACTCACCGAGGAGCTTCAGAGCGATTTCGACACGGGGATGGAGCGAATCAGCGAGATCCTCACGGCCTACCGCATTCCGATCCTCTCGCTGAAAGGCTATGAAGCGGATGATGTCATCGGTACGCTGGGTCGCCAGGGAACGGAGCAGGGCATCAACGTCGTGATCGTTTCGGGCGACAAGGACTTTCAGCAACTGGTACGTCCCGGTGTCTGGCTGCTCAATCCTGGAAGGGGCGGCCCGGCGAGCGTGGAAGAATCCTGGGTGTCCGTCGAGACCGGTGCACAGCGCCTCGGTGTTGTTCCCGAGCACGTCACGGACTACCTGGCACTCGTCGGTGACTCCTCGGACAACGTGCCCGGCGTGAAAGGCGTGGGAGAAAAGACAGCACGTGACCTCGTCGCGGAGTATGGCTCGCTGGAAGCGATTCTCGCGGCTGCGCCCAACCTCACGAAGAAGCGTCCGCGCGAAGCACTACTCGAGCATGCGGAGCTTGCCCGCCTGTCGAAAGAGCTCGTGACGATCAAGGAAGACCTGCCGATGACGCTCTCGCTCGAGGCGATGCGCGTGAGGGAACCGGATACGGCGCGTCTGCGCCAGATCTTCGTCGAGCTCGAGTTTCACAGCCTCGCGCGCTCCATGCCCGACGTGATGGCCGCCGCGGCAACTGCACTCCCGGGTGCTGTGGAGCAAGTTGCCGAGGTTACTCGTCCCACGACGCGCTACACGGTCGTGAATTCGATCGACGCGCTGCATGGGATGGTCGCGCATGCGCGGTCGGTGGAGTACGTCGCCATCGATATGCAGACCCTGATCGACCCCGACAGTCCCCAGAAGGTCGATCCCCTTCGCTCGTCGCTGATCGGCATTTCCATCGCCACTGCCGCAGGGGAGGCGTACTACCTGCCGCTCCGCCATCGCGTGCTGGCACCCATGCAGGGTGACTTGCTGTTCGGAGACGAGGGAGAGAGCAACGAACCCACGGGTACAGCCAGAGCCCCCCGCGCAAAGCGCGTCGCGAAGTCGCCGGAGGTCACGAGCATCGCGGCTCGTGCCATCGCCAGCGGCGCACAGCCCATTCCCAATCTTCCGTCACTCGATGATCCGGCAATGGCCCCGCTGCGCGCCCTGCTCGAGGATCCGTCGGTCCCCAAGGTGGCGCATAACGCGAAGTACCACATGCTCGTGCTTCGCCGGTCAGGCATCACCTTGGGCGGGCTGATCTCGGATACCATGGTCGCGAGCTACGTGCTCGATCCAGGCCGACGGTCGCACGGACTGGACCTGCTCGCGCTCGAGTTTCTGGACCACACCATGACCACCCAGGACGATCTCTGCGGGAAGGGCCGACAACAGATCGCCTATGACGTGGTCCCTGCGGAATGCGCGCGCGACTACTCCTGCGAGATCACGGATGTCACGTGGCAGCTGGAGCAGCAGTTCCGCCCCCAGCTCGAGACGCAACACACGTATGAGCTCTATCGCGACGTCGAGATTCCGCTCATTGGCGTACTTGCCGACGTCGAATGGGAAGGCATCGGGATCGACCGCGCGCTGTTCGTGTCGCTGAAAGAACGCTTCGCGCGCGAGCGGCAGCGAGTCGAGCAGGAGATCTATGTTGCCGCCGGAGGTGCGTTCAACATCAACTCCAATCCACAACTCCGCGAGGTACTGTTCGAGCGTCTCGGCCTTCCGTCGAGCAAGCGGACATCCACCGGCCTCTCCACCGACGCAAGCGTGCTGCAGGAACTCGCCGAGGCGGGGCATGAGCTCCCCGTCCTCCTCATGGAGTATCGGGAGCTGAGCAAGCTCGAAAGCACGTATATCGACGCGCTGCCCGCGCTGGTGAACCCACACACCGGTCGCCTGCACACGTCATTCAACCAGACGGTGGCCGCGACTGGCCGACTGTCGTCGACGGAGCCGAATCTCCAGAACATCCCGATTCGTCGCGAGCTGGGACGCGACATCAGGCGCGGGTTCGTTCCGCGCGCCGGCTCCGTCCTGCTCGCGGCAGACTACTCGCAGATCGAGCTCCGCCTGCTCGCCCACCTGTCCGATGATGCGGCTTTCGTCGCAGCGTTCCGCTCCGGCGGCGACATTCACCGGCAGACGGCTGCGCTGATCTTCGACGTCCCGCTCGAGGACGTGACGTTCGACATGCGCGCGCGAGCCAAGACCATCAACTTCGCCACTATCTACGGGCAGGGCGCGCATGCATTGTCCCGCCAGCTCAAGATTCCCCATGCCGAAGCCAAGGAGTTCATCGAGCGGTACTTCGTCCGCTTCCAGGGAGTGCGGGCCTATCTCGACGCATCCGTGGAGTTCGCCCGTGAGCACGGGTACGCCGAAACGATCTTCAAGCGTCGACGGTACATCCCTGAACTGCGTGAGCGGAACTTCAACATTCGCGCATTCGGCGAACGTACCGCCGCCAACTCACCCATTCAGGGTTCCGCGGCCGACCTGATCAAGATCGCGATGATCAAGGTCCGCGACCGGCTCGTATCGGATCGACTGAGTGCGCGCATGTTGCTTCAGGTACACGACGAACTCGTGTTCGAGGTGCCGGACCACGAAGTCTCGGCCGTCTCGGAGCTGGTGAAGAACGAAATGGAGCACGCAGCCACGCTGTCCGTGCCCTTGCTGGTAGAGATCGGAACGGGTGCCAACTGGGTGGATGCGAAACACTGATTTGTGACCTCACGGCATTGCAGAGTGCAGTGGTTCGGGCAGATCGACTGGTCCAAACCGTGGTGTGCAAGTCTTTCTGGATGCGCTAACCTCTTGACAACGTGTCACTTGCGGGATATTGCATAACGAGGCACCTGGATTGCTTTACCGCAGGTCCGAAGTAGCATGCCCGACCCCCTCCAGCCGCGTACTCACGGCCAGCCAAGGACTTCCGCAATGTCTCGTCCTCGTGCCGCCTTCACGCTTATCGAATTGCTGATCGTCGTCGTGATCATCGGCATTCTTGCTGCGATCGCGATACCGAAGTTCCAGAATACGAAAGGCAAGGCGAACGCCGCTGCGCTGCGCAGTGATCTGCGGAATCTTGCCGTGGCGGAAGAGGCCATCTTCTTCGACTCCACCAAGTATTCCACCGACACTGCGGCGCTCAAGTTCCGCCCGTCGCCCGGCGTGATCATCACGATCGTCCTGCCCGCCTCGGGTGGTGGATGGGCGGCGACGGCAACGCATCCACTGTCGTACCCGCTCCAGTGCACGATCTACTTTGGCCCCTTCTCGCCGCCGCCGGTTCCCGCAACCCAGGAAGGCGTTCCCGCGTGTCAGTAGGCGGGATGTCCGAACGGGCAGCCTATCAGGAATTCGATCGACGTCGTGACGGAATGATTCACGCCATGGACGGGGGACTCTGGATGCACCGTCACGTCTGGAAAGGGAGGCCCATGGCCCATCTGGTCTCGACGGACAAGGCCAGATTGCTGGCTTACGGGCGAGCCATTGGCATTCCGGCGGGTCGCCTCCAGTTCAAGCCGCTCAAAGACCCCAGGAGCGGCCTGCGTCGTGATGCGTGGCACTGGGACCTTGGCGGGCCGTTCCTGCCTCCACGCAACCACCAGGGCGGTCTGTAGCGGTCAGGCGGTCACCTGCGGGACGCGCCGCATCAGCACCAGGGCGGCGGCGAACATCGCGATTACGGTGATCACTGCCGCCCGGTAGGCCACTGCCGTGCCTCGTGACGACTCGAGCACATCGACGGTGATGCTCCAGACAAAGGGGCCCATCACAGCCGCGGCGCGAGAGGACAGGAGCATGAGGCTGAAGAAACGCCCGGCTTCTTCCCGGGGGACGAGCGAGAGCAGCAGCGGGCGCTCGGCCGTGGGCACGCCGCCAAAGATGAGACCGATCATCAATCCTACGGCCCAGAAGGCATTCCGGCTGGGCACGAGGATCATGGCCACGAGCAGGATGATCCAGCCCACGATGGTGAGGATGAGCGTCCTGCGTGCACCAAGATGGTCCGTAAGGATCCCGGCGAGGTAGCTGCCGAAGATTGCGGGTACGGTCAGGACGAGGAACAGCGTGGTTTCCGTCCCGTCCGGAAACCCCATGGCCTTGATGGCGTAGATCGCCATGAAGGACACGATGGTGCCGATGGCGTCCTGGTAGAGGAACGACGCGAGGATGAAGGGCAGTGCGCCGGGATATCGGCGGGCATCCCGCAACGTGCTCGCGACGTCGCGAAAGGCGCGACGCCAGTTGACCGCGACCTTCTCGACAACCGGGTGATGATCCCGACAAAAGAGAAAGAGCGGCAGGGAGAAGAGAAGAAAGAGGAGCGCCGTCGGCACGAACGTGGACACGCGACCGGCGTGCGAGGTGTAGGGCACTGCCGTGCGCAGCGCGTGCATGACACCGGCGGGCAACTGCCCCAGCAGCGGGATCTCGCCGCCAAAGAAGGGGAAGACCAGCAACAAGCCCACGATCGTTCCGACATAGCCGACTGCGGTGCCGGCGCCCGACAGGCGTCCGCGCTCCTCCGGCGGCACGAGGTCGGGCAGCATCGCGTTGTAGAACGGCTGCGCTGCCTGGTACGCATAGTTCGCCACGACGAACGCGAGCAGCACCCACGCGAGTGTGCCGAGTCCGGGATGCCATCCCGCGGGAGCGGGCACGCCGCCCACCGTACTTGCCCCGATGATGGGCAGCGTCGTCTGGCCGAACACGCCGATGGCCATGCATGCCAGGCACGAGATCAGTGTGAACCCCACTACCCATGGCTTTCGTCGGCGCCGTGCATCCGACAACGCACCGAACACAGGCACCGAGAGCACGACGAGAAACGACGACAGGCCGTTGCCGAGCGCGTACATCGTGCTCGAGGCGCCGAGATCCCTGATGAGCCAGACGGAGAAGTAGAGGGTCGCGACATTCATCGAGAAGATGGTGTTCGCGAAGTCGTACAGCGCCCAGCTCGCGCGCTCTCGCCAGGGGGCTCGCGTCGAGCGGTGATGCACGGGCGCCGCGCCGGGCGCCGGGTGTGAGTCATGCATCAGGAGTCTCCCCTGTGATTGACGCCCCGCTTCGACGCCCCAAATTACCGCGCATGACGCCTCACCGCTTGTCCCGCGCAGTTCTCACGATGTTACCCGGCGCCACCCTCGCACTCACCGTCGCGTGCGACCGGACGCCACCGCCGGCGCGCGCCGACTCCGTGCTGACTCAGGTGGACAGTGGTGCCACTCCCGCCGCTGTCGCCCGCCACGCCGCGTCGTGGATCCCTTCCGCCGGACCAGCCCTGTTCGTTCAGGGTGAAACGAGGGACGAAGCCATCGTGCTCCTGCCGTCGGACAGCGATAGCGCGATCAGTGCGCAACTGGAGACGCTGGCAGGACGAGGCGCCGAGATCGTCCTCTTCGGCCGTGGCGGAGCGAGACTCACGGGAACACTCGGCTCGGTTCCGAGGACGATGGATGCGGAGTGCCGCATCTGGCCCCTGCGGAACGTGCGCGCGGCGGCGCCGGAGAATACATGGGCGGTTGGACTGATTGGCGCGGACGCCCTGCCATTGCCACTGGACTCGGTCGACGTGCTTTCTTCGCGGGACAGCCTGAGCCTTGCCGCGGAGGCGTCGCGGCTCGCCTCCGCGGTGACCAGTCCGGCGAATCCCTCGTTTCAAGGCCTCCGCTTCACGGCGCACGACATTCGCCGGTTCGATGCCGCGCCCGGTATTCAGGCGATGGTCGCACACCTCACGCGGCGACTCAACGAGGAAGCGAATCCGCAGGAGGAGCAGACGCTGCTCATCGCCGAACGGGATAGTGGCGTGACAACGGGTCCCTATCACCTGGTGTACGCGGAGCGCACGAGCGGCCTGGAAGAAACGACAACTGCTCCCGAAGTGATCGCCGGCCTTCGCCTGGCCGGCCGCGCGACGCTCATCGTGGCGCGCGACGGTGACCAGGGAGTTGCCTACGCGTTCCTCGAGCGCGTGGCGCCGCGGCAGTGGCGCGTCCGCTGGACGAGTGGACTGACGCGCTGCGGTTGATTCCGGCTCACAGCGTCTTCCCGAGCGCGGCCGGTGCCCGTGCGTGCCCCACAGCGCCGGCGAGCGCCGCCAGCGTGAGGACGTAGGGCACGACGAGAAAAAGCTGATAGGGCGCATGCCAGCCCATGGCTTGAAACGCGAACTGCAGCGCGCTCGCCGCGCCGAACACGAATGCCGCAAGTGCGACGCCGAGCGGATGCCAGCGTCCAAGCACGACGATCGCGATGGCGATGAACCCGCGACCCGCGGACATCCCCTCTGCGAAGGTCCCCGCCTGGGCAAGCACCAGCGTGCCGCCGGCGAGCCCGCCGAGCGCACCCCCCATGAGCACCGCGAGGACGCGGACTCGCTGGACTCGCACACCTGCGACGCGCGCGGCGAGCGGATGTTCGCCAAGGGCGCGGAGTGCGAGGCCCGCGTGGGTCTTTCGCATCCACCAGCCCACGAGCGGAATCAGCAGATACGTCAGGTACGTGACGATGGGTTGCGAGAAGAACGCCGCCCCGACCAGCGGAAGGCGCGCCAGTTCCGGAATGGAAACGGGACCACTCGTGGGTAACGTGAGTGCCACGCCCGAGCTGCCGTACAGCGCTCGGTAGAGCGTGCCGGTGGCTCCGATACTGAGCAGCGTGAGGGCGATACCGGTGACGATCTGGTCGGCCCGGAGCCAGATGACGAAGACCGCAAAGATCCCCGCGACGAGCAGACCACCGGCAATGGAGCCCACGTACCCGCCCGACAGGCCACCTGCCGTCGCACCGGCGAGAGCACCGAAGGCGCCGGCGAGAATGGCGCCTTCGAGACCGATGTTGATCATACCCGCTCGCTCCACGATCAACTCTCCAATCGCCGCGAGCGCGAGCGGCGTTGCCGTACGCACCGTCGCGGCGAGGAACGGCGCGACGACGTCACTCACGCCGACACCTGCGAGGATGCAACGGGAATCGCGTCGGAGCGCCGGAGCTGCCATCGCACCGCCTGGGCGCCGACGACACCGAGAATGAGCAGCGCCTCGATGACCGATACGAGCGTCGCCGGTACACCCGCATCACGCTGCATCGCACCCGCGCCAGCTTCGAGCGCGGCGAAGAGCAGCGCGGAAAGCGCGACGCGCCAGGGATCCAGGCCCGCGAGCAGCGCCACGGCAATCGCGGTGTATCCGTATCCGGGCGAGATGTTCTCATACAGCGCGAACGTCACGCCGAGTACCTCGATGGCGCCCGCAAGCCCGGCAATCGCGCCACTCCAGAGAAATGCCGCGCGCGTCGTGCGCGATACGTCGATCAGGCCAGCGCTTCGCGCGGCGGCGGGACTGTCACCGATGGCCATGAGTCGAAAGCCAAACGCAGTGTGGCGAAGGACCCAGCCGGCAATACCCAGCACGGCGACGGCGACCAGGAGTCCCGCGTGCAGCCGGCCAGCACCGGGCAGGTGAGCGAGCCGCACGCCATCCGCAAACGTCGATGTCTGTGGATAGATGTGCGTCGGCTCCTGGAGCGGCCCTCGCACCAGGTAGGACAGCGCGTGCAGCGCCACGAAGTTGAGCATGAGGGTGCTGATGACCTCGAGCACGCCGAACCGCAACCGCAACTCTGCGGCGATACCCGCCCACAACGCCCCGGCCACACAGCCGGCGAGCATGGCAAGCGCCAACCCCGCGATGCCCCATCCGGGCAGCAGGAGGACGACAACTGAAGCAGCAACGGTCCCGGCGATGAACTGTCCTTCCGCGCCGATGTTGAAGACGCCCGCACGGAAGGCGACGGCAACGGCGCCGCCGGTCAGCATGAGGGGCACTGCCCGGACGAGTGTCCCCGACGTGAAGGCGTACCAGGAGCCGATTGACCCCGTCCACAGTGCACCAAGGGCCTGTGGGGCGGAAAAGCCACCGGCCAGCAGGAGCACCAGCGTCACCGCGAGGAGTGCGGCAACGCCGCCGAGAACAATCAGGATCGACCGGCGGAAGGACATCGGGACATGGGAGCATGGCGTGGCACCACACCGTTAAACTTGTCGTCCGATGCACGACCTCGCTGAAGGCGCGCCCCGCACCGGCGGGATGGTAACGGATGATCCGCGTCGCTGGAACATGCTCGCCGTCATCGCCCTGGCGGAGATGCTCGGCATGTCCGTCTGGTTCGCCGCCAACGCCGTGGCGCCACAGCTGGCCGTGCTTTGGACGCTCTCACAGGGTCAGGCGGCGTGGTTGAGCACCATCGTTCAGCTGGGCTTCGTCGTGGGGACGGCGCTGGCCGCGCTGTTCAACCTCGCCGACACGCTGCCGTCGCGATGGTACTTCGCGGGCGCCGCCGCAGCGGCTGCCGCGGCGAATGCATTGCTGCTGCTCGCACCGAGCTATGGATGGGCACTCGTTTTTCGCGCTGTCACGGGCGTCTGCCTGGCCGGTGTCTATCCTCCTGCCATGAAGATGGCCGCCACGTGGTTTCGGGATCGCCGGGGCCTTGCCATCGGCGTGGTCGTAGGCGCGCTGACCATCGGGAAGGCGGTGCCGTATCTCGTCCACGCCGTGCCCGGCGCGGACGTGCGCTCTGTCGTCTTGTATGCAACGCTCGCGGCGCTCATGGCTGCCGCACTCGTGGCATGCTGCTATCACGATGGGCCGGCTCCCTTTCCACGCCGGCCATTTTCGCTCGCCCTGGTGGGAAGCGTCGTGTCCCATCGACCATTCCGCGAAGTACTCGGCGGCTACTGCGGGCACATGCTGGAGCTGTACGCATGCTGGATCTGGCTGCCGTCCTTCCTGGCGGCCAGCGCCGTGGCGCACGGCGCGAATGCGACCGCAACAGCGGGGCTGGTCAACGTGCTCTCCTTCATCGTGCTGGCCGCCGGCGCCGTTGGATGTGTGGCAGGTGGAGAGCTCGCGGATCGCGTCGGGCCGGTGCGGCTTGTCGTCCTCGCCATGGCCGTGAGCGGCGCATGCGCGCTCCTCACGCCCCTGGTGTTCGGCGGACCGTTCGTCCTCGTTGTCGTCCTGCTGCTCGTGTGGAGCGTGTCCGTCATTGCCGACAGTGCGCAGTTCTCGACCTTGGTCACTCGCGTGGTCGAGCCCCACGCGATCGGCACGGCGCTCACCCTGCAGACGTCCATCGGCTTCCTGCTCACGACCGTCACGATCCAGCTCGTTCCCGTGATCGTGGGCGTGGCCGGGTGGCGGTTTGCCTTTCCCGTCCTGGCGCTCGGACCGGCTCTTGGTATCGCCGCCATCCGCCGCTTGCGGGCCTGACACGAATGTCGAACCGATCACCCGAGTCCCAGCATCGCGCGCCCGACCGCATCACGATCGCCGCGGACCTCGCGGAGGGTTCCGTCGTACATCACGAACACGCGCGAGGCGAGGAGCAGCACCTCATCCAGGTCGTTGGAGTATGCGACGACCGCTGCGCCACGCGCGCAAGCATCCCTCAGGCGTTGATGGACAGCGGCGGCCGCACGAACATCCAGCCCGCGCGTCGGATTTTCCACGACGAGGGCCTCAGGTGCCGGCTGGTCGTGCATGGGCTCGAGCTCGCGCGCGAGGACGAGCTTCTGCTGGTTCCCGCCGGACAACGAACGAACAGGCACGCGGGCGCTTGGCGCCCGTACGTCATAGGCCGATGCGAGCGCAACGGCGTCTGCATCCATCGCCGCCCACGAAATGACACCACGCCGTGCGCTGGCGCCACGCAGCGCGATGTTCTCCGTGAGCGAGCGGTCGAGCAAAACCGCATCCTGATGACGGTCTTCCGGCACGAAGCCGACCGTGGTCGGTCGCCGCAGCGAGCCTTCCACGACACGCAGTCGTCCGGCGAGCAGCCGCAGTAGCTCTCGCTGACCGGATCCTTCGACCGCAGCGATGCCGACGAGCTCTCCGGCGTGCACGGTGAATGACACATCGCGGACGCGAATACGGCCTGTCGTGTCGCGCGACGTCACATGCTCTGCCATGAACACCGGCGCGGGTGCATTGTCGCGGTGCGAGGAGCTCGGGGTGATGCGCGCCGTCGAGCCGGACGAGCCGATCATGGCAGCCGTCAAGCTCTCGACACTCGCGGACCCGACAGGGCCGGTGAACACGACGCGACCTCGGTGAAGCACGGTCAGGTCGTCCGCGACTGCGAGCGCTTCGCGCAGCTTGTGCGTGATGATCACTGCGGCGTTGCCCTCTGCGACGTAGGAGCGTAGCCAGCGGAGCAGCTCCGTGACCTCTGCCGGAGCGAGCACCGCCGTTGGCTCGTCGAGCACGAGAATCGCCGCGTCGTGCGCGAGTGCCTTCGCGATCTCCACCCGTTGCTGGGCACCGACCGACAGGCTATCCACTCTCGCGGCAGGGTCGAGGATGAAACCGGTGCGCTCCGCCACGTCCTGCACGCGTGCGGCCATGTCGCGAGGACGCAGGCGTCCGCGTCCCCCGAGCGCGAGGTTCTCCGCAACAGTCATGGCCGACACGAGGGTGAAGTGCTGGTGCACCATCCCGATCCCTGCCTCGATAGCCTGATGCGGCGAAGTGAGCGCGCATGGAACATCGCGAATGCGAATGGTTCCATGGTCAGGCCGCACCATGCCGTACGCGACCTGCATCAGGGTGGTCTTGCCCGCGCCGTTTTCGCCGAGGAGGGCGTGCACCGTGCCGGGTCGCACCAGGATGCCCGCATCCTCCACGGCCGTGGTGCTGCCGTAGCGTACCGTGACGTGTGCCAGCTCGAGCGCTGGCGGAGCGGGCGATGGTCCCGGTGTCACAGACCCGTCGGCGCCGCCACGAACGACCACGGCAAACCGAATCGACGCTCGACCTCCGCACCCAAAGCGCGCACACCGAAAGTCTCGGTCGCGTAGTGACCGGCGTACAGCACGGCGATTCCGAGCTCCGACGCCTCAACGCCGGTGTGATGCGGCCCCTCCCCGACAATCAGCGTATCCACGCCGGCGGCGACGGCTTCACTCAATGTCTCGCTCGATGCGCCCGCTCCTGTGCAGACAGCCCACCGTCGCGTGCGACGACCAGGACCGACCCCCACGCTCACGAGCGCTCCTCCTTCGCGAACGGCCACCTCCTGTGCGCGTCCGACGAGTGTCTCCGTCGCGATATCCGTCTGGCCCATCACGCCGACGAAGATCGACTGGTAGCGTGCGAATCTCCCTTCGGGCTCCAACCCGAGCGCACGGGCCATCAGCGCGTTGTTGCCGAACTGCGGATGCAGGTCGAGCGGCAGGTGCGAGCTGTACACCGCGATGTCGTGCGCGAGAAGTAGGCGGAAGCGCTCGTAGATACGCCCGCGCAATGGCTGCACTCCGGACCAGAACAGGCCGTGGTGGACGATGAGGAGGTTCGCCCTTGCTGCAATGGCGCCTTGTATGGTCTGTACCGAGGCATCGACTGAAACGGCCACGCGGGTGATGGGAGCCGTGTTCTCCACCTGCACGCCATTCCCCGCGCCGGAGTAATCCGGCACGTCCGAGGTGCTCAGCAGTCCGTCGAGATATTCGGCGATGTCGATCAGCGGCGTTCCGGGCATGATCACCTGGTCGCCGCGCTGGGGCTGAAGCGTCCTGCCCTCATTTCATTGGAGATCGAATCGACACTCCGCAGTGCAGCGGCGGGGATTGTCGAACGGAGTACCGGATTGATGACGAGGGAGACGACATTGCTCGCCGTTCCGAGCGTGATGACGCGCGGCTTGAAGCGTCCTTCCTTCACCTCGCGCGCGACGGTGAGGAACGCATGCGGGAGGTCGATCACGACGCTCGCGATCGTCACTTCGGGCGCAACACCATTCTGGTTCGAGTTGGAGCCGACGACCAGGGCTTTCTTCGTCTCCCGTGCCGCCTGAAAGACACCAAGGCCCGCCGCGTCGGCATTCTGGAAGATGACGTCGGCGCCGCGGCCGATCTGTGCGAGCGCCTGTTCCTTACCCGCGCTCACGTCGTCCCAGTTGCCGAGGTACGAGAGGAGGACACGCACCTTCGGGTTCGCGGCTCTCGCCCCTTCCTCGAACGCCGTGAAGCTCTCCTTCACGGGCGGCAACTCGGTTCCGCCGATGAGGCCCAACACATTCGATTTCGTCATGGCACCGGCGAGTTGTCCGGCGAGGTACGAGGCATCGGCGAACCCGAACTCCATGCCGGCAACGTTTCCACCGGAGGTGGATCCCGAGGTGGTAATGAACACAGTGCGTGGGAAGTCAGGCGCTACGCGTCTGGCGGCGTCCTGGAACTCGAAGCCGTGTCCGAAGACGAGGTCGTATCCCTGCGAGCCGTACTGGCGGAACTGCTCCTCGAACTCTGCCGGCGTCTTCGTCTGGATGTGGCTGACCGTTGCTCCCAGGCTGTCCCTGATGCGCAACAGCCCCTGGTAGGCGCCGCCGTTCCAGGACTGGTCGCTGATTGGTCCCGGCGTGAGGAGGGCGACCTTGAACGGCTTGGCAATGGGGGCGGCAGACGCCGAGGCTCTCGACGAATCACCGCGCCCGCACGCGAAGGAGAGGGTCAGGACGCCCGTGTGGATGACTGTGGAAATCACCTGCCTGAGCTTCATGGCGTATCCGGTAACATGTTGCTGTTCAATGAGATGCGCAGTATCGACAGACGGAGTGGCCGTGTGGAAACAATACGGTTCCGTGAGTTTTACGTCAGTCGAAATCCGAGCGTAACTGCCCGACGACGATGTCGAGCACCCGCTCGAGATCGTCGTCGCTGAAGAACGAGATGTGGATGACGCCACGGCCCTTCCCTGTCGGCTGCACGGATACGTCGGTCTGGAGTCGCCGGCGGAGCTGCTCCTCGACACGCCGCACGGCAGCAGAAGTGCTTCTGGCGGTCTCTGACTTCCCGGCTGCCTTCGAGAGGTTAGCGCGCGTGGCGGTCTCACTCCCGATGCGGCGGGCCCGCGACTCCACATCACGAACGGAGAGCTGGTGCGCAACGACCTCGTTGGCGAGCTCGATCTGTCGCTTGGCATCCTTCACAACGAGCAGCGCGCGTGCGTGCCCGGCCGTGATATGGCCTTGCGCCACCATCGCCTGCACTGCTGGCGGGAGTGAGAGCACGCGGAGCAGATTTGTGATCGTCGTACGATCCTTTCCGACGGCTTCCGCGACTTGCTGTTGCGTGAGGTCGAATTCCTGGATCAGCCGCTGATAGCCTTCGGCCTCCTCGAGCGCATTAAGGTCAGATCGTTGCAGGTTTTCGACGAGTGCGAGCGTGAGCATTTCCTGGTCATCGAATTCCCGCACGATGGCCGGAATCTCGGTCCAGCCGAGACGCGTGCTCGCACGCAGGCGACGTTCGCCTGCCACGAGCTCCCACCCTCCGCCGCCGCGCGCGCGCACGATGACGGGCTGCAACAGGCCACTCGCCTTGATTGAGGCTTCGAGCTCGGCCAACTCCGTCTCCGTGAACGTGCGACGTGGCTGGAATCGGTTCGGTGCGATATCCGCTATGCTCACCGTGCGCAACTCAGTGCCTGGCGTGGCATGCTGGGTCGCGTCTGCCGGCGAGGCGGTATTGCGCTGTGATCTGGCTGTGGAAATGAGCGCCTCGAGGCCCCGCCCCAGCCGCCGCGGTGTGTCGGCGCTCACGTGGTGGCTCCGTCACGCGTTTCGGCCGGAACACCTGGGCGACGTTGGGCCGCCGCTTCACGCGCAATGAGCTCGTCGGCGACGGCCATGTATGCCTGTGCCCCGATGCTCTGCACGTCGTACAGGATGATGGGCTTTCCGAAGCTCGGCGCTTCTGCGAGGCGAACGTTGCGCGGAACGACCGTCTCGAACACCTGGGCGCCGAAATACTCTCGTGCGTCCGCCGCGACCTGTCGGGAGAGATTGAGGCGGGCGTCGTACATCGTGAGGAGGACGCCGACGATGCCCAACGATGGATTGACCCCGTGCTGGATGAGGTGCACGGTGTTGAGGAGCTGGCTCAAGCCTTCAAGTGCATAGTACTCGCACTGGAGCGGGATGAGTAGCGTGTCGGCTGCCGCGAGCATGTTGACCGTGATGAGCCCCAGGGAGGGCGGGCAGTCGATGAGGATGAAGTCGTAGTCGTCGCGGACCGGCGCAATGGCGTCGCGCATCCTGCTCTCCCGGCCCCGTACGTTCACGAGTTCCACTTCTGCCCCGGCGAGGTCAGGAGTGGCCGGCAATACGTCAAGCCGATTGAACTGGACGCCGACCCGTCGTGCCTGGGCGATGGTAGCTTCGCCCAGCAGGACGTGGTATGTCGTGGATTCGAAGCTGCCGCGCTCCACGCCAACACCACTCGTGGCGTTGCCCTGCGGGTCTCCATCGATCAGGAGCGTTCGTTTTTCCGCGACGGCGAGGCTTGCCGCGAGGTTGACGGCAGTGGTCGTCTTTCCGACGCCGCCTTTCTGGTTCGCAATAGCGATGACGCGGGCCACGTAGGGGTCTGGCTGGAGGAACGGTCGGGGTGCTGAAGCGTCCGTTCGTCGAAGGTAATCGAAACCCGGGAGCCCAGCATGTGCCACGTGGCACACCCATTCAAAAGCACTTCTGCATCGAGTGCCCCGTGGCACAATGACGGAAGAGCTCGCCAGTAGTGGCGAGCTCTTCCGTCATTGTCGGGCCGATTCCAGGTTCGAGCCGGATCAGGAAGCCGGGACAAACCGCCACTTGGCCTGGACGAACACCGTCACGGTCTGCTGCCCGGGGTTCACCGGTGTCGCGTCGGCCGCCATCGCTGACTTCGCCCGCATCTCGAACATCGGACGCGGGGGCACCGTCGGCCCACCAGTCGAGAGCTCGATCAAACCGCCAAGGGTCCCTCCTGCTGCGCGTGCCATCGCCTCCGCATCAGCGCGGGCACCACCCACGGCGAGCGCGATAGCCTGACGCCGTGCTTCGTCAATCGAGGAGGCATAGAACGTCAGGCTGTTGATCACGTTGGCGCCGGCGCCGAGCGCGGCATCCACGATCGCGCCGGCCTGCTCCGGACGCTTCGTCTCTGCATGAACCGTATTGGTCACGACGTACCCCGACACTTTCGGCGCACCGCCGTTCTTGTCGTACTGCATCTCGGGATACACGGTGTAGCCCTCCGTCGCCAGCTGGTCCTTCGTGAGCCCCAGCCGTCCAATCGCGTCGAGCACGGCGCGCGTGCGTGTCGCGTTCTCGGACGCCGCCGCCGAAGCCGTGGTCGCCCTGGTTTGCACATTCACCATGACGGAGGCACGATCGGGGGTGACCTTCGCCTCACCCTGCCCCGACGTGGACAACACGGGCACGGTGGGCAGGATAACCTGCTGCGCCGATAACGTGCCTGTGCTGGCGAACAGCGCGCTGGTGAATGCAAGCATCCGCCAGCCATAGGAGAAAATTTTCATGACATTCCTCGTCGAAAAGGGCAGTGACAATTAGTACCAATATGATACCAATAGCCGGATCGAGACGCGCTGGATCCGCGTTGTACAGGAGACGCGTTCGCCAGTCCAGGTTGCACACACGAGGCCGGATCGCCGCGACAGGCACGAATCCGTCGATCGACAGCAGGTCGTCAGCTTTGATGCTTTCGACGCACTCGGCCGCGAACGGACGGACTGGATCGCCCGCGCTTCTCGATCTCGATGACAAGATTCTGCACGTCCGTGGGACTCACGCCGGGTGCGCCGGCAGCCTGCGCGAGCGTGAGCGGGCGGAGCTTCGAGAGCTTCTGGCGTGCTTCCAGTGACAGCGAGCGCATTTCGTCATACGGCAACTCGGCATCGAGCGGAAAATCACCCATGCGTCGGAGCCGGTCCGCCTGCGCGCGCTCACGATCGAAATAGCCGGCGTACTTGAGCTCGAGATCCGTGCTGATTACCGCATCGGACGGGAGGTCAGCACCGACCTGCATCACGCGGAACAGGTCCACCAGCGACACGTGCTGACGCCGCGCCACCTCTGAAATGCGCACCGCATGAACCAGCGGCGTGCTGCCGGCCGCACTGAGCACCGGCGCGGCCTCGTCCGGACGAATGGATGTCGCGTCGGCCAGGATACGCGCGTCGTCTTCAGCGGCGAGCCTGTAGCTGACCATCGCCTGTTCGTCGTCGGAATAGAGTCCCATCGTCAGCGCCGTCGACGCCAGGCGCCGAATCGCATTGTCCTGTCGCACCGTGAGCCGGAATTCCGAGCGTGAGGTGAAGAGGCGGTAGGGCTCGTCCACGCCGCGCGTGACGAGGTCGTCGACGAGCACGCCGATGTAGGATGACTCGCGACCGAGCATGAGGGGCGCGAGTCCGAGGGCCAGTGCAGCCGCATTCGCGCCCGCCACGACTCCCTGGCCGGCGGCCTCCTCATAGCCGGTGGTTCCGTTGATCTGGCCCGCGAAGAACAGCCCTGGCACCGCACGGACCTGCAGCGTGGCATCGAGCTGTGTGGGCGGATAGTAGTCGTACTCGATGGCGTAGCCCGCACGTGTCATGCGCGCCCGCTCGAGCCCGGGAATGGAGTGCAGGATCTCGAGCTGCACCGGTGCGGGCAGCGACGTGGAGAGCCCGTTCACGTACAACTCGTGTGTGTCATGTCCCTCCGGCTCGAGAAAGAGCTGGTGGCGCTCCGCGGCGGGGAACTTCACGATCTTGTCTTCGACCGACGGGCAGTACCGTGGGCCACGTGATGCAATCGCGCCGCCGTACATGGCCGACTCGCCGATATGCTTCTCGATCAGCGTCTTGCCATCCGCGCCAAGGAAGGTGATGAGGCAGGGCAGTTGATCGGGATGCCGCGTGGTGCCGTCACTCGCGCGACGTGGCTGCGGCCAGAAGTGTGACCAGGAGTAGTCGAACTGCTCGATCTCGCTGTCCTGACGTTCTAGCCTCGCGGCATCGACCGATCGTCCATCGATTCGCGGCGGTGTGCCCGTCTTGAACCTCGCCACCTCAAGGCCAGCGCGCTCGAGCTGTTCCGCGAGGTGGGTCACGGACGTTTCGCCTGCCCGTCCTCCCGCGAGGGACGTGGTGGTGCCGATGTGGATGCGACCGCGCAGGAAAGTGCCGGCCGTGACCACGACCGTCCGCGCGCCGAAACGCCGGCCCTCCAGCGTTTCGGCACCGACGATCTCGCCCTCCTCGATGAGCAGGCGCGCGACGGTCCCCTGCACCGTCTCGAGCCGCGCATGCTGTTCGATCAGGGTGCGCACTGCACGGCGATACAGGCCACGATCACACTGAGCCCGTGGCGCCCACACCGCGGGGCCCTTGCCCCGGTTCAGCATGCGGAACTGCAGCGTTGCCAGGTCCGTGGCGCGCGCCATGATGCCGCCGAGGGCATCAACTTCACGGACGACGGTGCCCTTGGCGACGCCGCCGATGGCGGGATTGCACGACATCTGGCCGATCGTTTCCAGCGCACTCGTGACGAGCGCGGTCCGGGCTCCCCGGCGAGCGGCGGCGACCGCCGCTTCCGTTCCTGCGTGCCCGGCGCCGATGACCAGCACGTCGAACTCGGCCTCGAACGCCGTCTGAAGGGGTGGCATGCCGAAAGATAGTGCGGACGGTAACTTCGGACACGCGCTTCATCCTCACGCCCGACACGCCTCATGCCCAGCCGCGCCACACTGTCACGATCCCCGTTTCTCCTCGCCGGCATCACAGCGCTCGTCGCGTGTCACAGTACGACGGTGTCCACGTCCGTCGTGCCCGCCGCCGCGGCATCGATCGGCGCAACGGTGCTCTCCGCCGAGGAAGCCAGGATCCGCGACGATGTGCGGGCCCATCACGACGCGGACATCGCGCTGCTGGAGCAGGCCGTGAACATTTCGAGCGGGACACTCAACGCTCCTGGTGTGCGGAAAGTGGGTGACCTCTTCGGTCGCGAACTATCGGCGCTTGGCTTCACCGTGCGAATGTCGGACGTTCCGGCGGCGATGCATCGCGGGGGACACCTCTTCGCAGAACACCAGGGGACGCGTGGTCCGCGACTGCTCCTCATCGGCCACCTCGACACGGTCTTCGAGGGAGAAGGTCAGCGCTTTGCCCGCTCGGACAGCATTGCGCGGGGAGCCGGAACGGCGGACATGAAAGGCGGCGATGTCACGATCATCGCCGCCCTTCGGGCGCTGCATGCGAACGGCGACCTCGAGGGCGCACGTATCATCGTCGTCATGACCGGCGACGAGGAATCGGCAGGCAGCCCGCTCGAGGCAGCGCGTCGCGACCTCATCGACGCCGCGAAGCGCAGTGACTATGCACTCGCCTTCGAGGGCGGGAGCGCCCACCGCGCATCCATCTCGCGCCGAGGGTCGAGCGCATGGACGCTGACCACCACGGCGCGGCAGGGACACTCGGCCGGCGTGTTCTCGGGGGGCGGGTTCGGCGCCATCTACGAAACGGCGCGCATCCTCGACACGTTCCGCCGCGAGATGAGTGGCGATCCCACGCTCACGTTCAATCCCGGCAACATCGCCGGTGGCACCGACGTCGAACGGGATTCCATCGGCGTTACGCGGGTTGCCGGGAAGACGAACATCATCGCGCCCCACGCCGTGGTGAACGGCGACCTCCGATTCCTTCGCGAATCGCAGAAGGACACGGCGCGGATGCGCATGCGCGCGATCGTGGCGCAAGGGCTGCCCGGTGCCACGTCGGAGATCATGTTTCGCGACAGCTATCCCGCCATGCCGCCTACGTCCGCCGGCGCGGCGCTCCTGGCCCGCTTCAATGCCGTGAGCCAGGCACTCGGCTATGGTTCCGTCGAGAGTGACCCACCCGAGAGCCGCGGTGCCGGCGACGTGTCCTTCGTGGCGCCGTACCTGACCGGAATGGATGGTCTGGGCGTTTCGGGCCGCGGATCGCACTCACCCGACGAGTCGGTCAACCTGAACTCACTGACGATGGCCGCGGAACGCGCGGCCGTGTTCATTCGCCGTCTCATCACCAGCGCATCCTAGCGCGTTCACTGCAGAGGATCGATGCCACTTTCCATTGCGCAGGGTGTGCCGACACTGCTCTTCCGGCGCGACGCCTATGAGCGCGCCGGCCTGACGCGTGCTGCGCTCGACGAACGACTCGGCCTCACCGATGCGGAGTTCCGCGTGGAGGGAGATCTCGTGGCCCTCGGACCGATCTACGATGTCGAAGCGCTCGGTGCCCTGGTGGACGAGCTAGAGTCGAATGGACTCACGTACTACGACGATTTTTTCGAACTGAGCGGAAGCTGGCCGGAGTGGCTGCACGTCCTGGCCAGCAGCGGCTGAGCTACGGTGGGCTGAACGATCAGGAGATCTTCGTCAGCTGCCGTGCAGAGGCATGTGGGGTGAGGTCACCCACACGCAGGTAGCCGTGCCAACTGCACTCGTAGCACCAGCTGTCGCGCAGGCGTGGCAGGAGGTAGTTGAACCGGCGCGACTCCATCCTCAGGGTCACGGCGTCGCAGTTGGGACACCGATCGCCTTCCGGCAGGATGAAGTAGAAGAAGATCGTCGCCGCCACGCCGCGGAGTACGAAGAAGCCTCCGAACACGAGCGAAAAGATGACCAGCTCGGACATGTTCCACGCTCCTCGTTGTGCTGCCAGATCGAATGACCTTCACGGAGCGGCTCACGCCACATCGTTTCGCGTCACCGACGCGACCTAGAGGCGCGCCTCGACGAGCGACCATAGCTCGACGTGCGCCACGCCATCCTCGATGCGCTCGATGCACACTTCCTGCCCTGCCGCAATAGAGGCGCCGGCGATGTCGCGCGCGCGCACCGTTGGCATCGAATCCACGTCCGGGTAGCGCATCATTCCCTCGCCGCCAGCGGGGATGTCCACCGTGACAACGCCAACCCGTCCCTGCAGCACGAAGCGGGGATCGTCCGGGTCGTGCTCGGGCTGCATCCGCGCCGTGGCCACCGCGAGCCAGGTCACCACGCCGGCAACGACGACACCGCTTCCCAGGCCCGTGGCGGCACCTGACGCAACGGACATTACGCCGTTGCGAGTGAGCAGGTAACTCGCAAGGCCGAAGACGACCAGAAACGCGACCAGTGCCGGCTCCGAACGTCGTAGCGGGAGCGCGGTGGAGGGATGGCGCCGCTCCGCCCCGTAGAACATGAGCCGGACGCCGAGAAGCAGCCCGGCGATGAAGAGTGCGAGGAAGAGGTACGACACGGAATGGCAGGCGATGGGGTAGGGTTCAAGCGCGACGAAGGTGATCGGGGTGGCTAGATCCAGCCAGCCAGGAACTCCATCGTGCGCTCCTCCGCATAATAGCGTGCCCGAAACGGATTCCGTCCACTCACGAAGCCGACGTGGCCACCGGAGCGGAGGAGTTCAACCGCCACGTTCTCGTTGAGAGAGGATACCATGGCGACACCATCGCGCGCCTTGGTCGACAGGAAAGGGTCGTCAGTTGACACAATGAGAAGCGTGGGCTGCCTGATGGCGGGCAAGAACTGGAGGGAGCTCGACTCGGTGTAGTAGTGATGGGCGCTCTCGAATCCGTGCATCGGCACAGTAACCGCGTCGTCGAACTCATATAACGTGCGGGCATGCTCGAGGCGGGTTCCGGAAAACAGGGACGGGAACTGCCGCAGCTTGGCGCGCGCCTTCACCTTGAGCGTGCGCAGGAAGTGCCGCGTGTAGATACGAGAGAACCCGTGTTCGACCTGTCGGGCTCCGCCTTCGAGATCGAACGGAACGGAGATAGCTGCCGCAGCGCGGACCCGGGGTGGCAGTCTGCTCCCCTGCTCGCCGAGCCATTTCAGCATCACGTTGCCGCCGAGCGAGAAGCCGGCGAGCACGAGTGGCTGGCCCGGATGTTCGCGCAACAGGCGGCGCACGACGAAATCGAGATCCGAGGTCTCGCCGGAGTGATACATCCGGGGCCCACGATTCATCTGCGGACCGCAACCGCGGAAGATCAGGACATCGGCGGCCCAGCCGCGCCGGGACGCCTGTGCCAGCATGCCGCGCACGTAGTGGGAGTGGATGGTCCCCTCCAGGCCGTGGAGCACCAGGAGCCGGGGCGGCACGGGAGTTACACCGGATGGGGAATCGAGACGATGGAGCACGAGCTCATCGTCGTCGTCCGTGGTCCATCGCTCGGTGCGCGTGGCAACCAGAGACGCGCGGCGAAAGAGCTTTCCCCACAGCGTCTGGAGGTGCGCGCCCGGTACCCACCACGCGGGGGTATAGGTAAGTTCGCTAATGCGGCTCACGAGCAGAAAAGAACCGTCCGGTTCGTGACACGGACGACCCGCGCCGCCTCATTATACCCGACTTGCGGTCATGGACGTCCAGATCTTCGGTACGAAGAAGAGCGCGGAGACGAGAAAGGCGCTTCGCTTCTTTGCCGAGCGTCGCATGAAGACACATTTCGTGGACATGGAGGAGCGCGCCGCGTCGCGCGGAGAGCTGACCCGGTTCGCGCAGAAGTTCGGAGTGCCGGCCCTGGTGGACGAATCGTCGCGCCGTTTCGGCGAACTTGGCCTTCGCACGGCGCGGTACGGTGACGAACGATGGCTCGAGATCCTGGTGGACGAGCCCCTCATCTTGAAGCTGCCGCTTGTACGGCACGGGAATGCGCTGACGATCGGCGCGGCGGAGACGACGTGGAAGAGCTGGTTGGCAGGTTGAAGCAGTTCGCGGTGCGGGACGGGGCGCGATGACGCAGGTGTCACTGGGAAACGTGGGCGTCGAGTTCGGTCCGACGACCCTGTTCACGGACATCACGGTAACCATCAGTGCCGGCGAGCGCTGGGGGGTGATCGGTCGGAACGGCACGGGCAAGACCACGTTTTTCCGGCTCATTACCGGCGACCTCGCGCCGTCGAAGGGCACCGTGGCGCGCCAGTCGGGTCTTACCCTCTCGCTCCTTGGCCAGCATCGGGACTTCGGCACGGCAGCCACCGTGTGGGAAGCCGCGGCGGGGCCGTTCGCCGACCTGCTCGCCCTCGAGCAGTCGTTGTCGGAGCAGGCACACGCGCTCGCGGACGTGAGCGACGAAGCGGCGATGTCCCGCTACGGTCGGGATCTCGAGCGTTTCGAGCGCGAAGGCGGCTATACCATCGCACCCCGGGTGGATGCGGTACTGCAGGGCCTGGGGTTCGATGCGGCGACGGCACGCACACAGGGGCTGGAGCAACTGAGCGGCGGTGAACGCGGACGTGTTGGCCTGGCCCGCCAGCTCGTGGCGCCGTCCGACATCCTGCTGCTCGACGAGCCCACCAACCACCTCGACCTCGAGACCACGCGCTGGCTCGAGGAGTACCTGCGCGAGAGCGACCGCACCATCGTGCTCGTGAGCCATGATCGCGCCTTCCTGGCAGCCGTCGTTGACCATGTGCTGCATTTCGAAGGCGGATCTGCCACGGCGTATACCGGGGGCTACGAAGCGTTCATCACGCAGCGCGAGGAACGGCGGCTCGCGCAGCAACGCGCGTTCGACAAGCAGCAGAAGGTGATCTCCGCACAGGTGGACTACATCGCGCGCAACCTGGCCGGCCAGAACACCAAGCAGGCGAAGGGACGTCGCAAGCTGCTCGCGCGTCTCCCGCGCCTCAGCTCACCGGTGGGCGACGATGGCGTCACGTCACTGCGTCTGGAGATTGCCGAACGCGGCGGCGACCAGGTGGCCGTGGCGGACCACGTGACGATCGCGGTGCCGGAACGTACGCTCATCGACCGGTTCAGCGGCCGCCTCATGCGCGGCGACCGGCTCGGCATCCTTGGCCCCAATGGCTCGGGCAAGTCCACGTTGCTCAAGACGCTCGTGGGCGAACGCGAACCGCAGTCCGGCGAACTCAAGGTCGGCAACTCCATCCGCGTGGCGTACTACGACCAGAACCTCGGCCAGGTGCCGCTCGACAAGACGCTCTACTCGGCCATCGAGGAGATGCGGCCGCAGTGGGAGCGCCGGATGATCCAGGGGCATCTCGGTCGGTTCGGCTTCTCGGGCGACGAGGTGCAGCGCAAGGCGGCGACACTCTCCGGCGGCGAGCGCGCCCGCGTCGCCCTGGCGATGCTGATGCTCTCCCGCGCCAACCTGCTCGTGCTCGACGAGCCAACGAACCATCTCGACGTCGAGACGATCGAGGTGCTCGAGGACGCGATCGAGACGTACGAAGGCACGGTCATCCTGGTGAGCCACGACCGCGCCATGCTGCGTGCGCTGGCGTCGAAGGTGTGGGTGCTGCACGACACGCACATCACCGAGTTCGACGGCAGCTTCGCGGAATGGGAAGTGGTGAGCGAGGAGCGCGCACACGCCGCCTCGGTGCGGGCGAGCGAGGAAGTGGCGCTGCGTCGCGTCAATGAGAAGAAGCGGACGTCCCATCGCGAGGAGCGGCCCGCCGCGGACGACCCGCGCAAGGCGCTGCGCGCCGCGCGCGAGCGCACCGACAAGTCCGAGCGCGAGGTGGCGGCGCTGGAGAGCGAGGTCACGCGGCTGACCACGACGCTGGATGACCCCGAGCTCTATACGCGCCCCACCGGGGTACAGCAGGCCCACAAGCTCAGCGCCGAGCTGGACAAGGTGCGCGCGCGCCTCGACCGCGCGCTGGCGAGCTGGGAGAAGGAAACCGCATCGCTCGAATCTCTCGAGCGCTCGGCCACCGCACTGAAGTAAGGGAGATCTGCCGTGACCCCGTGGGTCCTGCGCCTGTTGGTCGCCAACGTCGTGATGTACTTCCTGCAGCAGACCGTGCCGGGACTCACGCAGGCGCTCGCGTTCGTTCCCGTCGCCATCCTGTCGCGGCCATGGACGATGGTGACGTACATGTTCCTGCACGGGAGCCTCACGCACATCCTGTTCAACATGATCGCCTTGTACTTCTTCGGCTCGCGGGTGGAGCAGCGGCTCGGGCCCCAGCGCTTCTTTGCGCTGTACTTCATCAGCGGCATTGCCGGGGCCCTGATGTCCGTCGTGTTCGAGCCGTACGCGCCGATCATCGGCGCCTCGGCGGGCGTGTTCGGCGTGATGCTCGCGTTCGCGCGCTTCTGGCCGCGCGACCAGATCTACATCTGGGGCATCATCCCGATCGAGGCGCGCTGGCTGGTGGTGCTCTCGACCCTGATGGCCCTGTTCGGCGGCTACACCGGCGGCGGCGGGGTGGCCCACTTCGCCCACCTCGGTGGCTTCGCCGGCGCGTTCCTCTACCTGCTCTTCCTGGAGCGGACGGCCGGCGCCAAGCGGTTCAAGCGCGTGGCCACCAGCGTGCCCGCTGCCGCCGATGCGATGCTTGGCAACTGGAAGAAGGTGGACCGCGCGACCGTCCACTCGGTGAACAAGGACGAGGTGAACCGGATCCTCGACAAGATCAGCGCGTCGGGCATCGGCAGCCTCACGCCGCAGGAGCGCCTCTTCCTCTCGAACTTCGTGCCGCCGGACGACCGCAAGCCGCTGCCGCCGAGCTAGAACTCCCCGACGAAGTTGATCTCGGGCTCCAGCTCATACCCGAACTTCTCCTTCACGGCGTCCTGCGCGTGACGAATCAAGCCGATGACGTCGGCGCTCGTGGCGCGGCCGAGGTTGACCATGATGTTGGCGTGCATGAAGGAGATCTGTGCGTCGCCGTAGTGGTAGCCCTTGAGGCCGCACTGGTCCACGAGCCGGCCGGCGCCGACGCCCTCGATCTTCTTGAAGATCGAGCCGGCACTCGGGTGCCAGTCGAGCCACGGGTGACGTGCCCCGCGCCAGCTCAGGTTCTCCTGCATGATGCGCTGCATGACGTCCGGGTCCTTTCGCTCGAGGGCAAAGGTCACCGCAAGGGCGTAGTCCCGCCGATGATGGAAGATCGTGTCGTCGTAGCCGAAGTGGATATACTCGCGGTCCACGGTGCGCCGCGTGCCCTCCTCGGTGAGCAGCTCCGCCGACTCGAAGACTTCGGCGATGAACATGGTGCGTTCCCTCTCCGGCGCCGGCGACAGGAAGTGCAGGTTCTGCCAGATAGCGCCGCCAACCGTACTGGGGATACCCACGTAGTGTTCAAGGCCAGACCACCCGCGGCGCACCGCCTCGGGAATGATTTTCGCCATCACGGCCCCGCTTTCCACCCAGAGACGACCATCGTCTCCGAAGGCGTGGTGCGATGCGGTGTTCCGGATGACGAGGCCGCGAACGCCCTTGTCCGCAATCAGGACATTGGCGCCCAGGCCGAGCACGAAGTACGGAACCTCGGCGTGGCGTGCGGTTAGGATGGCGGTGGCGAGCGCGTCGGCGCTGTCGGCCTCATAAAGCAGGTCGGCCGGGCCACCAATCCTGAAGGTGGTGTAGGGTGCAAGCGGCTCCAGCCGCGCAAGGTGGGCGCCACCAAGCTCGGACGCGACATGTTCGAGCGCGGCGGCGGGGATCGGCGGCGCGACGGACGGGGACGGAAGTTTCGACATTGGCCAGGGAAAGAAATCATGAGCGCAGGGCAATTGCTACGGCACCGCACGCTACTACGCATGACGCTGGCCGTCGTGCTCGTGCTCGCGTCCGCACCGGGCGCGCGGGGGCAGCGCGTCGAGCTGGAGAAGCGAATTCGTCGCGAAACGCTACCAAATGGCCTCGAGGTCATCGTCGTGGAAAACCACGGCGTGCCGCTGGCCACTGTGGAGGCAGACGCCAGGAATGGCAGCTTCACGCAATCCGCGACGTACGAGGGGCTGTCGCACCTGTACGAGCACATGTTCTTCAAGTCGAACGCGAGCTATCCCGCACCGGAAGCGTTCGTGAGTCGCGCATCGGAACTGGGCGCGGTGTTCAACGGCACGACGCAGGAGGAACAGGTCAACTACTACCTGACCGTGCCGTCGGACAGCACGATGCCAACGCTGGCACTGCTCGCGTCGGCGCTCAAGTCGCCGCTCTTCCTGCGGGAGGAGCTCGAGCGGGAGCGCGCCGTGGTGATCGGCGAATACGACCGCGCCGAATCGGATCCCGGCCACGCGCTGCAGACCGCGATGGGAAAGGCGCTGTGGGGCACCGCCTGGAGCCGCAAGAATCCGCTCGGCGAGCGACAGGTCATCCTGTCGACCACGCCCGAGCAGATGCGCACCATCCAGAAGAAGTATTACGTCCCGAATAACACGGCGCTCATCGTCACCGGTGACGTGTCGGCTGATTCGATCTTCGCGGCGGCGCGCCGCCTGTTCGGCGATTGGCCCCGAGCGGCGGATCCCTTCGTCACCGACCCCATTCCTCCGGTGCCGCCGCTCACCCGGAGTATCGGGGTCGTGGTGGAAGAGCCAGTGAACGCCGTCGAGGTGATGCTCCAGTGGCAGGGGCCGGGAGCCCACACGGACATCCCCGCGACCTACGCGGCCGACGTCTTCTCCGACGTGCTGAACCAGCCCGGGTCACGCTTTCAGCGCAAGCTCGTGGATAGTGGACTCTGGCAGGCGCTCGGTGTCAACTACTACACGCTCAACCACGTCGGCCCCATCACGATCAGTGGCGAAGTGGCGCCCGGCAAGTTGCGCGAGGCGATCGCGGCGCTCGACCGCGAATTGCTCGAGGTCGTGAAGCCAGGGTACATCACGACGGATGCCGTGGACGGCGTGAAACGGAGGCGCATCGTCGGCACGATGGAGAGCCTCGAGCGCGCGTCGGGCTTCGCGCAGCAGCTCGGGTTCTGGTGGTCGGTAACGGGTCTGGACTACTTCTTCGGGTATGTGGACACGATGGCAAAGCAGACGCCGCAGGACCTGCAGCGTTATGCGACGCGGTACATCATCGGCAAGCCACGCGTGACCGGCGTGCTGCTCTCGCCGGAGACGCGCCGCGCCATCAAGCTCACCGAAGCCGAGCTCGCCGCGGGAGGTACGCCGTGATGCGCGTTCGATTCGCGTGCCTCGCCGCGGTGCTTGCCATCGGAACGGGCGCCACCAGCATCGTTCCCACGCGCGCGGTGCTCGCTGCCAGCCTCGCTCCGGCACCCGATACGCTCCGGACCACGAAATTCATCGTGGATGGCGTGCAGGTCATCCTGCGCCGCAACACTGCGACGGAGGTCGTGGCGGCCAACCTGTACCTGCTCGGCGGATCTCGTCAGCTCACGCCGGCAACGGCGGGCATCGAAGCCCTCGTGCTCTCGCTGAGCGAGCGGGGTACGCGACGCTTTCCGGGCGCGATGGTCCGCCAACGCACCGCACGCCTCGGCAGCACCATCGGCATCGACGCGAACGACGACTGGAGCGTCATCGGCCTGCATGCCATCCGTGCCACCTTCGATTCCACGTGGGCCATCCTCGCTGACCGCGTCATGGCGCCGACGCTCGACGAGAACGAGCTGGCCCTCCTGCGCGAACAGTTCCTCACGATCGCGCGCGAGAAGGACACGCAGCCTGACGATGCCGCCACCGACCTCGCGGACAGCCTGTTGTACCTGAACCACCCCTACGCCCTCTCGCCCACGGGGACGCCGGAGTCCATCGCCGCCATCACCGTAGCGCAGCTCCGTCAGTACCGCGCGCAGCAGTTCGTCACGTCGCGCATGCTGCTGGTCGTCGTCGGCAACGTGGATCGTGCCCAGGTGGAGCGGCTCGTGCGCGGTACGATCGCCACGATGCCGCGCGGCACCTACAAGTGGACGCTACCGCCACCGGTCGTCACGACGGGCCGAGCCCTGGCCATCGACAACCGGCCGCTGCCCACGAACTATCTCCTCGGCTACGTGCCGGGACCCGAGGCGACGAACCCCGACTATGCCGCGCTACGCGTCGCGACGGCCGTGCTCTCCGGGCGGCTGTTCACGGAAGTCCGGTCCCGCCGGAACCTGAGCTACGCGGTGGAATCTCCGTTTCTCGAGCGAGCGCAGGCGATCGGAGGTCTCTATGTCACGACCGTCGATCCCAACCAGGTGCTGCGTATCATGCGGGCTGAGCTCACCACGCTCCAGACGGAGACCGTGGACCCGGTGGGCCTCAAGCGCCTGGAGCAGCAGTTCATTACCGAGTATTACCTGAAGAACGAAACGAACGCCGATCAGGCCAACTTTCTCGCACGCGCGGAACTCTATCAGGGCGACTACCGGATGGCGGACCAGTTCATGGACGGGCTCCGCCGCGTGACGCCGGATGACGTCCGCCGCGTGGCGCGGCGCTACCTGAAAGATTTCCGCTTCGCGTACGTCGGCGACTTGTCGAAGCTGGACCGGTCGCTGCTGAGCCAGTTCTAGCCGAGAGAGCCGCTACTCCGTGATGCCGTGGCGCGTGGCGAGCACGCGCTGCACGTCGGCGAGCGTGCCGCCCACTGCGCGCAGCGCCACGAGCGAGTGATACAGGAGGTCGGCGGCCTCCTCGGCGGCACGTCCCGCATCGCCGTCCGCACACGCCGTCACGAGCTCCGCCGCCTCTTCGCCGAGCTTCTTGAGGCGAAGGTTCCGGTCGGCCAGAAGTCGGCGGGTGTAGCTGGTGGATCCATCGTCTGAGGCAGCCCGTTCCGCTATCACGGTGTCGACGAGGGCCACCGCATCCGGACGCAGCGCCGGCTCGCCGAAGCACGACGTCGTGCCCGTGTGACAGGCCGGTCCCGCGGCGATGACGAGCGCAAGCACCGCGTCGCCATCGCAATCGCGTGCGAGCGAAACGACACGCTGCACGTTGCCGCTCGTGGAGCCCTTGTGCCACAGGCCGCGCGTGCGGCTGCGATAGTGCATTTCGCCCGTCGAGAGCGTGTGTTCGAGCGCCTCGCGATCCGCGTGTGCGATCATGAGGAGCACCCCCGTGCGCGCATCCTGTGTCACGACGGTGACGAGGCCGCCGCCCTTCGTGAAGTCGAGCAGGTCGAGGTCGAGCATCTCAGTTCGTCCCGGCATCGGTGAGCAGGGCCCGCACCGGATCGGCGAGCAACCGGTTGGTGGCGACCGAACTGCCGCCGAACGCCGTCGATCGTCCCGTCCAGTCCGTGAAGCATCCGCCGGCCTCCTCGATGATCGGTTGGAGAGCCGCGGCGTCCCACGGAGACATCACCGGGTCGAGCATCGCTTCGGCGCGTCCGGTCGCGACGAGGAAGTAGCCGAAGCAGTCGCCCCACGTGCGACTCACCGACGCCGCGTCGGACACACGGTTCCACCCCGCGCGCCACTCCGGTCGCTCCTTGAAGCGGTCGTCGGTCGTGAGCACTGTCGCACTGCTTAGCGTGTCCACGGTCGACACGAGGCAGCGTTCGTCGTTCCACCAGCAGCCCGCGCCAGGCGCAGCCGCGATCATCTCGTTCAGCACGGGAAAGTATACCGCGCCCGCGAGCACCTGCTCGCCCTCGCACAGCGCGACCAGCGTGCCCCACAACGGCGCGCCGCGCACGAACGACTTCGTTCCGTCGATGGGATCGATGATCCAGCGGCGGCGTGCGCCCGGACGCTCCTCGCCGAACTCCTCGCCGAGCAGGCCGTCGTCGGGAAACCGACGCGTCACCCACGCGCGTGCCGCGGTCTCTGCCGCACGGTCGGCGATCGTCACGGGCGAGCCATCGGCCTTGGTCTCGACCTTGAGCAACGAGTGATAGTGGCCGAGCGCGATATCGCCGGTGAGTCGCGCCAGCTCGATGGCTGCTGTCATGAGCCCTTCCGGCGTATCAATGCGGTCCGTCATGCGGCGCGGACGAGCAGGTGAGCGGCCGCCATCGCGGACTTCACGGCGCGCACCGTGGTGAGTTCGTCATGCAGGATGCCGGCGAGCAACGCCGCATCGGCGCCGCCGGGTGCAAGGACGTCGCACACGTGCTGCGCGCTTCCGGCGCCGCCGGATGCCACCACGGGAACGTCCACCTCGGCGGCGACGGCCTGCGTGAGTGCGAGGTCGTAACCCGTGCGCGCGCCGTCGCGGTCGATGCTCGTGAGCAGGATCTCCCCCGCCCCGCGCCGGACGCACTCGGCGGCCCACGCGATGGCGTCGAGCGGCGTGCGCTCGTGGCCGCCCTTCACGTAGACCCGCCATCCGTCCTTGTCGCGCTTTGCGTCGATGCTGGCGACCACGCACTGTGCCCCGAAGCGGTCGGCGGCCTCCGTCAGCACGGTGGGTCGCTGCACGGCTGCTGAATTGATGCTCACTTTGTCGGCACCGGCCCGGAGGGCTCGCCCAACGTCGTCAGCAGAGCGAACACCGCCGCCGATGGTGAGCGGAATGAAAAGCCGTTCCGCGGTGCGACGCGCCACGTCGAGGAGCGTGTCGCGTTCTTCCGCGCTCGCGGAGATGTCGAGGAACACGATCTCATCGGCCCCCTCGTGCTCGTAGCGCATCGCAAGTTCCACGGGGTCGCCCACCTCGCGCAGGTTCACGAAGCCGGTTCCCTTCACCACGCGGCCACCCTTCACGTCGAGGCACACGATAACGCGCCGGGTCAACATCTACGGGCGCTCCTCGATGCGCAGCGCCACGCTGCCCTTCGTGCTGAAGACTGCACCTGTCTCAGCGAACGCCTCCCGCACGGCGAGGCCAAGCGCCTTGAACGCCGCCTCGACGATGTGATGCCGGTCGGTGCCGCGGAGCACGCGCAGGTGCAGCGTGGCGCGCGCATTGTCACTGAACGAGCGCATCCAGTGGTCGTACATGCCGCTCGGCAGCGGACCGCGATAGTACGGTCGGCCACCCAGGTCGAGCGCGCAGTGCACGAGCGCGTCGTCCATCGGCACGGTGCGGTCGCCATATCGCGCCGCGGTTGCCGGCAGGAGCGCACCGACGGCAGCGCCGACGCAAATGGCGACGTCCTCGATGAGGTGGTGCGGCAGGTCGCCGGTCGCCTGGAGCGACAGGTCAAGTCCGCTGTAACGCGAGAAGGCCACCAGCATGTGGTCGAGGAACGGCTGGCCCGTCGCCACGCTGGCCACACCGCTGCCCGCGGTGAGCTCGCAGCGGATGGTGGTTTCCTTCGTCTCCCGTACGACGACAGTCATTGAATGCTCCATGAGTGGGCAGTGGCGGAGGCGCGCGTCATTCGCCGAACTCCCCGGCGACGACGACCGGATCCAGTGCGCCCGTGTAGAGCGCCATGCCGATCACCACGCCCGCGAGGCCGCGATGCTCCAGGGCGCGCAGGTCCTGCATTGTCGCGACGCCGCCGGATGCGTACACCGGAAAGTGCGACGACTCCGCGACGTCCTCCATCAGCGGCAGGTCGGTGCCCTGCATGCGGCCTTCGCGGTGCACGGCGGTCACCAGCAACCCGGCGAGCGGCAGCGGGTTCAGCTCGTCCACCACGTCGAGGATGTCGAGGGGCAGCGTGTGCGCCCATCCACGCGTCGTGACGCGTCGCTCACGTACGTCGCACGCGACGATGATCTCACCCGGATGCCGTGCCGCAAGCTCCGCGAGCCACTCGGGCTCCTCGAGTGCGCGCGTGCCCACGATCACGCGCGAAGCGCCGGCGTCGAGCAACTCCTCCACGAACTCGCTCGTGCGCACGCCGCCACCCACCTGGACGGGAACCGCGCTGTCGAACAGCAAGGAGCGCACGACCGCGATGTTCGAGCCGTGCCCCGTCGCAGCGTCGAGATCCACCACGTGCAGGCGCTGAAAGCCGTAGTGCTCCCACGACCGCGCCACCTCGACGGGATTCTCGAGGCGCACCTTCTCCTGCGCAAAGGAACCGCCCACGAGCTGCACGCAGGCGCCGTCCCGAAGGTCCACTGCTGGAATCGCGATCACGTGGATGCTCGACTGGGTCGGGCTTCGCGCAGCAGGGCGTGCAGGAAGCGCACGCCACTCGCGGAGCTCTTCTCGGGATGAAATTGCACACCCACCACGTTCCCCGCCCGCACGGCGGCGGGAAAGCGATCGGTCTCGTGCGTCGTCCACGCGGTCACGACGGCCTCGTCTTCCGGCCGGCAGACGAAGCTGTTGGCATAGTATGCCATCGAGAGCGGCGCCTGTGCGAACGTTGCATCGCCCGGCACCGGCACGACCTCGTTCCAGCCGATCTGCGGGACGCGCTGCGCCGCGAGTCGCGTGACCCGCCCGGGAATGATGCCGAGCCCGGCGCCGCCTCCTTCAGCACTCTCGTCGAACAGCAGTTGCATCCCGAGGCAGATGCCGACGGCCGGCAGCCCGCCGCGGAGCGCCGCCCGCATCGCCTCACGTCCCGGCGCGAGCCGCTCGACCGCCGCGCCGAACGCACCCACCCCCGGCAGCACGAGCACGTCCGTGTCGATGGCGCGCACGGGATCCGTCTCGATGACCACGATGTTGCCATCGCCCTCGAGCGCCTTGACCAGCGAGTGCAGGTTGCCTGCCCCGTAGTCGAAGATCGTCACGCGCACGCCAGCACCTCGCTCAGGGCGTCAAGGAATGCCTGCATCATGGCCCACGGACCGACGCCGATCCGCAGTGCGGTCCCCGCGCTCGCCGCGAAGACGGGAATCTCCAGAGGCAATCCGGCGAAGGAGCGTACGAGCACCCCGCGCGCGCGCAGGAGGCGCGCCAACTCGACGGCGCGTGCCGTGGGCACCATCACGAAGTTCGCCGCCGACGGCAACGCGGACAGCCCAATCCGCCCCAGGGCCTCGACGAGACGCTGACGTACGTCGATCGCCTCCGCGGCGTGGGCGCGCATCCATTCCAGCCCGTCCGCCGTGGGTGCAAGCGCGGCGAGTACGGCGCGCTCCGCAATGCCGTTCACCTTGTAGGGCCCACGGGCGCGCTCGACCAGACGCGCTGCGTCGGTGGACATCACGCCGTAGCCGACGCGGAGACCCGCGAGACCGAAGGCCTTCGAGAACGTGCGGGCCACGACAAGCCGCGAAGTCCGTGAAAGCAGGTCGGCGAAGGTGTCCGGCGCAAACTCGGCGTACGCCTCATCCAGGAGGACGATGCCGGCCGCATTCGCCACGACATACTCGACTGCGGCTCGCGACACCGGCGTCGCCGTCGGATTGTTCGGCGCACACACGTACGTGATCTTCGCCCGGCGATCGACGAGCCGTTCGGCGTCGAGGTCGAATGTTGCCGTGAGCGGAATGGCCACCGGCTCGAGCCCGTTGAGCCGCGCCAGCACGGGGACCATGGAGAACGTCGGCGACGAGTACGCGATGGCATCGCCCGCCGCACCGAACGCGCGCAGGGTGGAGTCCAGCACATCATCCGAGCCGCAGCCCGTGACGACGCCCACGCCGCCGATGCCTGCTGCTCCCATGTACTGCAGCATCGCCTGCTGGAGCGGCTCCGAGTAGACGGACGGATATTTCGAAAGCGCTGACGACGGCGACTCCCGGATCGCGCGTACCGCCGCGGGCGGCGCGCCCCAGAGATTCGTGTTGTCGCTGAGATCGACGACGGCATGCGCATCGGCCGATGCGAAATGCGGTAGTGCCGTCACGTCGGCGCGCGCGAGGCGGCGTACGTCGCCGTCCGCACTCATGCTGCTCCCTCCTCTCTCCATGCGCGCGCCGCGAGTGCGTGGCCACCGAGTCCCTCCGCGTCGGCAAACGTGCCGACGTCATCGGCCAGGCGGGCCGCGGCATCGCGCGTGACACGCTGGTACGTGGTCCACCGCACGAAGTCGAGGGTGGAGAGACCGGAGTACGAGCGAGCCAGGCCACCTGTGGGCAATACGTGATTGGCGCCCGTCATGTAGTCGCCGAACGCCACGGATGCATATGCGCCGACGAAGATCGTGCCTGCGTTGCGCAGCAGCGGCAGTACCGTTTCCGGTGCGTCCACCACGAGCAGCAGATGCTCCGCCGCATACGCGTTGGCGAACGACACGCCCTCGGCGATCGAGTCGGCCCACAGCACGGCACCCTGGCTGGCCAGCGCGGACCCGACGATGTCTCGGCGCGGCTGGCGGGCGAGCATCCGCTCGATGGCGTCCAGCACGGCGCGCGCACACCGCTCTCCCGTCACCACGGCCACCACGGCGGCCCGCGGATCATGCTCGGCTTGTGCGAGCATCTCGCGGGCGACGACATCCGCATCCGCTGTCTCGTCGGCCAGCACCAGGAGCTCGCTGGGGCCCGCGGGCGAGTCGATGGCCACCGCACTCGCCACCTGCAGCTTTGCCTCGGCAACGTAGGCATTGCCAGGCCCCACGATGCGATCGACGCGGGGCACGCTTGCGGTGCCGTACGCCATCGCGGCAATCGCGCCGGCGCCGCCGAGCGCGAACACGCGATCCGCGCCGGCAAGCGCGGCGGCGGCGAGCACCACTTCCGATGGCAGCGCCGTCTCGCGGCTCGGTGGGGAGCAGACAATGACTTCGCCAACACCAGCGACGCGCGCCGGGATCACGCCCATCAGCACACTGCTCGGATAGGCGGCACGCCCCCCTGGCGCATACACGCCTACGCGGCCGAGCGGATCGGGCCGACGGCCAACGACGATGCCGGGTTCGCTCTCCGCTTCCTGCGCCTGTGGGAGGAATGCCTCGTGGACCCGCCGGATGTTGGCGGTAGCGCGTTCCATGGCGCGACGCAGATCAGGAGCAAGGGCGTCGAGTGCTGCCTGGCAACGCTGCAGCGGCACCTCGATCGCGTCGAGCGTGACGTCGTCCAGTTCCGCGGCGTACGCGCGCAGTGCAGTGTCACCTTCGAGCCGTACCCGGTCGATGATGTGCGAGGTCCGTGCGCGAATGGCGTCGTCGGCGGATGACGACGTCCTCTCGAAGAGGGCGCGGCGATCGGCCTGCGACAGGCCCGTGCAGGGTCCCGTCCAGCGCAGGTCACTCACGGCATCAGCCTCTCGATGCGCGTCACGAGAATTCCTTCCGCGCCGAGTGCCTTGAGGTCGGCGATGGTGCGGTAGATGGTGTCGGCGTTCACCACGGAATGAACGGCCACGTATGCACCGCCGTTCATGATATCGATCACCGTGGGGCCATTGAGGCCCGGCACCACGCGCTTCACTTCGTCGAGCCGGTCGCGCGGGACGTTGGCCATCACGTAGCGCTTGCCGCGCGCGGCGAGGACGCTGGCGAGTGCCGCGACGAGCTCGTCGAGCGCGCGGACGCGCGCCGCGTCGGCGCGCACGGCGGGCGTGGAAATCAGCCGGCTGGTGGACACGAGGACGGTGGCGACTTCCCGCAGGCCGTTCACCCGCAGCGTGGATCCGGTCGAGACGAGGTCCACGATGACGTCGGCGATCCCGATGTGCGGGGCGATCTCCGCCGCGCCGGACACGGGGACGACTTCCACCTCCGCGCCGCGCGCGGCAAAGAATTCCCGGGTGATGCGTGGAAACACCGTCGCGACGCGCATGCCGGCACCGATGTCGTCGAGCGAGGCCACGCCGCTATCCTCACGTGCGGCGACGGCGAGGCGGCAGCGTCCGAATTCGAGGTCTGCCAGCTCATCGAGGGCGCGGCCGGATTCTTGGATCAGGTCGAAGCCCGTGACGCCGGCGTCCGCCGCCCCGTCGGCGACGAATTCCGGGATGTCCTGCGCGCGGACGAAGAGGGCCTGGAATTCGCCGCCGAGGGATGCGGTGAGGGCGCGCGGGCCGGCGGCGCGGATCTCGAGTCCGGCGTCCGTGAACAGCTCGCGGGCATCCTGGGCGAGGCGTCCTTTGTTTGGCAGGGCGATGCGAAGCATGAGGGGTTCTGTAGAGGCGAGCTGAGCCGAAATGACGCGAGATGCAAAAAGGCCTGTCCGAGAGGGACAGGCCTGGGAGGACCGCAGTGCGTGGATGAAAGCTTGTCGCTTACCCCTGCGCACGTGCGTCGCCCCGACCTGTCAGGCCGTGGTGATGATGCACGTGGTGGCGTGAGGGAAGCGACATGTCGAGGAACGTATCGGGTGTCGGGGTGTGGGTCAACCACGCGGCGTGCACTATGCAGCAGGCGTTTTGCCGCCTGTGCGGCGACTGAAGCGAGCTGAATTGCGCCGCGAGCACCTTGTGAATAAATTCACAATGCTGCGCGGGGCCCCGCGCCGCAACACTCACGTTCCAAGTTTTCGGAGGCTTCTAGAAATGCGGTTCTACGGTATTGCTCTCCTGGCCAGCACGGCAGTCCTCGGCGCCTGCGGCGGCGAGAAGGCCGCGACGGATACGGCTGCGGCAAATGCGGCTGCGGCGAGCGCCACCACCACCCCGGCAGCGACCACGCCGGCTGCGACGACACCTGCGGCCGGTGCTGCGGCTGGCGCGGTGGCGGCGGCTCCGGCCACCGGCGCGACCCACGAAGTCAAGATGATCGGCGATGCGAACGGCTACCGGTTCGATCCGGCCAACTTCACCGTCAAGGAAGGCGATGCGGTGAAGTTCATCATGGTCTCGGGCGGACCGCACAACGTCGCGTTCCTCGGCGTCACGGATCCCGCGGCCAAGGCGCAGCTCGATGCCAACATGGGCGGCGCGAAGATGGGCGAGCTCTCCAGCCCCATGCTCATGCAGCCGAACGAGGCCTACGTCATCTCCTTTGCCAAGGTGCCGGCCGGCGCGTACAAGTTCACGTGCACGCCGCACGCGGCGATGAACATGAATGGCGTGATCACGGTCCAGTAGGCCCACCGCCGCGCGCAAGCGCGACACGGCGGGGCGGATGCGAACCGGCATCCGCCCCGTTGTGCGTTCGAGGAACTGTCTGGCGCCTGTGCACGCCATCAGGTGCGCCGTGGCAGCACGCTCGCCATGCCAGCGGCCGTGCCCGACGGACTCATGGCGGCGGGGCTCGCCGCCACGGCCTCGTGTCCGGCGACACCGCTGGTGTACGACGTGCATTAGCACGGCTGCGATTCCGCACCGTGCCACGACAGAGCCGGTTCCTCCTCGCTCCCGCAGGTGCGGGACTACTCCTCCGCACGCCCAGATCCCCTGATGCGCGACGATCTTCCTGCTTCCCAGGCTGCTAGGTGCCACGAGAGCGGCGTCGATGCCATCTCCGGGGAGCGCGCGATCCTTGCGTTGCGTGATGTGGTGAGAAGAGACTACGTCAGGCCATGAGCCCGCGTCGCCGAATTCCCCGCCGACGTACCGGCGGCCCGCTGACCCCCAACCCCACGGCGTGGATCGCGTCGCGCGCGCGCAATGCGCTGCGGCGTCCCGTGTTCATCACTACCGTCAGCGCCCTCACTTTCCTCGCATCGCTACTGGCCCTGGTGTGGGTGCCACAACAGGCGCGGAAGGCAGCCAACGCCATCCGGCCGCCGGCGGCGTCCCGCCCGGATACGGAACCAACCGTCGCCGCGCTGCGGGAAGCGGAACGCCAGATTGCCGCGGCGGAATCCGCCCTTGCAGAGTCGCGTACGCAGCTCACGCAGCTCGTTGCCGCCACCGCAGCGGCCAACGCCGTGGATACGGCAGCGGGAGGCGCGCTTCTCTCGGCCGATGTGCGCGCCCGCCGCGACTCGCTCACCGAACAGGTCGCACTGCTCGGGCGGCTCATCGCCCGCTCCGAGAATGCCCCACTCCTCGCGTCGTATCGCGCCCTGGCCCAGGCGGCGCCAATGCAGGTCGACCCGAGAGGCAAGGCGATGCTCGACTCGCTGGTCGAGATCGAGCGCGAGCGTGACAGCTACAGCGCCGTCGGCGGCGTCGACCCGGTATTCGTTGCCCTTACCGCGCGCGCCAACGAGCTGGGGCGGAACATCGAGGCCCTGGCCGATGCGCGGCGGACCGGGTTGAAGACGGAACTCGCGGCGATCGCCCCGCCCCCGCCCGCACTGCCAGCGGCCATGTCCGCGCGGCCGCTGCCGGACACCCTGGCCCGCCAGAAGGACGTGTTCGACGCGCGGGCTGCGGCTGCCGGCGTCACCACGCGCCTGGCGCGTGAGCGCACGGAGCTGCTCGGGCTCGACGCGCGCGAGGAGCGTGCGCGGGAGCTGTCCAGCGTTGGCGCGTCCCCGCCTGCGATGCTTGCCGCGGCGCTGGTGTTCGGCGCAGTGCTCGGCTTCGGTGTGGTGCTCTTCAACGAAGTGCGCCATCCTCGCGTCGTCGACGGTTACGAGGCGGAACGTGCCACGGGCGTGCGCTCGCTGGGCGAGATCCGTCGTCTCCCCCCCTCGGTGGAGCGCGGCCGGCGCGGTGTCGATCGGTCCGTGCCGTCGTACATCGATCCCGGGGGAGATGGCCACCAGTTGATCTACCTGACGATCGCCACCGTCGGGGCCAACGCGGTGATGCTCACCGTGACGGGAGACAATCCCGCCGTCTCCGCCATCGTCGCGATCAACTTCGCCGCGATCGCCGCTGACGAGGCGCGCGAGACCCTGCTCATCGACACGGACGGAACCGCCTCGACGGTGGCGGCGGCACTCCGCATCCGTCCCGGGGCCGGCCTTGCTGGCGTGGTGCGCGCCGGTGCCGGCTGGCCCCAGGTGATCCGGACGGCGCAGCTTGGCCGAGACCGCACGATCGACGTGGTGCCCAGCGGGGAGGGCGTCCTGGGCATGGAGGAGCTGAACGCCGTACTCGGTCGTGACGGCCCCACGCTCTCGCAACGATACGATGCCATCGTCCTCGTGAGCGCGCCGAACCAGGTGGTGGCCGGCACGGCCGCGGCGCTCCCCGTACCGGACGTCCTGCTCTGCGCCCGCGCCGGTCAGACTCCGGTCGAGAGCCTCAAGCGGTCGATCGAGGAGATTCGCGCCTCAGGCGCCAACCTCCGCGGCATCGTCATGTGGAGTGGCCCGGACCCCGTGCTCGCCGACCTGCGGCCCAGTAAGCAAAGCACGGAAGAGGCGGAAACTGAGGCTGTTTTGTAGACAATACAGTAATAAACTAACAACATTTAAGCGCCATACAGGCGACATCATGACTCTGCCGACTCCTTGATGTAGTCACCAGAACGAACGTTGCTCATGGCAGCCGCTCCCCATTGGCGGATGCGGCGATGAGCGCCGCGAGGCGTCGCGCTTGCGTTTTCCTGCCGCTTGGCGCTCGCGACCCGGTGCGCAACCAGCCGGCGGTAGCCTGGTGGCTGGGCCTGAAAGAATTCCCATGCGCGCGCATGCCGTCGGAATTCCTCCTCCATCACCGCGTCCAGTCCAATCGGCTTCTGCTCGAAGGAGTAGATACCGGAGCGCGCCTCCTCGCGTTGTTTCCATGCGGCGAGACCCGCCGCGTGCATCCGGCCTTCCTCGATGAGCCGCTGCACCTTGGCGATGTTCACGTTGCTCCAGATGCTGCCAACCCGGCGCGGCGTAAAGCGGATCATGTAGCGCTCGTCGTCGATGGACTTGCGAACCCCGTCGATCCAGCCGAAGCAAAGCACCTCGTCCACGGACTCGGACCACGTGACGCTCGGCGTCGCAGAACGGCGTTTGTGGAAGCCGACCCAGAGCTCGGGCGCCGTTGCGTGATGCTGTGCGAGCCACGCGCGAAACTCGGCGGGTTTCCGGAAGAAACGGGGAGATGTCATCACCGGATGATGTCGACTACACTTCCGCGATGCCATACATGTGGGCCGACACGCTCCAGGCCGCCGAGCGCGCGCACCTGCTCCGGCTGCTGGCGTGGGCGGCGGCGAGTGTGCTCGCCGGAACGGGCCTGCTCGCCTGGCTTCGCGCAGGCGCGCGCCACTCCCCGCTGCTCAAGCACTTTGCCATCCAGGCTGTGGCGTGGGGAATGGTCGATGCGTTGATCGTGGTCGCGATGCTGCCGCGGCTGGCTCCACGTGACATCGCCTCCGCGACGCGCCTCGACCGGCTGCTGTGGTTGAACGTCGGACTCGACATTGGCTACGGCATGGTGGGTGTCGCGCTGGCCGTCACCGGCTGGCGCCTGGCCCGGCGCCATGCGCTGGTTGGCGCAGGCATTGGCGTCGTGGTGCAGGCCTGTGCCCTCGCGTTGCTGGACCTCGTACTGGCGACGCAGATCTCGCGCTGAAGGGCGGCATCACACGCCACGGCGCATGACGACGCTTCCAGGCACACGCACGGCGCACGTGGATGGAATCGCGCCACGCCAGATCCCGCGCGGTGCAACGCCGTGGCTCGTGCTGTATGTTTCGGTCCCTGCTCTCGCTTTCCGATGTCTCGTGTGAGGTCATGACGACCCGCGGCTATTCCGATCGTATCAACCACGCCTTTGCATTTGCCGCGAAGCACCACGACCGGCAGGTGCGGAAGGGAACGCGTCTTCCCTACCTGACGCATCCGGCGAACGTGGCCGTGATCCTGACGCGCTACGATCAGGACGAGCAGACCATCGTTGCGGGCATCCTGCACGACGTGATCGAGGACTGCGTGCGCGACGGGTTCACGCGCGACATGCTCGAGCAGCGCATCGGGGACAAGTTCGGACCGGACGTGCTTGAGACCGTGCTCGCCGTCACGCATCGACAGGTGGACGAGGAAGGCATTGAATTGTCCAGCGAGGAGCGGAAGGACGATTACCTCGCACGTCTCGCGGCCGCGTCCGACGCCGCCCGATGGGTGTGCGCCGCGGACAAGATCCACAATGCCAACTCGATCCTCGCGGACCTCAACCGCACGCTCGATCCGGACACGGTATGGTCACGCTTCGCGGTGGGCCGGGTCGGAACAGTGCGGTGGTACCGACGCGTCTACGACCGCCTGCGCGAGCTCGGCTTCGTGGCACCCATCATGGACGAGCTGCGCGACGTGGCCGAGCAGCTCGAGGAAAAGGGCCGCTAGCAGTCCTGCGCGTCAGACGCCGGCGAGTGCAGCGGCCGGATACGTCCGTGCGACGTAATCCTCGAGGATCACGAGGAATTCCTCCACGATGCGGTCGCCCTTGAGCGTCGTGAGCAGCTTGCCGTCCATGTACACCGGCGCCTTGGGCTCCTCGAACGTGCCCGGCAGCGAGATGCCGAGGTTCGCGTGCTTCGACTCGCCGGGTCCGTTCACCACGCAGCCCATCACGGCGACGTTCATCGTCTCGACGCCGGGGCGCGTCGTCTTCCAGACCGGCATCTGCTCACGCAGGTAGGTCTGGATGTCCTCGGCCATGTGCTGGAAGAAATTGGATGTCGTCCGGCCGCAGCCCGGACACGCCGTCACCTGCGGCGCGAAGCTCCGGAGGCCGAGCGACTGGAGGATCTGCTGTGCGACCCGCACTTCCTCGGACCGGTCGCCGTTGGGCTTCGGCGTGAGGGAAACGCGGATCGTGTCGCCGATGCCCTGCGCAAGGAGGATGGATAGGGCGGCGGCGCTCGCCACCTGCCCCTTCATTCCCATGCCCGCCTCCGTGAGGCCGAGGTGCAGCGGGTAGTCGCATCGCGCGGCCAGGCGTCCGTACACTTCCACGAGGTCCGGCACGTGCGAGACCTTCGCGGAAATCAGGATCCGGTCGTGTCCCAACCCGACGTCTTCCGCCATCTCGGCGGAGCGGAGGGCTGAGGCGAGCATGGCCTCCATGTAGACATCCTTCGCGGTGCGTGGGTATCCAGCCACCGAGTTCTCGTCCATCATCTCGGTGAGGAGATCCTGGTCGAGTGAGCCCCAGTTCACGCCGATGCGGACTGGCTTGCCGTTGTCCACCGCGATCTGCACGATTGTGCGGAAATGCTCGTCGCGCCGCTTGCCGCCGACGTTGCCCGGATTGATGCGATACTTCGCCAGGAAGCGCGCGCACTCCGGATACTTGGCAAGCAGTAGGTGCCCGTTGTAGTGGAAGTCGCCCACGATGGGAACATCGACGCCGAGGTCCGCCAGGCGAGCCGCGATCTCCGGGATTGCCGCGGCAGCGTCCTCGTTGTTCACCGTAATGCGCACGAGCTGCGAACCGGCCGTGGCCAGTGATGCCACCTGAGCAGACGTACCGGCGGCATCGGCGGTGTCGGTGTTCGTCATGGACTGCACGACGATGGGATGCGACGACCCGACGGGGACGGCGCCAACGTAGGCAGTGACGGTCGTGCGGCGAGGAGCGAAAGACACGGCGGCGAGTGGTGAGGGGACCCTGAAAGCTACTGCCATCCCGCTCGTGCGTGGAGCGCGCGGGAGGGATAACTTCTGCCCAGCGCGGCCGTGTCAGGCAGCCGCAGGCGACCACCAGCGAGGGGCCGATGGATCACGAGAAGCAGAATGAACCAGCGCAGGGCGATACGCGTGAACAAGCGGCACCCCCCGCACGAACGCGGTCGCGACGGCACTGGGGACTCGTCCTCATCCTCGGCATCGTGGTGGTGCCGCTACTGCTCCTCACTGCGTGGACCACGTTCGCGCTGCACTGGCACTATTCCGCGGGAAACCGCGCGGGCTACATCCAGAAGTTTTCGAACAAGGGCTGGCTGTGCAAGACGTGGGAGGGTGAGCTCGCGATGGTCAACCTCCCTGGTGCCTCGCAGGAGCGCTTCGCCTTCACGGTGCGGGACGACAGCATCGCGCACGAAGTGACGCGCCTCATGGGCAGCCACGTGTCGATCCGGTACGAGGAGCATCGCGGCGTACCGACCACCTGCTTTGGGGACACGCAGTACTACGTCACCGGCATAACGGCGATACCCTGACGGCTACCCGTCCGCGCTAAGAAGGGGCGCCGGCGCGGCATTCCGCCTCCTGTGGCGCGGTTGTGGCTATTGACCGGTGTTTTAGGCCTTGCTACGTTTGCCGCGCCGCAGCCGTAAAGAGACACTGCGGAGTCATTTGCAGCGGGACATCTGTGGGCCCGCGTACAGGGTATTCTCCAGGTACGGTCAGTTCCGCCCCTGGACAATCAGTTTCCTCAGGAGTGGGACATGCGCACGACAGGCAAGGTAAAGTGGTTCAACGACGCGAAGGGCTTTGGCTTCATCACTCCGGACAACGGCGAGAAGGACTGCTTTGTCCACTACAGTGCGATCCAGGGCGACGGCTTCAAGTCGCTGGCCGAGGGTGATGCGGTGGAATTCGACATCGTGCAGGGCGCCAAGGGCCCCGCGGCCGAGAACGTCTCGAAGGGCTAGCGGCGCGGTCACGCCGATGGAGAAGTGCGGGGCGGGGCATCCGTGGATGCCCCGCCCCGCACTGTTTTCATGACCGCGGGTGGGGCCTGCCACGCCGCGGAGTGGGTGCGGACTCGAGCACGTCCGCCAGCCGCGCATCGAGCCGGCGCTCGAGGGCAGCGCGATCCAGGGTCACGCTGAGCTGTCCACCGGAATAGATAGGGGTGCCCGCAGAATCGAGCATCACCCCGGCAATCCGGACTGCGTCCGCGACGCCGATTCCCAGCACCGTATGCAGCTGGCGAACGAGCGCGAGGCGCACGAGGGCCTGATAGGGGATCCGCCTGGCCAATCCTCGAGTACCGGAGACAACGCCCGGAAGGACGTGGTGCGACAGGAGGTTATCGGTCCACTTCTGCGGCGCTTCGATGGCAAGTGATGCTATCGCAACATTATAGGATCGCATTTAATTATCCTAAATAATTATCATCAAAATCTGACTGCGACCTGATAGAAATAGTTCCTTGTTAATTAGGAGTAATATACGCGGCAACATGTCGCGCAAGGCGTTAATGGGGATTGCGGCCGGTGATCCGGCCTGACGTCTGGCCTTCCGAATGGCACAGATATGGAATCAGTCGGCTCCCGCACCACGACACGCACTGGAGAATGAAATGACCCGACGCCTTTTCACGGTGGCCGCCGCCGCCGTACTTGCGTCCGTACCCGGCGCCGTGCACGCACAAAGCTCGTTCATCGTATCCGGTGGCCTCAACGCGCCTGTGGGACAGTTGGGCGACGTCACCGACATCGGCTACAACGTGGCTGCCGGACTGAATCTCGGTGCCCCTGTCGTCCCGGTCGGAGCCCGGCTCGAGCTGGGCTACAATGGGCTGGGCTACAAGGGAGGCGGGGGCGACGTGCGTATCCTCAGCGGCACGGCGAACGCCATTTTCAACCTCGGCCCCACGAACGACGCGCCATATCTCATTGCCGGAGTGGGTGCATACAACCGCAGCTCGGGCTCGAGCAACTTCGGCTATGGCAACGGGGCCACGGTTGTCGGCATCAATGGGGGGGCCGGACTGCGCTTCCCCCTCAGTGGCCTGAGCACATTTTTCGAGGCCCGCTACCACATCATGCTCGGAAACGCGAACGAAGGGACGAACTACCAGTTCCTTCCCATCACATTCGGCATCGCGTTCTAGCATCCATTCCGACGAGTAAAGTCAGCGACCCTTGGCTCGCCGGGTGGGCGTGGCAGACATCGGGTCTTCCGGCCACTCGTGCCGGGGGTAACGACCGCGCAGGTCCTTTCGCACGGCGAAGTACGATGAGCGCCAGAAGCCCGCGAGATCGCGGGTGACCTGCACGGGGCGGTGCGCGGGCGAGAGCAGGTGCAGCGTGAGCGGCACACGCCCGCCCGCGATCCGCGGCGTGTCGGCGAGGCCGAATATCTCCTGGAGCCTCACGGCGAGCACCGGCGCCGCCGGGTCACTGTAGTCGACCGCGATGCGGCTGCCCGTGGGCACGACGACGTGCGTGGGTGCGAGGACGTCGAGTTGCTGCTGCTGCTCCCACGTGAGCCTGCCGCGGAGAATGTCGCCGAGCGCAATGCGCTCGATGTCTGCGCGCCGACGGACGCGCGTGAGGTGCGGCGCGAACCACTCGTCCAAGCTGGCGTGCAGCGTCGTCTCGCCGAGATCGGGCCATGTGGCATCGAGGCTCCGCAGGAACGCAATGCGATCGCGCAGGCGCGTGGCCTGTTCGGACCAGGGAAGCGAAAGCCCGTCCCCGCGCTGGATGGCGCGCACGATCACGTGCGCCACCGCGTCCGGACCGACGTCGTGCTGCGGCACTTCGCGCAGGACGATGGCGCCCAGCCGCTCGCGCCGAACGGCCGTGACCACGCCCGCGGCGGCATCCCATTCCACGACGTCCTCGCGCGTGACGTCCGCCGAGAAGACCGCCTCGACCTCCGTGCGCTCCAACGGTGCGGCGAGGAAGATCCGTGCGTGGGGCGAGCGACCGTCGAGATCTGCGATGACGAGATACGGTGCCGTGGCGAGCGAGGCGAAGTCGTCGAGCACCGCACCCGATCCATTGCGCATGAGGTAGTGGTTACCGCCGCCTGCGCGACGCTGCGCCACGCGATCCGGATAACCGAGCGCCAGCAGTTCGCCCGTGTGTACCTCATCCGACAGCTCGGTATCCGCGACCCCGAGCTGTCGTCGCCAGGTGCGGGCCTGTTCACGTACGCGACGCAACGCATCGCCGTCCACGTGCGGGCCAGGTTGCCGGGACGACCGCGCCGCGATCGAGACGCGTGAACGCAGGTCGACATCCCGGGGTGCGTCGCGACGGAAGATGTCCCGCTCGCCAAGCAGCGCGGCTAGCGTACATGCCGATGCGCCGAGGCCGCGATCACGGGCCGTGAGGAGCATGTGCGACAGGCGAGGATGGAGACCGAAGGCCGCCATCGCCTTGCCGTGCGCGGTGATTGCCTGCCGGTCGTCCAGCGCGCCGAGGTCGCGCAGGAGCGCACGGGCTTGTGAAAGCGCGGCTACGGGAGGCGGGTCGAGCCATCGCAGGTCCGCGGGATCGACGATGCCGGCGGCGGCCAGGTCGAGCGCGAGTGACGACAGGTCGGTCTCGAGAATCTCGGGGCCCGCGCGGTCGGGAAGGTGGGTGTCCTCCTCCGGCGTCCAGAGTCGATAGCTCACTCCCGGACCCGTGCGTCCCGCGCGCCCGCTTCGCTGCGCGGCCGCGGCACGCGAGACGCGCACGGTCTCGAGCTGCGACATGCCGGTGCGTGGCGAGAACCGGCTGACGCGGGAGACTCCACCATCAATCACCACATGCACGCCATCGATGGTGAGGCTCGTTTCCGCGATGGACGTGGCGACGACCACCTTTCGCGTGCCCGATGCGGTGGGCGCAATCGCTGCGTCCTGTGCGGCGGCCGGCAGGTCGCCGAACAGCGGCAGCAGCACGACGCCCTCCGGCACGCCAGCCCGCTGAAGTGCGGCAATGCACCGGCGGATCTCCGCCGCGCCGGGCAGGAAGGCCAGGATGCTCCCGCTGTCGCGCGCGAGCGCGATGCGCACCGCGGCGGCGACATCGTCCTCGACGCGCGAGCCGGATCGCGCGGGGAGATACCGGACATCGACGGGATACTGCCGCCCCTCGCTCGAAACCACCGATGCATCGCCGAGCAGCGAGGCGATGGCGCGACCATCGAGCGTCGCCGACATCACGAGCAGGCGAAGCTCGGACCGCAGGAGGGCCTGGGTCTGCAGCGCGAGCGCAAGCCCGAAGTCGGCATTGAGGCTGCGCTCGTGGAACTCGTCGAAGATCACGAGGCCGACGCTGTCGAGCGACGGGTCGTCGAGCAGCATGCGCGTGAGCACGCCCTCCGTGAGCACCTCGATCCGTGTGCTCGCGCCAACACGGCTCTCACCGCGCACGCGAAAGCCCACAGTGGCACCGACGGTCTCGCCGAGGAGAGACGCCATGCGCCTGGCAGCAGCGCGGGCGGCAATCCGACGCGGCTCGAGCATGAGGATGCGGCGACCCTCGAGCCACGGCTCGTGGAGCAGGGCAAGCGGCACGATCGTGGTCTTGCCGGCGCCAGGCGGCGCCTGCAGCACCGCAGACGAACGGGCGGCAAGCGCCACGCGCAGTTCCGGCAGCGCGAGCACGATGGGGAGCGCGGCGTGATGCAGCGGATCGAAGGACATCCCGCGGCAATCTATACGTCGCCTTGGCGAAGCTCACGGCGCGGCGCATCTTGTAGGCGACATGCCAAAGTACGAGATCTTCCGGAGCTCGCAGGTGTCCACCGACTGCGACCAGTGTCGCGGCCGCGTGGACCTGCTGAAGGGCGGCGTGTGCGTCCGCTGCCGCCGGATCCTATGCTATCGCCACCTGCATGGCGGGTGGCTGCGACGGCTCATCGCCGACCTCGGCGCGGACACCGTGTGCGTGCAGTGCCGCTCCCGCCCGGCATGACGCATTCGTCGCGACTACTGGAACGCGACGGCGCGCTCCGCATCAAGGTGTGCTGCATCGGCTCGGTGGAGGAAGCGGCAACTGCGCTCGACGCCGGCGCCGACGCCCTCGGTCTCGTGTCCGCGATGCCGAGCGGCCCGGGGGTCATCGCCGATGAGGTCATCGCGTCCATCATCGCGTGGGTGGGACAGCGAGCGGCCACGGTCCTTCTGACGTCGCGCGTCGATGCCGACGGGATCGTCGAGCAGCTGAGAGATGTGAAGCCGACCGTCATCCAGCTGGTGGATGCCGTGCCGGAGTCCGAGGTGTCCGTGCTCCGCGAGCGGCTTCCGGATATCGCGCTGATGCCGGTGGTGCACATGCGCGGCAAACGTCCGGTGGCGGACGCCGCGCAGCTCGACGCACGGGCGGATGCGATCCTGCTCGACTCGGGAAATCCAGGGGCTGCCGTAAAGGAGTTGGGCGGCACGGGGCGCGTGCACGACTGGACGGTGAGTCGTGCGATCCGGGACGCGGTGCATGTTCCCGTCTTTCTCGCTGGCGGCCTGCGTCCAGACAACGTCGCGCGGGCGGTCCGCACCGTGCGACCTTTCGGCGTGGATGTCTGCAGCGGTGTGCGTCGTGATGGCCGGCTGGACTGCGGTCTGCTGAGCGCGTTCGTTGCCGCGGCACGCGCGGTCACGTGATGACGAATGACGGTGCGGGACTTAGCTTGCACGGCAACGGATGCACGTCATGGCGACGGCAGTTCGTGCGTCCTTACCCTACTGCGTGTGTCATGAGCGGTTGGTCTTCCCTGTCGGCCCTCGCGCTGCTCGGTGCGCTGTTCGCGGCAGTGCCCGATGCGGCGGCGCAGTCAGCGCCGGTGCGATCGATTGCCGACGCCATCGCGAAGCGGAACGTCGATTCCGTGGTGACGATCGCGGGCCGTGCCGTGGTGGCGGCGGGGAAGCTGCAGTCGAGCGCGTTCGACGTGGCGATCGACGACGGCACGGGCGGCATCCGCCTGTTCTCGCGCACGCTGCGGCTGGACGTGCAGGAAGGGGACAGCATCACGGCGACCGGCACGATCAAGGGCTATCGGGGCAGCACCGAGCTCGTGGTCACGCGCGCGGTGGTGATTCCAGGACCACTGCGGATCGTCGCGCCGCTGGAGGTGCCGGTGGATCCGGCCATCGTGGCGCGACACGCGGGACAGCTCATCCGCGTGCACGGACGCATGTCAGGCTCGGGGCACAGCGAAGGCGGACAGTGGCTGCGGCTGCGCGACGCGGACTCGAGCAAGCAGGGCACGCTCACCGTGTGGGTACCGGCCAACCACGGTGCGCCGATCAACCTGGCGAAGGTGGGTCCGCAGGACAGCCTCGTGGTCACCGGCGTGGCGACGTCGTACCAGGACAATCGCGACGACCCGGTGGTGTGGCAGGTGGTACCGCGCGACGCGGCCGACGTGGACGTCACGGCGGCGCCGCGCGAGTTGAGCGCGTACGCCGTGTGGGTGGCCCTCGTGGTCGCGCTGCTCGTTGGGGCGGTGCTGGCCGTGAGCCGGATCGGCGCGCGACGGCACCTGCGTGCGCTGCAGGAGACGGAGACGCGATATCGCCAGCTGCTCGCGCTCCTTCCGGATGCCGTGATCGTGCACGCGAAGGGCTCCATCCTCTTCACGAACCCTGCGGCGGCCGAACTTCTCGGCCTTTCTTCCGAAGCATCGCTCGTGGGGTGCCAGCTCGCGGACTTCGTCCATGCGGACTCGCAGTTTGCCTTCACGGAAGCATCGCCGGAGCAACTTGCCTCGACGGCACGCCTGCCGCGGTCGCGCGCACGCCTGCTCGGTGCGGACGGCAGCGCGGTAGATGTCGAGGTGACCTCCAGTCCGTGCGTGTACCACGACCAGCCGGCGATGGTGATGCTCGCGCGCGACATCACGGCGCAGCTCCGCTACGAGCGCGACCTGCATGCGCTCGCGCTGGTGGACGAGCTCACCGGCCTACAGAACCGCCGCGCCTTCACGCTCTTCGCCGAGCAGGAGCTGGCACGGGCGCGCCGGCACAACCGCACGCCGGTGGTGGTGTACGCGGACCTCGACGGCCTGAAGCAGATCAACGACGAGCATGGACACGCGGCGGGCGACCTGGCCATCCGGCTCGTGGCCAACGCGCTGCGGAGCATCTTCCGCGAGACGGACATCGTGGCGCGCTGGAGCGGTGATGAATTCGTGGCGCTGATGGTGGAGGGCAGTGAGGAGGCATCGCAGCTCATCGAGTCGCGTCTCGACGCGGCGATCGCCCTCCAGTCGCCACCGAACCTGCCATACGTGGTCACCGCGACCGTCGGTGCCACGCCGCTCGACCCCGCGTTGCCCCTGCGCGACGCAATGGAGCGCGCCGACGCGGAACTGTATGCGCAGAAGAAGCGCGGCGACCGCGGCAAGATGCGACGGACCCCCGTGGGCATGCACGCGATCGACGAACCGTGACGCTACCCCGGGGTAGCAGCGACATCACAGGCGCGTACTGCGCCGAGGAGACAAGGACCATGACGATCGACGAGACGATGAACCGGCGGAGCTGGCTCGCCACGATGCTGGGCACCATCGCTGGCGGCGCGGCGCTGGGCGCGATACTTCCCCGCGTTTCCAGCGCGGCGGGCGTGGCGGCACCACTGACGGTGTACAAGGATCCGTCGTGCGGGTGTTGCACCAAGTGGGTGGCGCACCTGAAAGCCAGCGGGCTCACGCCTGTGGTAAAGGATCGCGCCGACATGACGTCGCTCAAGGACAGCCTCGGCATTCCGACGGCGCTGCGCTCGTGTCACACCGCCGTTGCCGGCAAGTACATCATCGAGGGCCACGTGCCCGCGGCCGATCTCAAGCGCCTGCTCGCGACGGCACCGAAGGGAATCGTCGGCCTCGCGGTGCCCGACATGCCATCGGGTTCGCCCGGCATGGAGATGGGTGGCCGAGTGGATCGGTACGACGTCGTCGCGTTCGGGGCGGACGGAAAGACCCGCGTCTTCGCGACACACGGCTGACGCGACCACGCGAGCGCGCGACATTGCCGCTTGCATCGCTGCGGCATGTAGAAGAGATTCGCCATCATCGTTCGCGTCGTCGTCGGGCAGGCGCGAGCGTTATTGGAACCAGTGCCCGATCGGACCCCGGGGCAGTCATCCGGGAATTCCGGCGCGACACGGTCGAGGTGCCGTCCGGGCGGTATCCGACCGTCGTCGTGCGTCCGGCGGTTCGCGCCCATGCGCGCGATGCTCGCGGCCAGTCCCATAGCCGCCGCGTCTTAACCGCCGGACACAGGCGGCAGCTTAGGCCCGCCACTCACCAAGCATCGACGTCGCGGCCGACCTCGCCTGCGAGCCTCGCGGCCCGAATCTCGCAACCGGTTGCTGCTACGACTCAGCCTGACGGTGCGCGAGTGACTTCAGACAGCCCGGACGAGCAGATCTGCAAGGCGATCCAAAATCGCGCGCTCGTCCTGTTCGAGGACGGCGATCTGATCCGTGTCGTCGAGCCGCATTGCTTCGGCATCGACGCGTTGGGTGCGGAAGTGCTCTTCTGCTGGCTGCGTACCGGACAGACGCGTGCCGACCGGAGCAGCGGGTGGCGCCACTACCTCGTGAGCGAGATGCCGGGGATGCAGGTGCTCGAGGCGCCCTTCCTGGCGGAGCGTCCCGGCTACGCGGAGCAGGATCCGCGGATGCGCGAAATCCGCTGTAAGCTGATCACCGCGCGGACCGTGGATCAGGCGGTCGCGTAGCTCCGGTCCGCGGGTCGCTGATGCTCGGGCCGCGGAAGAGCTGATCGAGAGCTCGCAGCGAGCGGGACCAGCGTGAGGGCCTGCGAAGGCGCGGCTCAATACACGTCGAGGTCATGCGCCGAGGCGACGCGGCCGGCGTATCGCGCACGCACCTCGGTCAGCAGCGCCTGCTCCGACGCGCCGAAGAGAAGCTGGTGATAGAGCACGAGCAACTTCGGCTGCGCCTGCGACGCGATGGCGGCGAGCTGCGTCGCGGAGGTGTGCGCCTGAGCGTGATAGCGCTGGCGCACGGGCGGAATCGTCGCGAAGCCGGCGTCCGAGTACACCTCGTGGACGAGCACGTCGCAGCCACGGCACTCGTGCGCGATTGCCGGGTTGTCGCGCTCGTCGCCGCTGAGGACGATGACGCGGTCGGGCGTCTCGATGCGGTAGCCGAAGGCGTGCTTCCAGCTCGCGTGCGGCACGGCGAACGCACGCACCGTCACCAGCGAGTCGCGATAGACGACCCCTTCGTCGATCTCGTGAACGATGGCCTTCCAACCGTTGGCGGCCGGGCCGCCGGACGAGGCCACGCGTTCCGCGATGTCCTCCGCGTTGCCATCGAGGATGCCGTTCACGAGACGGCTCGTACCGGCGGGGCCATAAATGTCGAGCGGCGCGGATCGCCCCTGGATCCACGGCGTAAAGATCACGTCGGCGAGGCCGAGCGTGTGGTCGGAATGCAGGTGCGTGAGGAAGAGGCGATCGAAGCGGGGTGAGGGCTGTCCGCCGGCCACGCGGGAGGCAAAGGCGCGTACGCCGTTGCGACCCGCGGCCGCCGCGCGCCGGACGACGCCAGCGCCGGCATCGAACAGGTAGGCGGTGGAGTCCACCACTACGGCGACGGCGGGCCCCGTGCGATCGGGATCGGGAACGGGAGTGCCGGTACCGAGCATCACCACCTGCGTCCGCGTCGCCTGCGCCTGGACAAGCGAGGGGAGCAGGACGACGATCGCGAGCAGCGAGGAGGCAACGCGCATGAGGCATTCCGATTCGAGGTGAGCGACAGCGCCGGCTGAGCTGTTGCCGGTCCGGCTGCAGGCCACGTCCATCTTGCCTGCGCCGGACAGCAAAGTCCACCTCGCAGGTCAGCCCACGCTAAGTCCCTTCAGGTATTCCTCCAGTTCGCGACGGATCGAGTCCCGCTTCGACGCCAGCGACGAGCGCTCCGCCTGGAGCTTCTCGATCGTGGATTCCTGCTCGTTGAGCTTCGACAGCAAGCGCTCGTAGTACGTGCCGCTCTGCCCAACGGTGCGCATGTTCTCGCGGATCCTCGCCTGTTCGGCCGTGATCTCGGCGGCCTGCTGCGTCTTCGCGGCCAGCTGACGCTCGGCATCCACCAGGTCCTGCTTCATCTGGACGGCCCGCCCGATGGCATCGCGCACGTCGCGCGGAATCTCGGATGTCCGCGCGTAGCTGAGCAGCTGTCCCGCGTCCATTGGCAAAAGCGCGATGCTCTCGTTCTGCACCAGCGCCTCGCGGACCACCAGCGTGGTCACCTTCTTCGCGGTGGCGGTGCCCTTGAAGCGGTACAGCGATGACGTCGTCTCGAAGGGCCTCTCCGTGTCCACCAGGTTCCAGCCCTGACGAATGGGGTGCTCGATGACGAGTACCTTGTCCCGGGTGCCGCGGTTGTCCGCTGCGTACTCCTGCGACGCGATGGAGCGGCGCACCACAGACAGGACGCCCTTCACGATCTTCATCCCCGTCACCGAGGCGACCTGCGTGTTCTTCGTGTTGTCCACCGCGACCTCGAGGTCGATGCCGTAGCTGAGGAATCGGCTCTGGCCGGGTGGCACGTCGTCGATGCGCGCGTCGCCTGCGTATCCGCCGCGATCCAGCACCGTGACGGGGCCCTGGAGCATGTGCTTGCCTGTCGTGTTCTTCAGCCATACACCGGACAACGGATTACTCGCCAGCACGGATGCGTTGAAGATCGAGACGCGCTGGAGCTCGACGCTGTCCGTGATGATCGGGAGCATCGCGGACTTCTGTCGTGCGAGGGTGACGTTGCCGATGGTGTACTGGAACAGCTCGCCCAGCCGACCAGTGGACGCTATCGCCTGCACGGACGAGGTCATGTCCATGAGCGTCTGAGCGGGCGCGGCGGAGACAAGCACCTCGCTGAGCGGAGCGGCGAGTGCACGCCCATCGGCGCCGGCGCGACGCTGCGCCTTCGCGGCATTCATGCTCGTCGTCACCACCATCGACACCCGTTCCTGCTCGGCCTGCGTCCCGCCTTCGTAGAGCTGCGGGTGCAACGAGGCGTACAGCTCGGGCACGACGACAGGACGTGTCACGTAGAGCGGCTGGTAGAGGTCCATGGTGAAGGACATCGGGCGTCCGCTCACGAGGGAGAGCGCGACGTTGTTCCAGTCGCTCTCCGTCTGGTTCTCCACCATCGCCCAGCCCTGGAGCGCGCCGCCCGTGCCCTTCTCGTTCATGAGCAGGCGGTAGCTGGTCTTCCACACGGGCGTCTCCACCACGTAGCCGATGCGGACGCGACGGTCGCCGGCGCCGAGGAAACTGATGGTGACCGGCTTCCGGTCCTGGTCGCGCGCCTGGACGAGCGTGGCGAGCGCCTTGTTCAGCTCATCCTGCAGCTGCGGGTCATCGATGGTCACGCTGGTGATGGACGGCAGCTCGACCGCGCGGATCATCGCACCGGTGAGGAGGTTGAGCACGGCGACCTCCATCGTCTCGCCCTTGTCCGTGATGCGCCGGGTCTCGACGCCGAGGACCGTGCCGGTCATCGTGGCGCCCTGTGCCTGTACGGTGACGCGTGCACCGCGGAGCTGGTTGAGCAGCTGCGCCTGACTCGGGTTCTGGGTGATGTCCACCTGGAAGCTGCGCAGCGTCTTGGCGACCGGATCCTGCGACGGGTACGTGATGGCGCCCACGTGACCGCCATCCTGGTCCTGCAGGATGATCGACTTGAGGATGTCGTTGATCTGGCTCGTACGAAAACGAAGCTCCGTGGAGCCGTTGCCGTGAACGAGGCCTGCATGCTCGAAGTAGCCGACGCCGGACGAGAACAGCATGATCTTCGTCACGGGGACGTCGGCGCTGGGCGTCAGGCGGCTGGATTGCGCCGCGAGAAGACCGATGGGCGCGCACACGATCAGCAGCGATGTTCGAAGGAGGTTCGGCACGGGTGTCTCCGCGATGGATGACGACGTGAGCGACTCCGGCCAGGGACGTGGAGTCGCGAATCATCCGGGAGACGTCACCACGTGGCGGCCTTGCACACCGCGGGAGACCGCGCAGGGTCAGGGCAGGGCTGTGTCGGCGGCGATGACCGCATTGAGCAGCACATCGGCGCCGTTGGCGACGTCCGCCGGCCGCGTGAACTCACGGGGCGAATGACTGATGCCCGCGACACTCGGCACGAAGATCATGCCCATTGGAGCGATGCGTGACATTTCCTGCGCGTCGTGGCCCGCGCCGCTGGGCATGCGCCGGTGCGTGAGCCCGAGGCCGACGGCGCTGTCGTCGATCCACTTCATCACGCGCGCGTCGGCAAGGGCGGGCGCGCTGGTGACGAGCTCGCGAAACGACACCGTGGTGCCGGTCGCATCCGCGATCTCGTGTCCTGCGCGCTCGAAGCGGTTCGCGAACCGGATCAGCGTCGCGGGATCGAGGTCGCGCAGGTCGACGGTGAGCACCACCTGCGCCGGGATCACGTTGGTGGTGTTCGGCGTTACGACCACTCGCCCGACCGTGGCCACCTGCCGACCCGGCTCGCTGCGGATGGCGTCGTTCACGGCCACGGTGAACTTCGCGGCAGCGAGCATCGCGTCATGTCGCTGGTCCATGGGCGTGGCGCCCGCGTGATTCGCGGCGCCGGTGAACGTGACCTCCATCCACCGCAGCCCGACGATGCCTTCCACGACGCCAACCTGCACGCCGGCCTTGTCGAGGAGCCCGCCTTGCTCGATGTGCAGCTCCATGTAGCATGCCACGTCGCCTCGCCTCCAGACGGCCGTGTCGAGACGGGCGACGTCGCCGCCGATGAGGGCGATGCCTTCGCGGATGGTCTTGCCGGACCGCGCGGTCTTGTCGAGGTCTGCCGGCGCCAGGTCGCCGATGGCGAGCTTGCTGCCGATGGTGCCGCCTTCCTCGTTCTGCCACACCACCACTTCCAGCGGGTGTCGCAACCGCTTGCCCTGCTCGCGCAGCGTGCGTGCGACCTCGATCGCGGCGAAGCTGCCCATGGGGCCGTCGAAGTTGCCGCCGTCGGTGACCGAATCGATGTGCGACCCGATGACGATGGGCGCGCTACCGGCAGCAGCATCCTCGAGCCGACCGCGGATGTTGCCGAGGGCATCGATGCGTGGCGTGAGCCCTGCCTGCCGCAGGAGGTCGAGAGTGTACGCGCGGCCGGCGAGGTCGGCCGGCGAGTAGGCAACACGATTGATCCCACCGGGTGTGCGGCCGATGGCATCGAAGCCGGCCAGCCAGCCGTTGAGGCGGGTGGCGTTCACGTGCAGGGGCGCGGTACGCGAACCGCGCGCCAGCGCGGCGAGGGCGTCGCTGCGCAGCAGTGGGATGGCGGCGAGGGCGGCGGACCGCTGGAGAAAATCGCGACGATGCATGGGCACCTGGCTGGCGGAGTGTCGCGGGAAGATAGGACGGAAACGGCCGGAGCGTGCAGCTACGGTTTGCCGCTGACAACGAGAAGCAGATCCCTCGCGGCGCTCGGGATGACATGGCCAAAGGTGTCATCCTGAGCGGCGCGAAGGATCTGCTTGTCATACTGCCGCCGAGGAACACCCTCAGCGCAGGTGGAACAGCTCCTGGTGGAAGTCGGTCGAGGCGAGACCTGCGGCGCGGAAATCCTTCCCCATCTCGACACCCAGCGGCACCGGCCCACAGAACCACACGTCGGCCGACGTCCAGTCCGGTACCTCCTGCCGCACCCGTTCTCCCGTGAGCCGGCCGTCTTCGGCGAGCACCCACACGTGCATCTTCACCTTCGCCGCGTGGGCAAGCTGTCGCAGCCGGTCGATTGGCTCGATGTCGCGTGCCCCGGTTGCATGAAACAGGTCGATCACGCGACGGTCGGGGTGCTCGGCCAGCTCCCGCATTCGAGAGATGAACGGCGTGATGCCGATGCCCGCGCTGATCCAGATCTGTCGCGGCTTCCGTCCGTCAAAGGTGAAGCGGCCGTACGGACCCTCCAGCGTGACCAGGTCGCCGACCTTCAGCGTCGCGGACAGCTCTCGCGTGTAGTCGCCGAGCTCCTTGATGAGGAACAGCAGCAGGCCGTCATCCTTCCAGGTGGACGAGATGGTGAAGGGGTGTGGCCCCTCGCCATCGTCGAAGTTGACGAACGCGAACTGGCCCGCCTGGTGGCCGCTCCAGCGATCCTTGATGCGGACGGCCACCGCGACGGTGCGTACGTCGGCATGGTGCGTGACGGAGTCGATGACCCCCACGGCCCGGCGTGTCTGCCCGACCTTCCGGAACAGGATGTACACCGCCGCGATGCATCCGCCGGCCAGCAGCGCCGTGAATGCCCATGCGAGCGGTGTCGTCCAATAGATGAACTTCATCAGCACGACCGAGTGGAACACCAGCAGCAGGTAGGCGATGGCGAGCAGCCGGTGCGTGCGGAAGAACCAGCGATACGGGAAGCGGTAGATCAGCGCGAGCACCACCAGCACCACGACCGAATACAGGCCCCACGAGCCGACACCGCGCGCTGGCCCGCTCAGGCTGCGGAGCAGGGTGAAGTCCGTTGCGGCGGGCGCACCGCTCGCTGCACGAGGCAGGCGCTGCATGAGGCCGAGCGTGGCGAGCCACTGCGGCAGCCCGATCCAGATCCAGTGGGCGATGGCCAGCACGGCGCCGGCGATGCCGAGCCACCGGTGAAGCCGGTAGGTCTTGTCGAGCCCACCCAGTCGTGTCTCGAGGACGACGGGCCGTACCGCGAGGATCATTGCCAGCGCCATGACGCCCATGGCGAGGATCCCCGTGTAGTTGATGAACGACAGGCGTCCGGCGGAGAATTTCCAGGACGTCGTGAGGATCGGGTCTGCCGCGAGCCACAATGCGGTCAGGGCGATGCAGAAACCCCAGAACGCCAGCTTGATGCGCTTCACGAGTCGTCAGGGCAGGGGTGCCGTGGCAGCGGGCGGGCGACATTCGTCCGCCTCGCTGCTGACGCGCCCTGCACGGTCCGGACCGCGTGTGTCGAGGATCAATGCCCGTCGGCTGCGCGCTGCAGTGCCGTGATGTCGATTTTCGCCATGCGAGCATCGCCTGCATCGCCCGCCCGGCCTTCTCGCGGTCGGGAGCCTGGAGCAACCGCGGCAGGATCGATGGAAGCACCTGCCAACGACAGGCCGAACCGGTCTTCCAGCCAGCCACAGCGGCACTCCTGCATCGCATGGCGCCTGCACCACATGCAGTCGGAGTTGCTCGCGGATTCTCTACATCGACGAAAGGGAGCGAGCACTCGCGACTCAGGACCGGAGCGTCACTCCGCACTGCCGGCGTAGAGAAACGCGTCGCGTCACGGGTTGGCGCGGTGCCACGCGGCGAGCACGGCATTCACCGCCGGCGAGCCCTCGCCGGAATCAGGCCCGAGCTGAGCGCCAGCCTCGAGAAGGAGTTGCGCCACGTCGGCGTGGTCGTGCCGCCGGTTGCCGAAGCGAGAACCATGCAGGCACCAGTCCAGCGGCGACCCACCGTGGACAGGATCTCGCGCGGTCAGGAGCGCCGCCGCATTGCGATACTTCAGGAGTACGGCCACCGTCTCCGCCGATCCTTCCCACGCTGCGCAGTGCAGCGCCGTGCCCGAATCCTGGCCCGGCGTTCGCGGGTCGAACCCCAGGGTCAGCATCAACGCGACCGCTGCCGCGTCACCATGCCATGCCGCGTCGGTGATGGCACGATGATCGGCCGGCGTCATCGACGCAACGAGCGTGGGATGCTCGCGCAGTAGCGCCGTGGCACCCCTTTCCTCACCGCGCCGACAGGCGAGGACGAACCGCTGCATCGGCGACGCGAACTCCAGCACCGCGCGCAACGTGTCGTACTGCCCGAACTGCGCGGCGACGTCGAGCGGCGACCGTCCGGCACCGATCGTCCAGTAGTAGATGTGATAGCTGGACGGCGGCTTCTCGCCATAGTCGCCCGCGTCGGTACGCTCGGCGAGGAGCACGGTGTTCGCCTCGAGCATGCGGCGCACGGCATCAGTGAGGCCGAGTGCCGTGGCGAGAAAGATGTCTGCCGTTGCTCCGCGCTGGACGAGGTAGCGCGCCAGCTCGTATCGCCCCGCCCCCATCGAGCCGGCGAGCATCCACTCGGCCGCCGTCGCACGGTGATCGATGTCCCGCGCATCGGGATCGGCGCCGGCGTCGAACAGCAGGTCGACGACCTCGCGTGAGGTCGCGAAGTGCAGCGGCAACTGCCCATCCCCTCCGCGCTCGTGCACGCGCGACGGATCATCGGCCAGCATCCGGCTGAGGAGGTCCACACGACCGAGGTGCGCGGCGGCGCAGGCATCCGGAATGGCGCCGCCTGCGAGCAGCCGTTCGGCCGCTGGCCCCGAGGCGGAGTAGAGGGCGTGAAAGCCGCCCGCCCACCAGTCGCTGCGCCGGTTGGGATCGGCGCCGAACTCGAAGAGCACGTCCACCAGCGCGGCGTCGTTCGCAAACGCGACGATGGCAGGCGCATCGAACGCGAACACTGGCGCGTCGAGGCGCTCGCGCAACTCCGCGTGCTCTTCGAGGAGCACTCGTTCAGCCCCGGCATCGTGTCGCTGGAGTGCGTCATGCAAACGCCCCGCCGGAGTATCCGCGTTCATGCGCGCGGCGTGGTTGCCGCCGGCCGGCCGCGGACGAACGTGATGAAGTCGAACGGCACCGGCTCGAGCGCTGACTCGCGGAGAAGCAGGTTCATCTTGCCCCGGTGATACTGCCCGTGCAGCAGCACCTGGAGGAGGATGTCGCTCATCGTATTCGTGAAGACCAGGCCGGCGGAATTGACGTACGCTACGTTGCGGGCGAGGCCCGAATCGCGAAGACCGGCGAAGAATCGTGCATAGGCGGCCAGGTTCTCCTGGGCGAGCGCCCCCACGGCGGGAAGCGCAAGATCAGGCCAGATCGCCGATGTCGGCGCGCGCCCTTCCAGCCGCGCGAGCCAGACGGATTCGGCGCCGAGGATGTGTGCATACTCGCGAAGTACCTCGGCTGGAATGGCAGGCAGGCGTTCCAGTTCGGCGAGGAGCGCAAGATCGGCCCAGGCAGCGTGATCCCAGAGCCGGCGAAGTTGCTCGAGGGCAGTCATGAGGCGAATGAAATGGATCCGGCGGATTTCCCCGACCGCGTGTGCTCGAAGGCTATCGTCGACAGCCGAGCGGGTCAAACATTTCTGGCGCGGCTAGTGGTTCGAGCCGCTGATGCGGATGTGATCCATGTACTGGTACTGCGCGTGCGGCACCGGGTGAAGGCCGCCGCCATAGGTCGGGCTCCAGGTAACGCTCAACCATCGGCGAGCGGGCGACATCTGCCAGCGGACGTCCGTGTAGTGATGCGTGTGAACGCCGTCGAGCCAGACATCCAGCATGCCATCCATGCTGTCGTTGCTCGTGCTCGCCTTCAGCAGCATCTCGTAGCGCACCCATCGACCGCGCTTGCCGCGTAGCGTGGCTGCCGCGGCATTCACGTTCGGGCCGAGCCGGCGATCCACGGCGCCTTGCTGGAAGAACTGGAAACTCATTTCCGCGCCGTCGTGGCCACAGTACGTCTGCGCGCCCTGGACCTGGTCCGCCGCGGGCCACAGGAACTTGGTGCCCGTGTTGCCGTTGGTGTTGTCGAAGTGTGCGCTGTGCTTCAGGTACAGGCAGATGTAGACGCTCCTGAACTGCTCCTGTGGTGCGAACGGCCGGTACAGGAAGAACGGGGATACGCCCCCGGTCATCCCTTTCGCGAATGTGCCGGCGGCGACGTTGTGGTTGGTCCACGGGAACGGCGACGTGGGGTCGCTCACCACGGGCACCGCGGACGCCGCGTTGTGGTGGTCGTCGATCCAACCGAGCGAAGTGGCCGGCGGCAACGGCACGCGGTCCCACGGCTGGTCGTTGATGCGCGTGTACGCGCCGGGCTCGTTGGGGCACCCCGGAGTGGTTCCGCGACCGCTTGAACGCTGCTGGGAGCCAGGGTGTTGCGCGCGCAAACCGCTGGCCGCGGCAACGAGCACGAACAGGGACGCCGCAAGTAGCTTCGCTACGGTTCGCATCAACGCGCTTCCGACAAATGCGACATCCGGCATTGAGAGAGTGGTCGTGGCGTTGCTGCGAAGGATACTACACTACGTTCGGGGGCCATCGACCACCAGCACGTCGAGCAGCGCGGACGTCAACGCCCCGGTGACGAAGTCTCCATAGCGCGCGAGCGGCCATTTCCGCCCGAGCACCAGCAACTCGTACAGCTCGGGCGAACTGAACGTCCACAACACATCGGCCGCCTGACGGGTCGTGACGCCGGACCGCAAGTATCCGAGCCGTCGCAGCGTGCGTGCATTCGCCGCCATGCGCCGCCACCGATCCGCGTCGAGTTCGGCCCGAAGTTCGTCCATCTCCGGATCGACGGCGGCGGCATCGCGCACGAGCAGCAGCACGGGCGCAACCAACGGCGCCACCTCGACGGTGAGTCGCCCCCATTCGGCCACGAGCGCGCGGGCGCCGCCCGCAGCGCGACGTGCGCGATTCGAGCGCACTTCGGCATGTACGGGACCCTTGCCGGCGAGACGCCTGTCGCGGATGGCACGCACCAGGCCCGCCTTGCCGCCGAAGGCCTTGTAGATCGTCTCCACGGACACGCCGGCTTCCGCGGCGATCGCGGCTGTCGTGGTGGCCGCGTATCCGTCAGCGAAGAACATCCGCTCCGCGATTTCGACGATACCATCCCGCGTCCGCGCTGCCTGCGCGATCCGCCCCGACGCATCGTATGTGCGTCGCTTCCCTCCTCCCCCCTTGCCGGCGCGTAAGTAGCGTTCCATACTCCATATCGAATACAGTGTTATGTATCGAATATTACATACGGTTCCCGGAGGCGGCAATGGAGCACGGTACCCCGAACGCGTCGTCGATGCTCGACCGTCTGGTCGCGGCGACCAACGCGCACGACGTCGAGGCGGTCATCGACTGCTTCGCCGATACGTATCGTAACGAGACGCCGGCGCACCCCACGCGGAGCTTTACCGGACGTGACCAGGTGCGGCGCAACTGGACGCAGATCTTCGCCGGCGTCCCCGATATCCATGCGACGATCGTTCGCCGGGTGGTGGACGGCACCACCATCTGGTCCGAGTGGGAGATGCGCGGAACGCGGCGAGATGGCGCGCCGCACCTCATGCGCGGGATGATTCTTTTCGGCGTCGGGGACGGACGGGCGGAGTGGGCCCGCTTCTATCTGGAGCCCGTCGAGGCGGACGGTGGCTCCGTCAACGATGCCGTGCGCCGCGCGGTCGGGGGACCGTCGTGATCCTCATCGCCGGTGGAACGGGCGCGCTGGGAACCACGCTTGTGCGTCGGCTGTGCGCCCGTCATGCGTCCGTGCGGGTCCTCACCCGAGCGCCTGCCCGCGCAACCCATCTGCCGGCCAGTGTCGAAGTCGCAACGGGCGACCTGCGCGACACCGACAGCCTGGCGCGTGCGATGGCGGGCGCGACCCTCGTCGTGGCGGCGGCGCATGGATTCGGCAACGACGACTCCGTCTCGCCGGCAACCGTCGATCGCCAGGGCAACCGGAACCTCATCGATGCCGCCGTGGGCGCGGGAGCGGACGTCGTGCTCATGTCGGGCGTGCAGGCCTCGGCGAGCAGCCGCATGGAGCTCTTCCGGGCCAAGCACGATGCGGAAGAGTACCTGCGCGCGAGTTCTGCGTCGTGGACGATCGTGCGGGCGACGGCCTTCGTGGAAACCTGGGCTGGCATCATGGGACCGCCGTTGAAAGCGCAGGGTCGAACCATCGTGTTCGGCCGCGGCGAGAATCCGATCAACTTCGTCTCGGTAGCCGATGTGGCAGCCCTCGTCGATCGCGTCATCGCGGACCCGACGCTGCGCGGCCAGGTGCTGGAGATCGGCGGTCCGGCGAATGTCACCTTCAACCAGTTCGCCGCAATGGTCGGGGTGAGCGTTGGCCAACCCGACCGGGCCCGCCACGTCCCCCGCATCATGCTCGGCGCGATGGGCGCAGTGCTCGGGCCGTTCAAGCCGTCGCTCGCTCGGCATGCGCACGCCGCCCTGCTCATGGATCGGGACGACATGACGTTCGATGCCGCGGCCATCCATCGTCGGTTTCCTGGGCTACCCAGCACCGATGTGGCTGCCGCCCTCGACGAGTTCTTCCGGCGGGTGGAGCACGTGTAGCCAGCACACGATTGCGCCTCACGCGCTGGGCACCCCGCCGGACAACCGCTTCACCAGGTCGTACAGGAACGTCTGCCCCTGATAGAACGAGCGCACGCGCACGCGCTCGTCGCGGCCATGGAAGCGCACGTCGTCCCGATCGTAGAAGATGCCCTGCACGCCGTAGGTGGGAACGCCCGCGGCGCGCAGGTACGCGCCGTCCGTCGCGCCCATCACCATCATCGGTACCGTGGCCACACCGGGCCACACGGCATTCGTCGACGCCTTCACCGCGGTGAGCAGGTCGGCCCGCATGGGCGACGCGGGCCCGCGATTCGGCGTGCCCATCACCGCCACGGACACGGCGGTGTCCGCCACCACGCGCCGCAACGTCGCCGTCACGTAGTCCACCTCATCCTCCGGCAGTACGCGACAGTTCACATTCGCCGCCGCCAGTTGCGGCAGCGCGTTGATCGCGTGCCCACCCTCGAGCTGCGTCGCCACGCACGTCGTACGCAGCGTAGCGTTCCACGCCGTGGCCGCATGCGCGACGCGCACCATTGCGGCGGAGTCGCCGCGGCCCACCGCGGCCAGCTCGCTGCTCACCGGCCCCTTCTCGATCGCCGACATCGCGGAGAAGTACTCGCGCGTGACCGCGTTGGTCTTGAGCGGAAACCCGAACGCCGACAACCGCTCCAGCGCGCCGGCGAGATGATAGATGGCATTGTCCGCAATCGGCAGCGAGCTGTGGCCGCCCTTGTTGTGCGCCTCGAACCGGTAGTTGACCACGTACTTCTCGCTCACCTGCAGGTCGTTCGATATCGGCGCGCCGGCCACGGATTCGCCCCATCCGCCCTCGTTCAGCGCGAAATCGGCGTCGATGAGGTTGCGATGGTTCTTCAGCAGCCACTGCACGCCGCTGTACGGGCCGCCACCCTCCTCGTCCGCCGTGAGCGCGACGATGATGTCGCGGTCGGGCTTGAATCCCTCGCGCTTGTAGCGGATGAGGTTCGCGATCCAGATCGCGGCCTGCGCCTTGTCGTCACCCGTACCGCGTCCATAGAAGTATCCGTCCCGCTCGGCGAAGGTGAACGGGTCCATGCTCCAGTCCTCGCGCTTCGCCTCGACGACATCGGTGTGGGCGAGCAGGAGCAGGGGACGCCGGGCGCCCGTGCCGTGATAGCGCACCACGAGGTTGGACTTCTTCGGAACCGGGCCGCCGGTGAAGATGTCCGCCGCCGGAAATCCGGCTGCACGCAACCGCTTCGCGACGGCCTCCACGACCGGCGTCGTCGCGCCCGTGGTGTAGCCGGACGGGATCTCGACCATCTCCTTGTAGATCGCGCGCGCCAGTTGGCGCTCAGGCTCGGGAGGCAGGTTGGCGTCCTGCGCGTGAACGGTGGCGCTGCTGAGCAGCAGGCCGGCGACGACGAGTCGAAGCAGCATCGGGCAATCTCCTGGGTGTGGCGAAGGGAAGCGCACCGCGGGGAAGCTATGGGCCGCGGGACGTCGCGCAAACGACAGCTTCGGAAAGGACCACGCATACGGCACCGCGGGCGGCCGTCGCAGTCGCCTCTCCCCGACCGCACGTCCGGGCGGTACACTTGCCCATCGCCGCTTCGTCGACGGGCGACCCACCCCCACGAGACGTCCATGCGACACGCGCTGATGTATGCCGGCGGATACGAACGCAACTTCCCCACGCTGACCCCGCAGTCCACCACATTTGTCGGCACCGACGGCCAGGCGCACGACCACGGGCAGTGGCCGGCCGAGGCCGACGGGCTGCGCGTGAGCTTCATGGAGAAGGCGGGGAAAAAGATGGTGGCCGTTCGGGTTGCCGACGGAATCAGCGACGTGGTGCTTGCCAACCCGATGGTGCTGGTGCCCGGCGAGCATTTCGGCTACGGCGTGCGGCTGGGTGGCACGCCCACCGTGGTCGAGGACGACTCGACGACGCTGAAGATGCTCGAGGACATCATCAAGAAGAACACCGAGGTGAGCGGCGAGCTCCTCGCGATCCGCAAGCGGTTCAAGGAGAACGCAGGCAAGCATTGACGCATCTCGCCGGCGCGACATCGAGCGCGGCGACCAGCACTCGAGTGGACCTCATGAAACGAATCGCCGTACACTGTGCGGCAGCCCTCCTGTGCGCCGTCGCGCAGCCCGCCATGCTGCGCGGGCAGGCCGCGGCACCGAGTCGCTTCCTGTACCTGTGGACCGCGTCTGCCGACTCGACGCAGCCCGACTTTCTCGCCGTGCTCGACGTCGATCCACGACACGCACGCTACGGTGACCTCGTCGCCACCGTGGCCGTGCCCGGACGCAAGAACGGCCCGCACCACAGCGAGCACGAGATGCCTGCCGACGGCCGGCTCTTCGTGAACGGGTTCGAGAGCGGACAGTCGTTCATCTTCGACACGCACGATCCCGCGCATCCCAGGCTCGACGGGCAGTTCGGCGACGTCCGCGGCATGATGCACCCGCACAGCTTCCTCCGTCTCCCCAACGGCAACGTGCTCGCCACGTTCCAGATGCAGCACGACTCGCTGGGCATGGCGCCCGGCGGCCTCGCCGAGCTGACGAATCGCGGCGCGGTGGTGCGCACCGCCACCGACGACCGCGCCGGCATCGACCGGCGTATCCGTCCCTACTCGGCCGCCATCATCCCGACGTTCGATCGCATCGTGACCACCACCACCGACATGGACGGCGAGGCGCCGGTCCGCGCGGTGCAGGTGTGGCGACTGTCCGACCTCGCGTTGCTGCACACGTTCGACCTGCCGAACGGTCCGCGTGGCGACGAAGGTGCGTTCACCGCGGAGCCGCGACTCCTGGGCGATGGCACGACGGTGCTCGTTTCCACCTTCAACTGCGGTCTCTACCTGCTGAGCGACGTCGCCGGCGCCGCGCCGTCAGGACGACTCGTGGCGTCCTTTCCGCAGCGGAAGCACACGAGCTGCGCCATTCCCGTGATCGCGGGACACTACTACCTGGTGACGGTGCCGGCGTGGAACGCGGTGGTGAGCCTGGACATCACCGATCCCGCTCGGCCACGCGAAGTCTCGCGCGTCGTCCTCGGCAAGGATGACGTGCCGCACTGGATCTCGATCGAGCCGAGTCACAGGCGGGTGGTCATCACGGGCTACGAGGGGATGAAGAACCGCGTGGTGATGGCCGGCTTCGATGAGTCGACGGGACGCCTGACGCTCGACCAGCGGTTCCGCGACGCCGGCGCAACCACGGCCGGCGTGCGGATGGATGGCAAGCGCTGGCCGCATGGCGGCACCGCCGACGGCATTCCCCACGGCGCGGTGTTCAGTCGGCCCTGACGCCGATGACGCCCAGCTTCGATCCCACGGATGCTGCCTTCCTCTCCGATCCGTATCCGGTGCTCGACGACCTGCGCGAGAGCGTTGGTACGTGGCGTGACGAGCCGCTTGGCCGGTGGTTCGTCACCCGACACGCCGACGTGCGCACCTGCCTCCGCGACCGACGGCTCGGACGCAACTTCCGCCATGTCGGCACGGAGGAGGAGTTCGGCGCCGAGTCCCTCGACTCGAGATGGCAGGCGTTCTGGGACGTAGAGCGCTGGAGTCTGCTGTGGATCGAGCCGCCGGAGCACTCGCGCATCCGCAAGCTGGTGGCGGAAGCATTCACGCCACGCAGCGTGGACGCGCTGCGCGCGCCGGGGCGCGATCTCGCGCGGTCGCTGCTCGGGCCGCTCGTGGAGCGTGGTGCGTTCGAGCTGCTCACGGAATTCGCGCAGCCCTTCTCCATCGGCCTGATCTGCCGGCTGCTCGGCGTGCCGACCGAGCGGTCGCACGACCTGCTCGACTGGTCGCACCGCATGGTGAAGATGTACGAGATGCAGGTGAGCGACACCGCGGCGGCCGATGCGAGCGATGCGGCCGCGAGCTTTCGCGATTACGTGGAGGAGTTGCTGCGCGAGCGCCGTCGCCACCCCGCCGACGACCTGCTCACGCGCCTCGCCAACGCACACGCTGATGGTGAGCGGCTGAGTGACGCCGAGATCGTGTCGACGATGGTCGTCCTCCTCAACGCCGGCCACGAGGCCACCGTGAACACGCTCGGCAACGGCCTGCGCGCGCTCATGCATCATCCCGCGGAATGGCAGCGGCTGTGCGACGGGAGGGTGTCGGCGTCGCAGGCGGTGGAGGAGATGATCCGGTATGACCCTCCGCTCCAGCTCTTCGAGCGCTGGGTGCTCGAGGATGGCGTGGAGGTCGCCGGCGTCGCCATCCCGCGCGGCGAGCGAATCGCGATGCTGTTCGGCGCGGCCAATCGCGATCCACGCGTCTTCCGTGAACCGGACACGTTCGACGTCGGGCGCGAGAACGCCGCCGAGCACATCGGGTTCGGCGGCGGGCTTCACGCGTGCATCGGCGCACCTCGCGCGCGCATCGAGCTGGAAGCGGCACTCGGCGGACTCGTCGATCTCGTGCCCGGGCTCTCGCTCACCGCAGAGCCAGTGCGGAGCGGGGGCGTTCGTGATCTGGGGTCTTCGGGCGGTCGAGGTGACGACGCGCCCGGAACTGAAGATGCCGCCAGCCCCGCTCGTACCGACGGCGTCCTGACGCTCAATGGCCCGTCGGCGCGATGACGGTGCCTGTCTCGCTGCCCTGCACGCTCTGGACGTACGACTTCGCCACCACGGCAGCGCGCATTCCGCCGTCCGGGCTCTGCCCCATCGCCTCGAGCGTCTCGCTCACCCACGGCGGGCTCACGACGTTCGCCTGGCCCATCAGCTTGTTCGCCAGGCTGAAAGCGAAGTCCGCATCGGTGAGATCGGCCAACGGCTTCCACGCAGCGCTGGCGGCGGCGCTGATGATGCCGTCCACCGTGCCCACCCGATCGAAGCGCGCGCGCAGCGAGGCAGGGTCCGCGATGTCCACCCGCTCGTGCGCCTTGTGCTGGCTGGCCAGGATGAGATCGTGCTGCGCGAGCGCGTCGCCGATCGCGCGTCCGATGGTGCCTGTGGCACCGATGAGGAGAAGTCGCATGCGGGATGAATGTCCCGCGCACCGCTTTGGTTCGCGCGGACGTGCTACCAGTACGACGTCCCCACGTTGCCCTTCCACGGGCCGGCAATCTCATCTGTCACCCATCCGCCATAGAAGCCGCCATCCTGCGCACGGACGCGCTCGCCGTCCACGAAGCACGCGACGCGACCCGGGTAGACGGAGAAGCACTCGGCGAGCGCCTCGTACGGTTCGTCGGGCGACGGGTACGTCCACCCCGCACCGGGAAGTATCCCGGCGTCGGTCACGATCGAGAGGTAGCGCGCGCGTCCCTTCCACTCACAGTGGGACTGGCCGAACTCGGGTGCTTCGACGAGCAGGTCTCGACGCGCGTCGGCGAACGGGATGTAGAACGTCGGCGGACTGGCCGTCTCGAGCATGCGCATCGCGCGTCGGGTCCGCGCCAACTCGACGTCGCCAACGCGAACGATGACCTCACGCGCATCGGACACGAGCCGCGGCGGTCGCGGGTAGTCCCACACGGATTCCTGGCCCGCGGCCGGAGGTGCCGCGAAGGTGGGTCGGTCGTCGCCGGTGTACCGCCATCCGGCGCGCGCTCGGGCATGTGCGTCGCTCAGCATGCGGTTGGAACGAGGGAGGAGGTATCGTGATTCCGGACACGACGCGGTCGGGGCGGGGAACAGCGCGTACTGTCCACTGCGATGCCAGACGACTACTACTCCAGGCGGTACGTTTGCTTCACACCACTCACACGAAATTCATGCGACGCCCGCTCTTCTTCATCGCAGCGCTGGTCCTGCTTGTCCGCACGGCCAATGCACAAGGTACCAGTTCCCGGGTCGACCGCGCAGAGCATCATGAGTTCATCATCGCGGTCTTCCGTACAGAGAGCGGTATGGTACTGCCGAACGCCCGGATCGTGTACGGCACCTACGGACACCTGAATGCCGCGCACGACAACGTCGTCCTGCTGCCGTCGCATTACATGGCGACACATCACGGCTACGAGTGGCTCATCGGACCCGGCCAGGCGCTCGACACGACGAAGCTGTTTCTCGTCGCCACCGAATTGTTCGGCAATGGCTGTTCATCGTCACCGAGCAACACGCCGGAGCCGCTGCACGGTCCGCGCTTTCCGGTCACCACCATCCGCGACAACGTCGAGGCCGTGCATCGCCTCCTCGTCGAGGACCTGAAGGTGACCCACCTGCGCGCCGTCATCGGCTTCTCGATGGGCGCGCAGCAGGCCTTCCAATGGGCGGTGAGCTATCCGTCGTTCGTCGATCGCATCGTGGCCACCTCCGGCACCGCGAAGACGTACGGTCACGGCATCGTCCGGCTGGAGGGACAGATCGCTGCGCTCACCGCCGACCCGTCCTTCAACGGCGGCGACTACACCGCGCCGCCGAAGGCCGGCCTCGAGGCATTCGGGATGGTGTGGGCCGGATGGCTCTATTCGCAGGAATGGTGGCGCCGCGAACTCTGGCGCACGACGGTTCCAGCGGGCACCACGTTCGAGCAGGTGATGCAGTCGATGCGCACGCGCTTCAATGCGGACGCGAACAACTACATCCTCCAGGCGCGCACGTGGCAGCGGCACGACGTGGGCACGACGCCCGGCTTCGGCGGTGACGTGGAGAAGGCGCTGCGCTCGATCACGATCCCCGTGCTGTACATGCCGTCCGAGACCGACCTGTACTTTCCTCTCGCGGATGCGAAGTACGAGGCGCAGTTCATCCCGAAGGTCCAGCTCGTGCCGATCCCCTCGTTGTGGGGACATCCGGCTGGCGCCGGGGCGAGTCCGGCGGATCGCCGGTTCCTCAATGAGCGGATCGTTGCCTTCCTCGCCGAGGACCGCTAGCAGCAGTCTGTGCTACGCGGGGAGGCGACGGCGCTGCACCGCTCCACCTTCGGGTAATTGGCCAACCGTGGTCGCGTGCCGATATTGCGAGGGTGCGCTCCCGATCCTGGCACGGACTCGGGGACCGCCCAGGAGCCTGTCATCGCGGAGACGTGTCATGATCACCGGCGAATTACTGGCAGCCGTTCCACCCTTTGCCGCGCTTCCCGAACACGAGCGCCACACCATCGCCTCGGCCGCCGCCGACCTGCGTGTGCACCAGGACGAGTGGATCCTGCACGAAGGCGAGGCCTCCTCGTTCTATGTCGTGCTCGACGGCGCGCTCGCCGTGTTCAAGAGCGTGGCCGGAACGGATCAGCAGGTGAACGCATACAAGCCGGGCGACTTCTTCGGCGAGATACCACTCCTCCTCGGCTCCGCGTCCATCGCGAGCTTCCAGGCGACGGAGGACTCGCGGCTGATGCGCCTCGACGGGGCACAGTTCCACGACCTGCTCCGCCACTGCGCGAAGCTCAACAGCACCATCCTCCGCACGATGGCCGCGCGCATCGGGATGGCGCAGCAACTGACGATCACCACCAATGGCGCGCCGGTGACGGTGATCGGGCGGCATGCCGATCCATTCTGTCACGAGCTGCGCGACTTCCTTTCGCGCAATCACGTCGCGTACCGGTGGAGCGAGCCGGGCGCCGCGCCGGGCCTCGATGACAGCGAGTCCGTCGTCAACACGCTGGCGACGACCGACGCTCCCTTGCCCATCATCTGCCTGCCCGACGGCCAGAACCTCGCATCGTCGTCCTTTCGCGAGATCGCGGAACGCATCGGGCTCCAGACCGAGCCCGCGAGTCCGCAGTACGACGTGGCGGTCATCGGCGGCGGACCGGCCGGACTCGCCGCCGCGGTGTACGGCGCCTCGGAAGGATTGCGCACGCTGCTCATCGAGCGCGTCGCACCGGGGGGGGCAGGCGGGCACGTCGTCGCGCATCGAGAACTACCTCGGCTTTCCCACCGGCATCTCCGGCGACGAGCTCAGTCTTCGCGCGCGACAGCAGGCCGCGCGCTTCGGCGCCGACATGGTCGTGGCTCGCAGTGCGACGAACCTCTCGACGCTCGAGACCGGCGGCTACCGCCTCCACCTCGACGGCGGCGACACCATCGACACCTCGGCCGTCGTGCTCGCGACGGGCGTCGCTTGGCGCCGGCTGTCGGTAGAGGGCATCGATGCCTTCATCAACAAGGGCGTCTACTACGGCGCCGCGCAGACCGAGGCACTCGGCGCACGCGGCAAGGCCGTCTATCTCGTCGGCGGCGGTAACTCCGCGGGGCAGGCGGCGATGCTGCTTTCCAGCTATGCGGACAGCGTCACGATCCTCGTGCGCGGCAGCACGCTCGCGGCCAGCATGTCGAAGTACCTCATCGACCAGTTGGCAAGCAAGTCCAACATCCGCATCGAACCGATGAGTGAAATCGTCAGTGTCGAGGGCAACGGCGTGCTCGACTCCGTGACCATCCGCAACCACGTCACGGGTGAGGAGCAGCGACATCGGTGCGACCGGCTGTTCGTCTTCATCGGCGCGCGTGCCGAGACGGAGTGGCTGCCGTCGTCGCTGGTGCGGGATGAGTGGGGGTACGTCTGCACCGGGCGTGACGTGCTGGACCTGCTGGCCGCCGGTGCGGCGACGTCATGGCCCCGCGAGCGGGATCCCTACCTGCTGGAGACGAGCTCGCCCGGCATTTTCGCCGCCGGCGACCTGCGGCATGGGTCCATCAAGCGTGTGGCGGCAGGCGTAGGCGAAGGCAGCATGTCGATCGCGTTCGTGCACCAGTACCTGGCGGAGATGCGCGAGCGACCGCACTGACACAGGCGGCTCGGCGCTCAGCTCGTCCAGCTCCCGCTCACGTCGACCCGGGCACCGACATCCCGACGAGCTCGCCCCTTGAGCCCGTCTTCTGCTTCCGGCTCAGCAGCCCCGCCGTTATCGGCACGACGACGACCGCCACCGGGAGCGGCTCCAGGAAGGTGAACGCCGCATTGACGGCAGGGTTCGCGTACATCACGCCGAGCTTTTCCATCTCCACCTTCTTCTGTGCGATCGCCGCCGGGCTCTCCCCGTTCGCGCGCGCCCTCTCGATCATGTGAGCCTGGTACTTGTCGAGATAGTCCGGCATGAACCTGAAGTACATCACCTCCCAGGTGGCCACGTAACAGAGCGAGGACACCAGCGCGATGCCTGCCCCTACGGCAAGCGCACGGCCGAACCGCACGGTGCCGCCCGCCACGTTGTCGCGGTACGAGCGCACGCCGAAGTAGATCAGAAGGAAGGCGAGGATCATCGAGGTGTACCCGATGATCTCGCCCCGATCGAAACCGATGACATCCTGGAACGCCATCGCCAGCAGCATCAGGGTGGAGATGATGACGCCCGAGATCAACCCGAAGGTGAGGATGATCCTCTTCATGTCGCAGTACTCCGGAATGGTGGGGGTGCAGCGTGATCGAGGGACATCTTGCGCTCCGCGCCACGTTCCCGCGTCACCCGAAGGCATGATTCTGCCCGGAAACACGCAGAATCATCCGTTCAGGGGATGAGACCAGCATCCCTGGCATGCTGTACCGCCTGCGTTCGCCGCTGCGCCGAAAGCTTCGTGAACAGCCGCGCGGCGTGGGTCTTCACGGTATTTTCGCTGACGAACAGCCGCTCGCCAATCTCCCGGTTGCTGAGGCCGGACGCCATCGCCTCCAGGATCTCGAGCTCGCGCGGCGTGATCCCGAGCTGCTGGAGGCGCACTCCGTCTCGCCGGAAGGGACCGATGACGGGCACCAGCACCTCGCGATCCACCGGCACCTCGCGCACCACGACCGGCTCGCGCGTCCGGGTCAGCTTCAGGCCGAGCCAGATGCCGAGCACAGAGAAGAGCAGGGCGATGATGCCGCCGTAGATCTCCAGCGAGTGCTCGAGCACGAGGTAGCGGTACTCGACAGCCTTCAATGCGGCGATGAGCACGCCGCCTGGGATGCCGTAGAGGAGGATGGTCTTCTTCACGACGCCGGTCGTCAGCGTGGAGGGTCGCCCGGGGAGAAGATAGGAGGGATCGAGACCTCGCGCATGGCGTCCCGTGCTTCGCGCCGCCTCCAGCACCGCCCAGGACGGGCCACGAGCACGACGTCGAGGCGGCGAGCGACGTGCACTGGCCTGCCGATCCCGTCTGACGCCCCTGTCACGACCGCCCACGACCGCCCACGACCGGTACGCTGGTGAATCGCGCGCCGCTCCTGCCCTCAATCGGTCCATGGTATGATGACCATCATTTCTCGCCACACAACCGTGAGGCGTCGCAGCGCACGGAGGGTTACGAGTTCGCCAGTTCGGCTTTCGCCGCGGCGAGAATGCGCGCCGCCAGCGCCTTGTCATCCACGAGGCGAGCGAGCGTGACCGCGCCGACCATCAACGACGTTGCGTTCAGGGTGCCGGTGCTGATGTCCGGCCGCGGGCGCTTGCGGTGACGATGAGACTCCACAAGCCGGAGCAGTCCCCTTGCCGCATCCGCGAACGCCTGGCGGACGGGAACCGGCTGCCGAGAGCCCTCGGTGCCGAGTGCCGCAACGACGCATCCGTGCGCGGGACCCGCCGCATGCGCCGGTGAGAGGTACGCGTCGTAGAGTGCATCCTTGCCCTGCGCAGGGCCGAAGCCATGTTCCGCCGTCTCGGTGGCCGCCGCCCTCACCGCCTCAGCGATCAGCGCGTCTCGGCTCTCGAAGTGCGCATAGAAGGCCCCATGCGTGAGGCCGACTCGGCGCATCAAAGCCGGAATGCTGACGCCCTGCACGCCGTGCTCCCGAATCGCCTCCGCCGTGGCTGCCACGATGCGCGCGTGGACGTCATCCTTGTGCTGGTCCGGGTATCGCATGATGATCATCATGCAACACAGCGCGTGCCGGTGCAAGCCCAACCATTGCGGCTACGGTGCGACGGCCACCAGTGGATGCGCGCCGGAGTTGGTCGATCTCGGAGCCGGCGGCGGCACGAGCGCCGCACGCGCCGCCTCGAGCTGGGCCCTCACGGCCCTGGGCCCCGTTCCCCCATCCACTTCGCGATGCAGGACGGACTGTACCGGGCTGAGTGCATCCACCACGTCGTCCCCGAAGCTCGCATGTGCCGCGGCGAACGACGCCTTCGGGAGATCCTGCATCTCCACCCGCGACGCCTCCGACTCGCGAACCAGCTTCCCGACGGCCGAGTGGGCCTCGCGGAACGTCGCGCCCTTGCGCACGAGGTAGTCCGCCAAGTCCGTCGCCATCATCGTGCTCGACAGCGCGGCCGCCATCCGCTCGCGACGGAACGTGCACTCCGCGAGCGCGCCGGTCACCGCCGGCAGCACGAGCAGCAGCATGTCCGTGGCGTCGAACAACGTCCGCTTGTCGTCCTGGAGATCCTTGTTGTAACTCGTCGGCAGGCCCTTCAGCGTCGCCAGCAGCGACGTCAGGTTCCCGAGCATCCGCGCCGCACTGCCGCGCGCGAGTTCCAGCGCATCCGGGTTCCGCTTCTGCGGCATCATCGATGACCCGGACGTATAGCCTTCGCCGAACTGCACGAACCCGAACTCGCTCGACCCGTAGATGATGAGGTCCTCGGCCAGCCGAGACAGGTGCGTCCCGATCATCGTCGACGTGAACAGCACCTCGGCGATGAAGTCGCGGTCGGAGACGGCATCGATCGAGTTGGGCGACACGGAATCGAAGCCGAGCGTCCCCTGCAGCAGCGTGCGCGAGATGGGATACGCACATCCCGCCACGGCGCCCGAGCCGAGCGGCAGTACGGCGGCCGATTTCTGCGCCGCGCGCAGGCGCGCACGATCCCGCTCGAGCGGCCAGAAGTGCGCGAGCATCCAGTGCGCGGCCGACACGGGAATCGCGCGCTGCATGTGCGTGTACGACGGCATCAGCGCGCTCTCCAGCGTCGCCGCCTGCTCCACCATCGCCTGCTGCAACCCGCGCACGGCGGCGTCGAGCCGCGTGCACATCTCCATCGTCCACAAGCGGGTCGCGGTCGCGACCTGGTCGTTGCGGCTGCGGCCCGTGTGCAGCCTCGAGGCGACGTCTCCGATCTCGAGGTGCAGCAAGCGGTCGATCAGGGTGTGCACATCCTCGTCGGACGCGATGGGCTGCTCGCCGCCCTCGAGTCGCGCAGCCACGGCATCGAGCCCCTTCTCCATCGCCCGGCTCTCCTCGAGGGTGAGGACGCCGGCGTTCCATAGCGCAACCGCCCACGCCTTCGACAGGCGGATGTCGTGCGGCCAGAGTCGGAAGTCGATGCCGATGGAGTTGTTGAGCGCGTCGAAAGCGGCCGTGGGGCCGGCGCCGAAGCGCCCGCCCCACAGCTTGTGTGTCTTCTGGGGCGTCGGTGCAGGAGTCACAAGCAGATCCTTCGCTGCGCTCAGGATGACAACCTTGTCAGACACCGGCGAACTCTCCGATCGGCGTCGGCGCGGCATCCGCGGCCTTCGCCGCGGCAAGCTCCTGGTCCTTGATGGCGCGCACGCGGGCCGGCAGCGCGAAGAGGCGGATGAAGCCTGCGGCATCGCTCTGCTGGTACACGCCGTCCTCGCCGAACGTGACGAAGCGCTCGTCGTACAGTGCGTGCTCGCTCTGCCGCCCGACAACCTGCATGCCACCCTTGTACAGGCGCAGCGTCACCGTCCCGGTGATGCGCTCCTGCGTCACGTTCACGAACGCGTCGTACGCCTCGCGCTCGGTGGTCCACCAGCGGCCCTCGTAGACGAGATCCGCGTAGCGCGGCGCGATGAGGTCCTTCGCCGCGAGCGTCTTGCGGTCGAGGATGAGCTGCTCGAGCTCGGAATGCGCCGTGTAGAGCAGCGTGCCACCCGGCGTCTCGTACACGCCGCGCGACTTCATGCCCACCATGCGGTCCTCCACGAGGTCGATGCGGCCGACGCCATGCTTGCCGCCGATGGCGTTGAGCTTCGACACGAGATCAAAGGGACCGAGCGCCTCGCCGTTGACGGAAATGGGCGTGCCCTTCTCGAAACCGATGACGACGTCCTCGGCCTCATCCGGCGCCTTGGAGGGCTCCGTCGTCAGCATGAACATGTCGGCCTTCGGGGCCGAGTTGGGATCCTCGAGGTTGCCGCCTTCGTGGCTGAGATGCCAGAGATTGGCATCGCGCGAATAGATTTTTTCCTTCGTCGCGGTGATGGGGATGCCCTTCGCGGTCGCGTAGTCGATGGCGTCCTCGCGGCTGCGGATGTCCCACTCGCGCCACGGCGCGATCACCGGCAACTCCGGCGCGAGCGTGGCGAAGGTCATCTCGAAGCGCACCTGGTCGTTGCCCTTGCCGGTGCAGCCGTGCGCGAGCGCGTCGGCATGCACGCGGTGCGCGATCTCGACCTGCCGCTTGGCGATGAGCGGACGCGCCATCGCGGTGCCGAGGAGGTACTTGCGGTTGTAGACGGCGCCGGCGCGGAGCGTGGGGAAGATGAAGTCGCGCACGAACTCCTCACGCAGATCCTCCACATAACACTCCTCGGCGCCGCTGGCGAGCGCCTTCTCGCGCACGCCCTTCAACTCTTCGGCGCCCTGGCCGATGTCCGCCGCCACGCAGATGACGTGCGCGTCGTAGTGCTCGCGCAGCCACGGCACGATGATCGAGGTGTCGAGGCCGCCGGAGTAGGCGAGGACGATGGTACGGGTCATGTGCGGCTCCTTATTGGAGACTGTCATCCTGAGCGACTGTCGTCCTGAGCGCAGCGAAGGATCTGCCTTGGCCGGTCGAGAAGCAGATCCTTCGCGTTGCTCAGGATGACAACTCAGAGAGTATATATGCAGTAAGTAATGCATATTTAATCAATCGACTCCCCTGCGTCAACCCGCCGACCAAGCTCAGACCCTACCCCTCCCCCACCATCGCCTTGAGCTGCTGGATCAGCCGCTCGCGAGCCGCGGCCGACCGCGTCACGATGAGGATGGTGTCATCGCCGGCGATGGTCCCCAGCACCTCCTCGAACTCCTCCTGGTCGATCGCCTCCGCGATGGGCTGGGCCCCGCTCCGCACCGTGTGGAGCACGACCAGTTCACCCACGCCGTCCACACGGGAGAACAACTGTGGCAAAAGATTGCGCAGCAAAGGTTTATCCTCTTCCGACGCCAGCGAATCGGCCACGACGTAACGGACGCCGTCCTCCGCCGATACCCGCGCCAGCCCCAGGTCGCGGACGTCGCGCGACAGGGTCGCCTGTGTGACATCGACCCCTCGCTCCACCAGCAGTTGCCGGAGATTTTCCTGGCTCCCCACCTCATGCGAAGTGACGAGCTCGAGTATCGCTGCCTGCCGCACCTGCTTCTTCGTCATCCGATCCCCCGGTGGCTCGCTGGTCCCATCCGAAGCATATCGAAAGCACCAGCCATTGACCAGAGTCAAATGCATGATTATGCATTATAGCGTGAATAGAATCCCTGTCGGCGTCCTTGGCGCCAGCGGCTACGCCGGCCGCGAACTCTGTGCGCTCATCGCGCAGCATCCGCGCTTCTCGCTGGCCTTCGCCACCGCGAACGAGCAGCGCGGACAGACCGTGCGCCTCGGCAACAAGGACGTCACTTTCATCGCGTCCGACGACGCCGTCCTCGACCAGGCCGCCATCGTCTTCTGCGCACTGCCCCACGGCGCGTCGCTTCCATGGGTGCAGCGCGCGCGCGCATTCGGTGCCCGCGTCGTCGACCTGTCGAGCGACCTCCGTCCCGGCAACGGCGACACCGAGCACCGCGCCGTTTATGGCATGCCGGAGCTGGGCAGTGACGTGCGCGCCGAGATCCGCGCCGCGGAGATCGTGGCCAACCCGGGCTGCTATCCCACGTCCATCCTGCTGGCGCTCGCGCCCCTCGTGTCCGCCGGCCTCGTCGCGCCCTCAGCGGCCATCATCGCCAACTCGGCCAGCGGCGTCACCGGCGCGGGCAACTCGCCCAAGCGCGAGCTGCTGTTCGCGGAAGTGTCCGACGACTACCGCGCGTACGGCGTGGGCAACACGCATCGGCACCTGAAGGAGATGACGGCCACGATGGCTGCGCTGGGCGTGGACGACGTCGACCTCGTCTTCACCCCGCACCTGCTTCCCGTCGCGCGCGGAATCCTCTCCACCATCACCGTGCCGCTCGTCGAGGAACTCATCGATCCGCTCGAGCCCTTTCGCGCGGTCTATCCGAACGAGCCATTCATCGAGGTCGTGACGCAGCAGCCGGCCCTCGCTGACGTCGTGCGCCGCAACGTGGTCCGCATGACGGCCACCATGATCGCCGGCACACACGCGCCGATGATGCTCGTCACGTCCGCCCTGGACAACCTCGTGAAGGGCGCTGCCGGACAGGCGCTGCAGAACGCGAACCTCATGAGCGGGATCGACGAGTGCACCGGCCTGCCCGCATGACGCGCGTCATCAAGGTCGGCGGCCGTCCGCAGCTCGACCCCGCGCTCGCCGCCGCGCTTGCCGCCGCGCATCGCGCCGCGCCCGGGTCGCTCGTCGTCGTACACGGCGGCGCCGACGAGGTGTCCACGCTCCAGCGGCTCTATGGTGTAGCAGCGGAGTTCAAGGGTGGGCGTCGCGTCACTAGCCGCCTCGACCTCGACATCATCCGCATGGCGCTGTCCGGCACGGCGAACAAGCGGCTCGTCAGCGTGCTCGTCGCGGCCGGCGTCCCCGCCCTTGGCCTTTCCGGCGAAGACGCCGCACTGCTCTCCGCGAAGCCGCTCGACGCCGACCAGTTCGGCTTCGTGGGCGTGCCGGCCGAGGTCAACGCAGGGCTGCTGCACCACCTGATGGCCGGCGGCTACCTGCCCGTGCTGTCGCCGGTGAGCCGCTGCAGCGAGCCCGCCGAGGGGCTCGTGCTCAACGTGAACGGGGACGATGCCGCTGCAGCGATCGCCGTCGCCCTCGAGGCCGACGAGCTGCTGCTCGTCTCCGACGTCGCCGGCGTGCTGAAGGACGGAATGCCATTGCCTGCCCTCGCTCCCGAGGACGCACACCGCCTCATCGACGAGGGCACGGCGCAGGGTGGCATGGCTGCCAAGCTCCAGGCGGCGCTCGCCGCCCTGGACGGCGGCGTGGAACGCGTGAGGATCTCCGACATCGCCGCGATCGAACAGCTCGATCGCGGAACCGTGCTGACACGAGTGGGGAGCGTAATTGCATGACGGCACCGACCATGACCCCGACGACGATGACGAACGCCATCACCCCAGCGGCGCAGCCCGGCATCGCGGGCCTGCCCGTCGCGATCGACAGTGCCATCCTCGGCACGTACAAGCGCGCGCCCGTCGAGTTCGTGCGTGGCAGCGGCGTCTATCTCTACGATGCGGAAGGCAAGCCGTACCTCGACTTTGTCGCCGGCATTGCCGTCAACGCCCTCGGCTACGATGACGCCGGCCTCAAGGCCGCGATGCATGCGGCCGTGGATGGCCTCGTCCACGTGTCGAACCTCTACAGCACCTCGCCGGGCGAGCGCCTGGCCGCGGAGCTGGTGAAGAAGTCCTTCGCCGACAAGGTGTTCTTCTGCAACTCGGGCGCGGAAGCCAACGAAGGCGCGTTCAAGTTCGCTCGTCGCTGGGCGCGCACGCTCGGCGACGCCAAGCACGAGATTGTCGCGCTGCGCGGCGCGTTCCACGGCCGCCTCTTCGGCACGCTCGCGGCCACGGACCGTCCTTCGTACCGACTGCCCTTCCGCCCGCTCGCCGGCGGCATCTCGATCTTCGAGCGCGATCTCGCCGAGCTCGATGCGGCACTCAGTGAGGACACCGTCGCCGCGCTCATCGTGGAGCCCGTGCAGGGCGAGGGCGGCGTGCGCGTGCTCGACCCCGGCTTCCTCCGCGAGCTGCGCGCGGTGACGAAGGCGCGCAACATCGCCCTCATCTTCGACGAGATCCAGTGCGGACTCGGACGCACCGGAACGCTGTTCGCCTACGAGCAGACCGGCGTCGTGCCCGACATGGTCACGCTCGCGAAGCCGATCGCCGGTGGCCTGCCCATGGGCGCCATCCTGATGACGGACGCCATCGTGAACACCATCAAGCCGGGCGACCACGGCACCACGTTCGGCGGCGGCCCACTGGTGGCGTCGGTCGCGCTGCACGTGCTCGACCGCGTGTCCGACCCCGCCCTGCTCCAGCACGTGAAGGAGACCGGTGCGTGGTTCGGGAAGCAGCTCAACGAGATCGCGCATCGCACGAGTCGCATTCGTCAGGTGCGCGGGGTGGGCCTCATGTGGGGCATCGACGTGATGGGCACCGCGGCGCACGTCGTCAGCGAGGCACTCGGTCGCGGCCTGCTCGTCTGCTCCGCCGGCGACTACACGGTGCGCATGCTGCCGCCACTCGTTGCCACCCAGGACGAGCTGCTCCGTGGCCTGCAGATCCTCGAAGAGGTCCTCTGATGGCCCCTGACCTGTTCGTGCGTCGGGCCCGTTCGCAGGATGCCGCGGCGATCTCGTGCCTGAACAACAGCTTCGCCGACGAAGGCCAGATGCTGCGCCGCTCGCCGGAAATGATCGCACTGGCCATCGACGACTACGTGGTCGTGCAGAACACCGCCGGCGAGCTACTCGCCTGCGGCGCACTGAAGGAGTATTCGCCGAGCGTGGCGGAGGTCGCGGCGATTGCCGTGTCGAAGGAGGCGCATGGCAAGGGACTGGGCCGCGCCATCGTCGACGCGGTGGAGCGGCTGGCGCGGAAGCGCGGCATCTACGACGTCTTCGCGCTCACGCTCCAGCCGGAGTTCTTCTCGGCCATTGGCTACCTCCGTGTGGACCGCGCGCGGTACCCGGAGAAAATCCGGCGCGACTGCCTCGGCTGTGTGCGGCGGTTCGCGTGCAACGAGATCTGCTTTGCCAGGAATCTCATGGTGGACGAGGTCGTGCGCGCAGCGTGACGCTGGCGCTTTCGATCACCCTGCTTCCAATTCAGCGACGTCCAGCCTTCTCCAGGTGACGTCCATGTTCCACCCACGGTTCGCGTGACCACCCTGCTCGTCATCGACGACGAGCCGCAGATCCGGCGCGTCGTGCGCAACGCGCTCGACGGTATCGTGGACACAGTCATCGAGGCTGGCTCGGCGCGCGATGGGCTCGACCAGGCCGCGGCCTCCCGGCCCGCCCTCATCGTGCTCGACCTTACCCTGCCCGACATGGACGGGCTCGAGGTCTGCCGCGACCTGCGTGCCTTCACGACCGCGCCCATCATCGTGCTCTCGGCACGGCACTCGGACCGCGACAAGGCCGCGCTGCTCGATGCCGGGGCGGACGACTACGTCACCAAGCCATTCAGCACGCTCGAGTTGCAGGCGCGCGCCCGCGCACAGTTGCGCCGCGTCACGCGGGCCGCGCCCGCGAGCGAGCGCGTCGTCGCCGGCGAGGTCGAGATCGATCTCGTGAAGCGCATCGTCCGGCGCGCAGGAGCGGACGTCCACCTCACGCCCACCGAGTGGGGATTGCTTCGTGCGCTCGTCACGCATCGCGGCCAGGTGCTCACGCACCAGCAGCTCTTTCTCGCCGTGTGGGGCCGCGCCGAGGGCGACGCGCAGCAATACCTGCGCGTGTATGTCGGGCAGCTGAGACGGAAGCTCGAGCGCGATGCCGTGCGGCCTGCGCTGATCATCACCGAGCCGGCCGTGGGCTACCGGTTCGCCGGCGAATGACGCCCATCCCCGAACGACCGCGCTGGTCGAACTGGCTGCTGTGGTTCGTCATCCTGGCCGCGAGCACAGGCGCGCTACTGCTCTTTCGCGACCGCCTCGACAAGGCACACGTTGCCCTTGCCTTCGTCCTCGTGGTGCTCGGCGGCAGCGCTGTAGGCGGCGGCGCACTCGGCATCGCCCTCGCCACGACGGCATTCGTCGTGTTCGACGTCGCCTTCCTGCCACCGTACAACACGCTGCGCATCGCCGACCCGCTCGACTGGTTCGTGCTGTTCGCCTTTCTCGTCACCAGCGTCGTCGGTGCGCAACTGCTGGAGCGGCAACGCCGTGAGGCAGACATCGCGCGCTCGCGAACCGCGGAGATCGACCGGCTCGCCACGCTTGGCGCCGAGACGTTGAATGCACCACGGGCAGAGGACGCCTTGCATGCGATCGCCGAAGTGATTCGGCAGTCGATGGGTACGGAGCGGTGCGAAATCACGATGGGTGAGGCCGAGGGCACGGATAGCGTGCTGCCCGTGCGCGAGATGAACATTCCCCTCGCTATCCGGGGCATCGTCGTGGGCACCCTCCGCCTGGGAGGAAATCGTCCCTTCCGGCTGTCGCGCGACCAGCAGCGCATTCTCGGCGCCCTGTCCTACTACGCGGCGCTTGGCGTGGAGCGGGTTCGGCTCGCCGAGTCCGCGGAGGAGGCGGAATCGTTGCGGCGCGCGGACCGCTTGAAGGACGCACTCCTCGCCTCCGTGTCGCATGACCTGCGCACGCCGCTCACCACCATCAAGGGAATCGCCAACGAGATTGCCCGCGGGAGCGACGTCACGCGTGCGTGGGTGATCGAGGAAGAAGCCGATCGCTTGAGTACGCTGGTGGACGAGCTGCTGGACCTCTCGCAGCTGAACGCGGGCCAGATGCCGGTGGAAGTGGCGCTGAATACGGCGGACGACGTGGTCGGCGCGGCGCTGCAGCGCGTGGAGAGCGCACTCGGTGGACGCGAGATCGACACGATCCTCGAGGGCGAGTTCACGACCCTCCTCGGTCGGTTCGACTTCGTGCACACCATGCGGATCTTGAGCAACCTGCTCGAGAACGCCGCGAAGTATGCGCCTGCGGGCCAGCCGGTGCGGCTCCGGGTATCGCGCCACGGGTCGGCGCTCATCTTCTCCGTCGAGGATGCCGGTCGCATCGCCGCCGAGGATCGGGAGCGCATCTTCGAGCCGTTCGCGCGCGGCCGGCCATCGGCGAAGGGAAGCCGCGGCACCGGCCTGGGACTGTCGATCGCACGAAGGCTCGCCGAAGTGCAGTGCGGCACACTCGAGTTCTCGCCAATGGCAGACGGATCGAGCCGCTTCATCCTCGCCGTCCCGGCGGCAGATGTCCCGATCGAGGGATCCTTGTGAAATCCTTGTAATCGCAGATCGGACCTTTGTGCGGTCCTTGTGGGTGAGCCGGTAGCCTGAGAGTGCGCGCCGCATGCCGCGGCGCCGCGTTCCGGCCACGGCACATGTCGTCACCCTATCGTCGCGTCAAGCACCTCGTGTTCGGCCGCCCGCTGCCGAGCGAGCGGCTCGAGCACGAGCGGCTGAACAAGAAGACCGCACTGGCTGTCCTGTCATCGGACGCCATCTCCTCGGTCGCCTACGCCACCGATCAGATCCTCTTCGTCCTCGGCGGCGCCATCGGCCTGGCTGCCGTGAACTACGTGTTCTCCATCTCCGCGGTGATCGTCGGCCTCCTGGTGCTCGTCGGGCTCTCGTATCGCCAGACACTCTTTGCCTACCCCAACGGCGGTGGCTCGTACACCGTGGCGAAGGAGAACCTCGGGATGATGCCGGGGCTCGTCGCCGCGGCGGCCCTGCTCACCGATTACATCCTCACCGTGGCCGTGTCGATCTCCGGTGGTGTGGCCGCGATCACGTCGGCGTATCCGGCATTGGTACCACACACCGTGCTGCTCGGCTGCTTGTCGATCGTGCTGCTCGCGATGGTGAACCTGCGCGGCGTGCGGGAATCGGGGGCGGCGTTCAGCCTGCCGACGTACGCCTTCATCGCGATGATGCTGTTGCTCCTCGGGGTCGGCGCATGGCGGTACTGGACGGGCCACGAGCTCGCGACTGTCGCGCGCGCGATCACGGCGCCGCCCGTGCGCGCCATGTCACCGGTGACGGGCTTCGCCCTGATGTACCTGCTGCTGCGCGGCTTCGCCGAAGGGTGCGCGGCGATGACGGGAACGGAAGCGATCTCGAACGGCGTGATGGCCTTCAAGGCGCCTGCGCAGAGGAACGCAGCCCTCACGCTCGGCTGGATGGTCTCGATCCTCGCGCTGTTCTTTCTCGGCGTGTCGGCGATGGCGCAGCACTATCACGTGATGCCGACGACGGCCGAGACGGTCCTCTCCACGCTGGGGCATCGCGTATTCGGTGGCGGGCCGCTGTATTTCGCACTCCAGTACACGACCTTCGCGGTCCTGGTACTCGCGGCCAACACCGCGTTCGCCGACTTCCCGCGGCTGGCCGGCATCCTGGCACACGACGGCTACATGCCGAGGCAGCTGGCCGCACGCGGTGACCGTCTGGCGTTCTCGAATGGCATCATCGCACTGGCCGGCGTGGCGCTGCTGCTGGTCTGGTTGTTTCACGGTGATACCAACGCCCTCGTGCCGCTGTACGCGATCGGCGTGTTCGTCTGCTTCACGCTGTCGCAGGCGGGCATGGTCGTGCACTGGCGCGCCACCCGCGATGCGGGCTGGCAGTGGAAGGCGTCGCTCAACGGGATCGGAGCGGTGGCGACGGGCGCGGTGTCGATCATCCAGGTCGTGACCAAGTTCACGACCGGCGGATGGATCATCGCGGTCATCATTCCCGTGATCATCGTGATCCTGCGGAAGATCCACGCGCACTACATGGACTTCGCGGAGGAAATCCGCTTCCTCGGCCAGAGTCCCATCACCCCGATGCATCACACCGTGATCGTGCCGGTGAACGGCATCACGAAGGCGACGTCGGGGGCCCTTGTGTATGCGACGACGATCTCCGACGAGGTAATGGCCGTCTACATCGAGGTGGACGCGAGCGACACCACGCGGATGCGCGCCGAGTGGGACGCATGGGACATCGGTGTCCCGCTGGTGGTGGTGCCATCGCCATACCGATCGATCCTGCGTCCGCTCGTGGAGTACGTCGACAACCTCCGCATGGTGACGCCGGGTGAGCTCGTGACCATCGTGGTGCCCGAGGTGGTGCCGCGGCGGTGGTGGGAGCATCTGCTGCACAACAAGACGGCGCTCTACATCAGGACGGCGTTCCTGTTCAAGCCGAACGTCGTGGTGACGGCGGTGCCGTACCTCGTGGGCCACGCGTACCGGCTGCGCGAGGGGATGGACCACGATGAGGAGCTGGACGTGCTGGAGTACGCATCGTGAGGGGTGCAATACGCGTCGCGGCGCTCGGATGACATCGGCGGCCGGCGCCGAGTCGCCGCGGGGTAAGGGATGATTCAGGGTGCGGAGGTTGAGGGCGACACGAAGTGCCCGGCATGCGCCCCCAGAGGCCCGTCGCCGCTAGCTTACGTACGTGACCCTCCACTCCCCCCGCGACAGCGCCGACACCCCGCGCAACCCCGACCTCGCCGATGACGCCTCGTCGGAGTCCGACGAGCAGCGCACCGAACGCAAGGCGCAGGACGCCGAGGCGCTCGACGCGGGTACGACGTACGAGGTCATCCGCCGAGCGGGACTCCACGAGCTCGACCGCGCAACGAGCGCGCTCCTGTGGTCCGGCCTCGCCGCCGGACTCTCCATGGGATTCAGCTTCCTCGCTGAGGCGCTCCTCCGCTCGCATCTCCCCGACACACCTTGGCAGCCGCTCATCTCGAAGCTCGGCTACAGCGTCGGCTTCCTCATCGTCATCCTTGGCAGCCAGCAACTCTTCACCGAGAACACGCTCACGCCGATCGTGCCGTTGCTGCACCGGTTCTCGCGCGAGCGACTGCGCAATGTGCTTCGGCTCTGGAGCGCCGTGCTCGTCACCAACCTCATCGGCGCAGTGATCTTCGCGACGCTCATCGGTCGGCTGAACGTCGTCGATCCCGCGACGCAGACGGTGCTGTCGGACATCGCGCGTACGTCGCTCGCCCCCGACCCCTTCACCACGATGTTGCACGCCGTATTCGCCGGCGGGCTCATCGCGCTTATGGTGTGGATGCTGCCCGACGCGAAGACGGCCAAGCCGATGATCATCATCATCATGACGTACCTCGTCGGGCTCGGTGGATTCGCCCATGTGATCGCCGGCACCACGGAAGTGGCGTATGCCGCCGTGCGCGGCGAGGCCGAGCTGGGCCACGTGATCTTCGGCTACGTCCTGCCGACCCTCCTCGGCAATATCGTCGGCGGCGTGACGATGGTGGCGTCGCTGAACCACGCCCAGGCGACGAGCGGTGAGGACGACGACTAGCGGAGGGTGAGTGGCGTCCGGGATGAAAGGGGGTGAAACCCCGTGTAGATTCAGGGGTCGAGTGCCCCCTCCTCCGCCAGAATTGATGAGCCGCTTCGCCAGAGTCGCCGCCGCCCTCACCGCCATCGTCCTTCCCCTGGCGCCCGTCGCGGCGCAGGTGCCGCACCCGACGCTGGTCGTCTTCCTGACGATCGACCAGATGCGTGCCGACTACGTGGACCGCTGGACGCCCCAGCTCACCGGCGGCCTCGCCCGCCTCGGACAGCACGGCGCGTTCTTCACGAACGCCTTCCAGGACCACGCGAACACCGAGACGGCGCCGGGACACTCCGTCACCATGTCGGGGCGCTTCCCGCGCTCCACGGGCATCGTCAGCAACACCACGGGCGTGCTCGACCCGCAGGCGCCGCTCCTCACGTCGCGCGACACGCCCGCCTCGCCGTACCGCTTCCGCGGCTCCGTGCTCATCGACTGGATGCGCACACGCGACCCCGCTTCGCGTGCGCTTTCCGTATCTCGAAAGGATCGCGGCGCGATCCTCCCCCTCGGACGCGCGAAGCAGAACGTCTTCTGGTACGCGACGTCCAACGGCGAGTTCACCACGAGCCGCTACTACGCCGACACGCTCCCCGACTGGATTCGCGGCATCAACGCGCGCCACACCGCGCAGCGCCTTGCCGGCAAGAGCTGGAACCTGCTCCTGCCAGCCCGCGCCTACAGCGAGCCGGACAGCGAACCGATCGAGAACAACGGCAGGGAGTTCACCTTCCCGCACATGCTACCCGCCGACCCGGCGCGCGCGGCCGGTGAACTGCCCTACACGCCATGGATGGATGAGCTCACGCTCGCCACGGCACTCGAAGGGCTGCAGACGCTCGGCCTCGGCCGCGGTCCCGCCACTGACATCCTCGCCGTCTCACTGTCCGCCACCGATTACATCGGCCACCGCTACGGCCCCGATTCACGCGAGCAGCACGACAACATCCTCCACCTCGACCGCGCACTCGGCGCCTTCATCGACTCGCTGTACAAGCTGCGCGATTCGAGCACGATCGTCTTCGCCCTTACGGCGGACCATGGCGTGACGTCCTATCCCGAGCTCGTCGCTCGACGCACGGGCCGGCCCGCCATCCGCTTCGACGTGAAACCTGCGGTCAACGAACTGCGCGCGGGTCTCCGCTCAGCCGGCGTGGACACCACCGCCATCGCCCTCGACGGCGCCGCCGTGTACGTGAACCGCGACGCGTTCGCCGGCACGAAGGGCAACCCGGATGCGCTCCTGGCACGCCTCGCGGCCACCCTGCGCGCGACGCCCGGCGTCGCCCGCGTGGACTTCGTGAAGTCGCTCGCCACCCGCGACACCGTCCGGGATGCAGTGGCGCGCCGCTGGGCGCACATGATCCCGCTCGACACGCCCATCGAGCTGGTGTTCACGCCGGTGGAAGGCGCCTATCCGAAGGATGCGCGCATCGCCGAGCACGGCGTGCCGTACGACAACGATGCCCATGTGCCCGTGATCTTTTACGGACCGTGGATCAAGGCCGGCCGCTATGCCGAGCGCGCCCTCGTCGTGGACATGGCGCCCACGCTCGCGCGTATCATCGGCGTGCCGCCTACCGAGCCCCTGGACGGACGGGTGCTCGAGCACGCACTCGCCATCCCGAAGCCGTAACGCGATGGCGGAACGCCGCGTCAAGGGATTCACGGGCCTCGCGCAGGCTTTCGACGAGGTGCGCTTCGGCGCAACGCGCACGCTCAACCTGCGCGAGTCGCTTCCCACCGCCAGCCAGGCGGCGCAACGCATGGAGAACTGGCTGCGACAGCACCAGGCGATGAAGTCCGGCGAGGTGCTCGTCATCACGGGGCGCGGCAACAACAGCGAGGGCGGGGTGTCCGTGGTGCGGGAAGCCGGCATTCGCGTCTTCCACGAGATGCGCCGCAAGGGCGTGATCGCCGGGTTCGTCGAGCACACGGCGGGGTCGTTTGTCGTAACGCTGGCGCCGATGTCCGCCATGCTGGATGCCGGCAAGCGCCGACGCGAGCAGGCGCCCGTCCCGAAGCCGGCGTCCCCGCCGACCCTCGCCATCCTCGGGGAGGACACGCGTCGCGAGCTTCGCAACCTCGCCGAGCGGTCCCTCGATGCGCTGGGCGTGCGGGAGCGCGGGCCGTTCGTGGAGACGGAGATGCTGCGGTTGTTCGGGTCGCTGGCCGCCACCACGCAGGGCGACGACGACCCGGAAGCCGGACTCCGGCGCGCCATCGCGGCCGCCATGAGCGACTACGATTGAGGTGGTAACCTGCCTGTAGTTCACGCCGGTGACGTTCGCGTCGGTCGCCGCTGGCGTCATCAGCACCATCGCGCACATTACGTCAGCCCGCTCGTCGCCCGCCTCACACTCTCCCCGCGCCCATAATGCCGCTCGTCAGGGACCTCGCCCGCACCATGTGCGCGGCGATCGCCGTCACGCTCGCTGCTTCCTCGCCACTCACCGCGCAGGCAACGCCGGGTTACAGCGCCGCGGCCGCCGCGGCGGAGCGCTCGCTCGAGGCCCAGGCCATTGCGCGCCCCGATCCGGCGCGCGCACGCGCGCACTCGAAGGCGCTCTCGATCGAGACGCATGTCGCCGGCACGCCGGCGCAGGCCCGCACGCGCGACTACGTCATCGCGCAGATGAAGGCGATGGGGCTCGCGACGGAGGTCCGCCGGTACGACGTGTTCATCCCGCAGCCGACGTCGGTGCAGGTGTGGCGCACGTCGCCCCGCCGGAAGGCGCTCTCACTCGCCGAGCCGCCGGTAGCGGGCGATCCCACGTCGCGCCTCGCGCAGTACCTCACCGTGAATGGCCACAGTGGCCAGGGCGACGTCAGGGGCGACGTGATCTACGTCAACTACGGCCTCATCGAGGACTATGCGCGCCTCGACTCACTCGGCATCTCGGTGAAGGGGAAGATTGCCCTCGCGCGCTATGGCCGGTCGTTCCGCGGCATCAAGGCGCGCGAGGCAGAGAAGAACGGCGCAACGGCGCTGCTCATCTACAGCGATCCGCAACAGGACGGCTACGTCAACGGTGACGTCTATCCGAAGGGCCCGATGCGCAACCGCGACGGCGTGCAGCGCGGCAGCGTGTTCAACGGCGCAGGCGATCCGGCCACGCCCGGCTACGCGAGCGTGGCGGGTGCGCCGCGGCTCACCGAAGCGCAGATGATGATTCCGCACATCCCCGTCGTGCCCCTCTCCTATGGAAACGCCAGCGAGTTGCTCGAAGGGTTGGGTGGCAGGGACGTGCCGCAGGACTGGCAGGGTGGCCTCCCCTTCCGCTATCACGTTGGACCCGGACCGGTCACGGCGCGCGTCAAGGTCGCCGACGATCGCGCGACGCACGGCACGAAGCCCATCTACGACACCTTCGGCATCGTGCGCGGCACCGAGTTCCCCGACGAGATCGTGATGGTCGGCGGACATCGCGACGCCTGGGGACCCGGCGCCGCCGACAACGTGAGCGGCACCGTGAGTGTGCTCGAGGCGGCGCGCGCCGTGTCCGACGCGGTCAAGGCCGGCCATCCGCCGAAGCGCACGATCGTCTTCGCGACGTGGGATGCAGAGGAGTGGGGCCTGATGGGCTCGTCCGAGTACGTGGAAGACGATTCCCTCCGGCTCACGAAGGGCGGCGTCGCGTACCTCAACCAGGACGTCGCCGCGCAGGGCATCCGCTTCAGTGGCGGTGGCTCACCCTCGCTGCGCGCCACGCTGCGCGACGTCGCGCGCGAGGTGCCGGACCCCAGCGGCAAGGGCAGCGTGTACGCGGAGTGGCGTCGCGCCGCCGCGGTCGCCGATACGGCGGAGCCGAGCATGGGCGATCCGGGCGGCGGGTCGGACTTCGCCGGTTTCTACAATCACATCGGCATGCCCATCGCCGAGTGGGGCTTCGGCGGCCCGGGCGGCGTCTATCACTCGCAGTATGATGACTTCGCGTGGATGTCGAAATTCGGTGACTCGACCTTCGCGTACCACGCCGCCGCGGCCCGTCTCGGCGCGGCAATGTTGCTGCGCATCGCGAATGCGGACATCCTGCCGTACGACTACGTCGAGTTCGCGCGCACCATGCGACGCTACCTGCCGGCGATGGACAAGGCCTTCGCCGCGAAGCGGTGGAGCGGTACCAGCGTAACGCTGCGTGATGCGATCGGCCGGATGGAAGATGCCGCAACCGCATTCTCTTCCGCGCGTGATGCGACGCTGGCCTCGGGCACTCCGGCGCGGGCGCAGCGCGAGGCTGTAAACGCGTCGCTGCTGCAGGTGGAACGCGCGCTCGCTCGGCCGCAGGGTCTTCGCACGCGGCCCTGGTATCGCAACCTCATCTACGTCGCCGACGAGGACAACGGCTACTCGAACATGGTGTTTCCGTCGGTGAACGAAGCCATCCGCGCGAACGACGAACGACTCGCCGTGAGTGAGTTGGCCGATCTCGTGCAACGGTTCGACCTGGCGACACGCGCATTGGTAAACGCCCGGAGCGCCTTGCACTAGCGAAGCCCGTCCAGTCCCGTCGTCGCGCACGCAGAGTTGTGCGCGGCGACACCAACGGCACCGATTCGGCCCATGTATTGCGTCGGCAAAATCGCCAGTGAACACGGGACGATCACATCTGGATCGGTGGCATCATGGAAGGACGGACCCGACAGGACAGCGTCGTGCTCTCGAGCGCCGAACGGCTGGCACTGGGTGAATACGCAGCGCGCGCATCGTGGCCAGCCGGCTTTCAGATCTACGAGCGCGGTGGCGCGGCGGACGGTGTCTTCGTGGTACTGAGCGGTCGCGTCGTGTTGAGAAGCCGGGTGCGCGCCAGCCGCGGTTTCGTCCCATGGGTGGCTGCGCCCGGTGAAACGTTTGGCGCAGAAGGACTCTCCCCCAACGCCGTCTACGCCACCGACGCCCGCGCCGACGACGAAACAGAAACACTCTTCCTCAGCAACTCCAAGCTGCGCGCCTACATTCGCGAGCAGCCATCCCGCGCCCTTGCCCTCATCGGGCAGGTGATGGCCGAGCGCACCGTCCTGCTCGACAAGTTGCGCGAGCTCACCACCCTTTCCGTGGAGCAGCGCCTCGTCGCTGCACTGCAACGCATGGCGTCGCACGAGGGGTTCCTCGATCGTGACGGACGCGTCGAGCTGTGCTCGTCGCGCTACCGCCTGCTGTGCGAGCTCGTCGGCGCCACGCGCGAGTCGGTCTCGCTGGTGCTCGGCCGCCTGACCGGCGAGGGCCTGGTGGAGCGGGTCGGCAGCACGATCTTCGTCGCACCATCCGCGCGCTTGTTCGAGCGGCTCGACGGAGGCATCGGCAGCGGCAACGTCGACGGCGCGCTCCTCGTTCCGGCACTCGTGGACGCCGGGGCGCAGGGCGTCATCCTCTAACTTGATCGCGTCAGCAAGCGGCAAGCGGCAAGCGGCAAGCGGCAAGCGGCAAGCCGTCAGCCGTCAGCCGTCAGCCGTCCGCGTGGGCTATATTCTCATCCCACGCCCACGCCGACGGATGTTCCCCGACGCACCGAACACACTCACCGCCGACGAGCTGCAACGCTATCACCGCCACCTGATCCTGCCGGGCATCGGCGAGGACGGGCAGCGGCGGCTCAAGGCGGCGCGCGTTCTGCTCGTCGGCGCGGGCGGACTCGGCTCACCGGCAGCACTGTACCTCGCCGCCGCGGGAATCGGACACCTCGGGGTCATCGACGCCGATGTCGTGGAGCTCAGCAACCTCCAGCGTCAGGTGCTCCACCGCACGCGCGACGTCGGCCGCCCCAAGGTCGCGTCGGCACAAGACCGCCTGCGCGAGCTGAATCCGCACGTCGAGGTTGCCGCATTGCATGCGCGGCTCACCAGCGCCAACGCGCTCGAGTTGCTGCGGGGATACGACGTGGTCGTCGACGGTTCCGACAACTTCGCCACGCGCTACCTCGTCAACGACGCCTGCGTGCTCCTCGGCAAGCCGAACGTGTACGGAAGCGTCAGCCGCTTCGACGGACAGGCCTCCGTGCTTGGCACCGAGTCCGCTCCATGCTACCGCTGCCTGTTTCCAACCCCGCCCGCGCCAGGCGAGGTGCCCAACTGCGAGGAAGGCGGTGTGTTCGGCGTGCTGCCCGGCATGATCGGTGTCATCCAGGCCACGGAGACCATCAAGCTGGTCACGGGAATCGGAGAACCACTTGTCGGCCGGCTGCTGCTGGTGGACGCGTTGCGCATGCGCTTCCGCACGATCGAGGTCGCGCGCGATCCGGCATGTCCCGCGTGTGGCACGCGAGAGATCACGACACTGCAGGACTACGACAGCTTCTGCGGTCTCTCCATAGGCGACGCACCGGTCGAGTCCCATGAAGGGGCGAACGAGGACGTCGGTCTCGACGAGATCACTCCTCGCCAGCTCGAGGCGCGACTCCGCGCCGGTCTGCCCACCACGGTGATCGACGTCCGCGAACCCTACGAATGGGCGATCGCGCGGCTGCCCGAGGCACGGCTCATTCCCCTCGGGTCGCTGCCACAGGCGGTGCATTCGCTCGACCGCCACGCGGAGATTGTCGTCTACTGCCATCACGGGATGCGCAGCGCCGCCGCGATGGACTGGCTTCAGGACCAGGGATTCGCTTCGGTGCGCAACCTGGTGGGTGGGATCGATCGATGGAGCCTCGAGGTCGATCCATCCATGCGTCGCTACTGACGTGATTCCCGTCGTCCTCGGCGCGATCGCGGTGGCTGCATCGGCCGCACTCCTCAACCGGCGCCGCGTGCGGCGATCGGTGGAGGCCGCGTATGAAAGCCGGTTTCCCCGAAGTTATGACGGCATTGCAGTCGGCGCAGACGGATTCGTGCTGGAGGGCTCGAACGGGAAGCGGCTGCTCCTGCTGCACGGCTCGGGGGATACGCCGCAATCCCTGCGGTATCTCGCGGAGCGGCTCAACGCGGCCGGGTTTACGGTGCATGCGCCGCTGCTCCCGGGACACGGGCGCTCGCCGCGGGCCTTCGCCATGGCCACGGCCTCCGAGTATCATGCCGCGGCCAGCGCTGCGCTGGTGGCGCTCGAACCGTCGCGGGAATGGGTCGCCGTGGTCGGGCTGTCCATGGGTGGCGCGCTGGCAGCGCGGATCGTCACCGAGAACGCCGGCGTACGCGCGTTGGTGCTGCTGGCGCCGTACGTGATTCCGCCCCGTGGTGTGCGGGTGGTGCGCGGCACGTCGTGGCTCTGGCGCGGGGTCGCTCCCTACCTGCTCGGGCGGGGTGACGCATCCGTGCACGATCCCGCGGCGAGCGATGCAAGCCGGGCCTACGGATCGTTCTCGGCCGGTGCACTCGAGGCCCTGACAGCGACGGCTGATGCCGGCTACCGCGCCCTTCCCGCGCTTCGATTACCGTTGCTCGTGATCAATTCCGCGAAGGACAACCGGATCCCGCGCGCGCTGGCGGAACAGGCGCTGCGCGCCATCGCCACGCCCATGGAGCAGCACTGGCTGGACGGGTGCGGCCACGTGATCACGGTGGACTACTGCAAGGATGAAGTGGCGTCGCTGGTGGTGGCCTTCCTCGCGCGCCACGCCGGCTGATCTCCGGCGCGGCACGCAAGCGAAGATCCGTTCAGCTGGTGACGCGATCGACGATGTTCTCGCCGAGCTCCTTCGCGGCATCGACGCCCTGGCTCACGGCCGTCTGTGCCTGCTCCACCACGCCCGTGGCCACGCGTTTCACGCGGTCGACGATGGAGGTGGACCGTCTCGGCGCGCTCTTGCGGGCGGGCGACTTCTTCGCCGGAGACTTCTTCCCAGCGGACTTCTTCGCAGCAGACTTCTTCGCCGGGGACTTCCTGGTCGCGCTGCGCTTCGCTGCTCCCTTCTTGGCGGCGGTGGACCGCTTCTTCGCGGCAACCTTGCGCGTCACCGCCCCCTTCCTGGCGGAACTCGAGCGCTTCGCTGCCTTCTTCGCCTTCGTCGCGGAGCCCTTCTTCGCCGCACTCGAACGCTTGGCCGCCTTCTTCGTCGAGCGCTTCTTCGCCGCCGCCTTCTTGGCGCCGCTACGCTTCGCCGGGGACTTTTTTGCTGCACTGCGCTTCGTGCCGCGCCCCTTCTTTTTCGCTGCCATCGCTGCGTCTCCTCTGCCGGAAAGTGGCCGTCGGTACTGCGCGAATCACATTGATGTCGCTGGCAAGTTTCGGGCGCACCCTCGCACCCGGCGGACCTGCGGCCGCGTGTTGCGACTGCATCACCTGCTGCATTACGCTGCGCTCGCGCATGTCGGGCCGGGTGTCGCACGCGATGTCGACGTTCCCGAACTGTTCGTGCACGGACGGAATGTCATTGCCGGTTCGACGTCGGGTGCTGCCCGAAGGTAGTACGCGCGGAGAGCATTGCGCGAATCCGGTGCGCGTCCGACGTCGCACAACATGGCGACGCGAAGCCTGATCGGCCAGCACGACATGGCGCACCACCGCCTTCGCGGTGGGATCGTCGGCGGTGTCGTGTCGCTGTCAGTGCGTGTCCGGACGCCGTGTACTGTCCGCCGGCCACTGCGTCTTGTTGGAGTACGGCAGGCCGAACACGGCCGCCAGCGACGCGCGCGGGTCCTCGGTGCGTACCACCACGTCGAGCGAGTCCGCGAGGCGCATGACGTGCGAGAAGTCGCGATAGCGCGCGTACGAGTGGAAGAATCCGAGCGGCCCTGGCCGGGTGAGGCGGCCCAGCAGGATGTCGATCAGCCCGATGAAGTGATAGGCGTAGAAAGCGTTCAGGGTTTTCAGGCGCGGCAGGTCGCTCTCGATGATGCCGCGCGGCAGCGAGCCATGCTTGCCCCATTGGACGTCGATCGCGGGCGTGCCGCGATCGTGCCAGTCGGTATGCAGGATGGTGCCGTGCCAGAAGGTCCAGATGTCGGTGGGCGCGCCGGAGCGATCGTACCCGACCCACATCACCTCCTCGTCCGTTGGAACGGTGAAGGGGATCCACGAGCCGTGGACGTCGTCGAGCCAGAGCAGGTGATAGGCGATGATCGGCCGGGTGGGGTGCACTACGGCCACCGCCCGGCTCAGCGGGAACATTTCGTCCCGCTGGATGTAAAGGATCGGTGCCAGCGCGCGCGCGAGCACGGCCGACGGATCGGTCGGCTCGAGCGCCGCCGGCACCGCGGCAGGACGGGGCGGAATATGTGGGTGCGGGCCACAGGCGGACCCCAAACACAGGCCGATGAGGGCCACTCCCCGGAGATCAATTCGCAAGACGATGCCCCACTGTGCTTTAGGCCCTTTGAGGGTTACTATTCGTCAAGGGCGTCCCGGCGCCTCTTTAAGTACCGGGGTAGTGCGAAATCATTCTGGAGGGCCAATGCGCAAGCCGCGCCCGGCTACGTATAACCCAGTGCAAGCGCTCCACCTGATCGCGAACGACCGGAACGGCTCACCCCTGAGCTGTCCCTCCTGTTCCGGACAGATCGAGCGTACGCCCGACGACTTCCCGCCGCCTCCGCGCTCGCAGGTTACCCTGCAGTGCCGCGAGTGCGGACGCGTTGCACGCTATATCGCGGGCGCTGCGTAGGGACACTGGCGGTGACATCATTCACCCGCGACACGGGACCGAGCGATCGGTCCCGTGTCGCGTTTCCGACAGTGCCATTCGGACCCGGACGTAGCCGACTGATCAAATCACGCGGCACTTGTGCACAAAACTTGCCCGATTGCCTCCGTACGTCCCGCCCCGAGGGCTGAAGGATCGGCGCGACGGGGCATCACAGCGGTCACGTGATACGAGCAGCGGCCGGCGCACGGTCAATCCCTCGGACGCGCGATCAGGCTTCATGGCTCTGGTACGAGGTACGGTTCATGGCACGCATCAACGGCACGGTGAAGTGGTTCAACGACGCGAAGGGCTTCGGCTTCATCTCGCGTGAAGGCGGTCCCGATGTCTTCGTGCACTTCAGCGCCATCCAGGGAAACGGTTTCAAGTCACTGGCCGAAGGGGACAAGGTGGAATTCGAGATTGTCCAGGGGCAGAAGGGGCCACAGGCCGCCGACGTGACCAAGGCGGAATGACCGCCTCACTACCGCTGAACGCCGACGCTTTGACCTGACGATCGACCGCCTCGGCTCCATGCCGGGGCGGTTGCTCGTTCCGGGAGTTCCCCCCGCGCAGCGCGTTGCATGGAGGGCACTTGTTTTGCTCGGTTGCCGCTCGTGCCCGCCACCAGCGCTTCACTGCCCGAGCCGATGTACGCCACGCTTGGCCACGCCCTGCCGACCGGCGGGGGATGGACCTTCGAGCCGAAGTACGACGGCATGCGCGTGGTGGCGCACGCTACCGCGCGAGGCGTCCGGCTCGTTACGCGCAACGGCAAGGAGAAGGGCCGCCAGTTCCCGGAGATCGATGGCGCGCTCCGGGCCCTTGCCAGCGCCGCCGGCCGCAGCTTGACGCTCGATGGGGAGATCGTGGCGCGCGGAAGGAAGGCGCGAGGCGCGCCAGCGACCAGCGAGTTCCAGCAGCTCCAGTCACGCATGCACCTTCGCGACGACGACGAGATCGTGCGGCTCGCGGTGGAAGCGCCCACCACCTTCGTGGTGTTCGACCTGCTGCGCGACGGCCGCGCCGATCTCCGCGGACGTCCCTGGCACGAGCGGCGCGCACTCCTGGAATCGCTGTTCGAGAAGGCCGCCCCCGCCAATCGCGCGCTCCGCCTGGGCGAGACCAGTCCGCGCGGCGCCACATTGCTGGCCCGTGCGCGCCGCGCTGGCTGGGAGGGCATCATCGCCAAGCAGTCGGACGCGAACTACCAGTCCGGCGCCCGCTCGCGCGCCTGGCTCAAGCTCAAGCTCCAGTTCCGGTCCGAATTCGTCGTCGGCGGATTCACCGAGCCCCGCCTGTCCCGCCAGTCGCTTGGTGCGCTGCTACTGGGCGCCTACGACGGCGACGGGGCGTTCGTGTACGTCGGCCACACGGGCGGCGGCTTCACGCATGCGGGACTGCGTAGCATGCGCGCGACGCTGGACCGGATCGAACGCCGGACGAGCCCGTTCGCCACGATCCCGCACACCAACGAGACCGCGCACTGGGTTGCCCCGAAGGTCGTGGTCGAAGTGAAGTTCGCGGAGTGGACGGCCAAGCGGCTGCTCCGTCAGCCCATCTTTCTCGGCGTGCGGGACGACAAGTCGGCAGGCGATGTCACCATCGAGGGAGTCAGCGCGCAGCGCTGGGGCAGTGGCGAGGACTCGGCATGACAGGGCGACGCGCGACGAGCCGACCGAAGCCGGCGACCGATCTCGAGTCGCAACTGGAGATGATCGAACGCGGTTCGGGCGACGGCGACCTGACATTCAGCCGCGGCGTGTCGCTGCACGTGTCCAGTCTCGGCAAGCCGTACTTCGCGAGTGGCATCACCAAGGGGGCACTGATGCGCTATTACACCCGCATCTGGCCTGTCCTCGCTCCTCACGTGAAGGATCGTCCCCTGGTCCTCAAGCGGTATCCCGAAGGCGTGGGCGGCCCGATGTTCTACCAGCAGAACGCAGGCGACCACGTGCCGGACGCGGTGCGCGTGGAGACGTTCGATACACGTGACGAAGGCCCGAAACCACGCATCGTGGGCGGCGACCTGGCGACGCTGCTGTACACGGTGCAGATCGGGTCCATCGAGGTGCACCCGTGGCTGTCGCGCGTTCGGTCGATCGATACACCGGACCGGTGCCTCATCGACCTCGATCCAGGGGACGACGTATCGTTCAGCGCGGTCGTGGCCCTCACGCGCGACGTGCTGGGGATTCTCCGCCAGTGCGCACTCACCGCCGCGGTGAAGACGTCGGGCTCGAGCGGCATGCACCTCGTGATTCCGTTGCCGCCCCGGACATCGTGGGATACCTCCGCCGAGCTGGCGATGCTCGTCGCGCGGGCTGTCATGGCGCAACGGCCCGAGCGCGCCACCGTGGAACGGACCATTCGCTCCCGTCCGCAGGGAACGATTTATGTAGATGCCATGCAGAACGCGCGCGGCAAGAGCATGGCATGCGCGTACAGTGTCCGCGCCCGTGACGGCGCCACGGTATCCGCGCCGGTGCGCGAGCGCGAGCTCACGACTCGACTGCGCACCGAGGGGTTCACGGTCCGGACGATGCCGGCGCGTGTGGATCGCGCCGGCGACGTGTACGGCGATGCGCTCGCGGCCACGTCGACGAAGCGGGCACTGGCGACCGCGATGCGAGCGCTGGAACAGGTACTGGACGCCGCGCCGCCGGTGGAGAAGCCGCAGCGCGAGCAGAAACGCAGTAGCCGTGGAGGCACGGGTGTCCAATCAACCGTACGACGCCGGCGCCGCCCAGGCGTCTGAGCGCACAGGAGCGCAGTCGCTTTATTCGCGCCCCATGCCCGGCGGCGGATACGTTCGCGTCGAGATCCTGCTGAGTGAGCCTGCGGATCTGGCAGCGGAGCGCCTGCGCGGCCGCGTGGTGATGGAGCGGCGGTCCTTCGCGCCACCATCTTCCGACGATGAGGAGCTGGTGGTCGAGGAGCTGGAGGGCGAGGACAAGGCCGCGGTCGTGGCGGAGTTGTTCCGGATCGCGCGTGACAACGCGGCGATCGCGCGCAGGGTGCTGCGTCGCGTGCGAACTCCGCTGGCCGACTGAGCGGTCAGCCGCCTGCGGCGCGGAGCGGCATCTCGATCTGCCGGTCCACGCCTGTGCGCTCGGTGCTGGGCGCCTCGGTCCGTGCGCTGGCCGAGCGAGCGCCGAGCAGGTGAAGCGTCTGGTGGTAGAAGTGCAGGGTCTGCACCGGCGCGCGCAGGCTCTCCGGGCGGGCTCGCGCGATGGCGTAGCCTTCCTCGCGCACGCGACGCGGCAGGGCACGAGCCAGGGGATGGCGCAACAGGCGCCGAATCTCCGTGCCGTTTCGTGCCAGCAGTGCCGCACACAGCCCGTCCAGGTAGTCGAGCATGATGCCCCGTCTTGATTGGACCTAATGAACATATTGCGACTAATGTGCCGCACGCAAGGGCGACTTTCGCAGGGAGCACACTTGTGACGTTGCGATGATCCGGCAGGATGCGGCCGGTGCCGGGGGAGCGATTCCGCGCCCCTCGCGGGCGCGCCGGTTCAGTCCGTGAACAGGTCGAATCGCACGCCGCGCCGAAGTCCACGACGTTTCTTCGGGGCATAGCGGAAGAGCTGCGCGGGACGTCCGCGGCCTTCGCTGCGCCACTCGTCGGTGGGCTCCACGAGATAGCTCGCCTGAAGGGCGCGCCGGAAGCTCGCCTTGTGCAGCCGCCTGTCGAGGAGCAACTCGTAAACGGCCTGCAGGTCGCTGAGCGTGAATGTGGGCGGCAGGAGACGGAAGGCGAGCGGCGACTGGTCCACACGCTGGCGCACGACGGCGGCCGCGCGATCCACCACTGTCCGGTGCCGAGGCGCCAGCGCCGGCAGTCCCGACAACGGAAACCATTCGGCATCCTCACCGATCTCCCCATCCACCGCGGGTGACAGGGCGGCGATGCCCACGGACACTTCGGCATCGCCAGGATGACGGCGACCGTCGCTCAGCGCTCCGACCTGCTCGAAGAATGCCGGTGCGGTGCCGAGCACCTGGCGGGAGATACGTGCCGCAGCGTCCTCGAGTCCTTCACCGGTCTGCGGCGCATCCCACGGTAACGACCACCGCTCGCGCGCGCCGGCGGGCGAGCGAACGAGCAGGACGGCGAGTGCGTCGGAGCGTGGAGAAAGGATTACGACGTCCACGGCGAGCGTCGTCCGACGGACGGCTGACTTCATCGGGACGGAAGGAGTCTGAGCATGTGGCGCGAATTAGTAACAATTCGGCACCAATGTCAAGGGCGAGCAGCGACGGAACTCGATGAACCCGCGGGAAGCCGTGACTGCGACGATGCCGGCTCGCGCGTCGGTCTTCACTCCGCGACGCGCCACATCGCGCATGTGCGGCGTGCGGCCGCCCAGGCAACTCATTTATTTAGTGCTGAAAAATCACTAAATGAGCGGCGGTGCGAGAATGATGATATACGGCCTTCTCGCAGCCACGTCAACAGTCGATGTGGCAGTGACACTCGTGTTGTGTGACGTGCGCACGACCGATGAGGATTGTCCTAAGAACTGCACGCATTCGTCGCGCCGCGCGTCCTCGCATAACGGTGCGATGACGCATCATGTGGTGGTGACGGGCTTTACGGTGTCAGCGGTCGCGCGGTGACCACGGAATCGCGACGCAGGCCCGTGCCGTACGGCGCGACAGACGGAATCGTGATCGGCAGAAGGCCCGTGATGGGAGCGAGCCCCATCAGTGCACGCGCCGCGGCGCGCTGCGAGAGCGGCGATGCACTCCACGCCTCGAGGAACACCGGCGTGGCCGGCAGGCCGAGCGCGAGGTAGGGATTCGCGAATGAGACGAGCACGACTTTCCGGCCTGCTGTCTGGAGCCCGTCGATGAGCTCGGGGAGACCGCCGGTTGCCGCCATCGTGGCGGTGCTCGAGCTTGCGCCGAAATAGGACGACACGATCACGACATCAGCCCCATCTGCCGCGCGCAGTGCATTGTCGATGATGGCCGGCAGCAGTCGCGGCGTGGGGCTCGCGACGTACGTGCCGGTTCCGCCGGATGCCGCGCCCGCCGTTGCATCGAAGACGACCTCCGGCGTCATCACCTGCGTGCGCAACTGCGGAAACATGCGCTGCAGCTCGCCATTGAACGTCGCGCCGGCGCTCAGCTCCGCACGCGGCGCGATGGTGAGGCTCACGACCCTGCTGCCGCTGGGGAGGCGAGTGAACGGAACGATGCCGAGCGAATCACGCACGAGCGTGATGGCGCGTTCCGCGGCCAGCCGCGCCGGCACCAGGTTCGCGCTGTCGGCCACGATGCTGCGAACCGCCTCGACGTCCACGTAGCGATTGCGGTCGAGTCCGAGGCGATGCTTCGCCATGAGCAACCGCCGCACGGACGAATCGACACGCGCCTCGGTGAACCGGCCGGAGCGCACGCCGGCGACGACGGCGTCGATGGCCAGTGGCACGTCGGTGGGCATGAGGAGGACGTCGTTTCCCGCGGCCACCGCGAGCTGCGTCACCTCCGCCATTCCCTTGTTTCCGAGCACGCCATTCATGTCGAGCGCATCGGTGACGAGAATGCCGCGGAAGCCCATCTGGTTGCGGAGCAGGTCCAGCATGACCTTGGGGCTCAGCGTCGCGGCGGTGTGCGTGGTGTCGAGTGCCGGCAAGTAACCGTGAAACGTCATCACGCCGGCGACTCCCGCCTTCACGGCCTCGCGGAAGGGCAGCAGCTCGACACTGTCGAGCCGCGCCCGCGATGCATCCACGCGCGCGAGCTCGAGATGCGAGTTCTGGTCGGTATCGCCGTGACCGGGAAAGTGCTTCGCCGTGGCGAGCATCCCGTTGTCCTGGATGCCGCGGATGAACGCCAGGCCGAGCTGCGCCACGAGGTGCGGGTTCTCGCCGAATGAACGTGCCGCGATGACGGGATTCTTCGGGTTGTTGTTGACGTCCAGGACGGGGGCGAACGCCATCTGGATGCCCAGCGCGCGGCCTTCGAGCGCGGTGACGCGGCCCATCGCATATGCGAGCGCCGTGTCACGCGTCGCGCCGATGCCCATCTGGTACGGGAAGGCCGTCGCGCTTCCGAGATCGATGGCGTTGGGAATGAAATAGCCGCCGCGGGCGCGAAATGCCGCACCGGTCTCGAGGTCCGCGCCGATGAGGAGCGGAAGCGCCGCCGCGCGCTGGAGCGCATTGGTCTTGACGGCGATGTCGATGGGGCTGCCCACGGAGATGATGGCGCCACCGAGCTTCTGCTCGCGGATCAGACGCTCGACGCGCGTCCAGGCGGCGTTGTCGACAGCGGTGTAGTCGCCAAGGATCCAGGGCCACACCATCTGGGCTGCCTTGTTGCGCAGCGGCATCGTGGCGAGCACCGAATCGGCCCACGACTGATCGCTGCTGGCCTGGCGCAGCGTGGTCACCTGGCCGCTGGCGCATGACGTGAGCACGACGGCAGCCGTAGTCGCGAGAGCGATCCGCCCGAGCATGCTCCAGCCCTGATTCACCATGCGATGGTTCCCTGTTTGGAGGTATCCACGCCCTCTTCTCCGCCTTTCTTGAAGAGGAAGGCTTCCATGTTCTTCGTAAGGAAGCTTCGTGCCTGTGGATCCATCACGTTGAGGCCGTAATGGTTGATCAGCATGGTCTGCTGCTTGAGCCACTGGCCCCAGCAGTCAGTGCAGATCTCCCCGACCACGCGCGCGCCGATGGGGCCGGGAAAGGGGGGACGCTCGAAACCCGCGCGCGTCTGGCCGCAGCGGGAACAGGTTACTTCAGCAGGCATGTGGGCCTCGTGGAATATCGTGCGGTGGAATCTAAACGCGCGGAGAAGACGAGCGCCGGCACGGCCGCAAAACCGAACGGCCGGTGCGCGTTGTCGAGCATGGTTGCTCGACTGCACACCGGCCGCGATCCACGATTCCCGACGGCCGCCTCGGTGCATCCGTGCGGCCGTTGCGCTAGGAGTGCACGGCCAGCTCGTCGTGTCGCTTGGCTGCCGAGCCGTAGTTCCGCGCGTACTCGATCTTCGCGAGACCGAGCAGCTTGAGTGCACGGATGTACATCCACCCGATGTCGAACTCGAACCAGCGCGCCTTGAACTTCGCGCTCTTCGGGTCGGCGTGGTGATTGTTGTGCAGCTCCTCGCCGCCGAGCCAGATGGCGATGGGCGAGATGTTGCGGCTCTCGTCCTTCACCTCGAAGTTCCGGTAGCCGAGCGCGTGCCCGATGCCGTTGATGACGCCGGCGGCCCACAGCGGAATCCAGAGCATCTGGACCGCCCACACCGCGGGGCCGGCAAAGAGGCCGAACAGGTAGACGTCGATCGCGAGCATGAGCAGCACGCCCGTGGAGCTGAAGGGGGTGAGCAGGTATCGCTCGAGCCAGTCGTTGGGCGTGCCCTTGCCGTACTTGTCCAGCATGCCGGGCTGCTTCACGGCCTTCCTGTAGTAGAAGGCGCCCTTGAGCATGATCTCGCGGAGCCCTTCCATCACCGGGCTGTGCGGATCACCCTCGCGGTCAGCGAACGCGTGGTGCTTGCGATGGCATGCCACCCATTCCTTCGTGACGATGGCCGTCGTGAGCCAGAGCCAGAGTCGCATCGGCGTGGCGGCGATGGCGTGGAGGCGCACGCCGCGATGCGTCTGCGCGCGGTGCAGGAAGAGGGTGACGCACACGTTGGTGATGTGCCCCGCGATAACGATGAACAGCACCGGCATCCACCACCGGTGTGCCCAGGCGCCAAACTCCGGCATTGCAGGCTCCACGTATTCGTGATGACTCGGCCGGTACAGCACCAGCATTGCAGGCGCTACCGGGACGGAAACAACCTCCGAACGGCGCATGTGCACCGACCGGAGCCATGCATTCAACATAACCGGCGCATCAGCTCCCTTCCAACACCGGCGAATCGGGAGAGCTTGAGTGGGTGGTGCGACATGGCCGACAAGCGGACCCGGCACTGGCAATAGTCGCGGCGACCCTTGCTCTGGACGCGGGGACTTCGTACCCTCACGCGTACATGTCACGACGCACGACCCATTCCGAACGACCCGATGGCGTAGGGAGTCTCGTCCCGCCGCCGGCTACCAGGCCCGGGAAGGACTTCTATCAGGCGACTACCGCGGGCACGCGCCGCTTTGCCGAGCGCGCAGTGGCCGCCGGCGAGGACTTCTACAACACGTTTCCGCGCAAACTCACGGTCGGGGCCCTGGGGATCGGCTCCTACCTCGGCGACTGCACCGACGAGGAAGACCAGCGCTACCAGCGTGCGGTGCGGCTGGCGATTCACGCCGGCATCAACGTCATCGACACGGCGAGCAATTATCGCTGTCAGCGTTCCGAACGCGCCGTCGGCCACGCGGTGGTCGAGGCGGTCGCCGCCGGCGATGTCCGGCGCGACGAGCTCGTGATCTGCACCAAGGGCGGATACGTCGCCCTCGACGGCGAGCCGCCAGCCACGCGCGAGGAGTACGAGCGCTGGCTGCAGGAAACACTGTTCGCACAGGGAGTCCTGGGGCCGGCCGATCTCGTGCGCGGCGGCCACTCGCTGCGGCCGGCGTTCCTGGCGCACCAGCTGCAGCAGAGCCTGAACAACCTCGGGTTGCCCACTGTCGACATCTACTACCTCCACAACCCGGAGGAGCAGCAGCTCGCGATGGACCGCGCCGAGTTCCGCGACTGCATCCGCGACGCCTTTGCCCTCCTCGAGGAGCGGGCCGAGGCGCGGCAGATCGTGGGATATGGGTGCGCGACGTGGCTGGGGTTCCGCGTACCGCCTGAGCACCGGCAGCACCTTTCGCTGGCGGACCTCGTGACCATCGCACGCGAAGTCGGCGGCACTGCGCACCACTTCCGGGCCGTGCAGCTCCCGATCAGCCTCGCGATGCCGGAGGCAGCACGCCTTCCCACGCAGCTGCTGGGGCGCAAGCTGGTGCCCCTGCTCGAAGCCGCCGAAGCGCTCGGTCTGGGTGTCGTGGCGAGCGCGCCGTTGATGCAGGGCCGGCTGGCCGAGGGGCTTCCGGCAGAAATGCACGAGCTCTTTCCGCACTGCCGCACGGACGCCCAGCGCGCGCTGCGCTTCGCCTCGTCTCTTCCCGGTGTTGCCACGGTGCTCGCCGGCATGCGCCAGCAGGAGCACGTGGCGGAGAACCTCCGCGCCTGGAGCACGGACCTGCCCAGCTGAGCACCGTGCGCGAGCAAGTGGGACGCTGAAGCGCGTCGCGTCGGCCGTCGGCAACGAGACCATGACGGCCAACTTCGTTCACGCCAGCCTGGAGACTTCTGAAATGGCACAGTGCACGCATCTCGATACGGTTCGCGACGTCACCCCCGGCACGCCCAAGGGGTGCGAGGAATGCCTCGCGACCGGCGCGACGTGGGTGCACCTCCGGCTGCGTCTCCAATGTGGTCATGTTGGGTGCTGCGACGATTCCCACGGCAAGCACGCGACGAAGCACTTCCATGCGACGAAGCACCCGATCATGCGCAGCTTCGAGCGCGGCGAAGACTGGGGTTGGTGCTTCGTGGATGAGCTGTTCCTCGAACCGGCACCGCGACCGACGCAGGCGTGACAGCCGGTCCGTCGAGCCCATCGACTCCGCCGGCTCGGTTACCGCACCACGCTGCCGACGGCACCTTCCGGAATCCCTGGCCGGACAGCGAGCCGCGCGGTCTGATGGATGTGCTGCGCTGGACGTGGCAGCGCCGCGGGACAGCTCGTGCGCCGACGCCCGAGCGCGGTTCCTTTGCCGTCGCGACGCCGGACATTGCCCGCCCGCACGCACCGCCGGAGGACCACCGCGCCACGTGGATCGGCCACTCGACGATCCTGCTCCAGATGGCCGGCCTGAACGTGATCACCGATCCCATGTTCAGCGAGCGTGCCTTTCCCGTGCAGTGGCTTGGGCCGCGGCGCATCATGCCGCCGTCGCTCGCCCTCGATGCGCTCCCGCCCATCGACGTGGTACTGCTGTCGCACTGCCACTACGACCACATGGACAAGCCCGCGGTGAAATACATCGCGCGCGCGCATCCCGATGCGGCGTGGGTCGCGCCGCTCGGCCTTGCTGCCTACCTGCGCGGATGGGGCGTGCGGAACGTGACGGAGCTGGACTGGTGGCAGAGCATCGAGGTGCGCGGACTGCATGTCACGGCGACGCCGGCGCGGCACTTCAGCGCGCGGCGGATCGGCGACCGGAACAGGAGCCTCTGGTGCGGATACGCCTTCGCATCGGGCGGGCGGCGCGCGTATTTTGCCGGCGACACGGCCTATCATCCGGAGTTCGGCGACATCGGGGAGCGGCTTGGGCCGTTCGATTTCGTGATGATGCCCATTGGCGCCTACGATCCGCGATGGTTCATGCACGTGGTGCACGTCGATCCGGAGGAAGCGGTGCAGGCCGTGGCCGACCTCATGTCGGGTGCCGAGCGCGGGCCAACACCGCTGACGCTCGGCATCCACTGGGGCACGTTCCGCCTCACCGACGAGCCGATGGACGAACCCCCGCGCCGTGCCGCGGCACGATGGCGAGAGGCGGGGCTCGATCCCGCGCAGCTGTGGATCGCGCGGTTCGGCGAGACGCGCGCGTGGTGACCTCCGCACGCGTCGGATTGGTGAGTGTCGCGAACGGCAGCACACTCGCGTCGCTCGACGGCAGCGACAACCTGTTCGTCTTCATCACCGCGCGATACCGCGACCGTCCACTCGTCGTATCGGGGCCCGGCGCCGGCGTGGAAGTCACGGCGGCGGGCGTCCTCGGTGACGTACTCCGACTGGTCGCCACGTGACCCCCGATCGCGTGCGCTTCGTCGCCACAACGCCCGGCGGTATCGGCAACCTCGGGCCGGGTCTCGACGTGCTCGGCTGCGCCATCACCGGTCCGCGCGACGAGGTGATCGCCGAGTGGTGCGACAACGCAGGCGTTACCGTGCGCGACTCCGGCCATCCCGACCTCCCTCGTTCAGCGCAGCGCCATACGTCGGCCATCGCTGCGGCCGCCGTGCTCCACAATGCCGTGCGGAATGGCGTGGTTGCCGCGGCGCCGGGTATCGCGCTGACGGTACGGAAGGGGCTTCCACTCTCTGGCGGTCAGGGCGGGAGCGCCGCGTCCGCCGTGGCAGGTGCAGCCGCGGCCAATGCGCTCCTGGGCGACGCGCTGGACACGCGTGCCCTGCTCGGATGCTGTCTCGTGGCGGAAGCCAAGGTCTCCGGCCGGCACCTCGACAACATCGCGCCGGCGCTGCTCGGCGGCATCGTCCTCGTGCGCACCATGGATCCCATCGACGTCGTGTGCCTGCCCGTGCCCACCGGTCTGTTCGTGGTGCTCGCGCATCCGGCGCAGCGGCTGTCCACGGCAGCGGCACGACGTGCCCTGCCGTCGGAGATCACGCTTGGAACGGCCACGCACCAGATGGCGCAGGTCGCCGCGATGGTTGCGGCCTGCTATACCGACGACCTGACGCTTTTCGGCCGGGCGATCGACGACCGCATTGCCGAACCCGCGCGCGGTCCGCTGATTCCCGGCTTCGTCGACGCGAAGCGAGCGGCGCTCGCCGCAGGCGCGCTCGGCGCATCGATCTCCGGCGCCGGCCCCACGAGTTTCGCTATCGTCGCGAGCGAGGACGTGGGACGAAAAGTGGCGACCGCGATGCAGGATGCCTACGGACGACATGCCGTTGCGTGCAGCACCACGGTGACTACGATCGACCTGCAGGGCACCATCGTGACCGCATGCTGAATGCGCCACGCTCCACGCCCACCGAGACGATGACGACGAGCCAGACTCCACGATCGACCGTGCGCTGCCCCGACTGCGGCAACACCCTCGACACGCGAACGCCGGAATCGGCGTGTCCGCAGTGTGGCGGCCTGCTCGCGGTGGAACACGATCCCGCACAGCGTGGTGTAATGTTGCGCGCACGCTTCGACGAGCGCGCTGCGAAGGCGGGCCGCACCGTGCGCGCGGCGGAGCGCTCGGGTGTGTGGCGCTTTCGCGAGCTGGTGCTCGACGCGAGCGACGATGAGATCGTGAGCCATCCGGAAGGGAATACGCCGGTGATCGCACGGGATGCCGTTGCCGCCTACGCCGGTGTCGACGGCCTGCTCCTGAAGCACGAAGGTCACAATCCCACGGGCTCGTTCAAGGATCGCGGGATGACCGTCGCGCTCACGCAGGCGCGGCGGATCGGCGCGCGCGCCGTGGCGTGCGCCTCAACGGGGAATACGTCGGCGTCCCTGAGCGCATACGCCTCGCAGGCCGGCATTCCTTCGTTCGTCTTCGTCCCCGCGGGACGCGTGTCCGCCGGCAAGCTGGCGCAGACTGTGGCCTACGGCGCGCGTACGCTCCAGATCACCGGTGACTTCGACGACTGCCTCCGCCTCGCGCGTGAGGCAAGCGACCGGCTCGGCGTGTATCTCGTGAACTCCGTGAATCCGTTCCGGATCGAGGGCCAGACGACCATCGTGCTGGAACTGCTCCAGCAACTGGAGTGGAACGCACCGGACTGGATCGCCCTACCAGCCGGCAACCTCGGCAACACGTCGGCCTTCGGAAAGGCGCTGGCGGAGGCGCACGCATTGGGGCTCATCGATCGCGTTCCGCGCCTGCTGGCCGTGCAGGCCGCGGGTGCCGCGCCCTTCGCGCAGGCGTATGCCGACCACTTCGCACGGCGGATCACCGTGCGTGCCGAGACGCGCGCGACCGCCATTCGTATCGGCGATCCGGCATCGTGGGATCGTGCCGTGCGCGCGATTGCCGCGACGAACGGCGTCGTGGAGTCCGTCACGGATGAGGAGATCTTCGCGGCGAAGGCCGTGATCGACCACTGCGGCGTGGGATGCGAGCCGGCAAGTGCCGCCAGCGTCGCTGGCGTCCGCGCCCTCGCGGCTCGTGGGGTGATCCGGCGCGACGAGCGCGTGGTCGCCGTGCTCACCGGTCACCTGTTGAAGGACCCGGGCGGTGGCGGCGCGATGCGAGATACTGAACCGCTCACCGCTGCCGCCGCACTGGTGCTCCTCGAACAAGTCGTGAAGGCGTGACCCTGCATCGACGACCCGCGACGTCCATGCAACAACTTCCCAGGACCGCTACGGCACCCAGTCCGCGAGGAACAGGTTGGTCTCCGTCGCCTTCGCGTCGTGACGATTCGACGCCCACACGAGCGTTCGCCCGTCGGGACTGAACATCGGGAATCCGTCGAACGTGTCCGCCGTCGTGACCTGCTCGAGACTGCTGCCGTCGAGGTTGACGAGGAAGAGGTCGAAATTGCCGCTGCGCGGCTGCCGATAATTCGACGAGAAGATCAGCCGCTTGCCGTCCGGCGTCCACGACGGCCCGAAGTTCGCGCCGCCCAGGTGTGTGATCTGGTGCTGGTCGCTTCCGTCGGCATTCATGACCCAGAGCTCCATGCGGTTCGGGCGCACGAGTCGTTGCGCCAGGAGGTCGCGGTAGACCTTCAGCGAGTCGCCGGTGGGATGCCACGCCCGGTAGGCGATCTTCGTCCCGTCAGGCGACCACCACGGTCCGCCGTCGTACCCGGGCGTCGTCGTGAGCTTCCGGATGTCGCTCCCGTCGATGTTCATCGTGTAGATGTCGAGGTCGCCGTCCTTCAGCGACGTGAACACGAGTCGCTTCCCATCGGGTGACACGACACCCTCGGCCGTATAGACGCCGTAGTTCGTGAGCCGGCGCAGCTCGCTGCCGTCTGGGCGCGCCGTGTAGATGTCGTACGGGTCGAGCGCCCACACATAGCCTTTCGACGGATCCGGCCTCGCGGGACAGTCGCGCTGCGCCGCGTGCGACGACCCGAAGACGATGCGCGTGTCGTTTGCGAAGAAGAAGCCGCACGTCGTCTTGCCCGTGCCGGTGGATACACGATGCACGTCCGATCCGTCGACGTTCATCGTGAACTCCTGGTCGCAGCTCCGTCCGTTCCGGGTGCTCTGGAAGATCAGGCGCTGTCCGTCGGCACTGAAGTACGCTTCGGCGTTCTCGCCACCGTTCGTGAGCTGGCGGATGTTGCGCAGGTGCGTCTCGCCGGTCTCGGGCGCCACCATCGTCGTGGCTGGGGACGGCTGGTGCGCACAGGATACGACGACCGAGGTGAGGCCGACGCACAGGAGGAAGGGGAGGGTTCGCATGCCGATAATGTAAGACGGGCGCCCCCGAGTAGGGACGCCCGCCTTGCCATCGACAGCCGGGTGCTCAGGGCGTACGCGGCTTTCCGGCCGAGAGGTCCGCTGGCGCTGGCCGTGCCTCCTTCCCGTGCGGTTCGGCCGCCGCGAGCACGAAGAGCTCCTTCTGCGAGGAGCCACGAGACATCAGGTCGAGCGTCTTGAGGAGCGGCGCGTCGAACGCCAGGTCGTGGCGCTTGGCGGTGGAGTCGCCGCCCACGAGCTGCGCGACACGCTGGTCGAGCAGGCGATCGATGTAGCGCGACGCGGCGGAATACTGCGCCGTGTCGAGCGTCACGCCCTTCGCCATGAGGCGGCGATAGAACTCGTCCCGCCACGCAGCCTGCACGGTGAAGTCCTTCTTCAGGCCGCGCGAAAGCTCGAGCGAGTAGTCGTAGAGTGTGACGTACACTTCCTGCGACTTCGGCGCGAGGACCTTTGCCAGTGTCTGTTCGGCCGTCGTCAGCGTGTCGTCGCGTACGAGCACGTCCGGCGCGACACCGCCGCCGCCGTACACTACGCGGCCGGCATCGGAGCGAAACGCCGGGCGTGCCTTCTTCTTGGCTTCGGTTTCCAGGGAGTCAGGCTGCACTTCCACGAAGCGGCCGTTCACGAACTTCCGCTCCCGCTGGATGCTCCGTCCACTCGGCGTGTACCACTTGGCCGTGGTGATCTTGAGCGCGTAGCCCCCGTCGAGCGGGAAGAGCGTCTGCACGAGACCCTTGCCGAAGCTCGTCTGGCCGACGACGAGCGCGCGGTCATGGTCCTGCAGCGCGCCCGCCACGATCTCGCTTGCCGATGCCGTGTACTCGTCCGTGAGCACCGCCACCGGGAGGGACGGGAAGGCCGGCGCCCCGCGCGTGCCGTACGCCTGCGGATCGCCCGTGCGCGACCGCACGCTCACGATCTCCTGGCCGCTCTGCAGGAACAGGTTCGACATCACGATGCTCTGCTCGAGGATACCGCCGGGATTGCCGCGCATGTCGAGGATGACGCCCTTCACGCCTTCCTTCTGCAGCGAGGCCACCGCCGTTTTCACCTCGTTCGCCGACGTCTCGTTGAACCGCTGCACCGGGAGGTAGCCGATCCGGTTGTCGAGGACGATGGCATACGGCACGGCGGGAATGTGGATGACCTGCCGGGTGAACGTCGTCGTGATGGGCTCGGGGACGCCGGGCCGCCCGAACTTCACGGTGACCTTCGTGCCCTCCGTGCCGATCAGGTAATCCGAGACCTGCTGCGTCTTCCAGCCGCGCGTGGAGAGCGTATCGACGAAGAGGATCTTGTCCCCCTCACGCACGCCGCCCGCCTCGGCGGGCGTGTGCGGGAACACCTTGCTGATCGTGATCGCGCCCTGCTGATCCTCGATCTGCATCCCGATGCCCGCGTACTTGCCGTTGGTCTGCTGCGAGAAGCTGGCGAGCTCCTTCGGCGAGAACAGTTCGCTGTAGGGATCGTTCAGCTCCTTCACGAGTCCCTTGGCCGCCTTCTCGTACAGGGCGGCGTCGCTCACGGTGTCCACGTAGCGGTGCGAGACCAGGTTCAGCACCTGGTCGAGCACCCGCGCCCCGTCGGTCGTGTCGCGACGCTGGATGAGGAAGCCGCCCGCGACGACGGGAAGGAGCGCGGCGACGAGGATTGCGGCACGACGACGTTGCATGACTGTCCTGCGGTTGGGGAAAGGCGGCTGCATTAGATACGTCGGGTGGAGTCAGGGTGTTCCGTCAATGCAGAGGAAGTGCCTTCCGTGAAGGTTCCGCACGAAATCACGGCAGCCTCGAGCTCGCCTTGCTCCCAGAGCGCCCGCCGGGAGACCAGGCGCCCCTGCCGAAACCGCTTCCGGCTGAGAGGAAGCCCGCGCGGGTGAACAGCACGGTGAACGGATCTCCGTCGATCTCGATTTCCCGCCGCAGCGGTTCGGTGAGCCTTGTCGTCATGGCCTCGTCGCCATTGATGGTGAAACCCGTGTTCCCCTGCCTGCCCTGCGTCATGCTGGACGCGAACCGAGCATGTAGTCAACGAACCACTCGCGCCGCTGCTGGCGCATGACGGCATTCCGCAGCACGCCCGCGGCAATGAGCATGTCGTGCGCGGGCTGCAGCACACGCTGCAGGTGCGAGGGATATCGCTGGGACAGCGGAAGCTGTTCAGCAAGCTTGTCCAGGCCGATGCGCCAGGTGAGCCGTTCCTCCGCGCGCGCTACTTCCAGGAGCCGGTAGAGACGCCGCGCCACCGGCGACGCCAGCGACCAGTAGCACGGCGCCGAAAGGCTCACCACGTGGCCCGCGGCGAGATTCCCGCGCACGATCGCCGAGAGGACGACGCGCGCCACGCCCGGCTCGCTCGACGTCATGGCCTGGAACAGCGTCAACTGCTCGCGGTCCACCGTGCGCCGCCGCTCGATGGCCACGGCGCTCAGCAGCGTGAAGCGCAACGGCCCCTCGGGTCGCTCGGTCGCACTTTCGTACATCCCGTTGGATTCCAGCGTCGTGCGCTCCAGTCGCCCGAGTGCGTTGCGCAGCTGCTCGTAGGTACGTCCATCCACGCGCCGCCCCATGGCCCGCAGGAAGGAATGCAGCGTGAACGAGATGACCCCGTCCGGCGGATCATCCGCCTCGTTGAAGCGACGCAGGAGCTCGACGTACACGTCCTGGTCGAAGGTGCCGGGCATCCGGTCGTCCGCGCCGGGCAGCACACGCCAGCGATTCCCCTCCGCATCGGCGAGGGAGATCGCGTCGCCATCCGACGAGTCGCTCAGCCGGAACAGCGGCAGTGCCTCGAGCGACCGGTCGAGCCGGATCGTCCGCGAAGCCGCACGCCGGCGCGCTGCGACACTCATGATACCGCTCAGCGCACCGGCACGGTCTGGCCGGTCACGGCGTGCGCGTCCTCGGAGCAGAGCCACAGGACGACGCTCGCCACGTCCTCGCGCGACACGTACGTGGCATCGGGTCCCATGCTGGCGAGGTTCGCCGCTGTCCGGATGGACGTCGGCGCCACGGCGTTCGCGCGTACGCCGTTCGCCTTCTCCTCCTGCGCGATCGACAGCATGAGCGCGACCAGGGCACTCTTCGATGCGGCGTACGCGGAAATACCGGCGGTCCGTCCGCCCGGCAGTATCGCTTCCGAGGCGAAGAACACCATCGCACCCCGGGTGGCGCGAAGGAGGGGCAGGAACGCCCGCGCCGTCAGGAACGCCGTTGTGGTGTTGAGCGCGAACTGACGCGCAAAGAGCGCAGCATCGCTGTCGGCCACGTGGCCGCTGGAAACGAATCCACCTGCCAGGTGCACCAGCGCATGCACGCGTCCGCCCGTGGCATCGCGGATCCGTTCGGCGAGTGCGGCCACGGCGGTCTCGTCCGTGAGGTCGGCGCCGAGACCTGCGGCGCGACGTCCGCGCGCCACCAGTGTATCGGCCCGCGCGCGCGCCTCGTCTTCCTGGCGATCGACGAGGAACACGCGCGCGCCACGCTCGGCGAATGCGGCCGCGACAGCTTCCCCGACCTGTCCCTCACGGCCCACGCCCGTGAGTACCACGCTGCGACCTGCGTAATCCATGCGACTCCTGAAACCGGGCTCGGCCTTCTGGCATGAAGTATGTGATGGCGTGACCCCAAATGCGAAAACTGCTTCGGCTCAAGCGCGTCAGCGTCGTGGTGCTCCTGCTGTTCGTGGGGGCACTCGCCCTCGTCGGCATCCTGTCGATCACACGAGGCACGCCCGTGAAGGCGGTCGTCGCGATCGGGAAGAGGGAGGGCCCGCCGGCCATCACCGATTCCCTGTTCTCGCGCATGACGGAGCTCTACACAGGCCTGAACATGACGCCGGGAAATTCCGCCGAGCTGGTGAATAATGGCGAGGTGTACCGTCGCCTGTGGACGGACCTCCGCGCGGCGAAGCACACGATCACGGTGCAGATGTACTACTCGCAGCCCGGCGCCGTGGCAGACACCATGGCCGCCGTGCTGAAGGAAGAGGCCAGGAAAGGCATCCGCGTGCTCTTCGTGCTGGATGCGTTCGGATCCATGAACCTCAAGCGAAGCTGGGCAGACAGCCTGCGTGCGGCGGGAGTGGAAGTGGGACTGTTGCGCCAGCTCCACTGGTTTTCCCTGCACAATGCGACGGACCGGTCGCACGTGCGGGTCGTCGTCGTGGATGGCGAGGTGGGCTACACCGGCGGCTTCGGGCTCGCCGACTACTGGCTGGGTGACGGCAAGCACACGGACCAGTGGCGCGACAGCAACGCACGATTCGAGGGTCCCGCGGTGATGGGACTCCAGGCCGCCTTCGCCGCCGCATGGGCCGAATGCACCGGGGAGCTCATCGCCGGCGACGTGTTCTTTCCGCGGAAGGCGTTCACGACGGTAGACGGCGGCATGCAGGCGGGCATCTTCTTCGCCTCGCCGACAACAGGCAGCACGCCGGCGGAACGCTTCATCGCGCTGTCGATCGCCAGCGCGAAGCGCACGCTCTACGTGAGCAACTCGTACTTCGTGCCAGACGACGATTTCCGGAAGCTCCTCGCGGACGCGCACAAGCGCGGCGTGGACGTGCGGATCCTCACGGTCAGCAAGGAGACAGACGTGAAGACGACCTGGTGGGCCGGTCGATCGCGCTACGAGGAGCTGCTCAAGGCGGGGGTCCGCATCTACGAGTACCAGCCGGCGATGATGCACTCCAAGACATTCGTCGTGGACGGCATGTGGGGCGCCATCGGCTCGATGAACTTCGACAACCGGTCCCTCGCGTTCAACAACGAATCGAACTTCGTGTTCCTCGACGCACCGTTCGGCGCGAAGATGGACTCGGTGTTCGCGGACGACTTGTCGCGGTCGAAGGAGATCACGCTGTCCGAGTTCCAGAAGCGTCCCTGGTACGACCACGTGATCGAGAACGCCGCGGCGCTGCTCTCGCGCCTGCTGTAACCGCGCTCCTACCTGATGTCGGCGCGTCCCAACGCGGCGCGCACGGCCTCGCGCATCGCGACGAGGGCCTCGTCGCGTGCCGCGGGTGAGTCGTCGCGCACGTGGATCTCGATACCTTCGGCTACAGGCACGCGGCGCCAGCTGGCCGAGCGGTCGTCGTCGGTGTTGCGCACGGCGACGTCGGCCTGTGCGCCGAGGGCCGGCGCGAGCGCGGCGGCCACCCGGCGCTCGAGCATGTCGCCGGTGACCTCCGTCATCTCGTTCCTGATCATCTCGAGCGTGGCGCCTTCCCGCTGGCGGATCTTGACCGCGAGAAGCTGCAGGAGGTGCCGGTAGTTGTACGTCGCCGCCGTGCCTGCGCCTTCCGGCCGGTCGAGCAGCCCGTTCGCCACGTAGAAGCGCACCGATCGCGCACTCGGCGACACGCGCGCGGACGCGTTGGTGGGACGGATGCCGGCGGCGTCCACGAGCGCAGTCACGTGCGCCGCGAGGCCGCGTGCGTTCCAGGGAGCGTGCCGCGAGTGGGCGCGCAGCAGCGCGACGGGAGACGGTGTGGGTTCCGGCATAGCGGCGGAAGATAACAGGCGCCGTCACCCGCTGCGACGGGAACGGCTTGCTGGCTCGCGTGTCGACACCTCACAACATCCCCCTCACACGACGACACGCGAGACCAGCGTACCAGCCATCCTGTGCTACTGTGCCGCCTGCGTGACGCCCCCCGACGCTTCCGTCATTGCCGTCGGGACGCCGGCGCGCGCCGCGAGCTCCGCGATGCGTTCGAGCGCGACCGGCTTCTCGAGGAAGTGTGTCGCGCCGAGTCGCAGCGACGCCTGCCGGGTATCGTCGTCGGGAAAGGCCGTCAGGGCGATCACGGTGGCTCCCGGCGACAGCACCCCGGCGGCGCCCATGACCTGGAGACCGCCGTCACGCCGGCCTCCCAGGCGGATGTCCGTCACGATGAGCTCGAAAGCCTCCGCGGCGAGGATCGCCTTCGCTCCGGTGAGGGAGGCCGCGGAACGCACGCGCGTGCCGCTGACGTCGAACAGCTCGACGAGCACGTCGCGGATGCAGACTTCGTCCTCGACGATCAGGACGCTGGGCGGGAGTTCGTTGCTGTTCACGACCACGCACAGCGCGAATTCCGCGCCCGGTCAGGCAATTTGGTGTAAGTCGTTACTGAACAGTGGTTTGTGGACAATAACCCGGTCGAATGGCAGGTCAGTCTATGACCGAAAATCGGTCATAAGCACGGTAGGCATGACCGGGATCACGACAGAGACCGCATGCCATCCCATCATCTCGAGCAGCCTTGTCATCCCGAGCGAACCGAGGGATCTGCCCTTCGCCCGTGCCTCCGGCTACAACCGCTTCAGCTTTTCGAGTAATGTGGACCGGGCAATGCCGAGGACGCGGGCCGCCTGCACTTTGTTGCCGTTCGTCTCGCGAAGGGCGTCGCGGATGGCCCGCCGTTCCGCCTCCTCCAGCGTGACGGGGCCCGTGGGCGCGGCCGCGCGACCCTGCGGCAGTCCGAGATGCCGAGCCTCGATCGGCGCGCCGTCTGCCAGCAGGGCGGCGCGCCACAGCGTGTTCTTCAACTCGCGCACGTTGCCAAGCCATGCATAGCTGCCGATGGCCCGCATGGCGCCCTGGGCAATGCGGGCGCCCCGTGGGAGGAACGTCGCGACGAGCGCCGGAAGTTCGTCGCGACGCTCGCGCAGTGACGGCAGCGCGAGCGTGAGCACCTGAAGCCGATAGTAGAGGTCGGCCCGAAACCGCCCTTCGCCGACGAGCGCGGCGATAGGCCGATGGGTTGCCGCGAGGACGCGGGCGTCGCTGCGCAATTCCACGGTGCCGCCCAGCCGCCGGAAGACCCGGTCCTCGAGCACCTTCAGGAGCTTTGGCTGCACCTCGGGCGCCAGCTCGCCCACCTCGTCGAGGAAGAGCGTGCCGCGGCTCGCCACCTCGAACAGCCCGCGCTTCGCCGCCTTGGCATCGGTGAAGGCGCCGCGCTCGTGGCCGAACAGCTCACTCTCCAGGAACGTGGCGCTGAGCGAGGCGCTGTTCACTTCCACAAAGGGCTGTGCCGCGCGCGCCGACCGATCGTGGATGCGCCGCGCGACGTAGCCCTTGCCGGTTCCCGTCTCGCCGACGATGAGCACGGGGACGTCGTCGTTCTGCGCTGCGAGCGCGATGAGCCGGTCGAGCGAGGGAGCAGCGCCGTCCGCATCGACCTGCTGGTGTTCGTCACCCGCGCGCCGGAGCCGCGCCACTTCGCGACGCAGTCGCACGAGTTCCGCTGCGCGCGAGACGGCTGCGTCGAGCGTCTCGAGGTCCACTGGCTTCTCGAGAAAGTCGAGCGCGCCCTCCTGCATGGCTCGTACGGCCGTGGGCACGTCCGCGTGCCCGGTGAGCATGATGACGCCGAGCTCGGGGTCGTCGGCGCGCAGTGCCTCGAGCAGCGTGAGCCCGCTGGCATCCGGCAGCCGCAGGTCCACCAGCACCACGTCGGGTGCGTGCTCCGCCGCGGCGGCCCGCCCCTCGCTCGCGGATGCGGCCACGCGCGCGGCATAGCCGAGCGTGTCGAAGAAATCTGCGAGGGTCTCGCGAATCGTGCGGTCGTCGTCCACCACGAGAACCGACAGCATGGGGGGCCGCACCGGCCGGCCGCTCCCGCGATCCGCGGTCACGTGCCGTGGAGGATGATCATCGCGGTGGTTCCCGCCTCGGGCGCGCTCTCGAGCGCGATGGTGCCACCGTGCTCCTCGACGATACGCTGGCAGAGCGCGAGGCCGATGCCGGTTCCGCCGGTCTTGGTCGAGAAGAAGATCTCGAACACCCGCGGCAGGACCTCGGCGGGAATCGCCGCGCCGCCATTATGCAGCCGGCAGCGCCACGCGCCGTTCGGCAGCACGGTCGTCTGGAGGGTGAGGTCGGTGCCTTCCGGCGCCGCGTCGCACGCATTCACCAGCACGTTGATGAACACCTGCGCCAGTTGCTGGCTGTCGATGGCACAGTGCGCCGGCGGTTCGGCGCGGGTACGGTGTAGCAAGAGGGCGCGGCTCTCCAGCCGACCCCGCTGGTTCTCGATCACCTCGTCCCATACGGCGTCCGGGTCGCCGGACTCCAGGTGGATGGGGTTCGGCCGTCCGTACTCGAGCAGGGCGGTGACCATGCTGTTCAGCCGCTCCACCTCGCGCAGGATTCGCCCGACGTTGCGCTCCACGATGGGATCGTCCTTCACGCGGAAGCGCAGCAGCTGCGCGGCGGACGAGATGCCGAACAGCGGGTTGCGCAGCTCGTGCGCGACACCGGCCGACACCTCGCCGATGGCCTCGAGTCGCCGCTTGTGCCCGAGTCGCCGCACCAGCCACGCCCGCTCGATGGCTGCGGCCATCTCGGCAGCCACGGTAGCGAGTACGCGCTGCACCTCCTCGAGGCGGTGCGGCGCCGGCATCGCATTCGCCGTCATCGTGACGGCGCCGAGCACGCCCTCGCTGCTCGTCATGGGCGCGGTGATCTCCATGTCGTCGCCCGACACGCGCCGGATCACCTGTCCGCTGCCGACCGCCTCTGCCCACGCCGGGGAGAAGCGCGCCTCGAGCTCCGCGGCATCAACGGACGGGAAGCCCGACTGGTGCACGAGGTGCATGGCCGTCGTGCCGTCGTCGGCGAGCGCGATGGCCACAGCGTCGCAGGACATGGTGCGCCGCAGCTGCTGCGACACTTCATGGAGCACGCGCTCCACACTGATCGTCCGGGCGAGCGCCATGCCCGTATCGATCAGCACTTCGCGCGACCGATGGCTCGGCGTGATGTCCACGGTGGAGAACACGTAGCCGATGACTGCGTGCGCGTCGCCGAGGGCGCTGAGCTGCATGAGGAAGATGCGCTCCTCGGTGGGCGAGCTGCAGGGGAATTCCCAGCTCAGCGAGGTCGAGCGACCTTCCGACAGGGTGGCCATCGCGGACTCGAGCTGCTGGCGCACCAGCGGGTCCGACATCGCGTCCCAGATCGAGGCACCGATGACACCGCCTTCCTCGCACAGCTGCGGCGCGCCGTTCGTCTGCGCGAACCGCGACCATGACCTGTTCATCAGCGTGATACGCCCCGAGAGATCGACGGCGTAGACGGTGATCGGGAGGGCGTCGAGCACCTGCCGCTCGAAGTGTGGCATGGCCGGATATTACCGGGGGGACTGGGACAGACAAGACGGGGTATAGCCGCATCGGCCATACCCCGTTGCCGTTCATGATGGAGTGAAAAGAACTAACGGCGTCGCTTTGCGGACTTCTTGCCAGCTGGCGACTTCTTCGCCGGGCTCTTCTTCGCCGCGGACTTCTTCGCGCCTGACTTCTTCATCGGCGCCTTCTTCGCCTGTGACTTCTTTGCTGGCGCCTTCTTCGCCTGGGCCTTCTTCGCCTGGGCCTTCTTTGCCTGGGCCTTCTTTGCCGCCGCTTTCTTGGATGGGGCCTTCTTGGCCGGGGCCTTCTTGGCCGGGGCCTTCTTCACCGCTGCTTTCTTCGCGGGAGCCGCCTTCTTCGCGGGTGCCTTTGTGACAGACTTGGCCGGCGCCTTCGCTGCAGGCTTCGCCGGTGCGCTGGCGGCTTTCATCCCGCCGGTGCTCCCACCCTTGCCCACGGGCGTACTACCTTCGAACGCCGAGCCGCGCACCACCGACGCCTTGTTGCCCGGATCCTTGATGGCCGGATGTTTCGACGCCGTCACCGGTGCCTTCGGTGCAGTGGGTGGCTTGCTGCTCGCCGACCCGCCAGAGGGCGGTGAGATCGGACGTCCGCTGCCGCCGGACTTGGGCGCGCGCGCCACGACGAGGGGACTCTCTTCCTCTTCTTCCTCGCCATCGACCACGGGCGTCGCGAGACCTTCCTCGTCCTCGTCGTCCGCATCGTCGGTGCTGTCCCAGAGGTCGTCGCTGTCATCCTTGTGGGTGGTCCAGCCGCCGTCCTCTTCGTCGTCGTCGTCATACGACGAGGATCCCCCGCCGCCGCCGCCGTAGCCGAGATCGTCGACGTCGTCGTCGCGATCGGAGAATCGGAGCTCTTCGTTCAACTCGTCACCGCGCGGCATCACCGCCTCCTCTGGAGATAGGACAGTCGGACCTTGATGTGTCGGCCAGCTGTCGCAGCCCGATTGCACGTCATGTGCCCCCTGCAGCGCGCCAGCACTCCAACACCCTTGACCTTGTAAGGCCGCGCGCGGAATCCGTCAAGCGCGATTCTGCACCCGGGTGCGACGGCCTGCGGTCGGGATACGGGAAATCAGTCGCCCGCAGGAGCCGGCACGGGGAGGCCGCCGTGTGCCTCCTGGTCGGCGGCGGAGGTCAGCCGCGCACCCACCCATCGCCCGAGGTCGTCGAGGTACGTGTACATCACGGGGACCACGAAGAGGGTGAGCAGCGTCGACGTGATCAACCCACCGATCACGGCACGCGCCATGGGCGCGCGCGCCTCGGCCCCCGCGCCGATGGCCAGGGCGAGCGGCAGCATGCCGAAGATCATCGCCACCGTGGTCATGATGATCGGGCGCAGGCGGATGCGGCCCGCGGCGAGCAGCGACGTCGCCCGCTCCTGGCCTTCCGCCCGGAGCTGGTTGGTGAAATCCACGAGCAGGATACCGTTCTTCGTCACCAGTCCCATCAGCATGATGATCCCGATCATCGTCATGACGTTGATGTTGCCCCCCGTCACCAGCAGCGCCAGCGTGACCCCGATGAAGCTGAGTGGCAGAGCCAGCATGATGGCCAGCGGCTGGAGGAACGAGCCAAACAGCGACGCCAGGATCAGGTAGATGAACACGATCGCCAGCCCGAGGGCGCTGAGTACGTAGCCCTTGGTCTCCTGCAGGTTCTGGACGTCGCCGCCGAACACGGTGTGGTAGCCGGGCGGGAGGCCGATGGCATCCACGGCCTTCTGGACATTGGCGGCCACGTCGCCCATGGCGAACCCCGGGAGCACGCCGGCCCGGATCTGCACCTGCTGCTCGAGTTGCCGGCGCTCGATCTGCTGCGGCCCGATGCCCGCGCGCACGTCGGCCACCTGCTGGAGCGGCACCATGGACGGGAGCCCGCTCGCCGCGTTGCTGAACGTGCTCGCGACGGGGAGTTGCGAGACGTCCTCGGCCGAGCTGCGCAGGGAATCGGGAAACACCACGACGACGTCGTGCGAGAAGCCCTGCGCGTCCTCCCAGGTGGTGGCCCGCTGCCCCGAGAAGAGGGGCTGGAGCGTGGCCGCGACGCTGCCCACGCCGAGGCCGGCGCGCCAGGCCTCCTGCCGGTCCACATGCACGTCGAGCTGGGGAATGTCGCCGTCGTCGCTGGAGTTGGGTTCCGCCACGCCCGGGACTGACTTCACCGCCTGGAGAGTGCGGTCGGCAGCGAGCTTGAGGCGTGTCGCCTCGGGGCCCTGCACATTCACGATGAGCGGCTGGTACCCGCGGCTGAAGATCGAAGACTGGCCCATGATCGTGGGGCGGACGCCGGGAATCTGCCGCAGCTTGCCACGCAGGTCGTTCTGGATGGCGAACAGGTCCCGCTTCCGGTCATGCTTGAGTGACACGAAGATGCTGCCGTTGTTGGGAGTGCCGCGAAAGCCGCCCCCGACGGACAGGTAGGTGAAGTCCGTCTCCGGCAGCTTCTGGAGGAAGCCGGCGATCTCCTGCCCCTTGGCGAGGGTGTACTCCAGGCGCGAGCCGGGCGGCGTGCGGAAGCTGACGTTGAACTCATCGCCATTCACGTCCGGCATCCAGGTGAAGCCGAGCTTGGGGAGGATGTAGAAGCTCACGGCCACCGTCAGTGCCGCCGCCGAGAGCACCGAGAGGCGATGGCCAAGCGCCCATCCGAGCCAGCGGGGATACCGGTCCGCCACGCGCTCGAACCAGTCGTTGAACGCGAATGCGCCGCGACGGATGATGTTGGCCTTCTTCCGCTGCGCGAGCTGGTGCTCGCCCCCGTCGTTGGCGGAATGTTCCACCTCGGGGTCGGCCCAGACGCTCGAGAGCATCGGGTCGAGCGTGAAGCTCACGAACAATGATACGAGCACTGCGAAGGCGACGGTGACGCCAAACTGGAGGAAGATCTTGCCGATGATGCCGCCCATGAACGCCACGGGAATGAACACGGCGATGACGGCGAAGCTGGTGGCGGTCACGGCCAGCCCGATCTCGCTCGTGCCTTCACGCGCGGCGGCGTCGTGGCTCTTTCCCAACTCCAGGTGGCGCACGATGTTCTCGCGCACGACGATCGCGTCGTCGATGAGCAGCCCGATGGCCAGCGACAGCGCGAGCAGCGTCATGGTGTTCACGGTGAAGTTGAACACCCACATGACGAAGAACGAGCTGATGATCGAGACGGGCAGCGTGAGCCCGGTGATGACGGTGGAGCGCCAGGAATTGAGGAAGAGGTAGATGATCATGATCGTCAGCACGGCGCCGAGGACGATCGTGAGCTCCACGTCGGCGAGCGACTCGCGGATGCGGCGCGAGTCGTCGCGGATGATCTTCATCCGGATGTCGGTGGGCAACTGCTTCTCGAGCTCGGCGATGGCCCCCTTCACGGCATCGGCGACCTGCACGGTGTTGGAGCCCGAGATCTTGAGCACCTCCAGCGACACCGCCGACACACCTGTGCTCCGGTCGGAGGACGAGATCTCGGCAGCGGTGCGCCGGTCCTCGGCGCCGTCGACGACACGCGCCACGTCGCCGATGCGCACAGGCGTGCCGCGCCGCACGGCGACGGGGATGTCCGCGAATGCGCGCGGGTCAAGGATGCGTCCCGTCACGCGCACGAGCCGCTCGGTGGCGCCGCGCTCGATGCGTCCCGCGGGTACCTCCTGGTTCTCCAGCGCGAGCGCGGTGCTGAGCTGCGCCGGCGACAGGCCATAGGCCCGCATCGCGTCCGGGTCCACCTGCACGCGAATCTGGCGCTTGTTGCCCCCCACGATGTTGACGCCGCCGACGCCCTCGATCGACTCGATGCGCGTCTGCACCACCTCGTTGGCGAGATCCGTGATCTCGCGGATGGGCCGTTCGCTCGACGTGAGCGCGATGGCCATGATGGGCGAGTCGTTCGGATCGAAGTGCTGGACGACGGGGTCCTGGATGTCCTTTGGCAGCGAACGACGGATGCGCGCCACCTTGGCCTGCACGTCCTGCTGTGCCACCGCGACGTCGACCCCGAGGTTGAACTGGAGGCGCACGATGGAGATGCCCTCGAGCGACGTCGAGCCGATCTCCTTGATGCCCTGCACGGTGTTGAGCGCTTCCTCGATCGGCTTCGAGACCTCGCGCATCATCACCTCGGGCGAGGCGCCGGGATAGATCGTCTGCGCGATGACGATCGGATAGGTGATGTCCGGATACTCGTCGATGGCGAGCCGCTTGTAGCTCACGATGCCGAGGACGACAAGCGCCAGCATCATCATGGTGGCGAACACCGGCCGCTTGATCGAGATGTCGGAAAGGAACATGGGCGTGCCTGCTATCGGTGAACGCGGACGTGATGCCACGCGCCTACTGCTTCCGGGACTTCTCCTCGCCGGCGATGATCGCCTGCATGCCGCGGCCCAGCGTGCCGACGTTGCCGACGATGACGCGATCGCCCGCCTGCAGGCCGTCGGTGACCTGCGCGACGCCCTGCCGCTCGTCCACCGCGCCGATCTGCACCGGTGCGACGTTGATCGTGCGCCCGTCAAGGCGATACACGAACGGGTGGCCGCTCTCGGCGCCCTGGCGCAGCGCCGAGGTGGGCACGGTGAGCACGCCGGTGAGCGTGCGGTTCACCACGCGGCCGGTCGCGAACGTGCCGCCGCGCAGGACGCCGCCCGGATTCGGGATCTCGATGTACACTGTCACCGCCCGCGTGGTGGGATCGACGGTGGGACTCACGCGGGCGACGCGGCCGTCGAAGGCGCGCCCATCCGCGACGAAGTGCACCGTCTGGCCGACTCGCACCGCGCCGGCCTGGCGGGCGGGCACCGCCGCCGCCAGCTCGAGCGTGCCGTTCCGCACGATGCTGAACAGTGGTGCACCCTTCGCGACGTGCACGCCGCCCTCGACCATCCGCTTGTCGATGATGCCGGACGCGGGTGCCACGACGCGCGTGTCGCGGGCCTGGTTGGACATGGCGCGCATCCGCGCTTCCGTCGCCGCCAGCCGTGCCCCGGACGACGCGACGGCCTGCTGCGCGTTCTTGTAGTCACGCTCGGCGATCGCGCCCGCCTTGAAGAGCGATGCATCCTGCTCGAGCGTCCACTGTGCGTTCGCGAGGTCCGCCCGCGCGGCGACGCGATCCGCCTCGGCGCTCTTCTCGCTGCTTTCCTGCTCGCTCGACTCGAAGCGTGCGAGCAGCTGGCCTTCGGCCACCTGCTGGCCCTCGCGCGCGTAGACCCCGACCAGGTCGCCGTCGATCCGCGCGCGCACATCAATTGTCTCGATGGGCCGGAGGTCGCCCGTGAGGGCCGTGCCGTCCTCGATGGTGCCCGGCGTGATGGTGGCCACGTCCGTGGCGCCGAGTGTGATGGATGGAGCGGCGCGGGTACCCGCGCCGGCGCCCGGTTTCGCCGGCTTCGCACTGCTGCCCTTCGCCGCGGCACCCTGTTGCGCGGCGGCCGATTCGTCGGCGCCCGTGCCGCATGCCAGCGCTGGAAGCAGCGCGGCGAGGAGTGCCGCGGCGCGTGCATGTCGTGATGCTGCGAAGACTGGCATGGACTATCTCGAGGCAGCCGGCGCGGACGCCGGCGACGGAAGCGGGATGGGGCGACCGAGCGCACGCGCCAGGTCGGCCGAAGCGAGAAAGAGATCGTATGTGGCGCGGGCCTCCGTGCTCTGCGCGATGAGCAACGCCACCTGTGCATCGGAGACCTCGAGCTGCGTGCTCAGGCCACGCGTGAAGCGCAGCGTCGCGAGACGGAATGCCTCGTCCGCTTCCTGCGAGTTCTGCTGGCGTGCGGTGAACACCGCACTCGACCGCCGCAGCTCGGCGCGGGCCCGTGCGACGTCCACCGACACAGCCTCGCGCTGCTGCCGCAACTGCAACTCGGCGAGGCGCGTCTGGGCTTGTGCGAGGTCGAGGTTGGACTTCACGCGCAGGCCGTCGAACACCGGTACGCTCACGTTGAGACCAGCCTGCCGGTCGGAGAACCAGCCCCCGTTCTGGCAGACGCGCCCGACCACCGATCCCGCTGGACACGCATCCGTGGTGAGCTCGCCCGCCGTGCGCGGGAAGCCCTGCCCGATTCCGGGGAACGCCTGATAGCCCGACTGGAAGAACGCCGTGATGGTCGGGAAGAAGTCGGCGCGCGCGACTGACACGCCCAGCCGCTTTGCCGCCACGTTGAGCTCTGCCGAGCGGACCGACGCGCGGTCCGCGGCGGTGGCGGTGTCAGGCAACACGGCGAGCAGCGCTGTGGCGCTCGCGGAGTCGATGTGCGTGGTGAGCGCGAGCGGTTGCGCCACGGGCACGTTGAGGAGCCGCTTCAGGTCCAGCAGCGCGAGCTCGAGGTCACTGTGCGCCTGGATGGCGAGCGGCTCGATGTTCGCCCGCTCGACGCGCGAGCGAAGCACGTCGTAGCGCGCGGCGCGTCCGGCGCGCTCGAACTGCTCCACCTGCGTGAGGCGATTCGAGGCGAGGACGAGGTTGCGGTCCTGCAACGCCGCGATCCGGTCCGAGAAGAGTGCCTGCAGGTATGCGCGCTCCACCTGCAACGTGAGCAGCGCTCGCGTCTCGCGCTCGTCGTAGCGCGCCGCCTGGCGAATGTTGTCGGCCGCGCGAGTGGCAGAGACGAGGCGCCCGCCCTGGAAGAGCGTCTGCGAAAGGTTGAGGTTGCCGGTGTAGGTGTTCGGCTGGTTGAACTGCGCGCCGACCGCTTGCCCCCGCGCACTCTCGTACACGTGGGTGTACGCGGAGCTGAAGCGCAGTTGCGGCATCAGGTTGGCGCGCGCGCCGCCGTACAGCGCGTCGGCCACGTCGACCTGCGCGGCGGAGATTCCCACCTCGTCGCTCTGCTTCATCGCGATGGATACGGCGTCGCCGAGTGACAGCCGGAGCGTGTCGGCAGCGTGGGCGGAAGGAGACGACTGGGCGCGCAGGGTGGAACCGGCCAGCAGCATGACGAGCGCGCGCCCGATATCGCGCCGGGTGGGGCAACGGGTGAGGGGCATCGTGGCTATACGGCAAGAACGGCGGATTCGTTGCGCGCTGGCGGGGTCCGGCCAGGCGGGAACGGGTCGTGTGGACGTCCGTCGCATCGACCATCTTGCCGTCACGCACGATGTGTCCGATGCGGCGCGGTCATCGGCGCAGGATGCGTTCGCCGGACGGCGCGCGGCAGAAGTCACCGCGTGGATCATCCACGCGAAATCGCACCACCGCGCGCACTGAGCGCCGGCGGCTCCTACGATGAGTGCCGGTCGTCGATGAACGTGAGCGTCTTCCGGCGCAGGACCACGCCCTTCAGCGCGGCGAAGACGACGGGATCCAGCAGCCCTCCGACGTAGCCCTCCAGGTGGGCGAGAGTTTGGGCCGCATCGATCGCCTCGCGGAAGGCGCGACGCGATGTGAGCGCATCGAACGCATCGCACGCGGCGAGGATCCGTCCGCCAACAGCGATCTGCTTGCCGGTGATTCCGCGCGGATAGCCCGTGCCGTCATAATGCTCGTGGTGGTCCTGCACATACTCGAGCGCGACGGGCATGTGCTTGAGCGGCGCCAGGATCTCCATGCCGATGCGGACGTGGTCCTTCACGTGCTCGAACTCCTCGGCGGTGAGCGGGCCAGGCTTGTTCAGGACATCCTCCCGCACTCCGATCTTGCCGACGTCATGCAGCCGGCCGGCGAGCCGTACGTTCTCGACGATGTCCGGCTCGAGGCCGAGGGCCTCAGCCACGGATGCCGCGAGTTCGGCGACCCGCTGCGAGTGTCCCCGCAGGAACACGTTCTTCGCCTCCATCGCGTTGATGAGCGTCTGTGCCACGCCGATGGTCAACGCGCGCAGCGCGCGCTTCTCCTGCTCGAGCTCCTCCGTGCGGAGCGCGACCTCCTCGCGGATGATGATCTCGACGTTCCGGCGATCGATCTCGAGGCTGCGGCGGTGCGCCGCGCGCTCGACGGCGCGCTCGAGCTCCGCGAGTTCGACGGGCTTCACGAGGTAGTCCATGGCCCCGTGCGACAGCGCGTCGGTGGCGGTGGCGGCGTCGTTCACCGCAGTGAGCATCAGCACCGCGAGGTCACTGTCCAGCCGCAGGGCGTGCGGCAACACGTCCAGGCCCGACATCGCCGGCATGCGCACGTCGCACAGCATGATGTCGAACTTCTCCTGGCTCAGTCGTGCGAGCGCCTCGGCGCCCGACTCGGCCATGACCGCGTCGTAGCCGCGGCTGCGCAGGAAGCGCGAGAGGGCGAAGCGGATCGATTCCTCATCGTCGACGACGAGGACGCGGATCTGGACGGTGGCGCTGGCCGTCCGGAACGCGGAGGTGGAACGCGGCACCATGTTGGGATAGGCGACTAAAGGAGTTCACGTGGCGAAGATCAGGGAGGGACCATGTAGTATCGGTTTCTTCCCGTCAATCGGTTAGCCGCCCGTGCTCGAAGGCTTACTCGCGGTCCGCTCGATCGCAGCCGCCTGTGTCGCTTCGGGCGCCCGCAAGGCGGCTCAAGCAAGTGCGCAATAGTGTCACGAAAGTGGCTCGATAGAATACTCAAAAAACAGAGCAAATTGGAGAATTCGCTGTCAGGGTCGCGCGCCGGCCGAGCGGGCTGCGGCCACCGCGGCGTCGATGTCGTTCTTGTGGAGCAGGTACTCCTTCAATCCCGCCGTACGCTCGATTGGCTCGGCCGCGAGCAGCTTCGCATCCGCCGCACGGGCTCGGGCGTCGTCCTTCTCGAGGCGCGCCACCGCGGCGGCGAGTACGAGGCCGAGCAGGTGCGTGGGTCGCGCACGGAGGATGGTGTCGGCCTGGGCGCGAGCGAGCGCGGTGTCGCCGCCCACGATTCCGATGCGGCCGAGGTCGTAGCGCTGGTCGGGGTTGAGGGGAGCGATCATCTCGTAGGCGGCCGTCGCCATCGGCATGAACGACCGCACGTTCTCGATGTGTCCGGCTTCTGCCTCCGTCATGATGCGATCATACAGCCGCTCCGCGCGCTGCTCTGGCGTGAGCTGGCTGATGTCCGGAGCGCGGGGCATCGCGCCGACGGCGGATCCCGCGAATGGAGCGCTCGCCGTGGCGGCGTCGCCACCGGCATCGGGGACAGCGTTCGTGCGAGCGCCGAACCGCTGGCCGATAACAAGCGCCACGAGCGAGAGCAACGCGATGCCGGCGACGGCCCAGGGCAGCACACCGGCCATGCTCCGCGAAGGCGTGGACGTGTCGCCTGCGGGGGTGCCGCACCGATGGCAGAACTTCGCGCCGGGAGTGAGCGGGGCGGCGCAGGTGGCGCACGTGGCGCCGTCGAGTGCCGTGCCGCAACTCGAGCAGAAGCGGCCGGCTGACGGCCCGCCGCAGGACGGACAGGGAAGAGACATGGCCGGAAACTAATCGTCCGTGCCCGCCCTCGTCCTCCCGCCGTCTCCTGCTATCTTCCCCGCGTGACTGAAACCCGAGCGCTGGTACCCGATCTGAAGGGCGCGACCACGAAGGACGTACTCGAGCTGGCCGGCTCGCTCAACGTGCGCTTCCTGCGCCTGCAGTTCACCGACATCCTCGGCGTGAACAAGAACGTCGAACTGCCCGCGTCGCAGTTCGAGAAGGCGCTCGCCGGCGACATCATGTTCGACGGCTCGAGCATCGAGGGGTTCGTGCGCATCGAGGAGAGCGACATGCTGCTCGCGCCCGACCTCTCCACCTTTCGCGTCTTTCCGTGGGGCGATCCCGAGCATCGGGTGGGACGCCTGATCTGCGACGTGAACCTCGCCGACGGCTCACCGTTTCCGGGCGATCCACGCACGGCGCTCAAGCGCGTGATCGCGGATGCGGCAGCGATGGGCTACACGATGAATGCGGGCATGGAGGCGGAGTTCTTCATGTTCAAGCGCGGGCCCAACGGCGAGACGACGACGAAGACGCACGACGTGGGCGGCTACTTCGACCTTGCGCCGGTGGACCTGGGCGAGGAGGCGCGCCGCGCGGTGGTGCACGACCTCGAGATCATGGGGTTCGAGGTGGAGGCCGCGCATCACGAAGTGGCGCACGGCCAGCACGAGATCGACTTCCGCTATGCGGACGCGCTGACGACGGCGGACAACATCGCCACCTTCCGCTTCGTCGTGAAGGTCGTGGCCCAGCGGTTCGGGCTCGCCGCGTCGTTCATGCCGAAGCCGATCTTCGGGCAGAACGGCAGCGGCATGCACACGCACCAGTCGCTGTTCAAGGGAAAGACGAATGCCTTCTGGGACAAGAACGCCGACTGGGAGTTGAGCAAGACGGCGCTGCACTACATCGGCGGGCTGTTGCGCCACGCGCGCGGCTCTTGTGCGATCACGAATCCGCTGGTGAACTCGTACAAGCGGCTCGTGCCCGGCTACGAGGCCCCGGTGAACGTCGCGTGGAGCATGCGCAACCGGTCGCCCATGCTGCGCATTCCCGAGCGCCGCGGCCTGGGCACGCGCGTGGAGCACCGCGTGCCGGATCCGGCGGCGAATCCGTACCTCGCGCTCGCCGTGATGCTCGCCGCGGGGCTCGACGGCATTCGCACGAAGGCCGACTATCGCGAGCCGGTGAACGAGAACATCTGGGAGATGAGTCACCGCGAGAAGCGGCGGCTGCGTATCGACGACCTCCCGCACGACCTGAACGAGGCGTGCGACGAGCTCGAGAAGAATGACGTGATCACCGCGGCACTCGGTGAGCACATCGCGCAGCACTTCCTCGCCGCGAAACGACAGGAATGGCGCGAGTACATCTCGCAGGTTTCGCAGTGGGAGCTGGACAACTACCTGGCGAAGTACTGAGCCGGGGAGACACCTGTCAGGGTGGGTCGCGGTCGTCAGAGGACGCGACGCACCATCTCGAGGTCTTCGTCGAACTGGCGTTCGAGCAGGGCGCCGTGCTCGCGATCGAGCATCACGAACATCGTCTCCTCGTTGAATGACATCGACCGGTTGTCGGCATTCATGCTGCCCACCGCGCCCCACATGCCGTCCACGACGAACGACTTGGCGTGCATCATCGTGTCCTGGTATTCGTAGATGCGAACGCCAGCGGCGAGAAGCTCCTCGTATAGAGCTGCACCGTGATCGACTCGCGCGCGCCGCGCAGGTCGCCCCAGAGCCGGGGATAGGTCTGGTCGCCGTTGATGAAGATCTCCACGTCGTGCGCGTAGGCGAGCTGCGCGTGGATCAGCATCTCCATCGTGTCGTGAAAGGCGGGCTCGTGCACCTCGGGCCGTTCGCCGCCGGCAAAGGCCTTCACGGCGCGCACCGGCGTTCCCTTCAGGGCGCCAAGTATCGCCACGAGCGCCAGCAGGCCATCGAGGAGGCCAACTGCGAAGAATCCCGCGTTCCACAGGTTCATGAGTGGCTGCATGGCAAGAACCGGCTCATCAGTGCATGATCGCCGAACTCGAGGGCAGTGCGAGCAGGGCAAGCGGCACCGCGCGCAGGCCTTCCCAGTCGTGCGCGACACCTGAGGCATCCCGCACGCGCAGCCGCGCGCTGATGCCGCCGTCGAGCAGCATCGCGTCCCGACAGCCGAGGGCGCCCATCACGGCGGCCATCTCGGGAACGGTGAGGCCGAAGGGCAGGAAGTCCAGCGCATTGCCCACCGCGTCGAAGCGCGTCAGCGCGACGAGCAACTGGTCGTCACGCGTGAGGCAGATGCCCGCGCGCGCATCGCGATGTGCGACGTCCACGCCGTGCCCGGCGGAGCGAAGCGGCACGGGGACGCTGTCCGCCTGGAGCACGGCAGGATACGACTGGAAGGCCCACCGCACCCCGTGCTCACCCGCGACGTGTGGCACGTCGTCGCCGCGGATCCAGCGCAGGGCGCCGGCGGAGTCCTGCATCAGCGCGGCCGACAACGGACCGGTTTGCGACGGCAGCCAGCGTCGGCCCGCGAGCGCGACCCAGCCCCACGGCATCGTCGCGGCAAACTGTCCGGCATTCACTGCGAACACCGCGGCGCGCGGGGCCCTGGCAAGCGTCCACGCTGCTTCACGCTGCGCCGAGAACGCCGTGTCGAGCCGCAGAGTCACGCGGGTGGGGTCGATGCGTGCGACGACGAGCCGCGTACGCCAGGCTTCCGCGGCGCCCTTGAGTTGCAGTTCACCCCACGTGACTCCGCGCGCGCCCGCGCGCCACGCGATCAGTGACGCGAAGGGGGCATCGTTCCACGCCACGGGCGCGCGCACGGACGACCACCATTCCCGCCATGCACCGTGTGCATCGCGGACAGCCAGGGTCGAAGACGGCAACGGGGCGTCCTGCGCTCTGGCAGGACGCCCCGCGAGGACCAGCGCGGCAGCGACGAGCGCCGCGCGCCGGCACGTCACAGCGCGCGCTTCACGCGCTCGAGGTCTCCCTGCCGTTTCTTCACGGCGGCCACTTCCTCGTCGCCGTAGCGCACCGCGGCGCCCTTGCCCTCCATGCGGTTCATGATGGACAGCGCGCGCTCCTTGAGCTGAAGGTACCGCGTCTGCTCGAGGCCACTCGCCTGCGCGCCCTGCGTGACCGCCCGCGCCTCGAGCGTACGAAGGCTGTCGTCGAGCACCTCGACGCCGTGACGCAGCTGTTCTTCCTGCGTGAGCGACGCAGGCATGGCGGGCGCCTTGCCGCACTTCGCATCTGTGGCCACGGTGTCGCCTTTCGAGCCGGCGAAGATGTCCTCGCCGGTCAAGTCCCGCATCATGTCCCGCTGCACCTTCGTGAGCGCGACGGGATCATTCTTCTGCTGGGCGTCGGCCATCGCCTTCCCATACTTCATGGCCACGAGCTGCATCTTGCCGGTCATCGCCGGATCGGCCCGCAGCGCATCCAGCCGCTTGTCGACGCGCTCCTGCCGCGCGTTTTCCAGTGCGTTCAGGGACGAAGCCCGGCAGTCCATGATCTTGCCGTTGCCTTCGTTGTAGGCCTGGTGCACGGGCCCGTTCCGCTCCACGAGCGCGGACAGCTCCTTGTTCCTTTGATCACGCGTGGTGTTGATGCGGTCCCGGTCGACGAGGATGCGGTCGGCCGCCTGCGCGCCGATGACGACCTTGTCCACTGTTTCGTCGGTAAGCTGCTCGCCTGGCGCCACGGGACCGACGTTCTCCTTCGCCTTGTCTGCCATCTTGTCCTTCGCCCTGTTAACCAGGCCCCCGAACTGCGCCTGGGCAGGCGTGGCGGAAAGCAGCAACGCGACGCCAGCGGCGATTGGGGCGAATCGGAGCAACCGAGTCATCGGGATCACCAGTCGTTAGGGTGCAACGAACCGACTCCGGGCACCGGGTCGGTTGAACGGACGAAACTACGAATTCCGCGGCGCGCCAGCCAGTCGCTACTTCTTGTCGCTCCCCGACTTCGAGTCGCCGACATCGCCGAGGAGCCCGCCCTTCGACACCAGCTGGGCGGCGAGCACGGTCTGAATGACAGCGGTAATCTGGTTGGCGGTGCCGTTTGCCGCGCCGCCGTTCTCGCCGCCACTCACGGTGATCAGGCGCGCCTCGGCAAGCGCCGCAGCGATCTGCGGCGCGATGATGGGCAGCATCTCGATCTGCCGGTAGCGGAAATAGCTTTCGCCGCCAGCGGCGATGGCCTTGTTCACCTTCTCGATGCTCTCCGCCTGCGCGGAGGCCACCACGCGGATCCGGATCGCCTCGGCATCGGCAGCCGCCTGTGCGCTGATGGTGACGCGTTCCGCATCGGCGCGGGCCTGCGCAATCTGCGTCGCTTCCAGCTCGGCGATGCGCTGCACGCCCATGGCTTCCTGCCGCTTCGCCTCCGCCTGCGCAACCAACGCGGCGTTCCCTGCCTTCGTCTGCTCGAGCTCACGCTGGCGGTCGGAGATGATGCGCTCCGCCTCGATGGTGGCTTCCTTCGCGCGGCGGGCCTGCTGCGCCTGCACGATGTCCGCCGTCGCCTGCGCCTCGGCGGCCGACATGCGTCGCCGCGCATCGGCGACCTCCGACTGCACGACCTTGATGTTGAGCGAGTTGAAGATGAGGCCGAGGTCCGTCAGCTCGCGCGAGCAGGCCTTGCGGATGATGACGGCGAGCGGATCGTCGTCGTCCTCGATGCCCTCCATGCCGGTGTCGGCGCCCTGCGTGAGGGCCATCTGCCGTGCCGCCGCGACCGCGACGGATGCCGTTTGTCCCGCCGACAGTGCGCGCGACGGGCCCTTGGCGGAGAAGAGCTGGTCGTGCGTGAGGAGGTTGATGGCACGACGTGCAGAGCTCGACAGCAGGTCCGTGAGCGTGTTGACCTGGTCTGCCTCGGGCTTGGCGAAGAAGCGGTTCGCGGCAGTCTTGATGAGGACGTCGGTCTCACCCACCGACACGATGGCGCTGGCGAGCACGCGGACCTTGATGGGTTGCGGCGTGCCGTTCTCGTCGAGGTCCGCCGTCTGGTCCGTGATGTCGAGATCGACGTTGATGACCTTGCTCGAGATCGTCGTCCCGGTGGTGAGCAGCGGAATCTCCTTCGACTTGCCGGGACCGCGATAGATGACGGTGCCGCCCGCGAGCCAGCTCACGAGGCGTATGGTGCCCGCCTCGACATTGCGCAGGAAGGACGCGACGACGACGGGGATGACGAAGAGCACCGCGATGACGACGACGCCCGCGACAGCCAGGGTATTCATGTGATGAGGTCCGGGAGGAAAGGAATCAGCGTGTGGGCGCCGTGACGATGCAGCGTCCGCGCGCGGCATCCACTTCGGCGATGCGCACGCGATCGCCGGTACGGATGCGGATGCCGCGGGCGCGCTCGTCGGGCGCGAGGGTGGCAAGCAGTTGAATGACCTGTCCATCGACATCCACCGCGACCAGGCCGCACCCGCTCGCGTCGAAGCCGGTGACGGCCCGTGCCTCGTCCTCGATGGAACTCTCGAGCGTCGCTGCGGCGCGCGACTCGAAGCGAAAGAGGAAGCGCCACAGCGGGCCGACGAGCAGTGCCTCGAAGGCCGCGGCGGCCACGAATCCGGCGCCCAGTTGCCACGGTTCTCCCAGCGGCGCCGCCGCAATGCCACCGGCACCGAAGCCCACCATGAGGGAGAAGAGAAGTCGCGGCGAAAGCAGCGACGTCCAGTGCCAACCCGCCGCACTCGGTGTCCCGGCGGTATGTGGCAGCGCCGACATGACGCCCGACTCGCGGCCCTGACCATGCGCGCCGGCCGCATGACCGGCGTGCCCGTGCCCGGCGTGGCCATGTCCGGCGTGACTGTGGCCTGCGTGACCGCCGTGCGACAGACCGCCGAAGCCCATGATGCCAAGTCCCACGGCGCCTGCTGCCAGTGAGACCGCGTAAAGATCCATATGTGAGAGATACTGCCGGGACTGCCGGGAAGTAAGGTTGAGTGCGCCGGTCACGTAATGGCGCACGCCCCGTCGTCCCTCGCGGGACGACGGGGCGTGTCGTCTTGCTGTCGTAAGTACTGGCCTACGGCTTCCCTCTTATTGCTGGCAACGTGCGAACGGGCTGTCCGGATGCGGCTTGTCCACAGCGACGCGATGGTCCAGGTTCGCCACCCGAACCGCGATGTCGAAGACGAGCTGGTCGACGCGCGCCATGTGCTCGTACTGGATGTACTCCGGCTCGTCCGTCACCTGATGGTAGTCCGCATGGCCGCCCGTGGTGAAGAAGATCACCGGGATGCCGTAACGCGCGTAGTTCGCATGATCGCTGCGGCAATAGATGTTCTGGGGATGGCCGTTGGCGTCCATCGCATAGTCGAAGCGGAACGGCACGGGCTCCGTCGCGCTCACCTGCTCCGCGATGTCGCCGAGCTCCGTCGAGAGCCGACGCGAGCCGACGAGCTGCAGGTAGTTCTCCGCGCCCATCAACAGGTGATTGTCCTTGTCCTGCCCGGTGACGTCAATCGCGGCGCCGCGACCCACCATGTCGAGGTTCAGGTCGGCCACGATCGAGTCGCGCGACACGGTGGGATGATTGGTGAACCACTGCGAGCCCCACAGCCCCTTTTCCTCACCGGTCTGCCAGACGAAGATCAGCGACCGCTTCGGCTTCACGGGACCCTTCGCGAACGCCTCGGCGATCTCGAGGATGGACACCGAGCCCGATCCGTCGTCATCCGCGCCGTTGCTGATCGAGTCGAGGCGTGCGGGACGAACGCGACGCAACGAATCCTTGAGCGCGTTGATACGCACCCACTGCTCGGCCGTCGGTGCGGGCGCGTTGCGCGAATCTGCGCCCTCCACGCGCGCCACCATGTTGTAGGCCTTCAACGAATCGTGCTCCACCACCGGGTTGGCGTTCGACATGCCGATGTGGTCGGAATGCGCGCCGATCACGATGTACTGGTTCCGGAGCACCGCATCGGTGCCCGGCAGGATCGCGACAACATTGCGGGTCGGCTCGGCGATGTTCTCGATGCTGAGATCAATTGCGACGTCACCGCCCTTGTCGCCCACCACGGCGCTGGATGCCGGCTTGCCGAGCATGGCCGCGGCGAGTGCGGGCGTCACGGTGATCGTGATCGGACCACCAACGGCGCCACCTCGGCCACGCTGGGGCCCGGCATTCGCCGCCGCCGGGTTCGCCGCCGCATAGGCCGTGCGTCCCTCGTTCTGCATGGTGTCGTTGAGCACGAACTGCAGGCGTGGACGCGAGACGGTCGGGCTCACCACCACGATGGCCTCCGCGCCGGCGAGCGCATTGCCCGCACCACCACCGCGGCCACCGAACCCGCCAAACCCACGACCGCCGCCGACGGGTGGGAGCACCACCACGATCTTGCCCCGCACCGCGTCGGGCGAGAGGGCATGCAGCGTGTCACCCAGCGTGCCGCCGAAGATCGCGTCGCCCATCACTTTCTTGCCGGCCGCGGCGCCCGCCGCGCTGAAGTCCACGTCGGGATGGAAGGTCCGTCCACCTGCCGAAATGGTGGAGGATGCGCTCACCAAGCGAGCGGTGACGGGCATGTTCTGGAAGAAGGTGCCATTGTCGCCCGCCGGACGAAGGCCGAGGCGACGCACTTCCCGCTCGAGATACGCCGTGGCGTGGATGGCATCTGCCGTTCCCGCCTCGCGGCCGCGCATGGAATCCGCGGCATAGATGTAGAGCCGCGTCATCAGGTCGCACGGCGTGATGGCGGCGATGGTTGCGCCGCCCTGCCACGTGAGAGGCATCGTCGCGCCAGGTGTCGTGGCGGGACAGGACTGCTGTTGTGCGGCCAGGGATGAGGCCGTGCCGACGAGGGCGAGCGCGCCGAGTGCGCCCGCGCGGAGCATGAGTCGATGTGTCACTGGTGATCCAGTCCTCGAGTGAAGCGTGCAATGAAGCCGACCCCGGATGATAGGCGGGGACATCGTCGTGGGGCAGGGTGCCGCCACGCAGGGTGAATTGCGCTCACCCGCAGGACGCCGTCTATTAGCAGCAACCACTTCCCGATCTGGAGGACGCAGCATGCGGCGACTCTCGGCGTTCCTTGTCGTACTCGGCGCGATCGGCGCGTCGGCGGTCAATCCTGCGCCGGCGCCGGCCCAGTCCGCGATTCCGCCCATCGTGGGACGATGGGACCTCACGATCGCCGGCACGAATGGAAGCCAGCCGTCCTGGCTCGAGGTGCGGCCGTCGGGCAACGGCTACCTCGTGGGCCAGTTCGTCGGCGTGGTCGGCAGCGCACGACCGATTGGCCGAGTGGAGTTCGCCGGCGGCGTGATGCGCTTTGCCATTCCGCCGCAGTGGGAATCGGGCACGGGGGACCTGAAGGTCGAGGCGCGACTTCAGAACGGCGCGCTGACGGGGGCCATGACGTTCCCCGACGCGAAGCATGCGGAATTCACCGGCAAGCGCGCGCCATCGCTGCATCGCACTGCCTCACCGGTGTGGGGTGCGCCCATCCGACTGCTCAACGGAAGCGACCTCACTGGATGGCATGCGCTCGGACCCAATCAATGGCGCGTGGTGAACGGTGTGCTGCAGAGCCCGAAGTCCGGGTCGAACATCGTCACCGACCGCACGTTCACGGACTATCGCCTGCACCTCGAGTTTCGCTATCCCAGGGGCAGCAACAGTGGCGTGTACCAGCGCGGGCGTTACGAGGTCCAGATCGAGGACAGCCTCACCACCGAGCCACAGAACGACCTCCTCGGCGGGATCTACGGCTTCATCGCACCAAGCGAGGTGGCGGCGAAGCGGCCCGGCGAGTGGCAGTCATTCGACATCACGCTCGTGGGCCGCATGATCACCGTCGTGGCCAATGGGCGGACGGTCGTGGCCAACCGCGAGATTCCCGGCATCACCGGCGGCGCACTGGACAGCAACGAAGGCGAGCCGGGACCCTTGCTGCTGCAAGGCGACCACGGTCCCATCGAGTACCGGAACATCGTCCTGCGCCCTGCGCGCTGATCCAGGTCCCAACACAAGGCAGGTCCTTCGCTTTGCTCAGGACGACAAATGGAAACAGGTCCTTCGCTTTGCTCGGGACGACAAATGGAAACAGGTCCTTCGCTTTGCTCAGGACGACAACTCTGTGAGAAGACTGGCGTCGCCGCGGACCGGCTCGCCGTGCTCACCCGGATGGCACGCCGGAAACCGGCGTGCCTCTGTGGCTCCGACCGGCAAGTGATCAGACAGGGAACAGCATCTCGCGGTACTTCGGCAGCGGCCACAGTTCGTCGGCAACCGTGAGCTCGAGGGCATCGCTGGCCTCGCGCGCGGCGGCCATCGCGTCCGCGACCGCGCCCGTGAGCAGCTTCGCCTGCTTCGGCGCATCGTCGTGCATTGCCTCGGCCTTCGTGAGCAGGTCCTCGAGCGTATCGCGACGCTTGCGCAGCGTCTCGATCATCGCGCCGACCTCGTTGGCCGCGGCAACCTGCGGCGTGCTCTTGATACCAGCCGAGATCGCGTGGGCCGCGGACGTCGCGAGCGCACCCGAGTAGCTGAACGACGCGGGCAGGATGATCGTGTCGATCATCTCCTTGAGCGTGTGCGCCTCGATGAGCATGTCCTTGATGTAGCGCTCGAGCCGCACGTGATAGCGCGATTCGAGCTCCGCCTTCGTGAACACACCCAGCTTGGTGAGCAGCGCCCGCGACTGGCGGGACAGCAGCTGCTCCAGGGCTTCCGGCGAGCGTCGCAGGTTCGGCAACCCGCGCTTCTCGGCTTCCTTCACCCACTCGTCCGCATAGTTGTTGCCCTCGAAGCGAATGGAGGCCGTCTCCTTGAACGCCTCGCGCACGACGCCGAGCACCACGTCGTCCACCGACTTGCCGCGCTTCATGCTGCCGGCGATCTGCTCGGTGAGCTCACCGAGCGCCTCCGCCACGGCCGCATTGAGCAGCACGATGGGGAACGCGATCGAGGCCGACGAGCCGACGGCGCGGAACTCGAACTTGTTGCCCGTGAAGGCGAAGGGTGACGTGCGGTTGCGGTCCGTGTTGTCCTTCTCGATTTCCGGAAGACGCGCGACACCGAGCTTGATCATGGCCTGCGACGCATTCGCCGACGTCTTGCCGGCCGCGATCGACTCGATCACGCGCGTGAGCATGGAGCCCATGAACACGCTGATGATCGCCGGCGGCGCCTCGTTGGCGCCGAGCCGGTGCTCGTTGCCGCTGGACGCGATGCCCGCGCGCAGCAAGCCCGCGTGCCGGTGCACGCCCTTGAGCACGGCGGCGAGGAACACGAGGAAGCGCAGGTTCTGGTGGGGCGTCTTGCCCGGCTTCAGCAGGTTGGTACCGTCGATCTCGGCGTTGTCCGCCGAGATGGAAAGCGACCAGTTGCAGTGCTTCCCCGAGCCGTTGATGCCGGCGAACGGCTTCTCGTGCAGGATGGCCTGGAGGTTGTGCCTGAGCGCAACCTTGCGCAGCAGCGCCATGACCATCTGGTTGTGGTCGACGGCGATGTCCGTCTCCTCGAACAGCGGCGCCATCTCGAACTGGCAGGGTGCGACTTCATTGTGGCGCGTCATGATGGGCACGCCGAGCTTGTAGAGCTCGTGCTCCACCTCCGAGATGCACGCCTGAATGCGCTCCGGGATACCGCCGAAGTAGTGGTCCTCGAGCTGCTGTCCGCGCGGTGGCGGCGCCCCCACGAGCGACCGGCCGGCCATCACGAGGTCGGGGCGCAGCGCAAAGTGGCTCCGGTCGATGAGGAAGTATTCCTGCTCGGCGCCGAGGGTCGTGTACACGCGCTGCACGCCACGGTCGCCCAGCAGCTCGAGCAGGGCGATCGCCTTCTCGGAGAGGATGTCCGAGCTGCGCAGCAGCGGCGTCATCTCGTCGAGCGCCTCACCGTTGTAACCGATGAACACCGACGGGATGCACAGGGTGCGCGTGTTGCCGGATTCGACGATGAACACCGGACTCGCCGGGTTCCACGCCGTGTAGCCGCGCGCTTCCCACGTTGCACGCAGGCCGCCGCTGGGGAAGCTCGAAGCATCGGGCTCGCTCTGGATGAGCTGGCTGCCGGTGAACGCCTCCATCGGCTGGCGATTGTCATCGAAGGTGAGGAACGCGTCGTGCTTTTCGGCCGTCAGGCCGGTCTGGGGCTGGAACCAGTGCGTGAAGTGCGTGACGCCGCGGCTCATCGCCCAATCCTTTATGGCCTTGGCGACGATCGGCGCGACCTCGATGTCGAGCTTCTTTCCATGACGGATCGAGGCGGCGAGCTTCGCATACACATCCTTGGGCAGCTTGTCGCGCATCTGGCGCGCGCCGAAAGTGTTGATGCCGAAGTAGGAGGAGGTCGGAACGAACCCCGCGCCGTTGGAGGCGGACGGGGTGCGGGGCACACGCGCGACGAGGTCGCGAATGGTGGATTGGCGGGCCGGAAGATTCGGAGCAGTCATTGAATCGGCGAGGCTAGGGAGAGCCGAAAATGCAGCGTTACGATCGAAAAATACACGAAACGTCGGAAATTTTGCAACTTTGGGTGGCAGATTGTGCAGATAATGCAGACTTCAGGTGATTCTCTGCAGCTTCCGTAGTGCCGGCACCAGCTTCGCCGTCAACCCCACCACCGCGAGTGCCGCGACACCCCCGGCCACCACGGCCGGCACCGTTCCCACCAGTCGGGCCGCCACGCCGCTCTCGAATGCACCCAGTTCGTTCGACGAACCGATGAACACCGAGTTCACCGCGGACACACGCCCGAGCATGTCTCTCGGCGTCAGCAACTGCAACAGCGTGGAGCGGATGACGACGCTCACGCTGTCCGCCATGCCGCTGAGCCCGAGCAGGACCATCGAGAGCCAGAAGCTCGTCGACAGCCCGAAGCCGATGATGGCGACGGCGAACACGGCCACGGCCGCGAGCAGCGAACGTCCAGCCCGTTCGATCGGAGGCCGATGCGCGAGAAAGACGCCCATCGCAACGGCCCCCATCGCTGGCGCCGCACGAAGGATACCGAGTCCCTGCGGGCCCACCCGCAGGATCTCCGAGGCGAACACGGGCAGGAGCGCTTCCGCACCACCGAGGAACACGGAGAAGAGGTCGAGCGAGAGAGCGCCAAGTATGAGTGGCTGCGTCCACACGAACCTGAGCCCGGTGAGCAGGTCCATCATGATCGACGCGCGGCCGACGCTCCGTTCCCCCGCCTCGTAGCGCATGACGAGCATGCAGGCGAGCGCGAACACCATCAGCGACGCATCGACGGAATAGGCCACGACGGCACTGGTGAATCCGTACAGCAGGCCACCGATTGCCGGACCAGCCACCGCGGCGGTCTGCCACGAGCTGCTCCGCCAGGCGATCGCATTCTCCTGGTGCTCTCGCGGCACCAGCTCCGCGCTCATCGCCTGTCGCGAAGGCTGCAGGATGCTGCGCGCAATCCCGCTGGCGAAGATCACCATGTAGACGGGCGTCACGCCGAATTGGCGCAGCAGGGTGCCGCCGATGCTGAGCACCAGCAGGGCTAGCGAGCAGAGGGCGAGCACGGCGAGCGCGATCACGGAGATCGTGCGACGATTCCAGCGGTCGGCCACGTAACCCGCGGGGAGTGCGATCGCGATGAACGGCAGCGCCTCGGCGAGGCCGATCAGGCCGAGCGAGAGCGGGTCGTGCGTGATCGCGTACACCTGCCACCCGACGACGACCGCCTGGAGCTGCGAGCCCAGCGTCATCGCGAACATGCCGAGGATGTACCACCGGAAGTCGCGATGCCGCAGTGCGACGTATGCGTCGTGGCGCGGTGGACGTGCCTCGGCGTCGAGCTCCGTCACCGACGCACGTGAAGTGCGGCGAGCACCTGCTCCGCGTGCGCGAGGTGCGCACTCACCGCGGGCCGGAACACGATCAGGAGCTCGCGCAGGTCGGCGTTCCGCGCGCTCGGCATGAGCACGTCGTCGATCGTGGCGAGGAGCGCGCGGTGGAAACGCGCCTCGTTCGCCACGTAGGCGGTATCGAACACCGCGCCCTCGACGGTGCGCAGCATGGTGCGCTCCCGTGCGACGTCGTCCCGAAGCGCGAGGCCGAGGCTGTCCTCCACAGGCGTGATGCCGTTGCGGGCCGTGAGGTCGGCAATCCGCGTGTTGAACAGCGTGTGGTCCGTGACCAGTCGTCGTGCGAGCGCCACCACGGCCGCGTTCTGCGTGTGGTCGGGCATGAGCCGCGCCAGACTCAGGTCCGCGTTGTTCGCCGCGAGGAGAATCGCCACGGAGTGGCCGTCGGACACCCGGTTGGGGCGGGGCTCGTCATCGGTGCGGGCTGCGCCGGGACGGACACAGCTCGCGACCATGGCGAGCAGCAGGCACGCGACGCGGTGCGGGTGCAGCTTGATGAAATACAACGGGTCTCCTGGGGTCGATGCGCCGACAGCGGACGTTATCGGGCCGCGAGGCACGCGTCCAGACGCGTGGCGCGTCAGCGCGTCGTTTGCCGCAGGAGCGGAAGCGCGTACATTGCTCGCGGTATGCATCCACCAACCGCCGACCCGCCGTATCACTTCCCGAATGCGCCCGCCGCGCTCGGCGGCGGCGATCCGCGGAACGCGACGGATGACGCGTTGCTCAAGCGCATGTCCAATGGCGACGAGCAGGCGCTCGGGGTGTTCTACGACCGCTGGCACGCACTGGTCAACGGCGTGGTGCAGCGGATCCTTCGGCAGGACGAAGACGTGGGCGAAGTGGTGGAACTCGTGTTCTGGCAGGCCTGGCAGCAGGCCACCCGTTACGAACGGGGACGCGGCTCGGTGCAGACCTGGCTGCTCACCATCGCGCGCAGCCGAGCGCTCGACAAGGCGCGCTCCATCACGCGGTTGCGCGAAGATCCCATCGACGCTGCTGATGGCGATGCACTCGTCTACCTGGCGAGCGATGCCGATCCCGCCATGAGTGTCGAAGCAGGCGAGCGTCGCTCACAGATCCTCTCGGCACTGGCGGACCTGCCCGCCGAGCAGCGCGCGCCGCTGGAGCTTGCCTACTTCGGTGGGTTGAGCCAGTCCGAGATCGCGGAGCGCACCGGCCAGGCGCTCGGCACCATCAAGACCCGCATGCGCCTCGCCATGCAGAAGCTGCGGGTCCGCCTGCAGTACCTGCGGGAGGAAGCGAGATGACGCAGAGCGCCATGGAGCACGAGGACGCGCGTGAGGCGCTGGAGGCGCTCGTCCTCGACGCCCTCAGCCCACCGGAACGCGAGGCCATGCTGGCGCACATGAAGGAATGTTCGGTGTGTCGTCACGAGTTCGGCCGGTACCAGGAGGCGGTGGTCGAGCTGGCCTATGCGGTCCGGCCCCTACCCATGACGGATGGCGTGCGCGAACGCGTACGTACGCGACTCATGCGCCGCGTCGCGGCGGAGCGGCCCGGCGGCACGTCGGCGCGGCGGGAGTCCGAGCGGTTCGCGTTGCAGGGCATGGCCGATCCGTCGCGCACGTCCGGCCCCACCGGCACCGAACCATTTCACATCCTCATCCCGGATGGCACGGACCTGGAGGAGGCGGACGGGGCACGCACCACTCTTCGGCTCGCATGGGTCATAGGCGTCGCGGCATGCATCGCTGCGGCGGCAAGCGTCGCGACGCTCTATCAGGTCAGCCACGATCGCGAGGTCGCCGCCGCGGAGTACCTCGCCCTCTCCGGCGACCGCGATGCCCGGCACTCGATCGACTCGCTGCGCACGATGGTCGCCGACCGCGACCGCATGATCGCGAGGATGTCCGGCGCCGGCGTGATGGTGATGAACCTCGCCGCCGCTGCCGACAGCGGACCGTCGGCGCACATGTTCTGGGACCAGGCGGCCGGCACCTGGACCCTCGTCGCGCACAACCTGACCGCCCCGGCCCAGGGGCGCTCCTATCAGATCTGGCTCGTGACGCGCGGGCAGAAGATCAGTGCGGGGATGTTCATTCCGGGCGCGAACGGCGAGGCCGTCGTTCGCGCCACGTATGCGATGCCGAAGGCCGACCTCATGGCGGTTGCCGTCACCGACGAGCCCATGACGGGGAGTGCGCAACCGTCCACGCCGCCGGTGATCACCAGCGAGCGGTCAGCGCGATGAGCGCTTCCGCGCGTCGCTCTTCGCCGTCGTAGACCGCTTCTTCGACGCGGTCTTCTTCCCTGCCGTCTTCCGCGACGTCGACTTCTTCGCGCTGGACTTCTTCGCGCTGGACTTCTTTCGCGGGACCTTCGCGCCCGCCTCGCGCGCCTCCGAGAGCCCGATGGCGATCGCCTGCTCGCGACTCTTCACGGCCGGGTGGTTGCCCGCGCCACTCTTCAGCGTGCCGCGCTTGGCCTTGTGCATGGCTCGCTTGACGCTCTTGCCCGCCGCTTTGCCGTACTTCTTCGCGCCCGACTTTTTCCTGGCTGCCACAAGTCGCTCCCTGGAAAGGTTCGGGCGAGGTTGCGCAACGATCATTCCATCGCAATCAGATGGCGGCTTCTTCACTCGGTGCCCGCCGCTCGTCGATCACCTCGCGCGGCGCGCGCCGTCGCGCGAGCGCGAGTGATGCCTCGAGGGTGGCCATGCAGAAGCTCGCCCATGCGAGACCCACGATGATGCCACCCAGCACGTCGGACGGGTAGTGCACGCCGAGGTAGAGCCGCGTGAGGCAGATGAGCAGGATGAGGATGATCGCGCCCGTGAGCGTGAGCATGCGGGCCCAGTGGTGCTTCTGCAGTCGCATGAGCAGGTACGCGACGGTGCCGTAGACCACCGTAGCGCTCATCGCGTGCCCCGACGGGAACGACGAGCTCACCGCCGTGGTCTCCCAGACGAACACCGTGGGACGCGGCCGGTGGTACACGAGCTTCAGCGCTCCGTTCAGCAGGATGTTGCCGATGGTTGCCGCGAGCAGCAGGCGTGCGGAGTGCTTGTGCTCCGTGTGCCAGAGGAAGAGCGCCGTGACGCCCACGACGACGATGACCACCGTACCCGTGCCGAGGTACGTCATCTCGACCATGATGGCGGTGAGCGGCTTCGACTGGTGTGCGTGCAGCCACTCGAGGATCGCCACGTCGAACGCCTGCGTGCCGCCGGCCAGGACGCGCTCGGCGAGCTCCGCGAAGGCGAGGGTGCCGATCGTCGCGATCACGGCGCCCACGATGAGGAAGATGCCGACGGTGGCGTAGAAGGACTTGGCGTCGAGTCCGATGGCGCGCATGCCCCCGAACATCAGGTTCCAGAAGCGGGCGAAATGCCTTCGTGGGGCGTCACGTCGGTCGTTCGGCGAGGGCGGAATCTGTGGGTCGATGGGTGGTGCGTGGTCGGTCATGGCTCTCCCGGCTATCAAGAGCCGCGCCGCGAGTGGATTGTGGCTTGAGCGCGAACGCCGCGCGAGGTTACCTTTGGGGTTCGGCGCCGTGGCCAAGTGGTAAGGCGGCAGACTGCAAAAATGCCGGACCCGGTGGCGCTTGTCACGGGGAAGTGGCTTGGCAGCTGCTGCGGAAGTGTAGACAGGACAGTAGGTTGCACCACGGCGTGTTTTCCTGCAGAAAGACGGTCGACGTGAAATTGACCTCCGACTGCCAAAACCGACTGTCAAAGTACGACGAATCCCTAGCGTGTGGTCGAGCGCGTATTGGTTCGAGTTGGTGCGTGAGGCCGCAACGCCGAGCGCACGAAATGGAACGAAAAAACACCTATCGGCGCCGTGGCCAAGTGGTAAGGCGGCAGACTGCAAATCTGCTACTCGTGAGTTCGATTCTCACCGGCGCCTCTGAAGGAGCGCATCGCTTCGGCGGTGCGCTCCTTTTGTATATGCACCGAGGGACTCAACGGTACACGATCTAGGTGCAGCCCTCCTTCAGCAAGTCCCTTACGAGCGCGCTTCCCACTCGGTCACGGAATTTCGCGCGTCGATCGCGGAATCATGGGAAGCGTGCCAGCCCTTCGACGTGCGGATTGTTGTCATCTGGAGGGCAGGGGTGCTCGCAATGGCGCGTGGCGCGGAGCGGGAAGTCCGCGACCGGAGAGAGTCAGCGCTGCAGGGTGTAGTAAACCACCACAGTCGGCGACGAAGATGCGATCTCCATCAATGGTTGGGTACGGACTATACGGACCACCTGGCGCCGATCCGCAGGTCCACACGATCCGACCAGCCGGAACCTCCTTGGCGCTCATCTGCCGTCGCTCCCGATTTCGTAGCCCACACTCGCGATTTGGCTGGCGATGGGCCAACGCTCATTTCCGTAGTGGCGTCGGTCGGCTCGATCGGTGGAATCAGGCGCCGTCCACGAAGGGCATCGGCTTTGTACAGCCGCTGGCGGCGCACGAGCATTGGCACATCGACATCAGTTATCTGAACATCGCCGGGACCTTCTACTACCTGTGCTCCATCCTCGACGGGGCGACCCGCTTTCTCGTGCACTGGGAGATCCGCGAGCAGATGACCGAAGCCGACGTCGAAACCATCCTCCAGCGGGCACGCGAGCAGTATCCGGGCGCGCGGCCGCGGATCATCTCGGACAACGGGCCGCAGTTCATCGCCAAGGATTTCAAGGAGTTCATCTGGCTCGCCGGCATGACGCATGTCCGCACGTCGCCGTACTACCCGCAATCGAATGGGAAACTCGAGCGCTGGCATCAAACGATCAAGGTGACCACGATACGTCCACTGGCCCCCAGCTCGCTCGAGGAGGCGCGCCGGATGGTGGCGGCGTTCGTGACGTATTACAATCACGAGCGCTTGCACAGCGCGATCGGGTTCGTCACGCCGGCCGACAAGCTGGCGGGTCGGGAGCAGGCGATCTGGGACGCCCGGGATCAGAAACTCGAAACCGCGCGGGCCCAACGCCGCGCGCACTGGCACCCTACCTCAACCGAGTGCGGCCTCGTGCTCGCCGCAGTGAACTAGTCCTCCACCCCACGTGTCACATTTCCGCTGAACCGGGACACTTGGTCAAGAGGTTGCGCAGGTCGTAGGTGCTTGTTG
>JBBRZK010000002.1:0-138014 GCA_038236775.1 Gemmatimonadales bacterium
GATCCGGTGGATGGCCTGCAGGATGCCGCGCGGCTCGCCATTGCGCTTCATCGGCTCTGGCTCATTCGCGGACCGCTCTTCGAGGGCATCGAGCTGCTGGCCCGCCTGCGCGCCGCGTTCGATGCCCCCGGCGCACCGGTCCTCCCCGACGCGCGTCGCGCCCAGCTCCTCACCAGCGCTGCGCACCTCGCCGGATCGCGAAGTGTCTTTCCCGAAGCGCGCGAGCTCTTCGCGAGCGCGCTTCCGCTCTATCGCGAGGCGGGCGACCGCGCCGGAAGCGCGGCCACGCTCAACAACCTGGCGTGGCAGGTGTGGAACGTCGGCGACCTGGCAGCCGGCGAAGCCATGTCGCTCGAGGCCATGGAGATTCACCGGCAGCTTGGCGACGAGCTGGGCGTGGCACTGTCGAGGAACAACCTCGCATGGATCGCGGTGGAGCGCGGCGACTTCCGGATTGCCGAGGAGCACTTCGATGCGGTGATCGCGTCGCATCGCAAGCGCAACGACGCGCGCTCGGTGGCCTTCGCCATGAGCTGGCTCGGCGTGGTGGTCGCGAAGCAGGGCGACTACTCGCGGGCCGCGTCGCTCCAGGAGCAGGCCCTGAACGCCGGCGTCTCGATCGCCGACAACGGCTTTCGTACCCTCGCGCTCGTCCGTCTCGCGGCAGTGCACCATGCGCTGGGTGGGCTGGACCAGGCGACGCAGCTCGCGAACGTCCTCGTCCCCACGCTGCGCGAGATGGGCCGGCTCTGGCCACTCGCGCACGGGCTCACCGAGCTTGGCTCCATGCTCCTCGACGCGAACGAGCCGGCCCGTGCCCGACCCGTGCTGGAAGAGGCGCTGGACGCGCGACGTGCATCGGGAAGCGAAGCGGGGGTGACGGAGGCACGCATGCTCCTGGGCATTGCCCTGCTTCGCGTTGGCGACCGCCCATCGGCAATCGCATTGCTGCACGACGCCGTCGTGGCTGCACAGCGCTACGGCGCGCCACCGCTCATTGCTGCGTGCATCGAGGCGGTCGCGTGGCTCGCGCTCGACGTCGGGCTCGTGGAGCGGTCGGCGGAGCTGCTCGCTGCGGTCTGGACCATCCGGGAGCGACTGGGCATGCGCCCGTCACCGCGACAGGCGTCGGCGCTCGAGGAACAGCGTCACGCAATTGGCGATGCCCTGGGCCCCGAACGATCGCGCGACGCGTGGACCCGTGGTGTTGCTTACTCGCTCGACGATGGCGTGCGGGTGGCGACGTCGGCACTTGGCGCCTTGAGCGCGGAGGCGACGGATGTCACGTAGCCGAGCGCGACGTTCCTTCGCTTGGGCGCAGCGCGCCTTCCTCCACGCGCCAGCATTCCACCAGCCGGCCCGAGCGCACGCGCGCGATCACGGTTTCGCTGCCTCGCTCCACGCGACCGGAGACTTGCGAGCACGTCATCGTCACGTGGCACAGCACGAGGCCGCCCACGCCGACGAGTTGCTCGATGGTCCACTCGGCATCGGGGAAGCGCGCCTGCCGCGCCAGGAGGCCGGCCAGCACTTCCGCGGCCGGCCGGTCCGCGCCGACGCCATGCTCGACGAAATCGCCGGACAGCATGCGTTCGGCAACCGCCGTCGCGCCGTGGCGCGTCGCGGCCTCGACGAAGCCGAGATAGATCGCGACGTCCTCCTCCGCGCTGCCGGCCGCGGCGTGCTCGATGGAATGCATGCGGATAATCCCTGCCCTCGAATCGTGACATCGCCGGTCGCGCCGCGCCGACGTACCGTGCGGTACTCGCTCGTTGCGTATCAAGCGACAAGCGCGGCCTCGGCGTTTCATCCTGGCGGTCAATCGTGAGCGACGATCGCGCGGACGACCTCACCGCTTCCCTCAAGCGCTGGCATGCCGGGGACCCGTCGGCGCTCGACGCGCTGCTGCCCCGCGTGTACGAGCGGCTGGGCGACCTCGCGCGCGCGCGGCTGCGCGCCGAGCATCCCGGCCACACGCTCGATACGTCGGCGCTGGTGCATGAGACCTGGCTGCGCATGCGGACGGGAGCCACACCCGACTGGCAGGATCGCGGGCACTTCTTCGCCGTTGCGTCCACGGCCATGCGCCGCATCCTCATCGACCACGCCAAGCAGCGCCTCGCGCAGAAGCGCGGTGGCACGGCGGTGCACGTCACGCTCGATCCCGCACGGTGGGACGGCGGCGGCAGTGCGGCCACCGTCGAACCCGACGTGCTCGTGGCACTGGACGAGGCGTTGACACGGTTCACGGCCATCCACCCGCGCCAGGGCAAGGCGATCGAGCTGCGCTACTTCGCCGGACTCACGCTCGAGGAGGCCGCGCAGGTGCTCGGCATCTCGGCACCGACGGTCCTGCGCGACCTGCGCTTCGCGCAGGCGTGGCTCGCGCGCGACCTGGGGTGACCGCGGAAGCGACTCGTCGCGTTAGCTGACCAGCCACGTGCACACGGCATCGACGTCGGGCAACCACCACTCGGCCTGCGTGCGCCCCGGGCCGACCTTGATGGAGTGACCGCCGAGCGCATTCACGAGCGCAAATCCGTGCTCGTCCGTGACGTCGTCACCGATGAAGACCGGCACGCGACCGTGAAACGGTGCATCGGCCATGAAGGCGGCAATTGCATCCCCCTTGTGGAACCCCGCCGGCCGCAGCTCGACGATGCGCTTGCCGACCTGCACCGAATACGGCGGGCCGAGCTCGCGGGCCAACCCGCGCATCATGCGATGCACGTAGCCGCCCAGGCGCGGGACGGCGCGATAGTGAAGTGCGAGGGACATCCCCTTGTCCTCCACGAGCAGGCCGGGCATCCGCGCCGCAACGGCGGCGAGGCGCGTGCGCGCCGCGCCCAGGCTGCCGGAGTGCAAGGCGAATCGCATGGGTCGGCCGTCGGCGCCGCGCTGCTCCAGTCCGTGCTGGCCGGCGGCGGCCAGCAGTGGCGCGCCGAAGAACCCATCGAGGTCGGCAAGGGAGCGTCCGCTCACGAGCGCCAGTGCGCCGTTCGCGCGCGCACGCAGCGCGCGCACCGCGGCGTGCGCCGCGTCCGTCAGCCGCGCGGCATCGGGCGTGGGCGCGAGCGCTACGAGCGTACCGTCCAGGTCGAGAAAGTAGGCCCAGTCCGCCGACGGTGGCGGCGGTGTCAGGTGCCGAATCGCCCGCCTCCGCGCTCAGCGCTCGACGGAAGGTCGAACGTGTCGGTGAGCCGGGTGCGCTTGGTGGGCTGCGTGCCGCGATTCATGAAGGGTCCCCTGCGGCGCATGGACGCCGCATCCAGCAGCATGCGCCCCGCCCAGCGGTAGACGTTGAACTCGTGCACCAGGCCGCGCATGAGCCGCATCCGCGCGCGCCGCGCGCGCGGCGGCATCGTGAGCGCGACGTTGAGTGCCGCGGCACACTGGTCCGCGTCGTACGGATTGACGATGAGCGCCTCGGGCAATTCCCGCGCGGCCCCGGTGAACTGGCTCAGCACCAGCACGCCGTCGTCGTCGTCGCGTGCTGCCACGAATTCCTTGGCGACGAGGTTCATGCCGTCATGCAGGCTGGTGACGAAGCAGAGATCCGCTGCCCGATAGTACTCGTACACCTCGTGCGGCTCGTGATGCCGGATGACGAGCTTGATCGCCGGCTTGTCACTGGTGGCGAACCGCGCGTTGATCCGGCCCGCGAGTGCGCGCACGCGCATCTCGTACGCCTGGTACTGCTCGATGTTCGCCCGCGTCGGAGCGGCGACCTGCACGAAGGTGAAGTGCCCGATCCACTCGGGATGCAGCTCGAACAGCCGTTCCACGGCCCGGAAACGCTCCTCCAGCCCCTTCGTGTAATCGAGGCGGTCGACACCGACGCCGATGCGGTGATCCGACGGGACGCCGAGCCGCTGGCGCACGCGCGCCCGGCACGCCTCGGCCGGCGGCGTGGCCAGCGCGGCTGCCGGCGGCCACTCGACAGAGATGGGATACCGCTTCACCATCGTGCGCTGTCCGCGATAGGACACGCCGAAGGTCTCCCGGTCCACTCGCGCCTCCAGCTGTCGGTCCACCGTATCGACGAAGTTGTTGCAGTGGGACTGCGTGTGGAAGCCGAGGATGCTGCTGCCGTGCAGGCCATCGAGGAGCTGTTCACGCCAGGGACAGATCGCGAACGCTTCCGGATTCGGCCATGGAATGTGCCAGAAGGTGATGACGGTCGCCTCGGGCAACCGCTCGCGGATCATCCGCGGCACGAGGGCCAGGTGGTAGTCCTGCACCAGCACGATCGGATCGCTCGACTTCGCTTCGTCCACTACCGCGTCCGCGAAGCGTCGGTTCACGAGCTCGTACTGCTTCCAGTCCGCCGTGCGAAAGGTCGGGCGCACGTGGGCGATGTGGCACAGCGGCCACAGGCCTTCGTTGGCGAATCCGTAGTAGTAGCCGTTCTCCTCCTCCGCAGAGAGCCAGATGCGCCGGAGGAAGTAGCCGGCCGACTCCGCGGGCGCCGCGACGCGGTCTCCGGCATCCACGACCTCACGGTCGGCGGAACCGCTGCCGTGGGCGATCCACGTGCCGGAACACGCCCGCATGATCGGCTCGACGGCCGTGACGAGCCCGCTCGCGGGCCGCTGGACGGCGATGCCGTCGTCCGTCCTCACATGTATGAACGGCTCGCGATTGGACACCACGATGATGTCGTTCCCGCGGAGCTCGCGGGTGAGGAGGTCGCGCAGCGTTTCGGGGGACCACGAGAGCTGCTCCTCGTCTCGGTGCCGATGCTCTGCCTCCATGTCGCGGATGAGCATGCGGAGGTCGTCCGCGATCGGCTGGAGCTCGCCGGCGCCGGCGCCGCTGGAGGCGCGGAAGAGTCCTTCGCCTCGCATGAGTGACCGGATGCCCTGGACCCAGCCTCGCCAGCTGAGCTGCGCCACGAGCACGGTGAGTCCGGACACGACGATACCGAGCCCGATGAAGAAGTAGAACAGGTAGCGGCGCGTCTCCGCGCTGCGACGGTCGGCGAAGCTCATGTCGTGCACCAGCACGATCGCGCCGCTCGCGGGATCGCCCGGCACCAGTGCGCGCACGGAGACGAGCAGCCGGCCGCGCGCTTCCTCGACGATCCGTCCCCCGGCCGACCCGACGGCCTCCGCCGGCTCGTTGCAGCGGATGTCGAGCGGCATGGTCGACGTCGCGATCGGCGCGCCGCCCGAGCTGGCGCAGAAGCCGACGGCATAGAGCCGCTCGTCCTCGATGATGCGCCCGAACAGCGCGCGGAGTCCCGCGGTGTCGCCGGCCGCCACGAGGTCGGAGATGGGGCGTTCGACCGCGCGCGCCACGAGGCTCGCCCGGAGGTCGAGGTCCTTGGCGAACCAGCGGAACGTGAGCTGGTCGACGAGCGGCATGGCGCCCGCGGCGAGCAGCGCAAGCACTGCCACGAGTGGCAGTACGAATCGCAGTGACAGCTTCATCGTGAGACGGTGGCGCGCGCGATCAATGCGGCAGCGATTGCGTCAGGACGTCGCGCGTGCCGCGCCGTCTCGGCGATGCGGACGCATCCGGTGCCGCGGCGGCCAGGTGCCGTGCCGCCGGCGCGTGCGGCGCGGCGGACGTGAGCGACTCGGCATACGTGCCGGAAACAGCCTCGATCTCGGCGCAGAAGGCGCGCAGTGCGGCGGCGAGCAGCCGCGTGTCGGCCTCGACGTCACTGGCGCCCGGCGTACCCTGGCAGTTCACCAGCGCGTGTCGCGCGTAGGTGGAAAGGGTGCGCCCGAGGTGGGCTGCGACGAGCGCGAGCGCACGCAGCCGCGCGGCGCGCATCGCCTCCGCCGTCTGCAGCGAGCACCGCATCGTGATTGCCTGCGCCACCACGAGCAGGTCGTCCTCTTCGATCGCCAGTGGTCGGGTGACGGGCGCGCTATCCATGCGGGGTCGCTCCATTTCCAGGTTTCAGTTCTGCATGAGGTGCGGGGGGCCGCCGCGGCGCCGCGCGCGGTCGTGGCGGCGCAGGCCGCGTAGGTATCGAGGCACTGCGAGCGCGATCCGTAGTAGAGCAGGCTCCGCGGATCGTCACCGTGCTCGCGTCGGAACAGTGTATCTGGCCACCAGCACAACACCCGTCCTCGCGGCAGGCGAGGCGGTCGCGGACCGGTACTCCTCCGGTTTGGTACATATGCGGGGACTCCCCCTCAATCTACGATTGGCGGCGCTCTTTCGCCAGTGCGTGGCCCATACGACCGGCATGTGCCGCCGGCCCGCTTCCTGCCCCGCAGGGCCGCCATGGCGCACTCCCGACACCCGAGCCGCGATCCGCTGCAACGCACGTGCCGCACCGTCGAACCTGACGGCGACCATCGCGTCATGCGCTGATGCGCATCGAGGATTACGCACTCATCGGGGACTGCGAGAGCGCCGCGCTCGTCGGGCGGGACGGCTCCATCGACTGGCTCTGCTGGCCCCGCTTCGACTCCGCTGCGTGCTTCGCCGCGCTGCTCGGCGAGCCCGAGCATGGCCGCTGGCGCATCGGTCCCACGGATGAACGGCCGCGCATCTCGCGCCGCTATCGCGGCGACAGCCTCATCCTCGAAACGACCTTCGTCACGGATGGCGGCTCGGCCACGCTCGTGGACTTCATGCCGCCCGACGCGGTGCGATCGGACCTCGTCCGCATCGTGGTTGGACAGACGGGCCGCGTGACGATGCGGTTCGACCTCACGCTGCGGTTCGGGTATGGTGCACTCGTGCCCTGGGTCACCCGGGTGGACGAGCACACCCTGCGCGCCATCGCCGGTCCCGACATGGTCGTGCTGCACACCGACGTCGCGCTGCACGGCGAGGGACTGACCACGGTGGGCGAGTTCACCGTCGACGCTGGCGAGCGCCTCGCGTTCGGGCTCTGCTGGCGGCCGTCCCACAAGTCGCCGCCGGTGCCCGTGAATGCCCACTCGGCGCTCGCGGCCACGGAGGCCTACTGGCGCGACTGGAGCGCCCGTTGCACGTACACCGGCGAGTTTCGCGATGCGGTGATGCGGTCGCTGATCACGCTCAAGGCACTCACCTATGCGCCCACAGGGGGCATCGTCGCCGCGCCCACCACGTCGCTGCCCGAGGAGATCGGCGGCACGCGCAACTGGGACTATCGCGTGTGCTGGCTGCGGGACGCCACGCTCACCCTCATCGCGCTCATGGATGCGGGCTACTACGACGAAGCGCTGGCGTGGCGCGACTGGCTGCTGCGCGCGGCCGCGGGCAGTCCCGACCAGGTGCAGATCATGTACGGCATGTCCTGCGAACGGCACCTGCTCGAGTGGGAAGTGCCATGGCTGCCGGGATACGAGAAGTCGCTACCCGTCCGGATCGGCAACGCCGCCCACGGGCAACTGCAGCTCGACGTGTTCGGCGAGGTGATGGACGCGCTGCACGAGGCGCGCATCGGCGGGATGCCGGAGAGCGCCGATGCGTGGCGGCTCGAGCGAGCGCTCGTGACGCACCTCGAGCGGCTGTGGGTGCAGCCGGATTGCGGCATCTGGGAAGTGCGCGGAGACCCGCAGCACTTCACGCACTCGAAGGTGATGGCGTGGGTGGCGCTGGACCGCGCCATCCGCAGTGCGGAGCGGTGCCACCTCGATGCGCCCTTCGCGCGATGGACGGCGGTGCGGCAGCAGATGCACGACGAGATCTGCGCGCGCGCCTACGACCCCAGTCAGGGGTGCTTCGTCCAGGCGTACGGCTCCACGCAGGTCGATGCCAGCCTCCTGCTCCTCCCGCTCGTCGGCTTTCTTCCTGCGAACGACGAGCGGATCATCGGCACCGTACGCGCCATCGAACGCCGGCTGGTGGTGGACGGCTTTGTCTATCGGTACGACAGCGCCCTCACCGACGACGGCCTGCCGCCGGGCGAGGGCGCGTTCATCGCGTGCAGCTTCTGGCTCGTCGACAACTTCCTGCAGCAGGGACGCCGAGAGGACGCGCGCCGCCTCTTCGCCCGGCTGCTCGACGTGCGGAACGACGTCGGCCTGCTCGCCGAGGAATACCATCCAGGCCTTCGGCGCCAGGTCGGCAACTTTCCCCAGGCGTTCTCGCACGTCGCGCTCGTGACGAGCGCCCTGAGCATGCGTGACGTCGCCAGTGCCTCTGCGCCACGCCGCAGCGGGAAGGGCGCCTAGAGTACCGCCGGCGGCCGCATCGCGTCCCTCGCGCGCCGCAGTCACTGCGGCCCGTCGCACTGTGTCAGCGCAGTGACAGGTCGCTGGTCTTCGTTTCATGGGTACCGCGAGCCTCACCGGCTCTGAGACGACCAACCGACATCAGCACTTCGATTGAGAAATCGCTTCCGTTCGCTCGTTCTCGCGACGGTGATCGTCTGCGCCGCATCGCTCCAGCTCGTTGCGCAAGGCACCAGCACTGGCGAAGTTCATGGACGCGTGGTCGACGCGGCGAGCAAGGCGCCCATCGTCGGCACCGTGTCGCTCGTTGCCGCTCCGCTCGAGCTGCAGTCCGTCGCCGTCACGGAGACTCGGCCGGACATCCAGCTCGCGCCGGATCGCAACACGTACGTCGTGCGCGACATGCCCGCCGCGAAGGGGGGCAGCGCACTCGACGTCCTCCGCACCGTTCCCGCGGTGGACGTGGACATCGACAACGTCGTCAGCCTGCGCGGCAACTCCGGCGTCACCATCCAGATCAACGGGCGACCGAGCCCGTTGAAGCCGGCGCAGCTCGGCGACTACCTCGCGCAGCTCCCCGCCGACATGGTGGACAAGGTGGAGATCGTCCCGAATCCGTCGGCGCGCGATGACCCTACCGGCGTGACCGCCGCCAGCGCAGCGAGGCGCTCTTTCGCGAGAACGACTACGCCACGCCGCTCACCTTCCTCGACGAGTCCTCGACCCGCCTGCAGGCGCGACAGATCCACACGCTCACGGGCAGCGCGGCGTACAAGCTCACGACGCACGACGATGTCTCGCTCCACCTCGTGGCCAGCACGCGGCACGATGACGAGTCCAGTCTCCGAGGCCGCGCGCGGTGCACCGGCAGTCGCAGACGGATTGCGAAACGCGGAGCAGAAACGGGAACGGCGCCCGGCCGTGCTGCCGGACGCCGACCCGTGATCCCACCATCACACCTTGGTGGCCTTGCCCGTAAAGAGGTCGAGCGTGAAGGCCGTGTTCCCGATCGTCATCGGGACGTACCGCGTCCCGTTGAAGGTGATGGTGACGGTCCGGGACACCGTGAAGGTGCGCGTCGTCCCGTTCGCCATCACGCTGCCCGCGCTGCTCACCTGGCGCGTCACGGTGCCGCTCTGCGGCCACGGATTCGCACTGCGCGGGAGCTTGACGACGACGTTCGCGAGCGTCGTCGCATCCTGCGCGTGATAGGTGCGCACGCGGGCGCTGTCGCTGGAGTAGCCGGCGTCCGTGCGCGTGCCGGTGCCGTTCCAGGTCCGCGTCGTCTCGTGACCGAGCAGGCCCGCGGCGGTCATGGTGCGCTGGCGCGAAAGGGTATCGGCGCCGGTGCCTGTCGTGCGCACGCCGGTCACGCCGAGCTGGAAGTTGGCCGAGGCCGTCGTCGTGTCGTTGTACCTGGACATCACCGCGCCGCTCGCGTCCGCGAACGCGGCGCTGCGGCTGAGCGTGAGACCGTTCTTGACCACGTCGGGGCAAGTGAAGCGGCCGGTCGCGGCGACGAAGGTGCAGCTGCCTGAAAAGCCCCAGAAGGCGAAGCGAACGGAGTCGCTGCTGGCGGTGCCGCTGGAGAAGGACGGCGCGCCGGCGCTCATGATGTCGTACGACGACGAGCCGCCCAGCGTCGTCCCATCCATCGATGCCTCGGCGGCCATCAGGATGTCCACGTCCTCGGCGGTCGCGTCGGCTGAAGAGACGGACACCGCGGCGAGGGTATCGCCCGCGCTGAGCGCGAGCGTGGACGGGGTGGAGAGGTCCGAGGCGCTGCACGCCGCGAACAGCAGGGAGGACGCGATGCCGGCGCCGATCAGGATTCGCTTCATGGTACCCTCGAGCTTCAGAGTGTTGGTTGCGCCGCGAGTGACTCGTTCGCAGCGGGGACACATCGCGACGCGCTCGCGTCACGGGTGGCAGACGCCGCGACTCGCCGGACGTTAGGTGACATGGATCACAAATCGCAAAATGTTCCCGGCGCGCCATCGGCGCGTCGCGGGTTCGGTGGGTCATCACCCGACGCGGCGACGATGTCTGGAGCGTCGGGGCTTTCCTGCCAGGCAGTTGGCTCGCTCACACGACAGCGCCAAAAGACAAACCGAGCCGGATCTGGCTCGGTCTTTCCTCTCGCCACGCCGCGCCGGGCTAGTGCCCGCGCTTGTCGTCGATGTCGTCGTGACCGTTGCGGTCGTCGTCACGGAACGCCCGGAACGAGCGCCTGATGTTGCTGGCCACCACCTCTGCATTCGCGCCACTGGCGTTGGCCGTGGCCGGATCGATCAGCGCGCCCGACGCCGAGCGGAACCACGTCGAGATGTCGACATTCACCGTGAGGTTGAGCGGCGACGCACCTACCACCATCGGCGGCGAGAATTCGATCTCGAGCTTCGCTTCCGGTGTCCCGGTGTACACGAACGTCGTGCCGTTGTACGTGCCTTCCACGCGCACGCTTACGCCGGCAAAAGTCGGATTCGCCGTGAGGAATGCGGCCGAGCCGTGACCACTATTGGCCCGCACGGGGCGGATCTTCGCCTCGAGGGCCGAGTAGGTGCCGGCCGGAATCATGACGTTCAGCGTGCTTACCACCGCACTGGTGACCGGCACATCGACCACGCTCGGCGCGAGCTCCAGTGACTCGCAGTCCGTGTGCTCGCCGTCGCGGTTGGCGCCGTTGGCCTCGGTTGCGTCGTCACCGGCGTCTGCCTCACTTGCGCATGTCGCGCCGCTCAGCTGCAACTCGGCGCGCGCGACGACGACCTGGGCCTTGGTGATGACGAGCGTATTGGCTCCCTCCGTCGTCGTCACGTCGAACTGCGGCGACGCCGGCGACAACGAGGCCGACGCACCAGTACTCGGCGCGGTCGCGAAGGAAAGCGACAGCGGCGTGGACGCGCCGGGTTTGATGCTGTCGGCGCACGCGGCCATGCTCACTGCCGCGCCAAGAAGGCAAAGGAATCGGATTGACGACATCGAAGTGCTCCTGTGGGATGGAATCGCCCGCCTGTGCGGGCACTCCGATAGCTAGCATGCGTGGCGACATCCGGGATGGTCGTGGATCACAATCCCAAGTCGTTTCACAGGTGCTGCCGGTGCGGTTACGGAATCCGCGCAATGAGCTGATGATGCGCATCCACGCCGATGGTACCGCGCGAGGCCCCGTGCGTCGCGTCGTCGCTGTGGTACACCACCAGCACTGCGTTGTCGTGCGTCAACTCCCGCGGCGCGGTCAGCACCACTCGCGCGCGACCCTGCGCGTCCGCGACGACGTTGTTGGCCGTGCCTGCACCGTCGAGCGGTGTGAATCCGACCGGCGATTCGTCGAAGTGGTTCTCGAACAGGCTGTAGGTGCCGCCGGGGCGCAGTCCGTCCATGTCGACCACGATGCGTGTCCCCTCCAGCTCCACAGTGCCGGACGCACCGAGCCAGCTGCCCAGCGTGAAGCCGGTCAGGTGATTGCCCGTCGCGATGTAGAGCTCACTGTTGCGGGGATCGGTAACCAGCGCATTACGGAATCCGGCCACGTGCGCGATGTGCTGGGGGCCCACGGCGGCCGGCGACGCGGCGTCCCGGATGAATACCTGCGGGTCGAGCGTGGGCGAGAGATGCATTTCCGCCGAGAAGAACGCCGCATGCGTGATCAGGGGGAGTCGGATCGGTGGAATGACGCCGTAGCGTGTGGCGCCACTGCAATCGGCGGCGAGGACAAGGGTGAACGACGCGATGGACAGGCGCGCAGCGCGGAGGCTGGGACGAGATGGCATGAGTGATACACTCGATTGGGAAGGGGGCGGGTCGCCCATGGAGTGACGGGAGCGGCGGGTGCCACTCAGGTGCAATCGCCATTCCTCACGCGATCCCACTTTGCACGAGCGGGCGACCGGATGCGTCGGCCCTAGCCGAGGGTCATCCCGATCACGAGGAAGACGAGAAAACCTGCGAAGAACATCGCCGTCCCGGCTGGCGACGCTCGCTCTTCATGGGCTTCGCGCAGGAGTTCAACGGCCCCACGGAGAACACGACACCAGCGGCGAGGTGAAGGACATGACCGCGAATGCGGGCGAGCGCGGGGACGTACGCCCCTATCGCCGCACCGATGATCGTGACGACCACCGGGATGAGCGCGTATCGGAGCGTGACGGCCAGCACGGGCGAAATCACCAGGCCGCTCATGCGATTGTCATCCTGAGCGTGGCGAAGTATCTGCTTGTCATCCTGAGCGGAGCGAAGGATCTGCTTTCCCGCGCGGGAAGTTGCGCTTGTCGCGCGGCCTACGGCATCAACTTCTGCAACTCCCGCCACGTCACCAGGACGATGTGGTTCTCCTCGAGCGCGCGCTTGAACTCCGCGCTCGTCACCACATCGTAGTCGCGCTGGCGCCACGCCGAGCCATACGGCTCGTGCCCCACGGTCACCGCCTGCAGCTCGGCATCGTCGTGGCCGAGGTGGACGATGAGCTCCGTGAGACCCGGCTTGAGGTGCGCGATGGCGTCGAGATAGAACTCCTTCCATTTATCGCGCGGCACCTGTGTACCGGCGATGAGGATGGTATCCGGCAGGATGTCGCGGCTCGAGACCGACGTCGCCACCGGGCGCGTGGCAGTGCGCGTGCCGAGAAAGGGGAGGTGATAGTCGTGCGCCACCTTGACGTAGACGTCCGTGAGCTCCGGGGTGCTGAAGAGCGCGCCCATGTGGCTGTCGAGATGCGTGGGTCGGATGCCGAGCGCGAGTGCGCGGTCGATCTGCGCGCGCAGCTCGCGCTCGACCTCCGCGAGCTTCGACCGTTTCACCACCGTCTCTGTTTCGCGCGGGAAGGTTCCGTCGCTGTCGAACAGGCTCGGTACCTGGTCCTTCGATGCCACGCTGCCCCAGCGAAACGTCTCCCATTCGCTGGTGAGCGTGAGATGGAGGCCGAGGTCCGCGTTCGGGTGCGCTTTGGCGTAGGCGGCGACCTCGGTGACCCACGGCGTCGGCATCATGATGCTCGCGGACGATACGGCGCCGCGATCGAGCGCATCGAAGCTGGCCACATTCTCGGAATGGGCGACACCGAGATCGTCGGCGTGGAGGATCAACAGCTTCGCGCCCGCCGGATAGCCGAGTCGCTCGGCCACGGATTTCTGCTGTGCGCCAAGCGAGGTCGCGACGAGGAGCGAAAGAATGCTGGTGCGGAGTAGCATGTCAGGTCCAGTTCAGGGTCAGCGCGAAGTGCGTGAAAGACGAGCGCTACACGATGGTGCTCGGACGCGCGCTTGTATCGACATGGGGCGCATCACTTGATGAGGTGATACGCCACCTGTCGCTTCCACGCCCAGCGTGGCACGCCGTCTGCGCCGAGCACCACGTCCTCTTCCTGCGCACTGCGCAGCGGCTGGCCGCCCCATTCCGGCACGGGGGTGGTCGCCTGTAGCTCCACCGAGAACCACATGGAAGGAATCACGCGCGCATCGCCTCGGCCCGGCACGCCGTCCTGGTAGTCCCACAGCCCGATGAGTGGGCCGGCACCGTGGCCATTCACGCCGATGGGATGACTATAGACGGTGCCGTCGATGCCTTCGGCGCGCGCGCGGGCGAGCGAGGCACGGAGAATCTCGTTGCCGGTGCGGCCGGGCCGAAGCTCGGCGACGAGGATGTCCTGGAGCCTGTTCGACACATGAAGCGCCCGTTGCAATCCCGGAGGCGGCGTCGTTTCGCCATCGCGCAGGACGTACGCCATGTGCTGCGTGTCGGTGTTCAGCCGCATCGCGGTGATACCGAAGTCGCAGTGCAGCACGTCGCCGCGCTGGATGATGGGGTCATCGCCAAGCTGCGTCTCGGTGACGCCGCGCCGCTGGACCTCTACCGACGGATGAAACCAGGTGCCCAGCCCCAGGTCATTCACGCGCTGGCGCATCCACCACACGACGTCGCTCGTGCGCGTGACGCCCGGTGTGATCACGGCGTTCGAGAACGCCGTGTCGATCACCGTCCAGGCCAGGCGCGTGAGCTTCTCGTAGAACACCTCCTCGGCCGGCACTCGTGTCGCGATGAGCTCCAGTGGCAGCGACTCTGCGTTCCGAAAGCGCGACGTCCACCTGCGACCCAGGGCAGCGCTCATGCCTTCGAGTTCGCCGGAGGAGAGACCGTCGGAAAAGGCAAAGGTACGCGACCGATCGATCGCGATCACGTGGGGGTTCCGTGCCTCGATCGCCTGCTTGAGCACCTGCCACTGCGCATCGCCCCACAGCTCGGCTGTTTCGTTGGCGCGCGTGCCGGCGGGTCCGGACGCCTTCATCGCGGAGCGAACCGCCGTGAAGACGCCGCCCTGCGAGGTGCCGCCGAGTGCGATGCGTTCGACCTTGCAATCGGGCATCGGCGCGGTGTTCGGGCGCGCGGCGCATTGGTCGAAGAAGACGTAGATGGTGCGGCGCCGCGCAGCGAACGTGGTGGGTGACACGAGCGACGTGAACACCGGGTCTTCGTTGTACTCGCGCATGGGGATCACCCACATGTCCACGCCGTGCTTGCGCATGAGGGCGGGGAGGACGTCGGTCATGCGCGTCTCGAGCCATCGCTGCTGTTCGTCGGCCTGATCGCGGAGCGTGCCGAAGGGTCGGGCTTCCGTTTCGGCCGCTCGGCGGACCTGCTGCGCGTGCGCGCGTGCGCCGGGAGCGAAACACGCCGCGACGAGGAGTGCGGCGACACTGGCGTGGAGAGGGGCTGGAGTTCGCATTTGCCAACATACAGCCAGCACCTGCGAGTTCAACCAGTAGCTGACCTTCCACCATCTCGACGTGGTGGTTCGGTGTGCCCGCGTCGGAGATGTCGGGGCGCTGCGCGGTGTCGAACCACAGCCACGACGTGCACGCCACGCTGTAAGGTCCCGGCGTGTGATGGTGGTTCGTGGGGCGCGTTTGGACGGGCCTCGGATGGTCAGTCAGCCACGCACCAACTCGCGCAGCAGCGTCGTCAGCACCGTCGGCAATCGCTCGGCGCGGGACAGCACGGCGAAGTCCCGCCCGAAAATCCGCGTGGCATATCGTGGCGCCTCTCGATCCACGGTCAAGCAGTAACAGTGAAGACCTTGCAGCCGCGCCTCGGCGACAGCCATCCGAGTGTCCTCGATGCCGTAGCGCCCCTCATAGTGATCCACGTCATTGGGCCGACCATCGGACAGCAACAACAAGAGACGGTGGCGGGCGCGTTGACGCATCAAGCCCGCGGTCGCGTGCCGAATGGCCGCACCAGCGCGTGTATAGCCCGCGGGCTCCAACCCGGCGATCCGCAGGCGGACGCGGGCCGGCACCGTACGCTCATCAAGTTGCTTGACGATCCGAACGTCCACGCGAGTGGGTCCCTCGCCAGAGAATGAGAGGATGGTGTGCGGGTCGCCGAGGGCGACGAGCGCATCGCTGACGACGAGCAACGCTTCTTTCTCCACGTCGATGATCCGCCGATCGCCCGACACCCAGCTATCGGTCGATGCACTCGTGTCCACCAGCAACGCGATCGCGACGTCACGCCGGAGCGGGCGGACGTCGATGTAGAGCCGGTCATCCGACACGCCGCCACCGCGACGATCGGCAAACGCATCCACGACCGCATCGACGTCGATGTCCGATCCGTCCGGCTGTCGTCCGAGCGCCATCCGTCGCGGTCGCAATCGCTCGAAGTCGCGGCGGACACCGCGGAGCATCGCGGCGTGACGGCGCAGGGTCGCGTCGACCCACGCTTCGTCGCCTTCGTCCGCCGGCCGTTCCCGCACCGTCGCGCCGTGAAGTCGATACCCGCCAATTCGATAGTCCCACTCCGGATAGACGATGCCGGACGCGTGGCGAGCGCGCTCGGACGTGGGGACTCGTCGGATCGGATCCTCGCCCACCAGGATCTCTCGCACCGCTCCGGGCGACCGGACCAGCCGCGCCTCCGGCAACTCGGACAGCGCATCGGCCAGTTCGCCTGCGTCGGCGTGCTCGTCGCGATCGGCGGGTCGCTGAAGGCCGGCAGGATCCTCGACCTTTTCCTGTGGATCGTCGGCACGCACCATCCAGGTGCCAGGCTCGGCATCATCCTCGTCCTCGCCGGCATCGCGGACCTTTGGGCGACGCCGCAACGCATGAGTGCGGGCGGCTCGGGTGGCGCCTTCACCATCCGCTCCGTCGGCAGTCGCCGGCGATTCCGGCGTTGCGCAGTGGGCACCCCAGAGCGCTATCGGCGCCATCCCGCGGTGCGGCCCGACCAACTGGCTCACGTGCGCATGCTGTGCCTCGGCCCACCGACGCGAGGCAAGCGGGGCGTCCGCCACGATGAACGGCGCCGGCGGTGTCGCGGGATCAGTCGAGAGCAGCGAGTGGATGAGTGCGTCCACCGCCGCCTCTCGCGGTGAGGGCTGCGGGATGCACGTTCTCAGCGTGTCCGCCTCGAGACGCGCTGCCACCAACGCCGGGCGAAGCCGAGGCAGCATTCGCACGAGCATGCAGTCGATGGCCGCCGCCTCCGAAAGGAGGTAGAGGTCGCGGAGCAACGGATCAGACTCGGGCATCTGGGCCGACGTGCGGCGCGACACGCGGGCCGCCTGCTCCAGCGCCATCAGCCGATACCGCTCGAGGATGGCCGACGCGGGGAGACCATCGAGTTCGCCGGGCAGCCTGATCCGGTGACCGTCGGTGGACGGGATAGCGACGCGACTGTAAAGATGGGCCGTTCGCCGACGCGCGAGCCGCGCGAGGAAACTTGGTGGCGCAGGTGGGTCGGCGACGCCGATTTCGGGCGCGTCAGGAAACACTGCGGCAACGAACAACTCCACGCGGCGGCGAACATCCTTGAGTTGGGACGGACGCTCCGTGGTCTGCGCCGCGCGCCGAGACCACAGATCGCGGACCACCCGGGTCGCGATCAGGGCGCCCTCGGCAATCACGTCCTCCGGCTCGGCCACCGCTCAGACGCTTGCTGTTATGAGATCGTTGATCGCGGCCAGCAGGTCGGGGTCGTCGGTGAGCGGCGACATCAGCGCCACCTGGCAGGCCCGCGCTGGAGCGATGCCGCCGCTGATCAGCCGCGCAGTGGACACGAGCAGCCGGCTGCTGGGCACTTCGGCAAGGCCGCGGTCGCGGAGCCGCCGCACGCGAATCGCCAGCTCCACCAGTGCTGCCGCTGTGGCGTCGTCCACGCCTCCTTCGTGCGCCACTACACGCCGCTCCAGCGCGGGAGGTGGGAAGTCGAACTCCAGCGAGACGAACCGCTGCCGCGTGCTCGGCTTCAGGTCCTTGAGTACGTGCTGATAGCCTGGATTGTATGAGACCACCAGCTGGAAGCCATGTGCCGCCTCGACCAGCTCTCCGGTCTTCTCGATTGGAAGCATGCGGCGATCGTCGGTGAGTGGGTGGATCACCACTACCACGTCCTGACGTGCCTCCACCACTTCGTCGAGGTAGCAGATCGCACCCGTGCGCGCCGCACGCGTCAACGGGCCGTCCTGCCAGACGGTCTCCCCTTCCCGAACCAGCCAGCGACCTGTGAGGTCGCTTGCTGAGAGGTCGTCGTGGCATGCCACCGTGATGAGCGGCCGCTGGAGCCGCCACGCCATGTGCTCGACGAACCGCGTCTTGCCGCATCCCGTCGGGCCCTTGAGCATGACGCCAAGCCCGCGGTGGTGGCATTCCTCGAACACCGCGACCTCGTCCGCGATCGGGAGGTAGAACGGCTCTTCGCCTCCCGGATGCCGGAAACCGTCGGGTACATCGCGCGAAAGGCTCGCCGACTGCCGAGCCGTCACGCGGTCAACCCTCCGCCACCGCAGGAGCAGGCCATGCCGCCGGCGCCGTTCTCCGTTTAGGCGCGAGGAAGAAGAAGTCGTAGAGAAAGAGTGCGACGCCGAGGACGAACAACAGCCCGGTGGCGAGCACCATGAGGAAGTGCACCTGGATCTTGTGCTGGGTTTCCAGGTACCCGAGCCCCATGATCCGCTCGAGATATGTCTGGCCGATGCCCGCGGCGGCGAACGCCATGGTCATGCCGAACATGCCGGACATCTGAAGCCAGAACGCCCAGACTCCGACGGGCGAGTCGCCGGCGTCCTGATCGTGGCCGAACAGCCCCGGCGCGGCGTACGTGATCATCGCCAGCACGATCATCACATACGCGCCGAAGAACGCCATGTGGGCGTGCATCGCGGTGATCATCGTGCCATGCGTCCACTTGTTCACGGACGGCCAGGTGTGCGCCAGGCCCAGGATGCCCGCGCCGAGCGCGGAGAAGATCGCGCTGCCGAGCGTCCAGTGGAGCGCCATGCGGTTGGGATGCGACAGTCCGGATCGGCGCATGGCCCCGTAGGCATAAATGGCCATGCCCAGAAACGCCAGCGGCTCCAGCGCACTGAAAAATCCGCCGAACACCAGCCAATAGCCGGGCACGCCGATCCAGTAGTAGTGGTGTGCCGTGCCGAGGATTCCGGCGATGAAGGTGAGGCCGACGATGACGTAGAGCCATTTCTCCATCACTTCCCGGTCGGCCCCCGACAACCGGATCAGCAGGTAGGCCAGGAGGCCGCCCTGTACCATCTCCCAGACGCCCTCCACCCAGAGATGTACTGTCCACCAGCGGTAGTAGATGCTGACGGTGTAGTTGTTGTACGTCAGCAGGGCTGGCAGGTAGAGGAGCGCCGTGAGCGCGAGGCCGGCCACCAGCACGGCCTCCGTGGTGGTGAGTCGCTTCACCTTCCAGATGGTCATCCCGATGTTGTACAGGAACATGAGCATGACCACGACGATCGCGAGCTTTACCGGCAGCGGCTGCTCGAGCAGCTTGTTTCCCTCGGTCCAGCCGAAGAGGTAGCCCACCACCGCCGTCACTCCGGCGAGCGTCCAGAGCCCGAGCGCCCAGTAGGCCAGGCGAGGAGAATGCAGGTCGGTGCGGGACTCTTCGGGCACCATCCAGTACGTGGCGCCCATGAACCCGGTCAGCACCCAGAAGATGAGGAGATTGGTGTGAATCTCCTTGCTGACGTCGAACGGAAGGAACGCCTTGATCGGGTCGGGGCCCAGATACTTGGTGATCGACAGGATTCCGAACACCATCTGCAGCCCATAGAGTAGCAACGCGACCACGAAGTAGGGGTACGCAACGGCCTGTGTGCGATAACGCATGTCTGCTCCTCCCTACTTCAAGGTCATGAGATAGGCGACGAGTCCGTCGACCTGGGCCGGCGTGAGCGACTGTGCGAATCCGGGGGGCATCAGCGATTGGCCATTGCTGGAATACGCCGCGCCATGCACGACGTACGCACTGGGCTCGAGAATCGACTCGCGGATGTACGACGCGGCGTCGGTGGCCTTGCCGTGGTAGTCGGTCGCCTTGGCGTGAGTCGCCGCCATTTCGGCGATCCCGGCCAGCGATGGGCCCACCAGGTTCACGCCCGCCACGGTGGAGTGACAGGCAAAGCAGCCTGGCGATGGTTGCCGGAAGAGCGACTGGCCCACGGCAATTGGATCGTTCGAGGCCGGTTGCGAAGGAGCCCCGCCAATGTTGGTGCCGGGGATGGTCGCGCCTGACACCAGAATGGGGCGTGGAGGCCAGCCCTGCGTGTCGATCTTCCCCACCCAGGTGAGGAAGGCGATCACCTGGTCGATTTCCGTGGACGAGAGCTTCTGGTTCGGCATGATCCGCCGATCCCGCTCCTCGTTGTAGAACTTTGTGGGGTCCGCGAGGAATGCGCGCAGGTACGGCGCCCCGCGCTGTTGCGCAATCTTGGTCAGGTCGGGCGCGTAGTAGGCGCCCTCACCGAGCAGCGTATGGCAGTTGATGCAGTCCTTGTGGTGCCAGATATGCTTGCCGGCAATCACCTCGGGGGTGATCTGATCGGAGTGTGTGAGCTTGGGGAATTGCCGGTGGCCGTCGATGGTGAGGCCGATGAAGATCAGGGAAAACACGCCGGTCGAACCGAGGAAGAAGGCGCGCGTCTGCCGCTTGGTGATGGGACCCATGGGTTACACGCCGATCTGGTGGAAGTAGCGCAGGGCCATAGACGCGCCGTACACGGACGCCACCGTCATGAGGAGCATGATCAGGACGCAGAGTGCGCGAGTGAGGCTGGTGGCACGCGGGTCGGGTGCTGCTGCGCGGGAACTCTCCATCGACAGGCCTCCGGATGGTCACAAACGTGTCGCGACAATTGGCGCAGCGGGCGCGTGCATATTTGACGCCCCGCCGTTGGGAAACTGTTGCCCTTCGCGCGTCCGGCATGGATGGCAGACTGCGTCGGTGCTGATTCCGGCACGATACGCGAAGCGGGAGATACATGCCGAAGATACGGTTCAAACGCAAGGACCACGTCTCGTGGCATTCGGAGGCCGGTCGCGTGCACCACATCGCCATGTACAAAGGCGCGGCGCTGAGGAAGCTGCGGACGTGGGTCGTACAGCAACTGCCGGGAGCGTGGCGTACGTGAGGTGTCACGACCGCACGTTCGTGGCGGCTCAGCGCGCTCTTCGCCGGGCTGCGGATAGCAAGCCGTCCAGCTCGCGGTAGCGGCTCCTGAGGTCGCGGTCCACGTCGCCCCCGGGCGGGCGCTCCATGAGCGCGCGGAGCTGGTCGCAGTGCGCGGCGGGCGTGGGAGCAACGGCGCCGCCGCGCTTCGTATCACCCTCCACGGCCACTCCGGGCTTGGCTGACACAGGCTTCGGCGCCGAGACCGCCCGACGGAACTCCTCTCGCGCGCGCACCGCGTTGTGCTCCTTCCACGCGACGTAGCCGGAGTAGAAGTGCGCGGGAGCGCTTGCGGCGTGTGTCGCGAGGACGGTTGCGAACTGCCGGCGCGCCGCGGCGAGATCGCCACGCACGAGCGCCAGCACGCCAAGGTGCACGAGGGGCCCGTTCTCTTCCATGTTGAGCTCGTGCGCGCGGCGCAGGTGCACCTCGGCCGAATCGAGATGCAGCGGCGCGTTTGCATCGAGGCAGAGATACAGCGCGCCAAGCTGCGAGTGCGTTCGCGCACTGCCGGGATTGACCGAGACGAGGTGCTGCCACGCGTGCGCCGCACTCGCGAAGTCGCCAAGCTCCTCGCGCATGCTGCCGAAGTAGTACAGCACGTCTTCGTGATCCGGGTTCAGCTCGAGGGCGCGGGCGTAGGTATCAGCCGCGAGCCGGGTCTGCCGCGCGATGCGCTGCGACGTCGCCTCGCGATACAATTCCCAGAACCTCTGCACGCCGGCGCGATCGGTGGTCGGCACGCCGGCGCGCACGGTGGTTAGCGCTCCGCCTTCGACGATGAGGACGCGCTGGTTCGACGCCACGGCGGTGCGCACGTCGTGCCCGCCGCTCGGCCAGGTGACCGCAATGGTGTCGGCTGTGGTTTGCGCTCCCAGGCCGAACGTCTCGATGAGGCTGTTCTGCGAGAGATATGGACTCTGTGCGCCCACCTGGCGCACCTGGGCGACGCCGCCGGCCACGAGCCGCACTTTCGCACCGAGTCCCTGCCGGTTGCTCTTCGTGCCGCGCACCTCCACCTGCACCCAGTGATTGCGGTTGCCGCCATCGTTGCGGAGGAGGAGGCCGGGCCCGCCGTGGTTCACGACGAACACGTCGATGTCGCCGTCGTTGTCGTAGTCGGCGAACGCCGCGCCGCGTCCGACGTACGCGGTTCCGAAATAGGATCCGCTCACCGGCGATACGTCGAAGAAGCCCTCCGTCGTACCGCGGTTCCAGAACAACTTGCTCTGCATCGGCACCAGGCTCGTGGGATCGTCGCGCGTCTGGAGCGTGCTGCCGTTGACGACGAACAGGTCGAGCTTCCCGTCGTTGTCGTAGTCGATGAACGAGGTGGCCCAGCCGATGTAGTCGAGGGAGATCTGCCCAAGGCCGAAGTGGTCCGACTCGTCCATGAACGTCAGCGGTTCCCGGGCATGGGACGTCGCCGGCGGCGGGGTCCGATCCAGCTTGTTGTCGTAGAGCGCGTTCCCCTGCGCCAGCCAGTGCGTGAGGAACACGTCCTGAAGCCCGTCGCCGTTCCAGTCGCCGACGGCGATACCCATGGAACTCCGGTAGTCGGACACGAGCGCCGCCTCGCCAATGTCCTTGAATTTTCCCTTGCCCAGATTGCGATACAGCACGTTCTGCGAGACGTCGTTGGCGACGTAGAGATCCGGCCAGCCATCCTCGTCGAGATCCACCCACGAGGCGGCGAGTCCGCGTCCCGCGGGGTTCGCGACGCCGGCGGACTGCGCGAGCTCCGTGAAGGTGCCGTTGCCGTTGTTGTGAAAGAGCAGATTCCGTTCGCCCGGAAAGGCGAGCGGATTGATGCTGGCGGGATTTTCGACATCGTACTTGCCGCTCACGCCGGCCTTGGTGCTCTTCTGCCGCGTGAACTGCACGTAGCCCGTCACATACAGGTCGAGCAACCCGTCCTTGTCGTAGTCTCCCCACGCCGCGCCGGTCCAGAACCCCTCCGGCGCGCCGATGCCGGACGCCGTGCTCCGGTCCGTGAAGGTGCCATCACCGTTGTTGTGGTACAGCACGTTGTGGCCGTAGGCCGTGATGAGGAGGTCGATATGGCCGTCGTTGTCGTAGTCGGCCCAGGCCACCGCCATGCCCCAGCCGTGAAACTCGACGCCCGACTTCGCGGTGACGTCGGTGAAGGTGCCGTCGTGATTGTTGTGATACAGCACGGCGTGGGCGGGCGACTTCCGTCGCTCGGCGTCGGGCGCGTCGATCGAGCCGACCTCGTTCGCGATCGCGAGGTCGACCCATCCGTCGTTGTCGTAGTCACCCCACGCCGCGCCCGAGCCCATGTCCTCGGGCAACCATGAGGCGCGCGTGCCGCTGAAATGGCGAAACGTGATGCCCGATGCGCGCGTGACGTCGGTGAACGCGACCCTGGGGTAGTCCGCGGGCAGCGACCGTGCCAGCTCGGACGTTACGCCCTCGACGCGTTCTTCGGCACGGTACGTCGGCTCCGGGCGATGCCACCGCAAGCCGATTACCGCGGTGGCGATGAGAAATAGGCCGCCGCCGCTCACGGTAATCAGCAGCGACCGTCTCCGCTTGGTGAGTCGCACCATCGCAGGTCGGCCTTACTCGCCGGAAGCGACGCGGATCGTGCGGTGATCCTCGGACATCATCGTGACCGGCGCCGTCATCCCCGACTCCTTCCCGAAGAGGAAGTTGAGGAGGAACTGGTCGGCCTTCCTGTACATCAGTCTCGCCGTCACGCGGAGCTCGGTGACCTTGCCTTGTGGAACTCGAACGGTGTCCGTGCGATCGAAGCGTGACGCGGCATCACCGCGCGAGGCCGCCGCGGCGGATTGTCCGGCACGTCCGATCGTTCCGGGACACACGAAGGTGAATTGGTCCTGGTCCGAGAACCCAGGAAACAGGGAGCGCCGATAGCGGACGCCGACCATCTCCCACAGGTTGTGCCGGTCGATGAGGTTGCCGTACTGGTCCACCGGCTCCGCCTTGAGCATGAAGCTGCCCGGCGCGATGAAGTGGGTCGAGTCGCGTTGCCCCGTCTGGTACACCACGTGCCCCGCCTGATCGGTGACGGTGAGCTCCACCCATGCCTGAATGATGTCGAGCGGGCCGGTGGGGAAATCGTGGCCCGGCTTGTTGTTGGTGAGGACCACCTGCAGCGCGATCGGGCGCCCGGCGACTGCCGTCGCAGGAGCGACGAGCTCAATGGGCACGGAAGGTCCGGTGCGCCACTTCTTCGCGATCTCCGGAATGGCGATCTCGCCGCGAAGCCATTTCTCCGTGAGCGCCACCTGTTCAGCGGCGCCTGGCAGATGGAGCGCCGTGGGAATGAACTGGTTCGCGCCCAGGAACCGGTGGCTTCGGTGCTTGCCATCGTCCGCCGAGCGGTTGTAGTCGCGGTCGTCCCCGCTGGCTGGATCATGCGAGTGCTGGAGCGGCATGTGGCACTCGCGACACTCGATGGTCTTCGTCGGATCCCCAGGATGGTTCCAGCGGCTCTTCCGCCAGGTGTCGTACTGGTTCTGCAGCTGGACCCAGCCGACACGGTTGATCTCCTTGTCGATGAACTGCTTGTGGCAGCCCGCGCAGAATTCGGGACTCTTGAAGAGCTTGTGCTGCAACGTCTCGATGTGATGGCGCGGGTACGCGCGGATGAGGAAGTCGCTCACGGCTCGCGCGGCATCGCCGCGCTCCAGCTCGAACAGGTACCGATCGGGCTGTGCCATGACGTACGCCGCGTTGCCCTTCACGTCGGTCTTCTTGATCGCGTGACACGCGATGCAGGAGATGCCTTCCTTGTAGCCGACGAGATTGGTCAAATCCTTGTTGAAGATGTTCTTGGCGCCCGCGAACAGGGAGATCGGATCGTGGCAGCCTCCGCAGTATCGTGTCGACTCCGCGCCGTTTTGCTGGGCCATGACCAGCTGCACTTTCTGGAACGCGGGATCCATCGCCGCGTAGCGGTGGGCGCTCACCGACCACTCGTCGTAAATCTGCTTGTGGCAGTTGGACGTCCCGCACGATGCCGACCCGGACAGCGAGCGCGCATCGTACGCGCCCCCGCTGCTCGTCTTCGCGAGGCTCGGCGCGAATGGCCGATTGCGGCCGTAGAGATAGCTGTAGTCCTTTGGCAGCTCGTTGACCAGGCGCGGCGCCCGATAGACCGTGGTGGCGATGGCGACGAGGACGAAGGACGATGCCGCGACATACAGTGCGACGATCGCGAATCGTCGCGATGCGGCGTGGACCGGCGTTCCGGCTCCCATCGTGCTCGCGCGCGCGGCACGGACAATGAGCAGGACGACGTGCGGGACGACGGATGCCACGAGCGCGAACGTCGCGACGATGTGCACCCCGTCCCAGACACGGCCGATGCGCGTGGCGAAGATCGCTTGAGCCGTGAGCACGAGCCCGGACAGGACGAGTGTGATGGCCGCCGTCATCGCGAAATAGCCGGTCAGTACGACGTGCGAGAGTCGGCTCGAGCGATAGATCCTCCAGTGGCGGAGTTGATACCACGCGAACGGCAGGACGAAGATGATCCCCGCCGCCGTGTGGAACAGCACCATCATCTGGTTCGAGACGGTGAACGGCAGAACGTACACCGCGAGCCCGGTCAGCGTCTCGAAGATGAGGAGACCGGCCACGGTTCGAAGAAGCAGTCGCTGCCACTCCTGCGCCTTCAGGGTGGCATACCTGGAGCCCGGCATCGCAGCTGGCATGAAGGGCAAGGCTACGGGCGCGGTGCACGCGTCACCAGTCAGGGATTTAGGATGGAGGCTGTGGGGACAATTACCATGGTGCTGTCGGGAACACTGCCGAATGCGCTATACGGTTCCATGTGATTCTCCACCCTGCGCTTCGGCGCACCGTCCTGATGTTTGTGTTGCGTGCCATTCCAATGGACGGTACGTTCGTACCACTGGACGCTTCCGTGTCCAGTCAGGTCCTCGCACAGGAGAACGACGATGGAACCGCACACGACACCATCCGCGCGCGACCAGAAGGCCAAACCGGTAGAGAACCTCCCCGAGAAGCCGATGAACGAGAAGGACGCCAACGCAGTGAAGGGCGGTGCAATGCTCCGTGGCGGCGACGACGACCTCGACGACCTCGAAGTCGAACGCTGACGACGAGCGGGCCGCCCATCATGGCGGCGATGGTCGACAGCCCACCCGAGAAGCCGGAGCGATTCACATCGCACCGGCTTCTTCTCAATGGCGCCCTTGCATCTTCGTGCGCGACGTGGTGTCGACCGATGACGGATCGGCGAAGTTCTCCTTCAACGCGCGAATGGGCTCGAAGGCGAAGCTGATCAGGGACCGACGTCCCGTGACGACACGCGCCTCGCCACGCATCCCCACGAGCAGTGGTCGCACGTCTCCATCGACGACAATGGTGCTGTCGCGCGCATCGATGAGCGCGCGAAACGCGCGGTCGGCACCCGTGGTACCTGCCAACGGTGCGCGTCCCGCGGTGGCTGGCCCCACCCAACGCACACGACCTGCCTTCGTTCCGAAGCGCTGATACGGAAATGCGTCGTACAACAGCTTCGCCCCTTGCCCCTGCCGCACGCGCGATACGTCTTCCTGGCCGAGGGTCATCTCCACCTGAAGCCGCTGTCCCACGCAGGCGATTTCGCCGAGCGCATCACCCGGCTGCACCACGGCACCAGGCGAGCTCACCACGAGACGCAGCATCGTGCCCGCGCAGGGTGCCGTCACCACGAGGTCGCCCTCGGCACCGGCCGGCAGGCGCTGCATGGACTGCAGACGCACCGTCGCCAGTGCTGCTTCCTGTTCCAGGCCGCGAATCAGCTCCCGTTGTCTCACGGCGCGCGTCGCCGCATCCTGCGCGATCTTCGCGAGCGCGGCCCGTGCCTCGTCACGCTGTGAGATGATGTCTTCCACGTCAGCCGCCAGGCGATCCGCTTCGAGCGTCAGCCGGTCGGCCTCCCAGCCGGACACGGCGCCCGACTGGGTGCCGCGTCGGGAACTCGCCGCCATGTCGCGTGTGGCCGCGAGCTGCTTCTTCTTCAGCACCCCGATGCGGTCAAGCGTTGCGACGCGGGCCGAGAGGCGCCGGCTCTCGAGCTCATCGGCGCGACGGAGGCTCTCGAATTCCGCCCGCGCGTTCGCGAGCCGGGTGGGCACGGCGCTCCCCTGCAGTTCCACGCCGCGCATGTCCACCGCGCGATCGCCGACGGACTGCGAGCGGATGACGAACAGCGTCGCGTTCTTCGCCACCGCCTGACCCTCCGCAACGGCGACCTCGGCGACGGTGCCTTCACGAGGCGTGCGGACGGGGTCACCCCCACGCTCTGGCACCACCACGAAGGCGCCGGTCACCGTTTCCGGCACCGTCACGACAATGGCGACCAGCGCGCTGACGACGAACAGGGCGATGATGAGTGTGGAGAGCGCGCGCGCTGCCCAATGCGGCGGCGAATCATCCAGGTACGGCGGATCCCGTTCGACATCAGGCCGGTAGGTCTCACTCATCCGCTCACGCCCCCAGTTGCTGGCTGACCAGGTAATAGTAGAGCCCCTGGTGCTTCATCAACTCGTCGTGCGTGCCTTGCTCCGCCAGGCGTCCTCGCTCCAGGACCACGATGAGATCCGCATCGCGCACCGTACTCAAGCGGTGCGCAATGACGAACGACGTGCGTCCCGCGAGGAGCTGCGCGAGGTTGTCCTTCACGGCGCGCTCGCTCTCGGTGTCCAGCGCGCTGGTGGCTTCGTCGAACACAAGGATGGGCGGCCGGTGATACACAGCGCGCGCAATCGCGACGCGCTGGCGCTGGCCCCCGGAAATCGCCAGTCCCGATTCGCCAATCTTCGTTTCATAGCCAAGCGGCAGACGCTCCACGAATTCGTGCGCGTTCGCGACGCGTGACGCCCAGATCACCGCGTCCATGTCGGGCTCGTCATCACCGAACGCGATGTTCCGCGCGATGGTGTCGTTGAAGAGATAGTTTTCCTGGAGCACGAAGCCGATCTGCCGGCGGAGGTCGCGATAGTTCAGCGTGCGGAGTTCCACGCCGTCGTAGCGGATGGTGCCGTCGGTGGGTTCCAGCAGGCCGGCGAGACACTTGATCAGCGTCGTCTTTCCTGAACCACTGCGTCCGATGATCGCCACCATCTTTCCCGCTGGCACGTCGAGCGTGATGCCGTCGAGAATGGGTGGCGACTCCGGTCCGCCGTAGCGAAAGCCCATGTTCTGGAAGCTCACGTGGCCCTCCATGGTCTTCACCGGGACGAGCGCCGAGCGGTCGGTGCCCTGCTCCGGCTCCGGCTCGAAGACGTCGTTGAGCCGGTTCAGGAGGAGCTGCGTGATCTGCAGGTTGTCCCACGACGACAGCAGATTCACGATCGGCGCATTGGCGAGCGCCACGAGCGCGTTGAACGCGACCAGCGCACCGATGGTGAGCTGTCCGTCCATCACGAGCCGCGCTCCCACGAAGAGGAAGAGCACCACCGAGAGGAACGCCACCATCTGCACGACGCCGTCGTACGACATCATGGTGAAGTCCGCCTTGAACCGCCGGCGCGACACGGCGTTGAACTGTTCCAGCATGAGCTCGCGGAACGTGCCTTCCGCACCCATCGACTTCACCGTCTCGATGCCCTTGATGGCGTCGATCTGATGCGATCGATAGTGCCCGTACGCGTCCTCGAGCTTGTCGAACAGGGGGCGCAGGTAGCGCGACGAGAAGTACATGAGCGCGCCGTACAGCGGCACGGTGGCCATGAACACCAGCATGAGCCGCGGGCTGTACACCAGCATCATCACCAGGGTCACGATGAGCTGGACCGCTGATGACAGCGCCCCGATCCCCTGCTGCACCAGGAATTCGCGTACCTGCTTCATTCCGTCCAGGCGCCGCTGAATGTCGCCGGTGCGGCGCGTCCCGAAGTAGCTCATCGGTAACGCCAGCAAGCGCCGGGTGAGATAGTCCAGCGTTGCCGAGTCGATGCGGACCGCGGCGAAGCTCATGAGGTAGCGCTGGAGCAGCGTCGCCATGGTCATGAAGAAAAGCACACCAAACATCCCGAACACGAGCACCCCGAGCAGCGCACGGTCCTGATCCACCACCACGCGGTCCACGATGATCTGCGTAAACACCGGCAGCACCATGCTGAGCGCACTCACGATCGCGGCCAGCCCGATCGCCTTCAGCATGAGCGGGAAGTATGGCCGGAAGAACGGCCACAGCCAGGCGAACCCCGCCTTCGCGACTGGTGCTGCCTCGAATGCTGCCGTGTAGTCGAACAGGGCGGCATACCCGGTCCATTTCGCCACCAGCTCGCTTCGGGCGACCTTGACCCGCCCGAGCGACGGATCAACCAGCCATGCGTGCGTCGCCGATACGGCGTAGAGCACTATCCAGTGGTTGCCCTCCCAGTGGATGATCGCCGGCATGGGCATGCGGTCGATGTTCGCCGGGGAGACTTTCACCGACCGCGTCGCGAGGCCCAGCTCCGTGCCGGCGTGGCACAGTGCGCGAAGGCTCGTGCCATCGAGACTCGTGTGCACGAGCTGCCGGATGCGCGACAGGCTCACCGCGCGCCCGAAATGCCGGCACACCATGGCCAGGCACGCCGCGCCGCAATCCATCTCGTCGATCTGGTAGACCAGGGGAAAACGGCGAATGCGCTTCGCGCCCTTGATGAAGTGCCCCTCGTCGGACGCGAACGGTTCGCGCGTCGCGCGGGTGCTGCCGGTCGCCTGGCCCGGTTGCCGCGCAAGCTGGTCGGGACTCGTCTGGTTCTCCGCGCGCATCTCCGCCGGCAGCGACTCCTCCGCGAAGTCAAGGGGCACGCGCGCCGTCCGCTTGTAGTCGTACTGCGCGATGCGCTCCTCGATGCGCGCGCGAAATTCCGGATACACGAGCAGTTTCGTGAAGCTGTCCCGCGTGAGCACGCCGAGCGAACATTGGCTCACCGCCTCCACGCTCGCGGCGCGTGGCGCGCCCTTGAAGATGGACAGCTCGCCGAAGAAGTCGCCCTTTCGATAGTACGCCAGATATTTGCGCCGGCCTTCCTCCTCGACGAACACGCGGAGGCGCCCTTCCTCCACCACGTACATCGGGCCGGCCTCCTCGCCTTCGCGAATGACCAGCTCGCCGGGTGTGACGTGTTTCTGTCCGAGCCCGGCCAGCATGTCCGCCAGCGCGGGAGCCGGGAGCTTCGCGAATGCCGTGAACTCCTTGAAGAAATTGCTGAGCCGGCGGTGCGTCACCTGCAGCTCGAAAAACTGCCGCAGCTCGGGATGTTCCCCGAGCAAAGCGTCGAACACCACGCGATCGAGGCGCAGCACGGTCACATCGCCACTCGCGCGCACCGTCAGCGTACGCGTGGTCTGCTCGAGCAGCGCGATTTCACCGAAGGTATCGCCGCGCTTGAGCATGCCGAGCGAGATCTCGCCATTGGTCGTGCCGTCCCGCGCCGCGTTCTTCACCGCGCGCGCGCGTCCCTCCACGAGTACGTACAGGGCGTCGGCTGTCTCACCCTCGCGCACGATGGCGGTGCCGAAGCCGAAGGTCATGACCTCGGAGCTCGCGATAATGCGGTCGCGCGCAGCGGACGGAAGGAACTGGAGGAGTGGCAGCGCCTCCAGCATCTGCCGCACTTCCGGCGACAGCGCGCGGCCGGCCAGTCCCGCGTCGTATGCGGGCGTTGCCGCCTGACGACCAGGCGCGATGGTCACCTGGCGGGCCAGCGCACACGTTGCTCCACCTGGTGCCGCAGCGCCTTCCGCATCACCTCACGCTCCGCGCGTTCACGCACGTCGTCGCTCGCAAGGCTCGGGAGCGTCTTCTGTTCGATCTCGTACAGGCGGTATTCACCGTCGACGATGAGGGGGCCGACGACATCCCCGGCCCGCGCACCGAGGAACACCTCCCGCTGCTGCTCATCAACGTGATCGAGGAAGAACCGCGACCTGTCCTCAGCGGCGTGTGCCACCTGAAACACCGCAGTGAAGGAGTCGCCGTCATCACGCAGCATGAGGGCGGCTTCGGCCGCCATGCTCTCGGTGGGGAAGCGCATGACGCGGCAGTCGACGCGCACCCAGTCGATGCGTCGCGCGTTGACATGGTCGCGCAGTGCACGCTCCGTGACCGCCATCGAACGAAAGCGCGACAGCGAAACGTCCATGCTGTCCAGGCGGCGTGCCGACGACCGCATCGCGGCGGCGTTCTCCCCCTCGAACAGGCGCAATGGCAGATCGTCCACCACGGTCGCCGAGGGTTCATCGTCCGGCGTGTGCTCGCCCAGCACCAGCGACAACATGTGCGCGTGCGCGGCGGCGGCCTCGGCCAGCGACGTGATCCAGCGGTCGGCCTCGGCGGAACACAGCACGTCGACAAGGGCGGAACGCTCCGCTGCTTCATCAGCGACGTTGTAGCGCGGCACGAGCTCGTCGGTGCTCGGCGCGTCGCGACGGAGCAGCAGGGCGCGCTCGAGTGCGGCCGTCCATTCCCCCACCGCTATCATCCGGCGCGCAAGCCACCGCTCCATGCTCTCGGCTGTCACCAGATCTCGCGCATACCGGAATTCACGCGCCGCCGCGTCGACGGCACCTTCCGCGAGCGGGTTTCCAGTTGCTTGCGCGTGCATCGCGCAGGCCGCGCCTTCGCGCGCCCGAGTGATCGCAGCCTGCCAATCGCCGCGCCGGGCGGCGGCGAGCACTACGTCACGCCAGCAATACGACTCGCCGTCAACCGAAAAGACATGCGTTCCTGCCAGCATCGATCACGGGGATAGTGAAATTGCCGTTCCGCGCGAACATGGCCGCGGGCGCTGCACCTGTCAAACGCGGGGTGTCCTCTGTTGTCCGGCGTCCTGGCGCTGGTAGGACCTGGCGATCATCCCGCGACCAGCTGTTTCCAACAGTTGGCCGTGAGTTGTGCGCCAGGCCTGGCAGCCCGCGAACAGGACGTCAAAGTCGGTGAGCTTGCGAACGAACGCTTCGTCCACCGATACGCCCTCGCGTTCTGCGATCAGCGCCAAAGCGTCGCCAATCGGCCGCCCATCGAAGTAGGGCAGCAGCGTCTTCACAACCGCTGGTACCTCCAGCACGTCGCTCCTGCTGTACGTCGCGGGCGCACCCGTGGACCGCGCGGCGTCATCTGCACGAGCGCGGTGATTGGCTGCATCGGGACCGCATCGCTGGTGAGCCTCTCGAGAGCGTGTTGTACCATCTGCGTGTACAGCGCCACCTTGGCACCACCGAGCAATGTGACATCGCTCCAGGTGAACGGATGCACGACCTCTGTACACGAGCGATAGAACTCGCGCTCGCGGCCCCGCCAACGTCCCCTCACGCCTCACATCCCCGCGTTCGAACTTGCAGAACCAGGTGCTGCACGTCGACTCGCGATGCCGCCACACGCCGCACTGGCCGCCGCTGTCCGCCAGGTAGTGCGGACAGCGCATCGCTTCGCTCTGGCCGAAGAGCGCGTGGTTCTGTGTGTAGAGGAGCTCGTAGCGCGCCGTCCTTCGCAGCCCGAGTGGCGTGACGGCGATGCCTGCGTCGAGCCGTGCTTCCAACGTTGCCCGGCCGCGTTTCGCGGCCGGATCATCATCGAGGAGCACGCGGCCAACGAGGAAATTCCACATCGTCGGCACGAACGTGCAGCATTTCGTCGCCGCGTTGTATCCAGGCTCGCCAGCCAGGACATCAGCGTCGGATACGAGCATTGCGCAATCGCTGCACGTCGCGTTGCGCTCGGGGGGAATCTCCGCGCCGAGGAGCTCGTCCATCCACGTGGCATAGAGCGGCGGCAGTGAATCGGCGCTAGCCATGCGCTACGCTGCTTCCCGCCGGACTGAACCGCAAGCCCGCGCCGCTACCGTGCGATCATCCCACAGCCGCCCCGCCGAGGACGAGCCACGCCGATACATTGGTCCCGCATCGCTCGGCATTCCGCGATGATCCTGCACGGGCATAGACTTCCCTGGCAATTCGGGCATGCAGCACCGTTGGGAACCGTGGCGTGCGAGGATGGCAATTCGTGAGGCGCACCATCGATACCGCCGACCTGGGGAAGCCAGCGCAACGCGTGGCGCGCCGCGTCGCCATTGTGCTGCTCGACGACGCGCACCGCGGGGCAAGGCGATACCGTCGGCATGACGGGGACCCCGGGCGACTGCACGAATTCCGCGTGGCCATCCGGCGCCTGCGGGGCTGGATGCAGCTCTGGCACTTCGAGCATGAGAAGCGGGTCCGCAGAATTGCGCACGCCACCCGGTCTGCGCGCGATCGCGACGTCAGGTGCGAATGGCTCGCGCGCCAACACGCGGTGGCATTGATCGAGCGCCTGAAGCAGGGACGCGAGAAGGCCGATACCGAGGCACAGAGCGCGGCCAAGGAGCTCGAGCTCGACTACAACGGGCTTCGACGCCACCTGAAGCAGTACGCTGGCGCAGACGGCTCATTCGGTGTGGCACTCGCTGCCGTGGTCGCGGAAGCGAGCGACACTCTCCAGGCGAGGCTTCACGCCATTCGCTCGCCGCGCAGCCATGCGGCGATCCACGAAGCCCGGATCGCGGCGAAGCAGCTCCGCTACCTTCTCGAACCCGTGCCGCGCACGCGCCAGCTCGTGCAGCAGCTCCGGGTCCTGCAGGACATCACGGGCGCGCTGCACGACGCCCACGTGTTCGCGACCGAGCAGGAGCTGCCCGCGGTCCTGCTCCGGCGGTTGCGTGCACGCAGCGCGCGGGCCTATGCGCGCCTGGAACGGGGCTGGCTATCCGGCGGCGCCGCTCCCTTCTTCACGCGGGTGCATTCCATCGGCCGCGCCGTTCGACTCAGCGCGCGATCTTGACGTTGAACATCGGCGTGCCCACCGCACTGACCAGCCGGCGATGGAGGGAGAGTGTCGCTGGCAGCCCTGCAGCGGCCATTGCTCCGATGTGCGACGGGCCATTCCTTGTAGCCGGCCGTGCATTCCTCTCCCCGCACATCCATCTCGCATGGTTTTCGTTGCGCTCCTGATTGTCCTTCTCATCGGCGCGGCTGCCTGGTGGCACTGGTTCCACGCGGTGGCTCCGGCACCTCACGCGCTGAGTGCGGAGCCGACCGTCAGGGTCATCCGTACGCCGCAGGGCGACCGACGGTACCAATCGTTCATTCCCGCCAATTGCCCGCGCGGTGCACCCATCGTGGTCGTCCTGCACGGCTCGCGCAGCAGCGCCGAGCAGATACGTGTACAAACCGGATTCGAGTTCGAGCGGCTGGCCGAACGAGACGGATTCATCGTGGCGTATCGGCAGGGCCACGAGCGCTACTGGAACGACGGCCGCGTAAAGGGCAACTGGGAAGCGAAGCGACGGAAGATCGATGATGTCGGCTTCCTGGTCGCGCTGGTGGAGCAGCTCCGCGACGAGCATGGTGCCGGGCCCGCCTTCTTCGTCGGCTTCTCCAACGGCGGCCACATGTGCTTCCGCATGGCATTCGACGCGCCCGGGAACGTTGACGGCATTGCCGTGATCGCGGCCAACCTGCCCACGCCGCAGAATCTCGTGTGCCCTGTACCCGTCCGGCCGATGTCGGCACTGCTGATCGACGGGACCAGTGATCCCATCAATCCGTATGAAGGGGGCAGGGTGACGATCGTCGGCTTCGGCGATCGTGGAACGGTGCACTCCGCACCCCAATCGGCCGCGATCCTCGCCCGCCTGCTCGGGCCCGATGCGCATGAGCATTCATCGAGGCAGGTCCCTTCCGTCACGGGACACGGCGACACCAGGATCGCACGCTTCGTGTGGACGTCGCAAGCCGGCGAGGTGGAGCTGGTCACGGTGCATGGCGGCGGACACGCCATCCCGCAGCCACGCTACCGCTTTCCGCGATTCCTCGGTCGAACCGATTTGCGCTTCAATGCACCGGCCGAGATCTGGGCCTTTTTCCAGAGGGCAATCGAGCGCCGCGGAGCGTGACCATCCTCTTGCGAAACCCGAAGACAGACTGACAAGTTCGCGGTGAAAACCTCTCCCGCCCGGGGTCGATGCCGCTCGTGTCGCACAGATCTTCTTCGCCGGCTGGCCTGGACCGCGACCGGATCTCCGAGCTGCTTGCCACGGTTGCCGCATTCGAGGGCCTCGACGCAGGCCTTCTCGCGGAGATTGCCGACATGGCGGTTCCCGTGTCGCTCGACGCACAGCAAACGCTCGTGCGGCAGGGTGAGCCGGGTGACGCCGTGTACGTGCTCATCGCCGGTACGTTCGACGTCGTGCTCGAGCTGGACGGCGGGGCGCGTCACATGCTGGCCCAGCTTGGCGCCGGCGAGTGTATCGGCGAGATGGCGGTCCTCTCGCAGCGCGCACGAACCGCGACCGTCGTGGCGCGCGAGGACGCGCAGGCGCTGCGCCTGGACGCGGACTCGTTCGAGGCACTCCTCGAGCGTCATCCATCGGCTCGGCGGCAGATCGCGAACTTCGCGGCGCGACGGCTACCGAGTCTGCGACTCGCCACCTCCGGGCTCTTCGCCGGTGTGGACCCGGCGGACCTCGCGGGATTCGATCGCGAAGCGAACTGGGTTCGCCTGCAAGGGGGCGACACGCTCTGTCACCAGGGCGATTCCGCCGACGCGATGTACGTCGTGGTGCGCGGCAGCCTGGAAGTGCTCGTGGCCGGACGCAACGGACAGACGCGCGTCGTGGATGTGCTGGGGAGCTCCGCCAGCGTCGGCGAGATGGCGCTGCTCACGGACGAACCGCGCTCCGCGACCGTGCGCGCGATCCGCGATTCCGAACTGGTCCGCGTTCCGAAGGAGGCGTTCCTCCGTCTCCTCGACGAGCATCCACGCACGGCGATCGCCCTCTCGCGTACGCTCGTGCGACGCCTGCGCCAGACCACGGCCACGCCACGCGTGCTGCGCTACACGCGTACGCTCGCCCTGGTACCGGCACACGGCGACGGCATTCCAGAGGACTTCAGCCACCAGCTCGCTGCTGCGCTCCGGCTCGCGGACGACACGGTGCTCGTCCTTTCGAGTGCGCGAGTGGATGCGGACCTCGGGAGTGGCATGGCCCAGACGGCATTCGCGGACATCTCCAACGGGCGACTGCTCGACTGGCTGAACGAGCGCGAGGAGCGCTTCCGGTACGTGGTCTACGTGTGCGACGCGACGCTCACACCCTGGACCCAGCGCTGCCTGCGGCAGGCGGACCTCGTCCTTGCCGTCGCGCGAGCGCAGGACGACCCGGCGCCGCGCGACATCGAACGCGCGCTCGCACGGCCCACCGCGAACGGCGCGCCGCCGCCGCGCTACGAGCTGGTGCTGCTGCACGAGCCGGATGTGTCGCGCCCGTCCGGCACGCTCCGCTGGCTCGACGCGCGTGGCGCGGCGACACTCGCCGCGCACCACCATGTCCGGCTCGGCCACAGCGGCGACATCGAGCGACTCGCCCGGTCCATTGCGGGGGCGTCGCTCGGCCTGGTCCTGAGCGGCGGCGGCGCGCGTGGCTTCGCGCAGATCGGCGTGCTGCGCGCGCTCGAGGAGCAGGATCTCGCCGTGGACATGGTGGGGGGCACGAGCATGGGCGCCTACATGGCTGGCCTCCATGCGCTTGGGCTCGACATCGCGACGATGACCGAGGTCAGTCGCAAAGGATTCACCGGGTATCAGGTCGTGAGCGATCTCACCATGCCCATGGTCGCACTCATGCGCGGCGGGAGCACCGTGCGGTTGGTGCAGGCCATGTTCGGCGACGTGCAGATCGAGGATCTCTGGATCCCGTACTTCTGCGTGTCGTCGAATCTCACGCGCGCCGAGGTGGTGGTGCACGATCGCGGTCCGCTCTGGCTCTGGGCGCGCGCCAGCTCCGCGATCCCGGGCATCGCGCCGCCGGTGCCGTACAACGGCGATCTACTGGTGGACGGCGGAGTACTCAACAACCTGCCCGCCGACATCATGCGCGAACGCTGCAGGGGATCGGTCGTCGCGGTGGACGTGGGCGCACCGGTGGAATTGCGGGCGACCCCCGGTGACGACGGCGCGGAGCTGTCGGGATGGCCACACCTGACGCGTGCGCTCAACCCGCTCGACAAGCGTCCGCCCTTTCCGAACATCCTGCGCATTCTCTCCCGCACCGCGACACTCGGCAGCGTGCACGACCAGGAAGCCACGCGCGACGTCGCCGACCTGTACCTGCATCCGCCGACACAGGCGGTGGATCCGCTGAACTGGAAGGTGATCGACGACGTCGTCGCGCTCGGTTATCACGACGCCTACGACAAGATCGCGGCATGGAAGCGCTCCGATTCACGCATCACCGGAATGCATTCGGCGATGCGGCGCACAGCGACGTGGGGGATATGACTGGTGAGCACCGTGAGTGAACGCCGAGAGGAGATCGCCATCATCGGCATCGGCTGCCGTTTTCCCGGCAGCGCGAATTCCCCCGCCGCATTCTGGGCGTTGCTGCGAAGCGGCACGGATGCGATCACCGACATCCCCGCAGACAGGCCGCAGCTCTCGCAGGTCTTCGATCCCGACCCGTCGAAGCCGGGGCGCTCGTACCTGCGCCGCGGTGGCTTCGCCGACGGAGTGGACCAGTGGGACGCCGGGTTCTTCGGCATCTCGCCGCGTGAAGCGTCGCACATCGATCCCCAACATCGCCTGCTGCTCGAAGTCGCGTGGGAAGCGCTGGAGGACGCGGGGCAGGACGTCGATCGCCTCGCCGGCACACGCACGGGGGTCTTCGTCGGCATCTCCACGCACGATTATGGCGACACGCAGTGCGATCCGGCCAATCGACACCTCCTCGCCAGCCACTCCAACAGCGGCAGCGCCACGAGCATCGCCGCGAACCGGATCTCCTACCTGTACGACCTGCGCGGTCCCAGCATGACAGTGGATACCGCGTGCTCGTCGTCGCTCACGGCCACGCACCTCGCCTGCCGCAGCCTCCTCGCCGGTGAGTGCGATCTCGCGGTGGTGGGCGGCGTCCAGCTCCAGCTCAATCCCGAGCTGACAATCGGCTTCTGCAAGGCGTCCATGATCTCGCCGACCGGCGAGTGTCGCGCATTCGACGCGTCGGCGAACGGCTACGTCCGCAGCGAAGGCGCCGGCGCCGTCATCCTCAAGCCGCTCGCGGCCGCACTGGCGGACGGCGACGATGTATACGCGGTCATCGTCGGCAGCGCCATCAACCAGGATGGCCGCACCAACGGCATGACGGTGCCGAATCCGGTCATGCAGGCGGCGATGCTGCGCGAGGCGCTCGCCGGCGCCGGCATCACGGCCGACCAACTGCACTATGTGGAGGCGCACGGCACCGGCACGCCGGTCGGCGATCCGCTCGAGGCCGAGGCGCTCGGCGCCGTGCTCGCGGAAGGACGCGTGGAGGGCGACCCGTGCGCCATCGGTTCGGTGAAGACGAACATCGGCCACCTCGAGGCAGCGTCGGGCATCGCGGGACTCATCAAGACCGCGCTCTCCATACACCACCGCGAGCTTCCCCCCTCACTGCACTTCAGCTCACCGAATCCCGACATCGACTTCGCCGGCTACCGGATGCGCGTGGTGACCACGCTCGAGCCCTGGCCCTCTGGACATGGGCCGGCAACAGCCGGCGTGAACTCCTTCGGCTTCGGCGGCGCCAACGCACACGTCCTGCTGCGCGAGGCACCGCCCGTTCGGCCCCGAGTCTTGCCGCAGGAGGCCACTGGCTCGTTGGCGACGCTGCTGCCACTGAGCGCGCGGAGCCCCGCGGCGCTGGCCGACCTGGCCCGTTCGTTCATCACAGCCCTTGGCGACACGAATGGCGCCGGCCTCACCGACATCGCGAACGCGGCCGCGCACCGGCGCGCGCATCATGAGCATCGGCTGTCGGTGGTGGCGTCGTCGCGCGACGAAGCCATCGATGTGCTCGATGCCGCCGTCGCGGGCGAAACGCGCGCCGCGCTCGCGCTCGGGCGTCGTGCCGACCAGGCTGGCACGCTCGCGTATGTCTTTTCCGGCATGGGTCCGCAATGGTGGGGCATGGGGCAGCAGCTCCGCGCGACGAATCGTGTCTTCCGGGAGATGCTCGAGCGCTGCCATGAAGCGCTCCGACCACATGCCGCGTGGGGCCTGCTGGATGAACTGGCGCGCGACGAACATACGTCGCGCATCGCGGAGCCTGACCTCGCGCAGGTGACGAACTTCGCGATTCAGGTGGCGCTCGCCGAGGTCTGGAAGTCGTGGGGCATCGTGCCCGACGCCGTGGTGGGGCACAGTGCCGGCGAGATGGCCGCCGCCTACACGGCGGGCGCACTCACGCTCGAGGAGGCGGTCAAGGTCTCGTACCACCGCAGCCGCCTGCAGAGCGCCGCGCACCCGGGAAAGATCATCGCCGTGGGAATGGGGCCCGTGGAGCTCGAGCGCATCCTTGCCGATTATGGCGGTGAGCTCGATCTCGCGGCGGTGAACAGTCCCGTGTCGTGCACCGTGGCCGGCGGCGCGGACGCGATCGTCGCGCTGTTCGAGCGGCTGCAGCGCGATCAGGTGTTCGCGCGCATCCTGAGCTTCGCCGTGCCGTATCACAGCGCACGGATGGAGCCGATCCGCGAGGAGTTGACGTCCGTGCTCTCCGACGTGCGTGCGCGGCCGGCGACCATTCCCATCATCTCGACCGTGACCGGCACCTGGGCGGAGGGCACGTTGTTCGGGCCGGGCTACTGGTTCGAGAACGTCCGACGCACGGTCCGCTTTTCCGACGCCATCGGCACGTTGCTGGACAGCGGGTACACGACGCTGTTGGAGCAGTCCCCGCACCCGGTGCTCGCGGGTTCCATCAACGAAGTCGTCGCGGCGCGGCGCGGCAGGGTCACGGTGCTCGCGTCGCTTCGACGCAAGCAAGACGAGCGCTCCGCACTCCTGCGCACCCTCGGCCCGCTCTACGCGCAGGGTCGTTCGGTCAATTGGGACGGCGTGTTCGAGGGGCGGCGCCGCACCGTGAAGCTGCCCGCCTATCCGTGGCAGCGCGAACGTCACTGGTTCGAGCCCACGCCCTCGGACGATTCCAGCGATCTCGCGTCCCCGTCGGACACCGCGAACCAGCATCCTCTGCTCGGCCGCCGCGTGCGCACCGCCCATCCGCTGTGGGAGTCGTCACTCGGCGGCGCGCGGCTCGCGTATCTGGACGATCATCTTATCCAGGGCACGGTCGTATTTCCCGGCGCTGCCTACGTCGAGATGGCCGTCGAGGCCGCGCGCGCGATGCAGTCCGATGGCGCGGGGGCAGCCGTCTCGCTCCGCAACATCGCGTTCAAGCGCGCGCTCTTTCTGCCCAGGCGCCATCGCACGCTGGTGCAGCTCGCGCTCGACGGCGCGGGAACGCACTTCGAGGTTCACAGTGCGAACGCCGACGCCGTGGCGAAGTGGACGCTTCACGCAGGCGGAGAGCTGGGCACGCCCCCTGGCTCGGCGGCAGAGCACGTCGACTTCGCCGAGGTCCGCTCCCGCTGCACGACCGCGGTCTCCCACGACGATTGCTACGCGGCGCTCGCGGAGCGCGGACTCGAGTACGGGCCGGCGTTTCGCGGCGTCTCGAAGCTCTGGATCGGCGAAGGGGAAGCGCTCGGACACATTCACGTCGCCGTCGCGGACGGCGTCGCCGCCATTGACGCGAGCGCGTACCAGCTCCACCCCGCCCTGCTCGACGCGGCCTTTCAACTCCTCATCAGCGCCGGCGGCGGTACAACGACCGCCGCGATCGGCATGTCCCATGACAGCTCAGGGATCTTTCTGCCGGTGCAGCTGCGGGAGCTCATGGTGCACGCGCCGACAGACACGAGCTTCTGGGCGCACGCGCGCGTCGTCTCGCAAAGCGCCGAGTCCGTCGAGGGAGACATCCACCTCGTCGACGACCAGGGTCACGTCCTGGCGTCGGCACTCGGCTTCCGCTGCCAGCGGATCGAGCACTCACGCGCCGATCGCGAGACGCTGAACGACTGGCTGTATGAGTATCGCTGGGAGAGCCTCCCACTTGCCGGCGCCGTCGAGGACTCCGTGCTCGCCATGTCGACGACGGAAGTCGCCGCTCGCCTGCAGCTGCAGCCGGACGCGTTGAGCACCGAGTGGCGCTGGCACGAGTACTACACGGCCGTGGAGCCGCGACTCACTGAGCTCACGATCAGCTACATGACCGGGGCCGTGCGGCAGCTGTCCGCTGGTGCGACCACGTTCACCCTGGATTCGCTCGGCGTGTCGCCCGGCCATCGCGACCTCGGCCAACACGTGCTGGCCGTACTCGCCACGCACGGGGTGCTGGCGCAGCGCGGCGCGGAGTGGAGCCTGCGCTCGCCTGAAGCAAGTGCCGATGCCGACGACCTTGCACGCGCGCTCACCGCAGACCATCCGTCGTACAGCCTGGATGTCGCGTTGCTCGCGCGGTGCGGCTCGCACCTGGCTGCGGTGCTGTCGGGACGGACCGACGCCGGCTCGGTGCTTTTCGGCGACGAAGCGTTCCAGTTGCTGACGCGCTTCTATCGTGAGGCGCCCCCGTCACGGTTCTACAATACGCTCGCCGCTTCGTCCGTTGCCGCGGCGGTTGCAGGGCGCAGCGATGCGCGGCCGTTACGGGTGCTCGAGATCGGTGGCGGCACGGGCGGCACGACGGCGTTCGTCCTGTCTGCGCTCGCGGACACGCGCGTGGAGTACCTGTTCACGGACGTCTCGCCACTCTTTACCGAGCAGGCGAAAGCACGGTTCGGCGATGTTGGCACATTCACGGCCCGTACGCTGGACGTCGAACGCGATCCGGCCACGCAGGGCTTCGCGCCCCATTCCTTCGACGTGGTCCTCGCGGCGAACGTGCTGCACGGGACCGCATCGCTCGCCGCGAGCCTCGGCAACGTGAAGCGGCTCCTCGCGCCTGGCGGCGCCGTCGTCCTGATCGAGATCACGCGACGTCCCATCTGGATCGACCTCATTTTCGGTCTCACCGACGGCTGGTGGAAATTTCAGGACCGCGACGTCCGCCCCTCGCACCCGTTGCTGCCGGGCGACGCGTGGACGCAGGTGCTCGCGAGCGCGGGCTTCGAGGGCGCGGTGGCCATCTCCGATTCGAACCATGAGGGCGAATCGGCGCAGACGGTGCTCATCGCGCGAGCGCCTGTCCTCAATGAAGCGCACCGTTCTGTCGTGACACCGGATGCCGGCGACTGGCTCATCTTCGCCGATCGCGGCGGCACCGGCTCGGCGCTGTCGAGCCGGCTGGTCGCCGCCGGCGCACGCACGACGATCGTGGAGCCGGGCGACGTGTTCCGCCGGAGCGGGGACGGACACTTCGCGATGCCTCTCGACGACGCTGCCGCCGCCGCGGAACTGTTCGCAATGCTCGGCGCTGCGTCGAGGCAGCCGCGCGGGATCGTGCATCTCTGGGCGCTCGATAGCGGCACCCCGGAGGCCGTGTCGCCCGACGACCTGCTGGAAACACAGCGCTCCGGATGCGGCAGCACACTCGCCATCGTCAAGGCACTCGCCGCCGGGACCGGACCGCTTCCCGAACTCTGGCTGGTGACAGCGGGTGCGCAACGCGGGGCTCGCGACACGGAATTGATCGCCACGACGCAGGCGCCGCTCTGGGGGTTCGGGCGTGTCATCACCAAGGAACAGCCCGGCCTGCTCACGCGTCTCGTCGATCTCGGATCCGCACAGGGGCACGCGGAGGTGGACGCGCTGGCCCACGAGGTGCTCGGCGGCGAGTGGGAGGACGAGCTCGCACTGCGCGGGAGCACGCGTCACGTTCGGAGGCTCCATCGCGTCACCATGGACGACGACGCCCTTCGCGAGCCCCGTCGAGCGGCGACCGGCGGTGAGAGCTATCGCGCCGGGGTCGAGACGTCCGGAGCGCTGGAGTCGTTGCTGTTGCGGACGGTGAAGCGGCGCGCCCCGGCGGATCATGAAGTGGAGATCGAAGTGCGTGCCGCGGGGATGAATTTCCGCGACGTCATGATCGCCATGGGTCTCCATCCCGAGATGGTCGGCGAGGCATCGTTCAGCGGCGGTTTGCTCGGCCTCGACTGCGCCGGAATCGTCACGGCGCGCGGCGCGGGCGTTACGGAGCTTGCCGTCGGCGACGAGGTCCTCGGCATCGGACCCGGCACCTTTGGATCATACGTCACGACTCCGGCGGCGGTGGTCACGAAGCGACCCTCGTCGCTGACCGTCACACAGGGCGCGGCCATTCCAGGTGTCTTCGTCACCGCGCACTACGCGCTGCTCCATCTTGCCCGTCTTCAGCGCGGCGAGCGCGTCCTGATTCACTCCGCGACGGGCGGTGTCGGCCTCGCGGCCATCCAGGTGGCGCGACAGGCAGGCGCCGAGATCTTCGCGACGGCCGGCAGCGCGGAAAAGCGCGCGTATCTCGAGGCCCTCGGCGTCGAGCACGTGATGGACTCGCGCTCGCTGCGATTTGCCGACGAGATCATGGAGCGCACGAACGGCGAGGGCGTCGACGTCGTGCTCAACTCGCTGGCCGGCGAGGCGATTGCGCGCGGGATCGGTGTGCTGCGCGACCATGGCCGGTTCGTCGAGATCGGCAAGCGCGACATCTATCAGGACAGCCACATCGGCCTGCTCGCGTTCCGGAAGAACCTTTCGTTCTTTGCGGTGGACGTCGATCGCCTCAGCCTCCACCGGCCGGAACTCGCGCGCGACCTCCTGCGCGAGGTGATGTCATGCTACGAGCGAGGCGTGTACACCCCGCTTCCCGAGCAGGTGTTCGGCATCTCGAAGCTGTCGGAGGCCATACGCTTCATGGCGCAGGCGAAGCACATCGGCAAGGTGATCGTGTCGATGGATGATCCCGCCGTGGTTGTTGCGGAGGCGAGTGGCACGGGCGCGCTGTTCCGCGGCGATGCCACGTATCTCATCACGGGCGGGCTCGGTGGGTTCGGTCTCGCGGTGGCGGAGTGGATGGCGCGCGAGGGTGCGCGAAGCCTGGCGGTCATTGGCCGCAGCGGGGCAACGGACGAGGCGGAACTCCGCGTACAGGCGCTACGCGACCGCGGTGTGCACGTCGCGGTGATGCGCGCCGACGTGGCGCAGTCATCGCATGTTCGGCGCGTGCTGGCAGACGTGCGCGCGACAATGGCGCCGCTGCGAGGCATCGTGCACGCGGCGATGGTGCTCGACGACGCGCCGCTGGTCGAGCTCGACCGCGTGCGCATGGAGCGGGTGATGGCCCCGAAGATGACTGGTGCCTGGCACCTGCATCGCGAGACCCTCGATGACGACCTCGATTGTTTCGTCCTGTTCTCATCGCTGACGGCCATGTTCGGGAACCCGCTGCAGGCGAATTATGCCGCCGCCAGCGCCTATCTCGACGCGCTGGCGCACCATCGCCGCGCGCTCGGCAGGCCTGCCCTGGCAATCAATTGGGGCCCGCTCGCCACGGTTGGCTATGTCTCGCGGCATCGCGACGTCGCCGACTATCTGGAGCGTCAGGGATACCTGGCGTTCACGCCTTCCCAGGCGCTCGACGTCCTTGGCACCCTGCTCCGGCGCGATGCCACGCAGCTCATGGCGGCACGGATGGATTGGGCCAGGTGGGCCGAGGCGTCGCCGGCGGCGGCGGCGTCAGCGATGTTGCGCGCGTTCGCGCCAACGGACGGCGCGAAGGCCGTGCAGCGAGGGATCGGCGGCTCGCAACGCGCCGCCATTGTCGCGCTGCTCGCGGGGGAGCGGCGCGGTGCGGTGGTCACGTTCCTGCGCGAAAAGGTGGGCAAGGTGCTTGGCCTCTCGCCATCGAAGCTCGACGCCGAGCGGTCGCTCACCGAGTTCGGGCTCGATTCGCTCATCGCCGTGGAGCTGATGACCATGCTGCGCATCGAGCTTGGCGTGGAGCTCGCCGCCGTGAAGCTCCTGCAGGGGGTGAGCGTTTCGGGGTTGGCGACGCTCGTGCTCGAGCAGCTCGGTGATGCGGGAGCGAACGCGGCGACGACGGTGGTGCACGCGCCAGCGCGCGCGCTGGTGGAGCGCGAGCCGGCGACGGCGGCACAGCCCGAGCCAGCGCCGCCAACCGCGTCCATGCCGCAAGCGGCGCCGGTCCCTGCAACGCACAGTAACGGGCAGGTCGCGCACAACCGTGCCGTCCTGTCCGCACCCGCGTCGGTCTACTCCGCGCTCGACTACTCGCGGTGGAGCACCGGCCAGCGTGCGGTACGGATGGCGCTCTGTGTTGCAATGCGATCGCTCACCAGGGTGGACGTCGAGGGACTGGAGACTCTGCCGCTTACCGGCGGCTGCCTGCTCGCCATCAACCACCTGAGCATGGCCGACACGCCCGTCGTGCTGTCGATCCTCCCGCGTCGCACGATCATGTTCGCCTCCGAGCATCTGCGGAGTTCGGCCTTCATGAACTGGGTCCTGCACGACATCGGCGATGCGATCTACGTGCGACGCGGCGAAGGCGACACCGATGCGCTGGCAACTGGCCTCGCCGTGCTGCGTGCCGGAGGCATGCTCGGACTCGGCCCTGAAGGCACCCGCAGCCGCAACGGATCGCTGTCCCGGGGCCAGACTGGCGTCGCGTACCTGGCGACGCAGGCCAACGTGCCCGTTGTCCCGTTGGCGGCGTGGGGCCAGGAACAGGTTCCGCGGCACTGGAAGTCCATCCGCCGCGCGCCGATCTCGGTGCGCATCGGTCCGCCAATCCGGTTTGCGGAGTCGGTGCCGGATGCGGCAGGGCTTCGCGCGTACACGGATCAGGTGATGACGGCGATCGCGGTGATGCTGCCCGTTGAGTACCGCGGTGTCTATGCGGAGGCGGCGTCGACGGCGCCGCGTGCGGCGATCGACGCGTCGTAGCGTCTGGCGTGCGGAGATGCGTGGCTGAGGCGTTTCGGGTGTTTTTCCCTCACACCTCACGCCCCACGCCTCACGCCTCCCACCTTACACCTCACGCCCACGCCTCACGCCCACACCTCACGCCCACACCTCACACCTCACGCCTCACGCCTCACGCCTCACGCCCACGCCCACGCCTCACGCCTCACGCCTACGCCTCACGCCCACGCCTCACGCGAAGTGTGGCATCACCTGTTCCGCGAACGTCCTGAGCGACCGCATCACGATCTCCTGCGGCACCGTCCCCAGCTGCATCACGAGGATCAGCTCGTCCACCCCCGTTGCCGCGAAGCGCGCGACGCTCTCGCGCGCCGCCGCCGGATCGCCGATCACCGACACGAGTTGCCCGCCCGCGCGTGTGCGGTTCGCCATGGCCTACGCGAGCTCGGCCTGCGTGAGCGGTTCGCGCGTGACGTCCAGCTCGCCCACCACGCGCGTCGGGGAGAAGAAGTAGGTCGCCAGGCCTTCACTGAAGAACCGCGCGCCGCGAAAGCCGTAGCGGCACGCTTCGCGGTCGTCGTCGAGCACGAGCGCCGTGGGGGTACAGGCGAATCGGTTCGTGACGCGGCGCCCGCTCACCGTCGCCGTGGCGATCGCCCCGCGATACGCCTGCACCTTCTGCGCGAGATACTCGTCGGTGCCGGCGGAGAAGTTCAGCGAGCCGACGCCGAGCGAGCCGGCGAGGACGACGGACTCCATGCGCGAGCACGCGACGTGAATGGGCGGATGCGGCCGCTGCACCGGCTTCGGGATCACCGGCGTGGGCGGGACGTGATAGTGCGTCCCGTCCCACTCGAAGATCTCCGAGCCCCACATGTGCGGAATCATCTCCAGAGCCTCTCGCCACTGGCCGTCGAGCTCCTCCCGATCGATCTCGAAGGCCCCCTGCTCCGTGCGCGAGGCGCTCTTTCCGGACCCCCAGTTCACGCGGCCGCCCGAGAGGATGTCGAGCACGGCGATGCGCTCGGCCACGCGCATCGGATGGTTGTAGCGGTGCGGGGTCAGCGTCACGGCGTGGCCGAGCCGGATGCGCGACGTGCGCGCCGCAATGAAGCCGAGGAGTATTTCAGGCGCGGAACAATGGGAGTACTCGTAGAGCCCATGATGCTCGACCGCCCAGACGCAGTGGTAGCCCAGCTGGTCGGCGAGCACCGCCTGCTCCACGGCATCGTGAAACGCCTGCCGTTCCGTCGCCGGAGTCGGCGACGCGATCTGAAGTTCGATGAGGATGGAGAAGTCCATGCGCGTCGGTGCGGTAGGCGAAGAGGCGACTTCAGGTCGGCACGCGTCGCGCGGGCGCCGGCGGGATCATTCCCCGTGAGCGTCGTGCGACGACAGGCGTCGACGGCATTCAGCGAGCATTCGCGCCGTCATCGCAACCCGTAGACGACCACCTGGTTGACGAACGTCGGCAGGTACACGTGTCCGTTGGCGATCGTGGGCGCTGAGAACTTTGCGTACGCGCCCCCTCCGTCGCGGAACAGGTCCTGACGATTGTTCCACAGCTCCCGGGTGACGTCCCGCGCATCGAACGCCCTCAGGATGCCCGGCATCACGCCATGCTCGGCATCACCGCTGAATGCATGGGATGCCCACACGATGCCGGTCCCGTCCATGGAGCCGTTGGACGAGACCGACAACATCGCGCCACTGTGCCCCGTGGGTCCGCCGGCTGCAGTTGACACGAGCGCGTTAGTCTGGTCCAGCATGTTGCTGGCCCGGTCGAACGGGATGGCGCGCAATGGCTCATTCTCCGGCCAGATGTAGACGAATTCCGACGCGCTCCCCCTGTAGTAGGCCGGCTGACAGTGCATTTCGGATCGCGCACTCAGGGGGATGACTTGCTGCACCTGATTCGCGCCCGATGTGTAGCCACCCATGTCATCCTTGTTCAACAAGTACAACGTCCCGTCCTTGCCGCCGGTCAGGAAATAGCTGGAGTTCGGAATCAGGAGCGAACCCATCCCGCCATAGTCCAGGTCATTGTAGCTGAGATAGGTGAAGTTGAATGGCGTGAAGTAGCTGGCGACGCGCAGGGTCGAGCCGGACGGTGTGAGTTTCAGTGCGCTTTCCCCGCGATTCCTGAGGCTCGTCGGATCACCGCTCACCCCCACCGTTCCGTTGCCCGTGACGACGTACAGGTTGCCCTGTGCATCGGCGGCCATGCCGGCTCCGCTTTCCCACATGCCGCCGGCGTCTCCGTCCGGCGTGGCATTGTAGACCACCTGCCGCTGCAGGGTGGTGGCATCATACCCGAGAATCCATCCGTGGTATGGCCCCCAATCGCAATGGGAGGCAAAGGTCACGTACACGACGCCGTTCACCAGCGTCAATCCCTGGCGCTGGTTCTGTCGCTGCGCGTCGAACGTGATCAGGCCATTCACATTCCCGACTCCATTCCCCGACGACGTCGCGGTGATTCGCACCGGGCTACCGGCGACTTCACTCCCGTCGACGATGTTCACGGCGTGCAGTGCCTGAACGAACGCGCTGCCCGTTGTACTGCGGGCAACGAAATACATGATGCCTCGTGCCGCATCGATCACCGGGGTGCCCACGATACCGATATTGCCACTGAAGTCCTGGTACGTTCCGCCACAGGCTCCCGTCATGTCGGTATTTCGCGGAGCGCGCATGCCCGGCTCGGTGAACTGTCGCTGCCAGTACGGCGTGCCGTTGTCTCCGTCGAAGGCATACACCGTATTGTTGACCGTGGCGACATAGGCGACGTTGTGCACCCCGTTGCCGATGCCGACCCGGCCCACGATCAACGGTTGCGCGAACACCTGGTCGTCCACGGCCAGGGTGAACAGTTTGCCGAAGTGCTGCACATCGACATTGGATGTGGTCAGCAGCGCTTCGGTGTCGTTCCAGCCGGTGCGCCCGTTGTCGTTGTGCTGCGTTGCGACGGACATGCCCTGGGGATTCACGACCGGGGGATACGAGACACCGGGGGTGTCCGAGGGGACACTATCAATGTTGCCCCCGCAGGCAACGGGCATCGCCAGAGCGAATACCAGGCGCAGTCTACTTCTGACCATGGGTTGACCAAGGGGGCGAAAGGTGATGAATGAATATGACGCAAGGAGGCACGACCGGTCCTGAGGCCCTTTCACGACGCCCAGCGGGATGCCGGGTACCTCCTTCACTCGAGCCCCAGCGCCTGATGGCGCTCGAACGCCTCGCCCGCCAAGTTACGCCACCGTTGAGGCGGTCGCCTCCCCCGGCAATCGACCGCCCCGCCCCATACTCCGTTCTCATGGATCTGCCCCGCAACTGGAACGACCTGCCGCCCGAGGTGCTTGCGCACGTCGAACGTGTGGTCGCCGCGGGAACGACCGCCCGCCTGCCCCGTCTCGCGGCCGTTGGCGCCGACATTGGCCTGCACGTCGTGGCCGATCGCCACGGCGTGACGTGCCTCTCCGTGCGCACGGCTGACCTCCAGGAAGAAGAGATCGTTCCCATCCTGCGCTATCGGCTTGGGCAGTATCTCCTCGTGGGATTCGTGGATCCAGGGCTGGTGCAGCAGGAACTTCTCGAGGCCTGGAGCACCCAGCTGGCCGCCGCCGAGGAGGCTGGGGATTTCTATGTGTCGTTGACGGTGGTGGTTGGCGCGGGCACGAAGCCGCTCGCGTAAACCCTCGGCCCAGGACGCTCGGAGCTCTTCCCTCCGCCGCGTCCAAGACGCACCTTGCTCGGCGATCGGCGGCTTCCGTGCCGGTGGACGCGTCGATTCGCGGGGTCTCCGGACAATCCGATGCCGTGCACCTCGACACTGCAAGAGCCAGGCGTTCTGGTCCTCCCATCGCTCATACCGAGCGTATCGGCTTGCTCACGTCGTTGGTAACCCCGAGTGCTCATGACCTCCGATCGCCCGCATGATGTTCCGGTCACGCCGAACCGCCGCAGCTGCGTGATGTCGCATGACGACGTCGAGCTTTGGAGCGGCGTGTCGGCGCCAGTGCCCTGTTCGCGCACCGCGAGCGCCGTGCTGCTGATACCGTTGGTCTGTCTGATGGTTTTTGCCGCCTATTGCGCCACACCGGCTGACAACGGCGGCAGTCGGCAGGCGCGCAGTGCGGATCCCCGATCACAGGCGCGTGGGACCGCAGTCGAGGGACGCACCGGCCAGTAACGCGCGTCGCGACAGGAGGGCGCTCCGGATCAGCGCGCTTCCGTCTCGGCCGTCTTGCGCACCCCGGCCCCACTGGTCCCCACGCCGTGGCTCGCCCGGTCGCCGGCGCGCGCATGATTCGGGCCCGCGGTGCCAGGCCTGTCCACTCTTCTTAGTGGAATCTTTGTGGGGTATTCCCCGCATCTGGTTCTTGACAATCGCGGCGCTGTTTGCCATTACCTTGGCACGTCACGAGCGGCACGCGATGCAGTGTGCCGTCGAGCGGTTCCGCAGACGAACGGAATTCCCGATCCAAGGGCCGACGGTCTGCGTGTCGCAAGCACCTGCGACGCCGCCTGCCCTGCCGACAATAGTTAGTTGCTTGATAGCGCCGCCGTACGGCGAGTGTCGAACTATCGCGGAGGTTACATGACTGGTTGGAGCAGAAGGAAATTCGCCCCGGTCCAGATGTCCTTCGGCGCGCTGTGCGCCCTGTCTCTGCTGGTGGGCGCCAGTACACGCGCCACCGCGATGACCGGCGTCGGCGGCGCGAACGGATCGGGAATCCACGGATCCGATCGCGACGGGCGGGCGGACACACAGCCGCGCGCCCTGTACGCCGAGTTCCTGCGGCGGTACGGTGGCTCGAGCGGATTCGGGAACGAGAAGCACTTTGACGGGGGAACCACGCTGGCGGTGCATTCGTCCAGCGTAATCCCGGCCTTTGCCCGCAAGTATGGCTTGCCCTGCTCGGCATGCCACACGAGCTGGCCTCAGCTCAACAACTTCGGGCAGGTCTTCCGCGACAACGGCTACCGGCTCATGAATGAGCGCGACTCGCCCATCGACCATGCGCCGGGCTATTGGCCGATAGCGGCGCGTATCACCCCGCATTTCCGCGTCGACCGCACCACCAATCAGCCGGTGGACGCCGTCCCGGGTGACCCGACGTCAGGTTTCGCCGAGCGTGCGATCACGCAGACCGGCTTCGACCTCTCGGGTCTGGATCTCCTGATGATCGGCACCTTGTCGAACAACATCTCGTTCGGGCTGATCCCCTCGTCGGACAATCAGGGATCGTTCCATCTCGAGGCGGCATATGTTCGCTTCAACGATCTGCTGAGCAGCAACTGGGCGAACCTCAAGGTGGGCAAGTTCGAGCTGGACAACATCGTCTCCGAGAAGCGCGAGCTGCTGCTCTCGGGGAACGGCGGATTCTATCAGTCCTACCACTTCGTACCCGCCGGGGTGCTCGTCGCCTCGCCAGACCCGACGCTGCCGGCCAGCCCGGTGCCGGATGGGACGTCGTTCGGACTCGGCGACAACCAGCTGGGTGCCGAATTCTCCGGTCACTCGGTGAACAGCTATACGCGCTTCTCGGTTGGACTCTTCAGCAGTACCGACGGTGAGGTTGGCCTGCAGCAAGGCAGCGGGTTCGACGCAGCCGTCGCGCTGAGCCAGGCATTTGAAGCCGGATCATTGGGGCTCGAGCGCATCGGCGTGTTCGGCTACCGGGGCAATCGTCCGACGACCTTTGCCACGCTCAATGGACAGCCGGTCCCCGGCACCTGGGACGGCAACAAGTCGTTCTACCGCGCCGGAGTTGCCGGCGACTTGTATCTCGGCAACCTCGAACTGCTGCCGCTCTACATGCGTGCCTCGGACGACGTGGCCCTGGCCACCGCCGGCGGAGGACAGCCGTTTCCCCCGCAACCCGTGCCAGTCGGGGCGCGAAGCCCCGTGTGGAACGCGGCCTTCCTGGAGGCGCACTACTTCGTCAGCCACCAGTTCGTGGCGATGGGCCGCCACGAGGTCATTCGGGTCGCCACGCAGACGCTCCCCGAGTTCCCGAGCGATCTGGGAAACGTGGACGCCACGGCCGTCGGATTCCGGTGGAATCCGTTCATGCTCAGCCGCACGGGGCTGGCATTGCACGGCGAGTATGCGTGGACCAGCACAACCGGCCTGCCGCCGCTGAGCGGATTGGGCAGCGGGGCACCGCCGAACGATTTGACGACACGAGTCAAGAGCAGCAGCATCTTCCTGGCGCTCGACTTCGCATTCTAGGCGAGAGGACTAATGCATCTTCAGACACGACCACTCCGAGTGACGATCGTGGCGAGCGCACTGCTGCTCACGATCGGAGGCGCGCGCACTGCGCTCGCCCAGATGGCGCAGGGGGCCGGCGACCCGCATGCGGGCGAGTCCGCCTACAATCGCAACTGCATCGGCTGTCACGGTCCACAGGGCGACGGGCGAGGGGAGAACGCGCAGTGGATCGAGCCCAAGCCGCGTGACTTCACCGAGGCCCTGTTCAAGTGCCGGTCGACGCCGACCGGCACGCTCCCGACCGACAACGATGTCGAGCAGGCGATCACGCGCGGCTTCGTCACGACGAACATGCCGTCGTGGCGACCGCTCACCGAGGAGACACGGCGGAACCTCGTCGCCTACATCAAGACGTTCTCCCCGAAGTGGACCACCCGGCCGGCCGGCACGCCAATCGTGATCCCCGCCGAAACCCCGGTAAATGTGGAGAGCATCATTCGCGGACGGCAGCTCTTCCAGAAGATGGAGTGCTGGAAGTGCCATGGGCCCGCAGGGCACGGCGACGGACCTGCCGCCAGCGCGTTGACCGACAGCAAGGACCAGCCGATCCGCCCGTACAATTTCTCGACGGGCACACGATTCAAGTGCGGCTCGACCAACGCCGATCTCTACCGCATCTTCATGACCGGACTGGATGGCACGCCCATGCCCTCCTTCGTCGACCAGCTGAAGCCGAACGACGCGTGGGACCTCGTCCACTTTCTCCGGACGCTCCAGCCGGCCCAGTCGCCGGAAGCCATCCTCTGGGCACCATATCATCGCGCGCACGCCGCCGAGCTGCCCCCGATCGGCGCTGACGCCGCAACTCCACCGCCGACCTAGCCCGCGCGGCGACGACCCACCGCCCATCCTTGCTCGCTTCCCTGTACCTACGACTCACCCATCAGACGGACGGACAATGCACACGAAGCACATTGCCTCACTCGCCCTGCTCGCGGCCGTAGCGGCCGCGACCACCGCCGCGATGCGGCCGGCCGCCCCGGCGGCGGATTCGATCACCGGCACGGTGACGTACACGGGCACGCTCCCCAAGATGAAGCCGATCGACATGGCCAAGGAGCCGACCTGCGCCGCCGACCACAAGACGCCGGTCATGACCGAGAGCGCGGTCGGAGGACCCAACAACTCCCTCGAGGACGTCGTCGTCTATATCTCGGCCGGTGACAAGCCCTCGGCGGCGCCCACCCACGCGGTGCGATACGACCAGCGCGGCTGCCAGTATGTCCCGCACGTCGCCATCGTGGAGGTCAATCAGCCGATCGAGATTTCCAACCTCGACAAGACGTCACACAACATCCATCCGCTCGCCAAGGTCAACGCGGAATGGAACAAGTCGCAGCCGCCAGGTGCGCCGGCCCTCAAGGAGAGCTTCGCCAAGGCGGAGTTCATTCCGGTCAAGTGCAACATCCACCCGTGGATGCACGGATACTTCGCGGTGCTGAGCACCTCGCACGCGACGACGAGCGGCGAGGACGGGACCTTCTCGCTGAAGGGGCTTCCGCCGGGCAAGTACACCGTCACGGCGTGGCATGAGCGGTTCGGGACGCAGAGCCAGGAAGTCACCATCGGCGCCGGCGCGGCGCCCAAGGTGAACTTCGTGTTCAAGGCGACACCCTACTAGGGGCAGTCGTGGGCAAATTCTTCGCGGTCGTCGTCACGATCATCACCGTCGTCTCTGCGGCGATCTTCGCGATGCGCATCTGGTGGATGCCGCCCGACATCTCGGTGCTCGGCGCCGGCATCGACCAGCAACTGATCGAGACGATGGGCGCCACCGGGGCGATGTTCGTCGGCGCGCAGCTCCTGCTGGCGGCCATCGTCTGGCGCGCCGCCGACGGCAACGCGCTCCGCGCGCTCAAGGTCTTTCCCGGCGGTCCGCTGCCGATGGTCGCCGCCGCCATCCTGATCGTTGGCGCCGAGGTGCTGGTGCTCACGCTCGTCGGGAGCAAGGTCTGGGCGTCCATCTACATGACGCCGCCCGAGCCGGGCTCGGTGCAGATCGACGTGCAGGCCGAACAGTTCGCGTACTACTTCCGGTACTCGGGCAAGGACGGAAAATTCGGACCGGTCCACCCCGACAAGATCGACGAGGGCAACGATAATTATTTCGGTCTTGATCCCGCGAACGATACGACCGCGCGCGACGACATCGTCTCCGCGTCTCTCGAGGTCCCGGTCAACAAGCCGATTTCGCTCACCCTGCACGCCAAGGACGTCGGGCATTCGTTCTACGTGCCCACCTTGCGCCTCCAGCAGGATTTCGTGCCCGGAATCGTGGTGCCGCTGCACTTCACCGCCACGAAGACCGGCAAGTACGAGCTGGTCTGCACGCAGCTGTGCGGGTTGGGACACTACAACATGCGCGCCTATGTCGAGATCGTGACGCAGGAAGAATTCGACAAGTGGCTGACGAACCACGAGAACCAATGAGGAGCCGGAGATGAGCGAGGCAGTCCCGAGTCCGGAGGCCGGCGCGTCCCACGCAGCCCATGGTGCGACACCCCCCGCGCCGCACCATGGCCCGCCGCTGGGATTCTGGCGCACGCACGTCTTCTCTCTCGACCACAAGGTCATCGGTCGCCAGTACCTCGACCTCGCGCTGGTCGCGGTCACCACCGGGATGGTGCTCTCGTGGCTGATGCGCATTCATCTCGCTTGGCCCACCGCGTCGGTGCCGGGACTGCAGCACCTGTCGCCCAATGGCGCCGCCAACGGCGTGATCAGCCCGGAATACTACCTGTCGCTGATGACCATGCACGGCACCATCATGGTGTTCTTCGTCCTGACGACAGCGCCGTTTGCCGGATTCGGCAACTTCGTGCTGCCGATCCAGGTCGGTGCGGAGGACATGGCGTTCCCCCGCTTCAACATGATGTCGTTCTGGGTCACTGCGCTGTCGTTCGTCGTTCTCGTCGCGTCGTTCTTTGTCGCCGACGGTCCCGCGATCTCGGGGTGGACCGCCTACGCGCCGTTGAGTGCCGTCGGCAAGGATGCGGGTCCTGGCCAGGAGCTCGGACAGACGCTCTGGGCCGTCTCGATCGCGATCTTCTGCGTCGGGCAGCTGCTCGGATCGCTGAACTTCATCGCAACCACCCTCGACCTGCGTACGAGGGGGATGACGCTCGCGCGGCTGCCGTACGTCACGTGGGCCTGGTTCATCACGTCCGTGATCGGCCTGATCGCCTTCTCGGTGCTGCTGCCCGCCTGCATTCTCCTCATCCTCGATCGCACGGCGGGGACGAGCTTCTTCATCCCCGGCGGACTCGTGATCAGCGACCGGCTGCAGCCGCACTCCGGCGGATCGCCGATGCTCTGGCAGCACCTGTTCTGGTTTTTCGGCCACCCCGAGGTCTACATCGCCATCCTCCCGGGACTCGGCATCGTGTCCACGATCCTTCCGGCGATGGCGCGCAAGCCGCTGCTCGGACCGCGGATCTTCATCGGCTGCATGATCGCGATCGGCTTCCTGAGCTACATGGTGTGGGGCCATCACATGTTCCTCAGCGGAATGAATCCGCTCTCGGCGACGCTGTTCTCCGTTCCGACGCTCATCATCACGATCCCTGCGACGATCACGACACTGCTGTGGATCGGCACGGTCTACGGCTCGCGGCTGCGACTCACCACCGCGTCACTGTTCTGCCTCGGCTTCCTGTCCGTCTTCGTCACGGGCGGGCTGAGCGGCTTCTTTCTCGCCCAGCCGTCGATCGACACGTACCTGCACGGGACCTACTTCGTCGTGGGACACTTCCACTTCGTGATGGGAGTCGCGTCGATGTTCGGCATCTTTGCCGGTACGTACTTCTGGTTCCCGAAGATCTACGGGCGGATGCTGAATGAGACGATCGGGAAGTGGCATTTCTGGCTGACCTTCATCGGCGTCTATTGCGTCTTCATGCCGATGCACTGGCTCGGGCTGGCCGGCAACGTGCGGCGGTACTCCGCCTTCACGGACGACTACATGAAGGGCATGGCGCCGCTCCACCGCTTCATTACCATCGGCGCCCTCGCCACGGGGGCAGTCCAGCTGCTCTTCTTCTTCAACCTTCTCTGGAGCCGGCGACGCGGCGCGCTCGCGCCCGAGAATCCCTGGGAGGCGACCTCGCTCGAGTGGACCGTCCCCTCGCCGCCCCCGCACGACAACTTCGGGGGCCGTCACCCCGTCGTCTATCACGGACCCAATGAGTACGGGATCGCCGGCTCGACGGGCGACTACGTGATGCAGGACTCACCCGAGCCGCTGCCGGTGCAGTGAAATGGGAGCAACGAACATTCCTCTCCGCTCCGCGCCGCGCCCCGTTGCGCATCCGACCGCCCCGACGACCGGCGTCTGGGTCGGCGTGGCGACGATCTCGATGTCGTTCGCGGCCTACACCAGCGCCCTCGTCGTCCGGCAGGGCATGGGCACCGACTGGCTGCACTTTCAGCTGCCGGCAATCCTGTATCTCAACACCGCCGTCCTCCTGGCGAGTAGCGTGTCGCTCGAGCTGGGCCGACGGAATCATGCGCAGGCAGGACGCGTGCAGGCACCGGACATCACCGTGCTCCCGGGTCCGACCTCGCGCACCGCTGCATGGTTATGGGCCACGCTGCTGCTTGGCGTCCTCTTTCTCGGCGGGCAGATCGTCGCCTGGCGGCAACTCGCAGGTCAGGGGCTCTTTCTCGCGACGAACCCCAGCAGCGCCTTTTTCTACATCCTCACGGCGCTTCATGCCCTGCACCTGCTGGGCGGCCTCGGCGGACTGCTGTACGTGCGTCGGCGCCTGCACCGGAGTGGAGCGCACGGCGTGGGGCCGGCGCTCAGCGCCGCGGCTCTCTACTGGCACTTCATGGCGGTCCTGTGGGTGTTCATCATGCTGCTGCTGCTCGTTCGACTCTAGTCTGCACCTGGAGGTGTGGTGATGGCGATGGAGATGGAGATGGAGATGCCGCATGGCGCGGCGCATGTACCCGATCTGGAAGCGTCACCGTTCGGCGTCGAATCGAAGAAGCTGGTGATGTGGCTGTTCATCGTCGCCGATGCCGTCACCTTCGGTGCGATCCTGTTCGGATACGGGTTCCTGCGCCTGGGCAGCCCCGACTGGACGAAGCCCTTCGCGTTCGCGCCGACGATCATCAACGCGATGGTGATGACGGCCGTGCTGCTCACGAGCAGCCTGACGATGCTGTTCGCCGTCGAAGCCGCGCGCGAGGAGCGCCGGTCGGCGAGCGTCCGCTGGATATGGGTCACGATCGCCCTCGGCATCATCTTCGCCACGCTGCACCTGCGAGAGTGGTTCGGCATGTTCCACGAGGGCTGGTCCCCGTCGCGGAACCCGCTGGGCGGCTCCGTGCTCGTCGGCGGCTCGTTCTTCGGGCTTACCGGCCTGCACCTGTTGCACGTGTTTGGCGGCATCGTCGCGATGATCGTGGTCGCGACGAAGTTCGGGCGCGGCCGCCTCCAGCCAGGACACGTGGAGACGACAGGCCTGTACTGGCACTTCGTCGACCTCGTGTGGATGTTCGTGTTTCCGCTGGTCTACCTGCTCAACGCCCGCTGAGGGAATCGCCGATGACCGACCATGCGGCCACTGCATCCGACGTCTCCGCTCCGACGCGTAGCGACGTGCACGTGCGCCTGAGCCCTCGCGGCCGACATCTCCTCGTCTGGATGGCCATGCTCGGCGTCACCGCGCTCGAGGTCACGGCTACCTATCTGCGGCCGGCCATGCCGACGCTGCTCGCCGCGCTCCTCGCCCTCGCCGCCGTCCAGGCGGGTCTCGGTCTCGTCTACTTCATGCACCTGCGCCATGAGAGAAAGATCCTCGGCTGGAGCATGGTCGGTGGGCTCATCTTCGTGCTGTCGATCATGAATCAGATCTGGCCGGACGCGCTGCGCGTCTTCAGGCTGCGCCTTCACTGAAGAGTACGGGGTGCGCTGATGGTCATGCCGATGACGATACGCGACATGCTGCCGGCCATGCTCATCGTGGTCCTGCCGGCGTTCCTCATCTGCACCGGGATAACGGTGCTCGCCTACCGCCGGTGGCGAAGCGACCACGCCGGCCCCGAGTGACCGACTGACGACACGCGGGACGCTCATCGCGCGAGCGCGACCGCTCGAGAGGTGTCGTCCGCGGCGCTCGCGTGCGCGGCCAATACGGCGAAGGCTTGATAGGCGCCGGAGCCGTGGCATGCGATACGGCGCGGCGGCCGTGAGCCGACGGCGCACAACGTGCAGCAGCCAGCGTGTCGGCGCAGCGATATCCGGTGCCGTCGCACGACACTGTCACACGCACGACGCGTCACACACAAAAACACCCATGCCAGCAACACGGTTCAAGCGCGGAGACCACGTCTCGTGGAATTCGGAGGCCGGTCGCGTGCGCGGCACCATCACGCGCGTCGTCACGTCGCCGATCACGTTCAAGGGCTACACCGTCCACGCGAGCACGGACGAGCCGCAGTACGAAATCAGGAGCGACACGACCGACCACATCGCCATGCACAAGGGCTCCGCGCTCAGAAAGCTCCGGACGTGACTCGGACGATCTTCACGATCGGCCATTCGACACGGACGATCGCCGACTTCGTCGCGTTGCTGCGGCAGGTCGAGGTGGATCTCCTCGTGGACGTTCGCTCCATTCCGGGCTCGCGCGCCATGCCGCAGTTCAACATCGAGACGCTGCCGGATTCGCTCGCTGCCGCCGACATCGGCTATCGGCATCTCCCCGCGCTCGGCGGGCGGCGTCATCGGATCAAGGGCGCGCCGCCGTCGACCAATACGTTCTGGCGTGTGCTGGCCTTCCGCAACTACGCGGACTACGCAGAAACCGATGCGTTTCGCGCCGGCCTCGACGAACTGCTCGTGCTGGCGCGCACGCATCGGTGCGCGATCATGTGCGCGGAAGCCGTCTGGTGGCGCTGTCATCGGCGCATCATCGCTGATTACCTGCTGGCCCGCGACGTTCCGGTGGAGCACATCATGGGGCCGGGCCAGGTGACGACTGCGACGCTCACACCGGGCGCACACGTGCTCGCGGACGGGACGCTGCGCTATCCGACCGTCGACGACGGCTCGGAATCGGTTCAGGGACCAACGATGCGTCGCACGAGCCGCCGAAGTTCCGCCGACTCGTAGCCGCGGATCGCGAGACGGACCCCATACACCACCGCGACGTGACCGACGGCGCCGCCACGACTGCGACCCTCGCCGCCCCGAGTGCCAGGTACGCGACTCCGGCACAGTCAGCATCGCGGTAGCCGCGGACCCGCAGACATTACTCGCCTACGGGATGAACGGTCGTCCGCTGCCAGTGCCACATGGCGCGCCCCTGCCCTTCGAGTGGAAACGCGACTCGGGTTCACGATGGTCAAGGACATTCGGCGTATTGAATTTGTGAACGACTCTGGGCACATCGGCACCGGCCAGGGGGGCCGGCTCGAAGACCGTCAGTTCTACAGCCAGGAAGCGGGCATCTGAGCCGAACCCCGCGCTCAGCGCTCGAGAATCGACATTGCGTGGCGGCGCGTGCTCCGTACCCGCCCACAACTCTGCCTCGACAACGCGCTCCGATTCGCGTGCGCCGCGATGGTCGGGATTGCGGCGACCGGGAGATGGAAGCGAATGGACGCATGATGCCAACAGTCGATCAACGACGGCGTGACCCATTGAACACCGACATGGAGCGGTCCTCACGGTTCGACGCCCCGGCATGGTGGACGACCGACCGTGGCCTCTCGAACGATGGGCGACCAATCTCACCACGCGCTTCGAGGCGCGCGAGGAGCAAGTAGAAGTACAACATGCCGCGCTGCGAGCCGAGGACGTCCAGCACGCGCGCCGCATCGATCGACGCAACTCCGGCGACGAGCGCCAGGTTGCTCGCGACGCTCGTGTCGTTGGCGGGGAACACGTCCAGTCGCCCGAGGCCGCGAAGCAGAATGACCGCCGCCGTCCACGGACCGATCCCCTTGATCCGGCGAAGCATTGCCGCGGCATCCGGACTCGCGCTGCCTTCCAGGGTCGTCGCGTCGAGCGTGCCGGATGCGAGCGCGGCGGCGACGCGCCGTAGCGTCGCGACCTTGTTCGCGCTGAGTCCAGTCCGGCGCAGGACATCGTCCGGTGCATCCCGTACCCTTTCCGCGTCCGGAAAGAGGTACAGAGGCACAGGCACACCATCGGCTTCCACCGATCGCCCGACGGCTACGATCAAGCGCTGCATGATGGTGCTGGCCGCGCGCAGGCTCACCTGCTGAAACACGATCGCATTGGCGCAGGCCTCCCAGAGAACGGGATAGCGAGGAGGCTTCACGCCACACATGCGTTCGACCAGAGGCGCCAGCCACGGGATTCCCGCGGCCGCGCGATCAAAGTCGGTGAGGTCGCGATCGACCCCGAGCGTCCGACGCACGAGTGCGAGCGATGGCGCATGGTCGTCAGCGTCGCCTTCGATCGTCACGGACAGGGCTCCGGGCCGCGCCTGCCGCACGCGCGCGATCACTGCGCCATGCGCGCCGCCGAGCGCCCGCACATATTCGCCATCGGGCGTGAGCACATCGACAACATTCATCGACAGGCGCCGCAGCGCGCTCACGGTGAGGTCGAGCCGGTATGGCGTGACGACTGGGATCTCGTGCTGCATGGTGATACTCACGCGCGCCTGTGATCGACTATGGACGCACGACGTAGCTACCCACGTCCTCCGCCTGGAGGGCGATGGCGAGGCGGTTCCACCCGTTGATGGCAATGATGGCCATCGTCAGGTCCACCAGCGCCTTCTCGTCGAAGTGCTCGCGGGTCGCGCGATACAGCTCGTCGGACACGCCGTGCGGACCGAGTTGCGTCACGGCCTCCGTCCAGGCGAGCGCCGCGCGCTCACGCGTGGAGTAGAAGGGCGCCTCGCGCCACGCCGGCAAGACGTACAGCCGTTGCTCCGTCTCGCCGGCGGCGCGCGCGTCCTTGGTGTGCATGTCCAGGCAATATGCGCAGCCGTTGATCTGTGAGGCGCGCGTCTTCACGAGCTCGAGCAGCGAATGCTCGAGGCCCGAGCCTCTCACGTATTGCTCGAGACCGAGCATCGCCGTGTAGGCGCCCGGTGCGACATCGGTGCAAGAAATGCGAGTCATGGGATAATTGTGGTGATCGAACTGAGCGCTAACATCGGTCTCCCTGCGCCTCTCGGGTCTGGCTGCCCGCACCAGCACGCATCCATCCCGAACCGATTGAACACCGGAATCGTTTCCGCGTATCGGGCGACGATTTCGTTGACCGTCATGCGCGGATCGAGCTTTGGCAGATTTGTCATGAGAGAAGGATGACGTAGGGAGCCACGGCATCGCGTGACTGATGTCACAGGACCATGCGGCGGATGACCCCGGTGGCCGCTCAGTGGCCCGACCCGTAATCTCTCTGCAATGCCTCCGGGGCCAACTTCGCCATCAATCCCTGCTTCAGCTCGCCGAACGCTGCCTGCCACGGTCGGTCGCGCCCTCTAGCCTGGGCGCTTCAGCGTCTCGTTGAACAGCCGCAGCAGCGTGACCCAGTGTTTCTCCGTCGCGGCCGCGTCATGTGCCGGCGTGTCCGAGGGCACCCAGCCGTGGCGGGCGTCGTACGTCTCGATGGTGTGTGTCACGTGCGCGGCGGTGAGCGCATCCTCGAGGCGCTGCTTCTGCCCGTCGTCGAAGCCCGCGTCCTCCTTCGCACCGCCCACGTAGATCCGCGCCCGCATCATCGACGCGAGCAGGTGCGGGCTGTCCGGCTCCTTGGTGACGAGGTCGCCACCGTGGTAGGACGCCGCGGCCGCGACGCGCTCGGGGAAGGATCCCGCGGCGGACAGCGACATCCGTCCCCCCATGCAGTACCCCACGACGCCGATGGGGCCGGCCAGCACGTTCAGGCTCGCGTCCAGGTGCGACAGGAGCGCGGGTACGTCGCGCATGATGTTCCCGTTGCTCAGCGTGGGCACGATGCGCGTCGTCCAGTCCGCACCCACTGCGGGATCCTTGAAGAGGCTCGAGCCTGGCGCTGCATAGCCACTGCGGTAATACAGGTCCGGGAGCACGACGTGGTATCCCGCCGAGGCGAGGCGGGAGGCGATCTCGATGAGCGCCGGGCGGATGCCGTACGCATCCATGTACATGATGACGCCGGGCCAGGGCCCGCTGCCCTCGGGCTCGAACACGTGCGTCGGGCAGGTGCCGTCGTCAGTGCGGAGCAGGATCGTGTCGTGTGGCATCTGCATGGCGGACAAGGACAAGAACGCAAGGGACACGGCGACCAGGGACAGCGCGAAGAGCGTGCCCGCCACCGAATTGCGCGACCTCGATGTGCTCGATACCTGAGCCGAGAACGTGAAGGGCGGCCTGGGCTCCCGAAGAAGCAGCCTCAGGAGAAGGACCTGAAGGACCTTCCCGAAAAGCCGGTCACGGACAAGAGTGCCAGCACCGTGAAGGGCGGCTTGAGAAACCGCTACGCGGGATATCCTGCCGGGCCTGCCGGGGCGACGCGAGTCGCCCCGGCTTGCGTATCCTCACGGTCGCCCGACGGCGCAATGGCGATCCGGTAGCCGATGAAGATGAGCGCGAGCCCGATGAACTCGGTCACGTAGAGCACCTCGGTATACCCGAAGCGCGTGAAGGTGCCGCCGATGCCGGGCAGCAGCGCACCCACCGCAATGAGCACATTCCCCACGAAGCGGTTGCGCGTCACCAGCGACTTCGAGAAGTGCCACGCAGACATCGCCGCGCCGCCCACGAGGAAGATGAAGGCGTACGTGTTGATGAACGGACTGAACGCGCGCACCCACGTCCAGGCCAGCACCTTCCCGGTGAGGCGGTGCGGCTCCACCAGGTCGTGGCGCAGCGGGCTTGCGATCACGAACACGCTCGCCGTCACGATGGCGACGACGAGCGCCACCGCGAGCCGATCGGCCGTGCGGCGCTTCAGGTGCAGGTACACCGACCCCTGCGCGAGCGGCGCGCCCCCCATGAGCGCACCCGTGATGTACCACGCGCGGAACACCGCCTCGTTCCAGCCGAACAGGGTCGTCCACGACTCCGTGATGGTGCCCGCCGCATACGTGAGCGCGCCCACCGCGAACCACAGCAGGTGCGGCCCGCCGCGCTGCCCCCAGCGGCGGAAGAGCACGACGAAGAACGTCAGCGCGAGTATCGTCGTCGCGATCGGGATGAATTGGACGAAGTGGCGCATCAGAAAGCCGTCGAGACGGCGACCACGACGTTGCGACGCGGCTCGGGACGGAAGAACGACGCATTGGCCGCCTCCGCATAGAGCACGTTGCCGATGTTGTTCACGCCGATGGTGAAGTCCTGGCGCACGCTGCCCAGGTTCCACCCGCGGATGCCCGCCCGCACGGACTGCACCGTGAACGCGGGGAGCACCGGCCCGACGGGGCTCGCCGTTGCCGCGATGTCGCGCTGTTCGCCGTTGTGGCGCAGTGCGTATTCCGTCCACAGGTGTCCGTTCGACCAGCCGATGCTCGTGTTCAACTTGCTCGAGTACGTGTCGCCCACCGGGACGTTCGGCTGCGCGACGTTCGTGGACTTCACCGTGGAGTAGTTCGCGCCGACATCGAACCCGGCACCAACCAGCGCGGAGAGCGACAGCTCGACGCCGCGCGCGCGCAGCTGTCCCACGTTCACGTTCTGGTACACGGGGAGCGTCCCCTGCTTCGCGCCGGTGGCCGAGGCGACGATCGCGTCATGGATGTCGTTCTGGAACAGCAATGCCTCGCCGGCAAGCCACGCATTGCGATACTTCACCCCGCCATCGGCATTCAGGCTCGTCTCGGCGCGCAGGTCGGGCGCGGCCTTCTGGTATGCCGAGCCTTCGGGCGTGGGCCCGTCGAAGTAGCGCTCGACGAGGTTCGGCGCGCGGAAGCCGCGACCCACCGTCGCCACGACCGACGTGTTGTCCGCGACGCGCCACACGCCGCTCGTCGCGTACACGGCGGTGCTGTTCGAGTGGCTACCGAGCGAATCGGTGCGACCCGCGGTGAGCGCGGGCGCACTCTCCAGGTACTGTCCGCGCCCCCCCACGATGAGCGAGAACTTCTCGTGGAGCGGGATGTCGGCCTGTGCGAAGGCGCCGTAGCTGGACAGCGTGGCGTTCGGGATCTGCGCGCGGTTGCTGTACTGCGATTGCGGCGGTCCGAAGCCGACGACGGTGGTCTTGCTCGAATCCGTGTTCGACGAGTTGTCGTGGAAGTAGTCGAGCCCGTAGGTGAAGATCGCGCGGTTCGCGATCTTCGTGGCCTCGGCGCGCAGCCCCGAGGACGTGATGTCGGTGAAGTTGGAGGCCGCGATGTCCACCCCCGCGCCCGCCGGCGTGCCCGGCCCGAAGAAGACGAAGATGTGCTGCGTGAGGTCGCGCGTGTTGCGCTGGCGATACGCGGTGACGTCGAAGCGATCGGCGAGCGCCGACCCGAGCGCCGAGGCATGCAGGCCGGTGCTGACCTTGCCGAAGTTCTGCTGCGGATAGAGGATCTCGATCTGCGTGGGATCGGCGCCGATGAGCGTTGGCGGCACGTAGCCGAAGCCGGCGTCGTCCGCCGCGTAGCGCTCGTACCGGGCGAACAGGTCCAGCGAGTGCGACGCGCGCCACGCCACCATGCCGGCCGCATTCCGGTCGCGTACGCCGCTGTGCTGGAGCGGCGTGTCACCAGCGAGCGTCACCTTGCCATAGGATCCAGCGGGTGCGGCGTAGTCGCCGGCCACGCGCGCCGATCCGGAGAGGTCGAACGCGAAGTTGCCGGCGTTGCCGGTGAGCGAGCCGGTGGTCTTGCTGAGCTCTCCCGCGCCGCCGTACTGGTAGCCGATGCGGCCCGACACCTTGTCGGCGCTGCCAAAGGCCGGCGCGCGGCTGATGAGGTTCACCACCCCGCCGATGGCGTCCGTGCCGTAGAGCACCGACGCGGGGCCGCGCACCACTTCCACACGCGCGAGTTGATCCGCATCCACGAGCGAGGGAATCTCGCCGAAGTCCTGCTGGCGCCGGCTGTTGTTGAGCCGCATGCCATCCTGGAGGAGCAGGATGCGCTGGCCGCGCTGCCCGCGAATCGTGGGGCGGGTCTGGTTCACGCCGGTGCCCACCACGTCCACGCCCACTTCGGAGCGCAGCAGGTCGGCGACGCCGTTCGCAACCTGCGAGCGGATCTTCAGCGAGTCGAGCACGATCACCGGCGCGGCAACGTTGCGGACGTCGGTGGTGGTGCGCGTCGCGGTGACGGTGACCGACTGGAGCACGGTCGCGCGGGCGGCGGAATCCGTCTTCGCCTGCGCGAGCGCGGCGGCGGGAAGGAGCAGTAGCGCCGTTGCGGCGCAGCGGAGCATGGAAGTGGCGTACACGTTGGGAGTACCGATTGGAGGTAGCGGAATCATGCGGGCTCCGCGTGCTCCGTACTATTCGGAACACTACTCACTCCCGGGAGCCGGCCTGACTCGGCACGCCCGTAGTACTACGTGGGTCAATTTCCCCACTTGACGTCGGGAGCTTTTCGCGTTTGGGCTTGAGCCTTCGCTGAGCACCGCCGTCCGCCGTCCGCCGTCCGCCTAATCGCGCCCCGCCACGATCCCCTGCTCGATCGCCAGTCGCGTGAGCCCCGCCACGGTGCGGATGCCCAGCTTGCGCATCAACGAGTCGCGATGCGCCTCCACCGTGCGCGTGCTGATGCCGAGCTTCGCGCCGATCTCCCGATTCGTCCCCCCATCCGCGATCAGCGCGAGGATCTGCCGCTCGCGCGCCGTGAGCACCTCGGCCACGCTCGGTGCGCGCTCCGGCTCCGGCGCCACGGTGCGCGAGCGCAATGCATCCGCGAGCGCCCCTGCCACCTGGGGCGAGTAGTACGACTGCCCCGCATGCAGCGCCGACACCGCGCTCCGCAGCTCCGCCGGAGTCGAGTCCTTGCGCAGGTAGCCATGCGCTCCCGCGCGCACGCTCTCGATCACGTACTCCGCGTCCTCGTGCACCGAGAGCATCAGCACGCGCAGCGCCGGCCGTCGCTCCAGCAGCTCCGGCACCACGTGCAGCCCCGAGCCGCCGGGCATCGACACGTCGAGGATCACCACATCCGGTGCCCACGCCGCCACGCTCGCCACCGCCTCGGCTGCGCTTCCCGCCTCACCCACCACCATGTACGCCGCCGCATCCGCCAGCACGTGGCGGATGCCTTCGCGGACCACGCTGTGATCGTCCACCACCATCACCCGGATTGGCGTCATGCGGTGGAATCCTCGCCAGCGGGGAGATCGATTTCAAGCCGCACGCCTGTTCCTTCCGACGACCGTACGTCCACGTGGCCACCGAGTCCAGCCATGCGCTCGCGCATGCCGACGATGCCGAGATGCCCGCTCGCGGCCGCGCGAGCCAGCACCAGCTCACCGGCAAAGCCTGGTCCCGCGTCCTCGATCACGAGTCGCACGCGTCCCCGCGCATTCGAGAGCGTCACGTGCACGCTCGCGCCCGCCGCGTGCCGCGCGACGTTCGACAGCGCCTCCTGCACCGCGCGGTACAGCGCGACCTCCGCGTCGTCGCTCAGCACGGGCAGCGTCTCGGCACCGTCGAAGGTGATCGGCAGGCCCTCGCGCCCGCCGAATTCCGCCACCAGTGAGCGCAGCGCAGGTTGCAGCCCCAGGTCGTCGAGCAGCGCGGGACGCAGGTCGTTCGTGATGTTGCGCACGCCGCGCAATCCGCTGTCCACGAGCGCCAACGCGCGATCCACCACCGCGCCAAGCCCCGGGTCGACGCGCTCGCGCACGATGCCCAGCTGCATCTTCACCGCGGCGAACACCTGCGCCGTCTCGTCGTGCAGCGAGAGGGAGAGGCGACGACGCTCGTCCTCGTGCTGCCGCACCATCCGCTGCGACAGCCGCTCCAGCTCCACCGTGCGCACCTGGAGCCGGTTGGCGAGATCCGCGTTGACGAGCAGCAGGATGCCCGCACCCACCGCGAGCACGAACAGGATGTCGAGGTAATAGCCCCACGGCAGCCACGCGCCCTGGGCGCGCAGGATGGGATAGTCGAGGTGATGCAGTCCCCACACGAGAAAGGTCCAGCCGAGCAGCTTGCTCGCGGCTGCGGTACCGGGCTTCTGGTAGCGGAGAAGCACGATGCCCGTCCAGATCGTCGCGCCCGAGATGAAGAGCACGGCCGGCACGGCCGCGAGGGTGAAGTTGTCGAGGCGGATGACCGCGACATAGCTCCACAGCAGCGGGAACGCGAGCAGGATCCAGTACGAGCGTCGCCAGGGCGAGCGGTGCGCGAAGACGATCGCGGCCCAGAGCAGCGCGAGCGCCGTCCACCCTGTCACCACCTGGTGCCAGAAGAGCCAGCCGCGCTGCGCGGTGGTGAGGAAGGCGACGATCGCGAGGATGCGCAGCACGAACAGCGCGAACGCCACCGCCCACCAGCCGAAGTGCGGCTCGCGCGTGCGACGCCACACGCCGAGGCACAGGAGCGCGAGCAGGCCCGTGATGGTCGCCTGGAGGGCGGCAGCGGCGAGTTCGCCGACCGAGGCTGCTTCAGTTGGCAAGACGACAGTTCATTCGGACGGTGTCAACGCTCCGGCGCGTGGAAAGTGAAGCCGTACGTCACCGCCTCCGCCCGCGGCCGCGACTCCGGCGCCGTGCTCTCGCTGCCGTTCATCCTTGCGACTGCGTCACGGGCGGTTCCACTGAACACGGTCACGCGCACGTCGTCGTGCTCACGAAACCGCTCCCGAGAGAAGCTACCCGCCCATGGGACGCACGGGAATAGGCGGGCGAGGCGGATCCAGGCGTCGCCCGGGCGACGCGGGATACACACGCGTCTCCATTCGATGTGGACAAGCTGCGCCAGGCGCTGGTCAATCTGCCGGGTAATGCGGTCAGGTTCACCCCCGAGGGGGGACGCGTGGACACGAGCGACATCGCGGTCCGCATCCAGCTCTCTCACACGGGGCCGGGCATCGCCTCCTCCCGATGGAGTGAGCGGCCGCGTGCTCCTGCACCACGGAATACGCACTGCCACCCATTCGCCCCTCTCTGCTCGATCGCGCCGTCCGAGGAGTCGATTCGGTGCAGCCACAGCCAACGATGCTCCACCAGCTCGCGCACCTTCGCATGCCGCGCGAGGATCGCGTCCATCGCGTGGGCCGGCGCCTCCACGAATACGGCGAGCCTCAACGGCTCGTGCATCCAGCGCGAGCCATCGTGCAGCGACTGGCGCGCGAGCCCGATGCGAAGATCGCCGCCGGCTCCCTCCATCACGCCTACGCGTCCACCGACGACGTTGTGCAGTGTCTTGTTCCCACTCCCGTACCGCGCCGGATCCACCGTCGACGCGAAGTACTGCATGTTGATCCAGTTCGTCACCACCATCGGCGCGGTGAGGATCTGCTCGAGCGTCGCAAACCCGGCGTCCATCTCCCACCGATACTCGTGCAGGAACGCGCGCCCACCCAGGTCGATGCCACGCGTCCGCGTGCGCGGCGCGACGACGAAGGCGGCATTGCCGGCGAGACCCCACTCGGGGCGCACCTCGGACCAGTCGCGCCCGCGCACGCGGGTGATCCGGTGAAGCTCCGCATCGCGCGCATCGCCGAGCCCCAGCGCGGCGGCACGCTCGCGACGCGCGAGGCAACCCGCCTCGGCGAACTGCACCGCGAGCCGCTCGACTTGCCCCGCCAGCGACGCCGGCACGCGGTCGAGATCGTGGAACGCCACGTCGTCCGTCGTGGTGTTGTGCAGCGCAGCGACGACATGCGTCCCGCCCAGGTCGATGCCCTCCGCCGCGAGACCGGCGCGCACCGCCGGCTCGGCGAGCAGCGCGGCGAGCGCGCGCGCGTTCACCTCGCCCGTCTGCCCGCCGCACGCGCCGCAATGCAGCCCCGCCGCCAGCGGGTTGTTCTCGGCGGAGGCGCCGTGCCCGACGAGCACGAGCAGCGGCGCAAAGCCACTCGTCAGACTCATCGCACGCAGGATGGACGCGGCCAACGAGACGCGTGATGCCGCGTCGAGCGGCTGCTCATCCTCTGCATGATGCACGAGCTCGGGTCGGAGCGCTGCACCGGATGCCGACGCTCGCAGCACATCACCGCGCGGTGCACCGAGTCCGAGCGCCTCACGCACCAGTGCCACCGACGATGCGACCCCGGTCGCCTCCACGAACGAGAAAATGGAGGCGGGCAGCCGACCGAGCATCGTCAAGGCCCGCGCGTCGCCGAGCGCGCGGGTCGCGGCCGCGGCCGCGCGATCGCGAGTCGTGCCCACGTCCCGCACGACGAGCCTCGGCGCGAGCAGGCCGGGCAGCTGCGCGCGCGCCGGACCGGCGAGCGGCTGATACGCGATCGGCAGACCGAAGAATCCGGCGAAGCCGAGCGTGTGGACCTCGGGGGCAACGCGCTCGATCGCGCGGCGGAAGACTTCGGAGCGGACGTCGATGCAGAACACCGCCTGCGCCGCCGGCGCTGGCGTCGACGTCGATGAGGTGACCGCCGCCTGCGCGACAGAGAGGGCGTCGGCGACGGTTTCCTGGTACGCGGCCTCGAGTGCACCCTGCATGAGCCAGTCGTCTGCCCGCGCCGCCTCAGCATCCAGCTCCGCACTTCGCCACCCCCAGCACGCAGAGCGCCAGCGTTCACCCATGGTAGAGGGCTCGCCGAGTCGGAAGAGCACCAGCTCCCACGCCAGACGGACCGCAAGCAGGTGGACGAGCTGCTCATCGTCGCCGCCAGCGAGTCGCGCCTCCCACCGTTGGAAGGCGCACGCCGACGCCCATCCATTCACCGACAGGAGGAGCGCAGTGCAGTAACTCTCGCGGCGCTCCGTCGGCACCTCGAGCGCATCGAGCGCTTCGGCGATCAATGTCCGCGGCTCGGCGGGAAGCGCGGCCGCCGCTGCGCGAACGCCGCCGACGCCCATCAACAGTCGCGGGCCACGATCCTGCGACGTGAGCTCGCGCCATAGCGGGTACAGGCCCGACTCGCGGGCGGGTGCCCACTGCGCCTGGCCTTCGTCGAAGTACGCCGCACAGGTCTGGCTCACGTGACGCGTGACGAACTCGCTCCACGACATCGCATGCACGAGATCACGGTCCGCATCCGCCACGTCGGTCATCAGCTGCCACGGCGTCACTGGCGCTTCGTCGCGCATGAGCGCCGCCGTGACGTCGCTGACGGATCGCTCGGACCCGGCGGCGGCAATCGCGCGCGCGACATGCCGCTTCGCGAACCGGCCGGCGTGCCACTGCGCGCGGTACCAGGCGCGGGGCATGAGCAACGAGGTGCCGGACAACGCGCTCAGCTGCGCGGCCGCGGCTTCGATGGGTGCACCGACGAACCCCCAATAGGGATTCACCGCGATCAGGCGATCGAGCGGCCAGTTCGGCGCGATCCGGTCACACGTCGCCTCGAGCAGCGCAGCGAGCGAGGGTGGCGCGTCCGCGCACGCGTCGCGGGAGAGTGCGAGCGTCGTCATGCCGCGACCTCCCGCAGTACCGGCATGGCGCGGCGCGCATTCGCAATACGTGCCGGCAAGGCGCGCGGTGGCCACAGGCGGAAAGTGAGACGGGTCCAGCGTTCGTCGAGGTAGAAGCCCGCGAAGCAGGCCGGATACCATGCGCGCGTCAGGCGTCCCATCGGGTTCGCCGCAACGAGCGCCTGAATGACGTACAGCATCACGAAGCCGACGACGACGATCGCGAGTCGCAGCGCCTGCTGTCGCGGCGCGCCGACCATCGCGGGCGCCATTCCCGCGAACGCCGCATGCAACGTCGCATACAGCGCGGCAATGCCGACGGCGACGCCAACTCGGCGCATCATCGTTGCGGCGTCCTTCATGGCGTCGAGCAGGAAGAGCGGCGCGAGCGCGAAGGCCAGGATGAGCGCCGCGATGCGGAGTTCCTGATCCGCATGCGCGACGACGCCCAGCGCCGCGCCGACCGCTACCACGACGCTGGCCGACGCCACTGCGGCCAGCAGCCACGCAGCTGCCGGCGTGCGTGCGGGTGCTGGCGTCATCCGCCGCTGGAGCTGCTGCTCCACCGCCCGCCCCGACGAGAGAAACGCGTGCGCCTTGTAGAGCGAATGTCCCACCAGGTGCATCAGCGCGAGGCGGTATGCGCCGAGCCCGCATTCGAGCAGCATGAAGCCCATCTGCGCGCAGGTGGACCAGGCGAGGGCGACCTTCACGCTCACGCGTGTCGTCATCACGAGTGCGGCAAGCACGGCCGTCAGCGTGCCAACGACGACGAGCAGCGTCTGCGCGGCGTCGAGCCGGCCCGTGAGCGGGGCCAGCCGGATCAGCACGAAGCCGCCGATGTTCACGATGCCCGCGTGCAGGAAGGCGGAGACCGGCGTCGGCGCTTCCATCACCTGGATCAGCCAGCCATGGAAGGGCAGTTGCGCCGATCGGAGCGCAACGCCGATGGCGAGGAGAAGGCCCGCGAGCTGCAGCGAAGCTGGTACGGCCTGCATCGCGGCCGACGCGGCCAGCACAGCGCCGATGCGCTGCGTGCCCGTCGTGGTCCAGATCAGCGCGAGCGCGCCCACGATCGCGACGTCGGCGGCCCGACTCGCGAGGAACTTCTTGTGCGCCGCGATGAGGGCGGCCGAGCGCTCGCCGTAAAAGGTGAGCAACTGGTGCAGCGCCAGGCTGGACGCCGTCCACGCCGCCACGAGCACCGTGAGGTCGTCCGTGATGACGAGGAGCGAGACCGCCGCCATCGTGGCCAGGAACCAGCGCACGTGGCGCGACAGTCCAGCCTCGCCGTGCAGGTAGCGTCTGGAGAAGCGGAGGATGACGGCCGCGATGAAGGTGATGAGCAGCAGCATCACGACGGTGAGGCCGTCGAGCCGCACGCCCAGCGTGACCGCGGAGTACCCGGGAAAGGCCACGCGAGCGACACGGCCGTGGCCCGTCACGACGGTCACCACCGCGAGGAGCGCCAGCAGCGGCGCCCCGATGGCCGCGGTGAGCGCGATCGTCCATCGCCGCTCGAGCGGGCTGCCCCCCACCCGCTCGGGGATCAGCGCGGCCGAGAGATAGAGGAGCGGGACCAGCAGGAGCAGCGTGGGTGCAGCGGGCATGTCTCGTCCGGTGTAGGTGAACACGCCGGAACGTAGGGCTTGCCGTCAGTTCTGTAAAATACTATAATGCGCCTCTATCGTTCTTTAATTCAGAACAGCCAAGTCATGTCCGGCGCGCAACTCAACTTCCACCATCTCCGGTATTTTCGCGCGGTCGCGCGCGAGGGGAACCTCACGCGCGCGGCAGCGCACCTCAACGTTGCGCAATCGGCCGTCTCCACGCAGATCCGGCAGCTCGAGGCGCACCTTGGCCAAGCGCTGTTCGTGCGCCAGGGGCGCACGCTGGTGCTCACCGAGGCCGGCCGGATCGCGCTCGCGTACGCCGACACCATCGTCGGCGCGGGGAACGAGCTGGTGGCCACGCTGCGGGAGGGGCGGCGCGAGGAGCGTCAGGTGCTCCGCATCGGAGCAGTCGCGACGCTGTCGCGCAACTTTCAACGTGGATTCCTCGCCCCCGTCGTCGGGCGCGAAGACGTGGAGCTCGTGCTGCACTCCGGCTCTCTGGCCGAGCTGCTCGGGCGGCTGTCCGCGCACACGTTGGACCTCGTGCTGTCCAACCGCCGGGTGCAGGAGGACGCCGGCACCGCGTGGCGATGCCGCCGCATCGCGCGACAACAGGTGAGTCTCGTTGGTCCGCCGCGTCGCGGCGCGCCGTTCCGCTTTCCCGCTGACCTCGCGGAGGCTCCATTGATCCTGCCCGGGCGCGACAGTGAGATCCGGGGCGCCTTCGACGCCATCTGCGAGCAGCACGGGATTCGCGTCGCCGTTGCGGCGGAGGTGGACGACATGGCGATGCTCCGGCTGCTCGCACGCGACAGCGCGGCGGTGGCATTGGTGCCTGCGGTGGTGGTCGTCGACGAGCTTCGATCCGGGGTGCTCGAGGAGTACGCGGCGGTGCCGAACCTGTACGAGGCGTTCTACGCGATCAGCGTGCGCCGACAGTATCAACATCCGCTCGTGCGACCGCTGCTCGAGGAGGCGGCGCGCTCGGTTCTCGTGGCCTCGGCATGAACGACTCGTCATCGGCGGAATCCGGCGCAGTTCGGCCCCGGGCGTGGCGAGGTGGTCGTGGACCGTCGACGTGCGGTTCGACGTACGAACCAATAGCGGCGATGTAGTCGATGGGATGTGGCCTGAACAGCCCCGCCGCACCGTGAAGGCCTCCCGCACCCCCATCCAACGCGAGCCGGAAAGGCGAGCTCTGGACACCAGACCAGAAAAGAGCTACAACATCGGATCCCGGGGCGAACGCAAAGGCCCCGGAGCTGATTGCGCACGAGAAGATGCCCTCGGATTGTCGTTCGCGACGCAGCGCTGCTACTGCGCGGAATGAGCGCTTGCCATGGGATGTAAGCGTCCGCCACGAACGATGGCGTGCTCGCTCGCGTCCGCCAGCGAGCTTCTTCCACCCGAGGGACCCTCCATGATTGCTCGACACTCCATCCCACTCCGCCGCATCGCGGGCGCACTGGGGCTCGCCGTCGCGGCCACCGCCTGCGAGTCCGGCGCCGGGCCGGCGTCCGGCACGCTCACCGCGCCCGCCGCTCCGTCGGCAGCGCGCAGCGAGGTGGCCTTTCCGGCGACCCCGATGGTGTTCGCGACAGGGCTTCAGTATCCGCGCGGCTTGAGGTTCGGCCCCGATGGCGCGCTCTACGTGGCCGAGGCGGGGACGGCGGGACCGGACTTCACCACAGAGTCGCAGTGCCCGCAGGTGGTGCCGCCGGTTGGCCCCTATCACAATGGGCCCACCTCGCGCATCTCGCGCATCTCCGCCAGCGGCGCGCGGACGACGTTCGCGTCCGGCTTCCCCTCCGGCGTCAACTCCTTCGGCGACGTGCTCGGCGTCGCCGACATCGCGTTCGTGGAGCACACGATGTACGCGCTCTCGTCCGGCGGCGGCTGCTCGCACGGCACGCTCGCGTCGCCCGCGGGGATCGCTCGCGTGAGCTCGACTGGTTCGTGGTCGATCGTGGCCGACCTCAGCGCGTGGCAGGCGGCGCATCACGTCGCGCATCCCGAAGCCGACGATTTCGAGCCCGACGGCTCATGGTACGGCATGATCGCCACGGAACATGCGCTCGTGGCGGTGGAGCCGAACCACGGCGAGGTCGTGAGCGCCGATGCACGCACCGGTGTCGTGTCGCGCATCGTCGACGTCTCCGCCTCGCAGGGACACATCGTCCCGACAGTGGTCGCTGAGCGAAAGGGCGCGCTCTATATCAGCAACCTCGGTACGTTCCCGAGCGCGGCCGGCGCGGAGAAGATCCTCCGCGTCTCCCGCACGGGCGACATCTCCGTCGTCGCCACCGGGTTCACCAAGGTGCTCGGCCTCGTCTTCGACCACTCGGGCCGGCTGTACGTCCTCGAGTCGTCGACGCTTGACGGCTTCCCGGCGCCGTTCACCGGCGATGTGGTGCGCCTCGACAAGAAGGGAGGCCGCACGGTGATCGTGAACCATCTCTTCCTGCCCACCGGCATCACGATCGGGCCCGACGGGCGCCTCTACATCTCCAACCACGGCTTCGGCCCGCCGGGCATGGGCGAGATCCTGCGCGTCGACCTGCGCGACGATGGCCGCGACGACGACATGGAACCGGGCGACGGCTGACCTGACTCTCGTGCGCGCATCGGGCTCGTCCTGTCCGGTGCGCGTACAGCGGGCGGCATCTGGACATCCTCGATCACCCTCAGACACTGAACCCGGGAGTGGTTGGGGTCTCATTCATATTGGCAGGGAGGGGTGAGCCTTACCTCCGCCGAGCGAGCACTTCCCGAAGCGAGTCCTGCCAGACCTCCGGCGCGACGAACAACCCAGTGGGGAAGACGCGGTGCGACACGAGATCGCGATAGATGCGTTCGTGCTCACGAGCATTGGGTGAGATCCCCGCCAGGTACTGCACTCGGAAATTGCGGTCGAGATTCAGCTGCGCCCCTCGCAGCGCCGGCGCCATGCTCGCTCCGTCCCCGACGTACGTCGAAAAGAGATCGAGGGGCGATCCGAATCCTCCCGTGACGAGTGACCTCACGACCGGCAGCTGTTCGGGGCGCCTGATCCGTTGCAGCAGTGCCTCGACATCAATGGTCGTCGCACCGTCCTGGGCCAGGGCGATCAAGTCGTAGCCGCCACCGGTACCCGTCCGGCTCCCCCAGAGCGTCGCCCCGTGAAAGACATCGAGGAAGGTGGCGAGCTCGCTCCGAACGGCGGCCTCGTTCGTCTCGTACAACGGCACCCATTGCGTGACGACACCTCCCGGATTGAGGCGCCGCCGAACCAGGTCGAAATACTCCCTCGAATACAGCGCCGCTGACCCCTTGACCCACGGATGGATCGGATCGGACGTGATGATGTCGAATGTCTCATGCGTCGTGCTGACGTAGTGGCGGGCATCGTCGTAGACGATCTCCACACGCGGATCATGCAGCACGTCCAGGTTCTCGCGGCTGAACAAGGGACCGATGTGCGGAGGGATCAGGGGTTCGATTTCGCAGATCACGACCCGTTCGACGCCCGGGTACATCAGGAACGTCCCCGCCGTGATGCCCGCTCCGAATCCAACGACGAGCACGGAACGGGGATGCGGGTGCACGAGCGCCGCGTAGTGGGCGAGCATCCGCTGGAGCCGCATGTCCTGCGGATCGGTGGACGCCTCGATCTTGCCCGCCACATGAAACGTGCGGACGCCGTCCGCGCTCTCCGAGACCGCGACCGACGCGTTGCTGCCTTCACCAACGTAGAGCATCCGCGACGGCGCGGCTTGCGCGAAGGCGAAGCGGCCGAAGGCGACGAGCTCGGGCGGAACGGGCGGCACTCCCAATGCGAGAAGGGAAGCCAGCGCCATCGCTGCGCCGAGCCATGTGAGTCTGACGGCGGTGCTCCGACCCTGGTTCCTATCGTGCGCGGCTACATGCGGCGCCGCAGCCGGCGAGTCTGATGCACCGAGCAGCAGCATCGCCGCCAGCAAGGAGACGCCGATGAGAACGCGCTCGGCCTGCTGCGTGCCGATGGCGGGAATGAGCATGAGGCTGAAGATCACCGCGCCCGCGATCGCGCCGAGCGTATTTGCCGCATATACGCCTCCCACCACCCTTCCCTGATCCCGGCCGCTCGACGAAGCCGCGAACAGTGCAAGCGGAAAGCTTGCTCCCCATAACATTGTCGCCGGCAGCAGGGCATAAGCGCTGCGGGCGAAATCACGCGCGAAACGCACCGCGGGCATGGTGTCAACCGACGGATACACCGGCCAGTGCGGCAACGTCCCCGTGAGCGCGTGCGCTGTCCATGCGATCGCCGTGACGAGGAGCAGTTGGCAGATGCCGAACGCGACACGCGGTCTCACCTGCACGCGTGCGATGAGCGCGCCTGCACTGCCGCCGATGCCAAGGCCAAGCAGAACGACGGCGAGGATGATCGAGAAGGTGTAGACGGTGGGTCCGAGCGTGAGCGAAAGCACGCGCGTCCATACCACTTCGGCGCCGAGCGCCGCGAACCCCGAGAGCCCGATCGCGACATGGATGACTCGCGCGGCCGGACGCCGCGACGCCGCGTTCGTCGGTGGGGCGGGCACGACATGGCGGTACGGAACTCGCGCCGCGACCCACCACGCGACGAATGCGACGACGAAGTTGATCGCCATTGCTGCGCCGGTCGCCACCGCGACGTCGTGAACCGGCAACAGGTAGAACCCCGCTGCGATGCATCCCAGCACCGCGCCGGCGATGTTGCCACCGTAGAAGAGTCCCAGCCACGAGATCCCGCGTGGCGTCGCATCGACCCAGCGGGCAACTGCTGGAAGCGTGGCGCCCATGAGCACCGTGGGCGGGAACAGCAGCGCGGCGCTGAATGCACCTCGCAGGAGGATGCCGGGGAAGCCCGGTGCGTCGATCGCGGCGTAGAACCCTGCCGTCAGCGGCACACCGTACAGCACCGCAGCGGCGAGCACTGCGGTGCCGAGTTCGAGCGCGGCGTAGACGCGCAGTGGATGCCTGCCCTCGGAGATGACGCGCGGCACCACGAGGCTTCCCACGCACATGCCACCCATGAAGGTGCCGAGCACGACGGCGAGGGACATCGCGGTGGAGCCGATCACGAGTTCCACGAGTCGAAACCAGACGATCTCGTAGATCAGTGCCGCGGCGCCGCTGCCCACGAACAGCAGCAACACCAGCGGAAGAAGGCGCATTGATGCGGTGCGGGTCGCCGTCCCCTCGCTCAACATGCGGCAGCACCGGACTCGCGTGCTCGCTCATTGGTAGCCATCGCTGTTCTCCTTGGGCCTTCGCGATTGTCGGCACGGACACGTCCGGAATGCAATGAAGCGCCTCCCGGCCCCTCGATCTCTTGCCCGCGATTCACGACTTGATACGCGCTGCTTCTCGATGCGCGAGGAGCAGGACGGCATCGAACACACGTCCATCCTGGGAAGGAGACGGGTCTACGGACGCGGGATGCGGTACAGAACGGTACCCGGGGCGTGGACGTCGGCAACACCGGACTGTGGAACGGTCGATCCGTTCCGGAAAACGGACCTGCTGGACCCTCGGTGGACGCGCGCGCTCGGACGCGCGGATCTCGTGGCGAACAAGCGCGCGTCAGGCCGCGACAAGGATATCGCCGACGTGAAGGGCTTGGCCGGAAGGAGTCAGTCAAGCCTCCTGCCAGACGAACGCCTTCCAGCACCGTAGCTGGAAGGCTTTGTCGATCTCGGTCACTTGAGGCCGTGGCACTTTTGCCGTGATGGACCGGCTGTGACGTTTGCGGCTCACACCAACCATGGCGACGTCGGCACGCTGGCGTTAGCGCGAAACATCACTGCTGCTCCGGATCACGTTCGCGTCCCGTTGTCAGCATTGGCTTGACTCACTGGGACCCATTGATGGGCGCGATGAGTACGCTGGATGGAACCCAAAGCCTCGCCCTCCGAGACAGCGAGCACCTTGTCGAGGTATCGATCCTTCGACGCTGGTATAAACTACGCTGGTGCTGGGCGCTCGCACGATCGTTTGGGAAAAGAGCCGGCGTGTCGTGCGCGATTGGTGGAGGTTCGGACTGAAGATCACATTGAAGGCAAGCCGCGTTTTGTTCGAGCAGTACTGGTCGAGCAAGCGCCGGCACGAACTCCAAACATGGCCGGCTGCGGGGACAACACATGTCGGGGATCGTACTTGCGCTTCGCTGCCGAGAAACGCTTCCATACGTCCGGCTCGAAATGCGCGGCCCATTCGTCGTGCGACATGATCATCGAGTACGGCGCATGCGCTCAGGTGTTGGTTCGATGGACGCGTCGAGATAGTGGGCGTCCACGAGTCGTGGAGGTGCACGTGGGCGGCGTGTGAGAGGACGTCCCGCCTCGGCTCGAGCAGATCAGCGACGAGATCATCGTGGACAACGACGAGTCCAACTCCCGTCTGGCGCTGCTGCACGAGAACGTGAAGAAATATGGGACAGTGTTCAACACCGTGGCCTGCTCCGCCGCGGCACTGGACGCATTGCTCCTGACGCCGCGATGACGTGATCCGCGGTCTCGGCCTCGAGCCGACCGCCGACGGTCGATGGTCGATCCGTTGTCCGCTCGATCCAAGCCGTTCCGGATGCCTGATCACGATGTGCTGATCGTCGAGCGCATGCAGAACCTCGAGGAGTTCGTCGTTGACGACGCCCTCCCCGGACGCGCGCTGGATCCGACTCTCGAGCACCGCGCGCGCGTCGCGGGTACTGGCGTTGGACGCGCGCAGGCTCACTGGTGGATGCGGTCAAGCCGTGGTGAATGAGAAAAGCATCCCGAACGTGCCGTCGGCTGCCTGCCACCCCGCGCCCATCATGCCGGGCCCCCACGTACCATTCATCATGCCGGCCGTACCCGAGCCCATCATGGCACCACTGACGGACTGGCCGCCGATCCTCGTGCATTGTGCCAGGTCGATCGCCGTGCCGTTCATCCCCTGGAGGCCCGGTGAGAGATGCACGACGTACGTCGTCTTCGCCTTGAGCGCCGTGACGGGCGTGATGGTGAGCACGTGACGATCGGCCGACCAGCTGGAGGATCCCGTGACCTGTGTCCCCGTGACCGACCCTTCGTGCACCACGACGAGCATCTCCATGCCGGACATCATCGACGTGTTGAACGTGATGACGATGGGTGTCGTGGCGCCGACCCCCGTGGCCAATGCGGCGGGCAGCACGCTGAGTGCCGCTGGTGCGGTGGCATCCGGGCCGGTCGACGAGGAACTGCTCGACGAGCACGCGCCCAGGGCGAGGCTCGAGGCGATCGCGATGACTGCAACGACATTGCGAGACATGTTCACTCCGGAAGATGAGCCGTTCGATGCGCGGTCGCGCACCAATACTTGTATATGACTATGCAATCGTATATTGAATGCTCAACAACGATTCCACTTGTGAAAAGCTAGCATCGCCCGCCAAAGGATCTGTCGGGCGTTCTCCGACATCTACCGCGACAAGTCCCCACCTTGCGTGCGCCGGAGCATTCCCTGTCGGGTCCGATACCGCTTCGAACGCTTCGTACCCATTCGGACGCCCGGCGAGCTCGACCAGCGCGCCTACGCGGGCTCCTCGGCGCACCGCGACGACGATCCTGGCGCCCTGCGCGAACTCGGTCGTCCGTCCGCGACGCGACAAGGACAACGAATGTGACTACATCGCTGGTGCAGCGCCCTCCCAGCACTGCACGGGGGGGAACCTGGTGAGGGCGCTGAGCAGAGTGACCGCCCGGCGAGTGATCGTCGACCGGTCTCTGATCAGGACCGCGTGCACGATAGTCGATTGGTCTCGCGCAGCCGGACGCGGCCCGGTTGGCAAGTCCTGACTGCAGTATCCACGACTACTTGCGGGACACCTTGTTGATCAGCACGACGAGCAGGACGATCACCAGTACGCCGATCGGCCACATCCCCATCGCGCCGCCCATCCAGCCGTTGCCATAGTGCATCGTGATCCCTATTGGCTTGTGCGCCTCAGCGCCGTCAGAACCCCCACTGCCAGGCAAGGTGCAGCATGTGCCTCCGCTTCAACTGCGGACCGTCCAGCGACTGCACGACCGGCGCATCGAACTGAACGAGGAATTGCTGGCCCTCGAGCATGCCGCTCGGAGGAGTGAGCGTGACTCCGACCACGGCGTCGAGGCGCCTCACTCCCTGCAGACTCGGGTCCTTCGTCGGCTCATCAGCGGCGTCCAGCACAGCATCGGAGCCGTGAATATTCTCCAGCACTTCCCCGTTTGCGCCTGCCGAGACGCTCACCAGTCTGCTCAGCATTCGGGCGAGCCAGACGCTCGGGTCGTAGACGTTCCCGAAACGGTATCCGTGCTCGTTCGTGCCCACGCGAACCGTGGACGTGAACTCCGCGCCCCAGCTCCATGGCAACGCCTGCCCCAGATAGTCGACGCCAGGCAGGAGGGAGAGGGTCCCCGTGCCCGTCTGCATCGGATACTCAGTCCGATTTCCCTCCGAATCGAGCTGGTTGACCGAGCCCGTGGGAAGGCCGACCCCGAAGTGCGCCAGGACCCGGTGCCCCATGTCCGGCGTCGAGTGCAGGGAGTACAGCCCGCGCAGCTCGATGTCACCGACGCCCGTGCTTCGCTCCGTGGATCGCGTGCCATCCCGGTGGAACTCGCCCATCCTCATCGTCACGTACGGCACCATCGCCATGACGGTGAAGCGGTCACTCGGCGCGTACATGAGCATGCCCATGTGCGTCCGCATGGTCATATCCGTCGGCGTCGTCGCGAAACGGCCAAGTACGCTCGCCTCACTCACGCTCCTGCTGCCCTCCAGCAGGCCGCTCATCCTGTCGTCCATGAACTGATAGCCAACCATCCACTGCTCGGCTCGGCCGATCATGATTCCGAAGGGCAGCGGCGCGCCCATCATGCTCCGCATCTGCGGGTCCTGCACGGCGCGCCGCCCGGTGTCGGCCTTGGACATCGTCATCGTTGCGCCCTGCGCGGACAACGGTCGCCAGTTCGCGCTCGACAGAGTCGTGACAAGGGCAATGGAGAACGCGGCCGCAGGACGGGCCCATCGCGAGAAGGCCGTTTGAACGAGTGACATTTGGTTTTCGCTGGAAGGCGTACTCTGGTGGGTGCGAGCTATGACCGATCCGGGGCAAGAAGCGCTCCGGAGCCCAGCGGCGGCGTGGTACGTTGAGCGCTGCAGCGATCAGCGAGAACGTCACCGACCGCTTTCGTGGAGCGATCCAGGTCGAGCGCGCCGCACGAGAGGTTCTTCACACTTACAGTCGCGAGCTGTGTGGGTGGCACGGCGCGACAGGGGTATGGGCATCGACCCGATGGCCCTTCGCGAGACGCGGCGGATTCCCACCCAGCGATGTCGTCGCGAGGAGGGTCGTCCGGCCTGACGGATGGAGCCGTTCGAGGATGACAGCGGGAACGGTCCTGCTCCCAATTCTTTCCACAGCGAGAAATCGTCCAGGCACATGGTGGTCCCAGCGATCTCGCATGCTGCTGAGTTTTCCCGACATTTCTGAAGGAGCGGGCGACCGGACTCGAACCCGCGACGTCCAGCTCGGGAAGGAAACCGGTCTACAGACGCTGGATGCGGTACAGAACGGTCCTCGGGGCGTGGATGTCCAGAACACCAGACTGTGGAACGGTCGAACCGTTCTGGAAAGCGAACTTGGTGGACCCTCGGTGGACCGTGCTCAGTGCTATTTGCCGAGGCGATGTGCGCCGGGCAGTCGCGCGGCGACTCGATCGAACGTCACCATGGCAATGTCGTCCTGCGCGTAGCCAGCGTGAATCAGGCGGTCCATGAGGCCCGCGCTCGCTTCTCGGCCCGGCATGTGCGCCAGTACGTGCCTGGCCACGCCGGTTGCGCGGAATCGCGGGTCGCTCAGGAGTGCGGACAGGGCACCCACGGCACGCGTGTGCGGGACCACATAGTGATGCCGGAGCGCGAAGTACGCTTCCCCGATGACGATGTCGGAGATTGCGCAGGATCCGCGGGGCTGGGCATCGAGCATGCGTCGCGCCACTTCGGCCTGCTCCACTGGCTCACCGATGAGCAGCCGGACCACGACTGACGTGTCGAGGCCAGACGTCATTCTGACGAGTTTCCTCTGGCGCGCGCGATGCTCGCCCGCATGGCACCGAGGTCATGTCGACCTGCATTGGCGGCGTATGCGTTGAGGGCGCCGAACCAGTCCGAGTTCAGTCTCGCACTCGGCGCGACGCCGATGTCCGGCGAGTCGATCACAACTCGTATGCCCTCGGCCACGAGTTCGCGCACGGTGCGTCCGCGGCGGGCCGCCTCCATCTTCAAGCGTCGGTAGAGGCCTTCGTCCAGGTCGATAGTGGCTTTCATGATAGGAAGTTAGCTTGCTAGCAAGCTACTTTGGAAGTGCCGCCGCCCCTTTCTTCAGCCAGCACGCGGCGCGCTCCTTGGGCCCACACACGAACGCCCCCGTCCATAGCATGGACGGAGGCGTCGAACGTCCTTTGCAACGCGCAAGAGCGGGCGACCGGGACTCGAACCAGCGACGTTCAGCTTGGGAAGGAGACCGGTCTACGGACGCATGATGCGGTACAGAACGGCCCTCGGGGCGTGGACGTCCAGACCACCGGACTATGGAACGGTCGAACCGTTCTGGAAGACGATCTTGGTGGACTCTCGGTGGACCCAATCGGATTGGGCGGCCACCTCAGCGGAATCCGCTAGCGCGTAACGCCCTCGGCCCGCGGCGAGCGGCGAACATTATCCCGGATTCACCACGCGAGAACTGCGAGGCCAGGAATGTCCGAGAAGTCGTCGGCATTCATCGTTACGAGCGTGGCACGATGCACAATGGCTTGAGCGCCGATCATGCGATCGAGCAACGTCCGGCGCGAGTACCCGACGCGTGCGACGATTGCGCCGTAGGCCTCCGCCGAATCGGCGTCGAACGCCACCGTGGGAATCGCGGCGAGGATCGTGTCGAGCCGCGCTCGTCTGAGTCGCGCCTGAGCGGGATCTCGGTACACACCGCCCTCGAGCTCGACTCGTGTGACGATCGACATGAGCACGGCGCCCTCCAGCGCGGCGATTCTTCTCGTGATCTCTGGGTCGCCGTCACGCAGATGAATGATGACGTTCGTATCGAGTAGGTAAGGCACTCGTGGCTAGAGACCTGGCCGCTCAGGCAACTCCTCGTCGTCGCGAGGTTGCACCGTCGGCGGGACGGGGAGCGCGTTCAGGCGCGCAATCATATCAGGGATCGTCGTTTCGGCCGGGTAGATCGTCATCACGTCTCCGGAACGGACGATCACTAGCTCGACACCCTCACCGAAGGCAACATCGCGCGGCAGGCGGATGGCCTCACTGTTCCCGCTGCGAAAAGTTCTGGTACACGCTCTTGCCATGAAAACCATCCACTCGCGGATATACGTGTATATACGTCGATGGGAGCGCGCGCGCAAGGGCATGCGTGGGACGGGGACGTTCTACGGCGCTGGGGCGCGACAGCGTTAGAGCCACAGAGCACGACAACAGACGCCTCGGTCCATGGCGTGGACCGAGGCGTTTGAAATGGGACGTACGATATAGATGAGCGGGCGACCGGGACTCGAACCAGCGACGTCCAGCTTGGGAAGGTGACCGGCCTACGGACGCAGGCAGGCCTCTACCACGGTACTCGGACGGAGGACGGCCAGACAACCCGACTACAGAACGGTGGATCCGTTCTGGAAAACGGACTTGGTGGACCCTCCGTGGACCCCGGCCTCAGCAGGAGAAGCGTGCCGCGCATCCCGGGAGGTGCGCCTTGGGGACCGTGAGGCTCGCGTCGCCGAACCGGCGAGCGCAATTGCGCCGCGCGAGGTGCTCGGCGGGGAGGATGCGCTGCGACCCTCTCTCAGGCCGCCACAGGCTGAAAGCGCTTTACCCGAATCGTGGAGGCTCTCCGGCGCACCGCTGCCAGGTCATACCTGAGCTGCATCTCCATCATCGTGTCCATGCGAACCCCGAACGCCTTCTCGATCCGGAGCGCCATCTCCGGGGAGAGGTCCGCGCGGCAGTTCACCAGGTTCGACAGAGCCGGACGGCTCACGCCGAGCAGGTCGGCCGCGGCAGTCACGCTCAGGCCATTCGCAATGAGGATCTCGTCTCGGATGAACGATCCCGGGTGGGGTGGGCTATGCATCGCCATGGAAGATGCTCCTTTCTCAGTGATAGTCTTCGAGGTTCAGGTCGCACAGTTGGCCCTGACCATCGACCCGGAACGTGAGCCGCAAATTGGCTGTCACGGACAGCGCCCAGGTACCCTTCCGGTCGCCCTTGAGTTCGTGCGCCTTCCACATGAGGGCCGGAGTCTTCAACTCCTGAAGATCGGACATCGCATCGAGGAAGCCCAGCATATTCTTCAGTTTCCCGCGGCTGTCAGGCGGAACCCCCTGTACCTGGCCCTTCTCGTATAAGCGTTTGAGCCCCTTGTGCTCGAAGCTTTTGACTTTCATGAATGTAATGTGTAGCGTTACACGCGTCAATCTTCAAGGTCCCGACGACCGGCCGCACAGGCTTGTAGGTTGATCCTGGCGTTCGGGCGCGCCTCACCGCTCCTCGGGCCTGAACGGTGGACCCCAACGCAAAAGCCCGGGTCCACGATGGGAACCCGGGCCGCGCACGCGACGATTCGACAATGACTTCCTAAGGAGCGGGCGACCGGACTCGAACCGGCGACGTCCAGCTTGGGAAGCTGGCATTCTACCAACTGAATTACGCCCGCAGTTGCCGGCTCGCGCCGACCCCGCAATATACCGCGGCTGCCCCGCGAACCGCTACGGCCTGGGACGCGGCGGCTGCGGCGCGATGCTCGGCACCACGAACGTCGCCGTCAACCCGCCATGGCTGTCACAGCGCCCCTCGGTCGCCGCGCCAGAGAGGAACGTGCCGTCCTTGCAGCGCATCGTCGCGCCGGCGGGCGGACGCGCCTCCGCCGCAACGGCCTGCGCGGGCGTCACTGCCGCGGCCGCGATCGGCACGGGCACCGGACGTGCGAGCGGGGCCGGTGCGGCTGCGGTCATCACGGGAGACGCTGCTGCGATACTGCGCGCCGGTGGTACGCTCGCCGGTGCGAGCGGCTGGACGGCGGCGGGGGTCGCCGCCCGCGCCGCACCGGTGAGCGTCGATGGCCGCACGGAACTCGGCGGCGGCGTCGTGACCACGAGCGGCTGCCGCGCGGCAGCGGTATCGCGCACCGGCGCCGCGGATGGCCGCGATGCACGCGGTGGCGCGACGACCTGCGCGGCAGCCACGGTCCCGCCGCTGGCGAGCAGCGTCACCACGCTGGCCGCGACGACGGCCAGCCGCGTGCGGGCGGAGGAACTCATGGGGTCACCGTCACGGAATTCGTGTACGAAGTGTAGTTGACGTTCGAGATCGTCGCGCTGCCGGTGCCCGAGCTCACGGCCTTGAGGTAGAACTGCACGTAGTACGTGTCGGCCGGAATGACGGCCGACGTCATGACGGCACTGTTCGCGCCACCGCTCACGAACTGGATGTTCGCGTTCGGCGTCAACGTGAACGTTGTGGCCGACAGGAGATAGCGCACGGCGCTGTTGGTATCGCGCGCGTACAACGTCACGAGCGTCGAGTCGCCGGCCTTGAGGCTCGTGGTCGGCCAGCCCGCCGGATCCAGCCGACCCAGCGCCACCGTGACGGCGGCGCGCGCGGCGACGTGGCCCGCGGGCGATGCGGTGATCGTGTCCGCGCCGAGCGACGAGCCGGAGATGCGGAAGGTCTGGTAGTTCGTGTTCAGTGCGATCGTGACGCTCGACGGTGTGCTGGTGTGCGGGGTGGCGGCATGGGTCAGCGGCACCGTGAGGGCGCTCGTCGTCCGCGCATCGGGGATGCTCGCGTACTCGTCGCTGTACTGACCCACCGCGAGCGAGAGGTTCGAGAAGGAGAGGCTCGCCGCGGGCGTCTGCACGGTCACCGTCGTCGTGGCGGGATCGTACTGGTAGTACGCCGCGCGCGCGTCGCTGGCCGTGGTCACGGCCGTGCCGACGGAGCCCGGGATCCACTTCGCGGCAGACGAGTAGTACTGGCCGGCAGGAATCGTCACGGTGGCGGAGTCGATACTCACGACACCGGGCGCCGAGGACGTGAGCGTGACGATCACGTTCTCCGCCGTGAGGTGCGAGGTGCCCTGCGCATCGGCAGCATAGACGTAGAAGCCGTAGGGCGCCGATGTCTGGTTCAGCGTGGGCCCGCCGCTGATGACGAACTTCGGCTTCGTGACCTGCATGTTCACCGATGTCGGGCTGTAGCCCGACGCCGACGCCTGCACCTGGATGGTGCCGATCGTGTCCAGCGCGGTGACCGTGAAGTAGCCGTAGTACGAGTTCGCCGGGATGGTCACGGTCGCCGGTACCGACACCACGCGCGTGCTCGTGCTCACGAGATTCACCGTCAGCGGCGTTCCCACCGGGTTCGGCGTGTAGACGTAGTACTGGTTGGGCGACGTCTGCTGCCGCATGCCGAGCATGCCGTTGCCGCCCGCGATGGAGAGCGCGGGTCCCGTGAGCGTGACGGTGTTCGTCGTCACCGGGAGATATCCGGAGCCCGCGGAATCGGAGTAGGTGATGGACGCCGACCCGACACCGGTGAAGATGACCTTCGGCTGCGCGTAGTACACACCCTTCGGGATGTGGAAGTACGCGGAGTCCGGCGTCATCACCGCATCGTTGCTCGAGACCGCGTGCACCGTGATGGTGTCGAGCACATAGTGCGCCTGGTTGATCGAGTCCGCCGCATACACGGTGAGTGTCTGCGGTGGCGCCGTGGTCGAGTAGGTACTGCCAAGGCCGCCCGTATTCAGGCGCGGCGTGGAGACGCGGACGAAGCCGGTATCCGGCAGGTAGCCGGGCGCGGTGGCGATGATCGTGTCCGTTCCTGTGGCCAGGCCCGCCAACCCGAAGTACTGGTAGTACTGGTTGGCGGGAATCGTGACCGTGGTGGACGCGAGCTGCACCCGGCTCGGCTGCTTCTGCGTGAGCGTGATGGCCACCGCGGTCGAGCGCGGTCCGGGAATCTGCACGTTGAAGTCCGTCGCCTGCGACGTTTGCCGCGCGCCGATCACGTACGTGGTGAAGCTCAGGTTCAGCTTGGCCGGTTGCACGGTCCACTGCACGCTGTCGGCGAAGTGTCCAGGCGCGGTGGCGTAGAGCCACACCGTGCCCGGGTTCACCGCCGTCACTGTCGCGGGGACCGACGTGTAGTACGTGCCCGCCGCAATGGTCTCCAGCGAATCGACCTTCAGGATCGTCGTGTCCGACGAGCGGAAGCGCACCGCCAGATCGGCGGTCCGGTTGTGGTACGTCTGCACCGAGTCAGCGGTATACGCGTAGATGCTCGACGTGGAATAGGCGGGAATCGTGTTGCCGCCACTGAGGCGGACACGCGGGGTCGTGACTTTCGTCGTGGCCGTATCCGGCGCATAGCCGGCGGTGCTCGCGATGATCGTCGCGGTGCCTGGTGCCTTCCCTCGCATGGTGAAGTATTGGTAGTACGAGCCCGCCGGGATCACGACCGTCTGCGGCGGCGCGACGATCGTCGAGTCCGACGACGTGACGGTGACCGTCAGCGGCGTCGAGATGGCGTTCGGGATCTGGACGTAGGCGTTCGGCTCCTCCTGACCTTGACCGAGCGTGCTGGACGTCCAGCTGAGCGACAGCGCCGGTCCCACGACCGTGTACAGCGTCGAGTCGGACACGTGCCCGCTGGCCGACACCTTCAGGTAGGCGGTGCCGCCCTTGCCACCGGGCGCGAAGCGGATGTTGCTGGTGTAGTACTGGCCTGCAGCCACCGTGACGAGCGTGTCCACGACCTTCAGCACCGTGGTGTCACTCGAGCTCACCGCGATGGCGAGCGAGTTGAACCGCGCATGCGCGCTGCGCAGCGAGTCGGTGGTGTAGGCGTACGTGCTCTGCACCGGCGACGTCACGTTCAGCGTCGCGCCGCCGGAGATCGTGAGCCTCGGCGTCGTGCTGATGACGACGAGCGTATCCGGGCGCCAGCCATTCGCCGTCGCGAAGATGCTCGCCGTGCCGCGCGCGCGCGCCGTGACGTTGAAGTACGTGTAGTACGCGCCCGTCCCGATGGTCACCGAGGGCGGCGCGACCGCGACCGTCGTATCGCTGCTCCGGAGCGTGATGGCCAGCGGGGTGTTCATGTAGTTCGGGACCTGCACGTACTGGTTCGGGTCGAACTGCCCGGAGCCGAGCACGATGCTGGCGTACGGCATGTTCAGGTTCGCCGCTGACACCGTGACCGTCGAGGCGGTGCCCGCCACGCCGGACGCCACGGGCGTCACCGTCGTCGAGCCGGCCGTGAGTCCTGAGATCACCAGGTTCGCCGCGAGCTGACCCTCCGGGATGAACGCGGGATCCGGGGATACGGACGCGATGCCCGCCGTGCCGTACGAGAAGGGCACGTACGTGCCGCCCGGCGGCGACGGATCGCTCAGGAGCACCTGCGTCGCGACCTGGTCCGCCGCGTTCACCGAGTAGCCGCCCGACGCCAGCCGCAAGGTGGCCTGCACGTTCAGCACGGCTGTGTCGCCCAGGTAGGCGCCCGTGGGGTCGATGGCCGTGATGCGCGTGGTGCCCGCGTTATGGCCGTTGAGCGTGGCGTTCGCCGATGTCGCGTTCGCCGGGATGGTGACCGACGCCGCGCTCCAGAACGCGAACGTGTCCGCGACAGCCAGGTTCACCGTGACGGCCGACGCGCTCGGCTTGCTCAGCAGGATGGGCACCGAGAGCGACGAGCCGCGACCGATGCCGAGCGTGTCGCGCCCGAAGGAGATGACGGCCGGCCCGCTGTTGTTGACCGTGATCGAGATCGTGTTCGACGTGATGCCGCCGATCTGCGCCACGATGTTCGTGGTGCCGTTGGCGACGCCGGTGACGACACCCGACGAGGGATTGACCGTCGCCACCGACGGCGCCGACGACGTGAAGGTGAACGACCCGCCGGAGATGAAGCGGCCGTTGGCGTCCTTGCCGCGCGCCACGAGCGACGTGCTGCCGGTGATCGCGACGATCGCCGTGGGCGGCTGCAGGTCGATCGCGGTGAGGACCTGCGACACGGTGAGCGACGCGGCGCCGGTGACGCCCTGCGCCGAGGCCTGGATGGCGGTGACACCGTTCGCGGTGGCGAGGGCGTGCGCGCGCGTGGCCTGCGCCGTGTCGATGAGCGCGACGGAGCTGTTCGTCGAGTTCCAGCTGAACGTCACGCCCGTCATCACGTTGCCGATCGTGTCGTGCGCGACGGCGCGGTACGCGCGGCCGCTGCCGAGCGCGGGCAGCGTGAACACGTCGGGCGCGGGCGCCAACGCCGAATCGTACGAGACGTCGATGCGCGTGATGGGCGTGAGCACGGAGAGGCTCGACACGCCCACCGTGGTGCCGGCGGTCGCGCGGACCTGCGCGCTGCCGATCGTGAGCGCGGTGAGCTGCCCCGTGGACGCGTTGATGGAAGCGACCGACGGCGCGCTCGACGTCCACGTGACGGTGGGCTGCGTGGCCATGGCGACGCCGTTGCCGTCCACCGCCTGGGCAGTGAACGTGAACAGGCCGCCCGGATAGAGCGACCGGCTGCCGGGAGTGACGTTGACGCTGGCGACGCGCTGCTGCACCACGGTGAGCGACGAATCGCGCGAGCCGCCTGCTTCAGTGGCCACTACATAGGTCGAGCCGTTCGTCACCGAGGTCACGAGCCCCGTAGCGGTGACCGTCGCGATCGCCGGGGACCGGCTCACCCACGTCCACGAGCCGGCGACATTGCCGCGGTTCGGGTCGAAGCCCTGCGCGGTGAGCTGCTGCGTGAGGCCGATGGCGGTGAGCGTATCCGGGTTCGGCGTGACGACGGTCTGGTACACGCCGCCGTTCGATACGACGTTGAACGCCGGGCTCACTGCACCGGTGAGGCCGGTGGACGCCGCCGCGAGCACGTAGCCCGTGCCCGGCGTGGTAATGGAGAGGTCCGGGAAGGTGGCCACGCCCGCGACGGCAGCAACAGTCAACGTGCCGCTGAGCGTCGCGCCCGTGGGGTTGGTGCCGAGCGAGATCGTCACGCTGCCCGTGAATGCGGCAACGGGACTCCCGTCCACGTCGCGGGCCGTGACGGTCACCGACGTCGCGGCACCGGCCGTGATGTTGGCGCCGGCGGCGGGCACCGAGGTGAAGGCGAGCGTCGTCGCCTGCACCGCCGTGGCGGTGGCGGAGAAGGTCACCGGCGAGCCGGCCAGTGATCCAGCGGTGGCGGTCACCGTCTGCGAGCCGACCGTGCCGCCGAGGGTCCAGGTGGTCTGCGCGAGGCCGAGGGTGTCAGTGGTCGCGGTGGCGGCCGACACGGACCCGCCTCCCGATGCCACGGCGAAGGTCACGACCGTGCCGGCCACGGGCAGTCCGTCGGCCGCGGTGACCTTCACGATGAGCGGCTGTGGGAGCACGGTGGGCAGCGGCTTCCCGACGATGCCCGTCTGCCCGCTGCCGGAGAGGGCGGCGATGGCCGCGGCCACGGCCTGCACCGAGAGTACGACCGTGTCCGCCTTGCCGTTGATGAGTGCCGCGACGATGCGCGCGGTGCCGCGCGTGGCGAGCGCGGTGCCGACGCCCAGCGCGGGCGAAGTGATCGTCGCGCGCGTGGGGTCGAGCGACGTCCAGTAGATGGGCGTACCGGCGATGGGTGTGCCGGAGGAATCGAGGGCGCTGGCGGTGAACGTGAAGGGCGCCCCCGCCGCGACCGAGAGCGTGCGTGGCGCAATGCGGACGAAGGCCGCGTTGGCACCCGCGCCGACGTACACGACGGGGATGGTGACGGGCGGCGCGGGCGACTGCCCCGGAAGCGTGGGGATTGCCGTGATGGACACCGGCCCGCCGCGGAACACCACCTGGCCGGCGGCGTTCAGGTAGGCGAGGTCCAGCGTCATGATCTCGCCCGTGACGGGCGTGCCCGGGAGGAGCCGCACGGTGAGGTCGAGCGCGACGGTGTCCTTGTCGGCCGGGAACACGATCGTGGTGTCCAGGGCGACGGTGCCGTCCGAGTGGTGCAGCAGGACGTGGACGCGATCGAAGGGAACGAGGTCCGCGGCGCCGCTCATCTGCAGCAGGGCCGGGAAGATGGCATTGAAGCGGAGGCCGCTCGCGTAGCGCGCGCCGTCGCGTGGCGCGGTGGGCTCATTCACGCAGCTGACGAGCAGCACGAGGACGGCGAACACGGCCGCCATGCCCAGCGCGAACCGGCGAATGACGGTGCGCGACCTGCTGTCCGAGTGACGAGCGGGTGGGGTACTACTCATCTCGTGATGGGCCCGGGCAACGGCAGCAGGCTGCCATGGTCGCATGCAACGTTCGACGGTGGCACCGGGACGCGGTGGTCCGTCGTGCGCTCGTCAAGATACGGGTATGGCAAAAGGTCGCAAGACCGAAAGTGGTGTCGCAGAATGCGACAACGGTGTCGACGTGGTGGGAAGGCACCAAAAAGGGCGTCCGTGAGGACGCCCTGATGGTGGTCGTGCTCGTAGAGCCACAGGTGAGAATTGAACTCACGACCGCTCGATTACGAATCGAGTGCTCTACCCCTGAGCTACTGTGGCAACGTGCGTGACGAACATGCCCTGACGCGGACTCGAACCGCGACGCCTTTCGGCACAGCCTCCTCAAGACTGCGTGTCTACCAGTTTCACCACCAGGGCGCTGTGCATCCAATCCAACTCACTGCGTATTCCAACGGGGCCGACGGGGTTCGAACCCGCGACCTCTCGAGTGACAGTCGAGTGCTCTAACCAAACTGAGCTACGGCCCCTCACACAATCGGGGCTCGCGTGGCGCATGGTGCCGCCACCGAATCCGATCTCCTGCACCGCGTGTCACCGCGGCCCTGACTTTCCCTGCGGTCCCGTCCCTTCCGAGCGTCCGGCGTGCAGACGCGTCCATAGCCCGTACGGGAGTCGAACCCGTCTCTGCACCGTGAAAGGGTGCCGTCCTGAACCGATAGACGAACGGGCCCCTGCATTCCTGATAGCGGTAACGGGATTCGAACCCGTGTTCCAGCCTTGAGAGGGCCGTGTCCTAGTCCCCTAGACGATACCGCCGCACTGCAGTCTGACGGTCGCATCGCACGACAGCCGGACAGGACTTTCCTCATCTGCTGGGCCGGAGGCGGACATCGCTGTCCACCACCCGCCGTCCTGCACTTCCCTGCTCCACCAGACGGCGAACCGTCCGGCTTGCTGCAACAGGCCCGGGGGGACTCGAACCCACAACCGCCGGTTTTGGAGACCGGTGCTCTACCAATTGAGCTACGGACCTAAACCGTCGGGCATCGCGTCCGGCGTGGCACCGGACGCCCTGCCCTCCGCTGATTCAGGGGTGGCTGACGGGAATTGAACCCGCAACCCCCGGTGCCACAGACCGGTGCTCTAACCAATTGAGCTACAGCCACCATGTCCCGCGTACGTGCGCGGGGCCCTGCGTGACAAATGCGCAGAGAGCTTTGATTGTAACCAGCCGAGCACCGCATATCAACTGCCTGCGCGCCCTGCGGCGCGCGGTGCGGCTACTTGGCGCGCTCGATGTACTCGCCCGTGCCCGGATTGACGCGGATCTTGTCGCCCGTGGCGACGAACTCGGGCACGTTCACCGTCACGCCGTTCTCGAGCCTGGCCGGCTTGCTCGACGCGGTCTTCGTGGCCGTCTTCATGACCGGATTGGTCTCGACGATCGTGAGCGTCATGGAGTTCGGCAGCCGCACGCCGATCGGCTTCCCGTCGTAGAACTCCGCCTGGATCTTCATGCCGGGCTGCATCCACGGCGCATTGTCGCCGAGGGCCTCCTCGTCCATCTCGATCTGGTCGTAGTTCGTCGAGTTCATGAAGTGGTACGTGCCGCCGGCATCGTACATGTACTCCAGCTCGTGCGTCTCCATGAACGCCGGCTCGATGGAGTCGGCGGCACGAAAGCGATGGTCGAAGCTGTTGCCCGTGCGCAGGCTCTTCAGCTTGGCCTGCACCATCGCGCGCAGGTTGCCCGGCGTGTGGTGGCGGAACTCGATGACGCGGACCGGCTCGCCTTCGAAGACGATGACCATGCCGCGGCGGATTTGCGTGGCGGGAACTGCCATGGATGACCTATGCCGAAATGATCGTAACGTGGGACAGCCTTGGAATTTAGCCCCGCCTGCGTGATTCAGGCAATGGGGCCGCCCCGCTACGGCGCGAGGAGCGGGTCCAGGGTGCGCCACACGTTCGCCACCACGATCCGCTCACCCGCCAGGTTGGGATGCACGCCGTCGCCCTGATTCAGTGCCGGCAGGCCGGCCACGCCGTCGAGGAGGAACGGCATCAGCACCACGCCATGCTCCTTCGCCAGCGCAGGAAACATCGCGTGGAACGCCCGCGTATACTCCATACCGAGGTTCGTGGGCGCTTCCATCTGCACGAGCACCACGCGCGCCTCGGGACGCTCCCGCGCAATCCGCGTGAGCACCTGCCCGATCGTCGTCCGCGTGGCCGACACCGACTGGCCCCGCAATCCATCGTTCGCCCCGGTTTCCACGACGATCACCGCCGCGGGAGCCTGGAGCACCCAATCGAGGCGGCGCAGGAGGCCGGCCGACGTCTCACCGCTGACCCCCGCATTCACCGTCTGGTACGGAAGCCCGCGGCCATCGATCTTCTGCTGGATCTGCTGCGGGTACGCGCTGTCCGGATCGAGCCCGAGTCCGGCGGTGAGCGACGTGCCGAGAAACAGCACGGTCCGACGCGCCACCGGGGAACCGACAGGTACAGCCGGTGTCTTCGTCGTGGTGTTGGCGGCCAGCGGCGCCCGCGCCGCACCCGTATCCACAGCGGCCCTGCTGTCGCCGCTGCACCCGATCAGCACCGCGCACACCGCCACGCACGCTACCGTCTCCCGAATCGATTCCATGCTCGAAGCTCGCCAGTTGACGAAGGAATACCGGAGCGGCGATCACCGCCTCTCCGTTCTACGCGATGTGACCTTCACCGTTCCCGACGGCGCGTTCGTCGCGATCGTCGGGCCGTCGGGCAGTGGGAAAACTACACTGCTCGGCCTCCTCGCCGGACTCGACGTCGCCACGCGCGGCACGGTGCTGCTCGACGGCGCCGACCTCTCGACGCTGAACGAGGATCGACGGGCCCAGCTGCGCGGCGAGAAGGTGGGCTTCGTGTTCCAGAGCTTCCAGCTCATCCCCACGCTCACCGCGCTGGAGAATGTGCAGGTGCCGCTGGAGCTCCGCGGTGACGACGGCGCTCCGGCCCGGGCGCGCGAGCTGCTCGGCCGCGTGGGACTCGGCGACCGAGCGCATCACTTTCCCAACCAGCTCTCCGGCGGCGAGCAGCAGCGCGTCGCCATCGCGCGCGCCTTCAGCAACTCACCCCGCCTCCTGTTCGCCGACGAGCCCACCGGCAATCTCGACAGCGACACGGGCGCGCACATCGTGGAACTGCTGGAGGAGCTCAACCGCGAATCGGGCACGACGATCATCCTCGTGACGCACGACCTGGTGCTGGCGCACCGCGCGCAGCGGATCATCCGCCTCGCGGACGGCGTCGTCGTCAGCGACACGCGCGTGGAGGCCGGCACGCCGACGGTCGCCGCGCCATGATGAAACGCGCGCAGCTGTTCGCGCTCGCCTGGCGCGAGAGCCGCACGGCGCGGCGGCGGCTCCTGCTGTACATGTCGTCGATCTCGCTCGGCGTGGGCGCGCTCGTGGCGATCGATTCGTTTGCCAGCAACACCCAGCGCTCCGTGCGCGAGCAGGCGCGCTCGTTGCTCGGCGGCGATCTCGCGCTGTCGTCGCGCACGGCGTACACGAAGCCCGTGCTCGCCGTGCTCGACTCACTGCGCCACGAGGGCGTGGGGGTCACGGACGTGACGAGCTTCGCCTCGATGGCGCTCGTGCCGCGCAGTGGACTCACGCGGCTCGCGCAGATCCAGGCGGTGACGCCGGGCTATCCGTTCTACGGCGAGATCATCACGCAGCCCGCCGGTGCGTGGGCGCAGATGCAGCAGGGCCGCAACGCGCTCGTCGACCCGTCGCTGCTCATCGCGCTCAATGCGCAGGTGGGCGACACGCTCGCGCTGGGGTTCGCGCGCTTCGTGATCGCGGGCACACTCGTGAGCGTGCCCGGCGACGTGGGCGTGAGCACGACCATCGGCCCGCGCGTGTACATCCCCGCGCGCTACCTCGGCGAGACATCGCTGCTCAACTTCGGCAGCCGGTCGGACCGCAAGACGCTGCTCAAGCTCACGACGGCGCTGACGCCGGCGCAGTTCATCTTCCGCTTCAAGACCACACTCGAGAAGGAGCAGGTGCGCTATCGCACCGCCGCCGAGACGGAGTTCAACCTCACGCAGGCCATCGACCAGCTGCGCGACTTCCTCAGCGTGATCGGGCTCGTGGCGCTGCTGCTCGGCGGCATCGGCGTGGCGAGTGGCGTGAACGCGTTCGTCATGCGGAAGATCGACACGGTGGCCATCCTGCGCTGCCTGGGCGCGACCAGCGGACAGGTGCTCACGATCTACCTGCTCCAGGCGGTGGTGATGGGCCTCCTTGGCGCGGCGTTCGGCGCGGTGCTGGGGATCGGGCTACAGCTCGGGCTGCCCTACGTGCTCAAGGACTTCCTCCCCGTGGACGTCGCCGTCACGCTCGAGCCGCGGGCGCTGCTCACCGGACTGCTGGTGGGCGTGTGGGTGGCGCTGGTGTTCGCGCTCAAGCCGCTCATCGCACTCCGCAACGTGAGTCCACTGCAGACGCTGCGGCGCGAGTCCGATGCGGCCGCGCTGCGCGGCGCCGCGTTCGATCCGCTGCGCGTGCTCGTGGGGGTCGTCATCGTGCTCAGCATTGCGACGCTCGGCATCGCGCGCGCGGAGACACCGATGCAGGGGCTCGGCTTCGCGACGGCGATCGCCGGTGCGGTGGCGCTGCTATACGGCGCCGCGGCGCTGCTGAGCGCGAGTGCGCGGATGATGGTGCGTCCGTCGTGGCCGTTCGTGCTGCGCCAGGGCGTGGCGAGCCTCTACCGGCCGGGCAACCAGACGCGCGCCGTAGTGCTCGCGCTCGGATTCGGCGTGTTCCTCATGAGCACCGTGTACCAGGTGCAGGACAACCTCCTGCGCACCGTGGCGGTGAAGCTCGACGCGTCCAAGGCGAACGTGCTGTTCTTCGACGTGCAGGACGACCAGGGCGCGCCGCTCGACTCGATGATCCGAGCCAAGGGGTTCGGGATCGCGCAGCGGACGCCGATTGTCCCGATGAAGATCGTCGCGATCAACTCGCTCGTGGGCGACGCTCTGCTGAAGCCACAGGATGCGGAGGCGGACACCGGTGCAGCGCCGCGCAGCGAACGTGGCCGCGGCGGCGCGGGCGGGGGACGCGAGCGCTGGGTGCTGCGCCGCGAGTTCCGCTCCACCTTCCGCGACTCGCTCATGCCGTCCGAGAAGGTCACGGAAGGGCGCTTTCCGACTGGCGGCAGTCGCACGGACGGCCTGCCGGAGGTGTCGCTCGACGCCGATATCGCGAAGTCGCTGCGCGTGGGCATTCACGACACCATCACCTGGGACGTGCAGGGCGTGCGCGTGCAGACGAAGGTGACGAGCCTGCGCGCCGTGAACTGGACGCGGTTCGAGCCCAACTTCTTCGCCGTGTTCGAGAGTCGTGCGCTCGCGAAGGCGCCGAAGCAGTACGTCATCCTGGCCGACGTGCGCGGGGAGGGCGCCGTGGCGAGGCTGCAGCGCGACGTCATCATGCGCTTTCCCAACGTGGCCAGTCTCGACCTCACCCTCGTGCAGCAGACCATCGGGCGGGTGCTGGACAAGGTCACCACCGCCATCCGCTTCATGGCCGGCCTGAGCCTGGCGCTGGGCATTCCGGTGCTGTTCAGCGCCGTGAGCGCCACACGTCGCGAACGGCTGCGCGAAGGGGTGCTCCTGAAGGTGCTCGGCGCGACGCGGCGTCAGGTGGGCCGGGTGATGCTCGCCGAGTACCTGTTGCTGGGCGCACTGGGCAGCGCGGCGGGGGTGGTGCTGAGCGTCGCGGGCGCGTGGGGACTGATGCACTTCGTCTTCAAGCAGCCCTTCGTGCCGGCCATGCTGCCGGCCTCGCTCGTGGCGCTGCTGATGATCAGCCTGGCGGTGTCGATCGGGATGCTGACGGGGCGCGAGGTGTTCCGCGAGACCCCGATGGCGGCGCTGCGGGAGGGGTGAACACTGCGGGAGAAGCAGATCCTTCGCTGCGCTCAGGATGACACGCACAAGCAGATCCTTCGCTGCGCTCAGGATGACAAGGCGGCGCTCAGGATGACAAGGCGGCGCTCAGGATGACAAGGATTAGTGTGAGGCTTCCGCGGCGATGACGGACGCGAGGCCGCCATTCTGGCCGCTGACGTTGGCGGCGCAGGCCAGGAACAATCCAGTCGTGAACGCCAGGATGAGGCGCTGCACGGTAGGCGAGAGCTTGGGCATGGGGCGGTGCGTGACTTCGGCGGGAAGGGAAAGAGCGCCGGACGCAGGCCGGCGCTCATGTCGGGGACGACAGAAGGTGTTACCCCGTCACTCCCTCTTCCCTACCCCGCGGCCCGGTGCCGGATCCACGGTCAGAGCGTGCCGTCCCGGCCGGCGGCGATCCACTTCTCCATCGCGCTGAGGAGCAGTGTCTCATCCACGATGGGCTTGGTGATGTAGTCGTTGAAACCGGCGGCGAGGTACTTCTCGCGATCGCCGGCCATGGCATGCGCGGTGAGCGCGATGACCGGCAGCCGACGCAGGTGCTCGTCGGCGCGGATGCGCGCGAGGATCTCGTTGCCGTCCATGCCGGGCAGCGAGATGTCCAGCAGCACGAGGTCCGGCAGTGCGGCCGAGAGGCCGGCGAGCGCGTCCACGCCGTTCTCGTATTCGACCACGTCGTACAGGCCGTCGAGGATGGCCTGGAGCAGCAGCCGGTTGTCGGCGTTGTCCTCGACGACGGCAACGGTATTCATGGAACCTCCACGGTGCGTGCGCGCTCCAGCCATTGCTGGATGCGGGGGAATTCGGCTTCGAGGTCGTGTATGATCGGGGCGATCCCGTCGAGCGAGCCGGTGCGGGCCTGCAGTTCGCCGCGCTCGCTGAGGCGCTGCATGCGCATGGCCCCGAGCTGCGCGGAACTCGACTTGAGGGCGTGCAGCGCCATCTCGATCGCGGCCACGTCGCCCGACGCGAGGCCGTTGCGGGCGGCGCCGAGGCGCTCGGGCACGGCCGCGAGGAAGAGGGTGATCATCTCGGAGAGGAGCTTGCCGCCGCCGAAGCGGCGCAGCCGGTCGAACGATGCGTCATCGGTAGCGGGCAATCCGTCGTCCGCCGCGGCTTGGGGTGATCCGGTCATGACACGCCAGCACGTCGCAAGGCCGCCTTCACTCGTGAGAGAAACCTGGGTGGGTCGATGGGCTTGCGGATATAATCGTCCGCACCGGCGTCCATCAACTGGACCTCGGTATCCTGCTCGCCCGACCCGGTGAGGATGATGACCGGCAGCATGGCCGTTTCAGGGCCCCGGCGCAGGCGCGCGACGAGCTCGTCGCCGTCCATGCCGGGCATGTGGAGGTCGCTCACGACGAGCGCGACGTCCTCTCCGCTCTCGATGATCGCGAGGGCCTCCGTGCCGTCGCGCGCCTGACGAACGCGGTAGCCGGCGGACTCGAGGATCGAGGTGGCGAGATGGCGCAGGACGGCGTCGTCGTCGGCGAAGACGATGCACGGCGGCTGTGCCGGCGCGGCGGGACCGTCCGTCGCCGTCTCGCCGAGGACGCGCTCGATTTCCTCGAGCGTCGTCTCGCCGTTGCGCACGTGGTCGAGCGCGACCTCGCGGAGCGGCCGCATGCCCTGCGCGATGGCCAGGCGCTGGAGCGGCACCGCGGTGGCGCCAGCCGATATCTGCTCGCCCATCGAGGGAGTGAGCGACGCCACCTCGACGATGGGGATGCGCCCCCGATAGCCGGTCTGGTTGCAGCGGGCGCAGCCGACGGCGCGCGCGGTGGGGCGCGCGCCGAACTGCGCGGCCAGCCGCTCCTCGTCCTCACGCAGCGCGCCGGTGATGGGCTCCGCGCAGTCCGCGCACAGACGCCGCACGAGCCGCTGCGCGACGGCGCCGCGGAGCACGGAGGCGATTGTCGCACGGTCGAGCCCGAGGTCGCTCAGGCGGGACACCGCGCTCATGGCGTCGTTGGTGTGCAGCGTCGCCAGCACGAGATGGCCGGTTGCCGCCGCCTGCGCGGCCACTTGCGCCGTCTCCGTGTCGCGGATCTCGCCGACGAAGATCACGTCGGGGTCCTGCCGGAGGATGGAGCGGAGCGCAGACGCGAAGGTGACGTCGCGCCTGGTCTCCACCTGGATCTGCGTGACGCCCGGTAACTCGTACTCGATGGGGTCTTCTACCGTCATCACGTTCACCTCGCTCGTCGCGACGTCCGAGAGCGCGGCGTACAGCGTGGTGGTCTTGCCCGAGCCCGTGGGGCCGGTGACGACGACGATGCCGTCGCGCTGGCCGATGAGCTGACGGATGCGCTGGAGCTCGTACGGCTGGAGGCCCACGTCGGCGAGGGTCTTCGCCATGTCCGGCCTGAGGATGCGGATCACCGCCTTCTCGGCCTCGCGCGTGGGGACGGTGGAGATGCGGAGGTCGTACGACTTGTTCAGCACCTGGATGCGTGCGCGACCGTCCTGCGGGCGCATGCGGTCCGCGATGTCGAGCTTGCCCAGCACCTTGATGCGGGAGACGATGCGGTTCACGGCGCCGACGGGCAACGCCATGTGCTGGCGCATCACGCCGTCGATGCGGAAGCGGACGACGCCGCCCTTCGAGCCACCGGGCTCGATGTGGATGTCGCTCGCGCGCTGCACGACCGCCTCGCTCAGGATGAGGTTCGCCAGCTTCACGAGCGGGGCCGACTCGATGTCGGCCTGCGCGACGCTTTCCGGCTCCATGTCCTCGATGACGCGCACCGCATCGGTGAGCGTGGAGTCTGCCGCCAGCAGCAGGCTCTCGACGACGCCGTCAGCGGAGTAGCCGGTGTTGAGCCGATCGGCGATGGCCCCCGGCGCCGCGAGCTCGAACGTGATGCGTCGTCCGCTGGCGAAGCCGAGATCGCGCTCGGCCTCGTAGTCGTTGGGGTCGCTCGTGGCGACGACCAGCTCCTTGTCGGTCTCGCGCAGCGCTAAGACGTGGTACTTGCGCGCGAGGGCCTCGGGGACGAGCCGGGCGGCCCTGGCGTCGGCGCGGTCGAAGTCGGCCACGGGCAGCCGCATGGACGGGGCGACGCGCTCGGCGAGGGTCGCCTCGGGCAGGCGCACTTCGCGGGCGACCTGTTCCCACACGCGCGCCACCGGCGTCCCGTTCGCGACGATGATTGCCGTGGCACCGGGAAGCTTCACGCGCTGTGCGGCCTTCGCCAACCAATGCATCCTGACCCGACGTGTGGAGTGAGGGAGCTGCCCGGTGCAAGCTAACAGTGTCGGCACCTGGCCGACCGCGCAGCACCGTCCCTTGCAGGAGTGGCTATCGCGACTCTGTCATCCTGAGCGAAGCGCCTGCCCTGAGCGCAGCCGAAGGGAAGGATCTGGCACCGCCTCGCGGCCGTGGCTAGCGCCCGGACAGCCGGGTGTTCCAGGGCACGGGTGTCGCCGGCGCCGCGTCGGGCTCCGCGTCCGCACGCTCCGCGCCGTACGCGAACTCGTCGGCGATGCGAATGGAGCCGGAGGGGCGCTCGTGGCGCAGCGGGGGCCGTGCGCCCGAGTCGAAGAGGATGCTGAACGTGGAGCCCATGCCGTCGTTGCTCACGACGGTGAGGCCGAACCCCAGCCGTTCGCAGATGGACTTCGAGATGGCCAGGCCGAGGCCCGTGCCGCCGAAGCGTCGCGAGATGGAGTTCTCGGCCTGCTCGAACGCGCCGAAGATCGCCGCCTGGCGGGACGGCGGCACGCCGGTGCCCTCGTCGATGACATCGAGCCGCCAGGCGCGGGTGCCGCCGCCATCGGCCACCAGCCGCACGAGCACCTGACCGCGCTCCGTGAACTTGATGGCGTTGCCCACGAGGTTCGTCACGACCTGGCGGAGCTTGTCCACGTCGGTGCGGAGGGGCTCGATGGCGTCGGGGAGTTCGAGCGAGAGCGTCACCTCGCCGCCCACCAGCGTGCCGGCGAACGAATCCGCCGTCTCGCGGAGCAGCAGCGGCACGTCCACTGGCGCGAGCATCACTTCCATGCGACCGGATTCCACCTTGGCGAGGTCGAGGATGTCGTTGATGATGGTGAGGAGCTGCACGCCGTTGGACTCGATGCGCGCGAGGTACGACAGCTCGCCCTCCTCGAGCACGCCGCGCCGGTTGCGCGTGAGCACGCGCGAGAACCCGATGATGGAGTTGAGCGGGGTGCGCAGCTCGTGGCTCATGCGCGCCAGGAAGTCGCTCTTGGCGCGGCTCGCCGCTTCGGCTTCGTCACGTGCGCGCTCGAGCGACGCCGCCGTGCGTGCGCGGGAGCGTTCGTCGCGCGCCACCACGGCCGTGGCGAACGCCGCCACCGCGAGCGTGACGAACATGCCCAGCGTGATCACCAGCCCCACGCGATCCAGCTCGAGGGCGGCGATCTCCTGGCGTTCCTCCAACCGGCCCAGCTCCGTCTCGCGCAGCGCGCCGACGTCCGCGCGGATGGAGTCCATGAGCGCCTTGCCGCGAGCGGTGCGCACGATCGAAAGCGCGTCCGCGTGCCTGCCGCCGTTCCAGAGCGCGATCGTCTGCGCCAGCTCGTCCCGCTTCGCGTCGACCAGGACGTCGATGCGTGCGACGCGACGCGAGTCATCGGCGGATGCCGCATTCTGCAGCCGCGCCTTGATGGTCGGCATCGCGAGGAGCGCGCGCCGGTACGTGGCGAGATAGCGCGCATCGTCGAGCAGGAGATAGCCGCGCTGTCCGCTCTCGGCCTGCGTCACCGTCTCGGCGACGGCGGACAGCGCGGACAGGAGGGCCGACGAGTGATGCTCCTCAGTGCGCGCCTGCTGCATCTGTTGCACCCCGCGGTACGCGGCGGCCCCGATGGCGACGAGCACGAGCAGCGCGAGGGTGAATCCGAAGCCGACCTTTCGTTGCAGACTGAGGTGCATGCCCTGGAATGTACGGCGTGATGCGTGCAGGCCGGTGGGGCGCTGGCGGAAGCTCGACGCCGCGCGATCGCGGCGCTAGGCTACAGCCGAACCCACGCGCCGGCCATGGCCATGACGGACGAAAATTATCGACAGACGCGCCGCGACCTCCGGGCGGCCATCATCTTCGGCATCGTCGCGGCGAGCCTCGAGCTCGGCGCCCTGCTCTACTTCTTCCGCTAGCCGGAGGACGAACCAGTGCATCGCGCGTTGCTCCTGCTCGCCGCGCAGCTGCACGTCACCATGATCGCGCCGCCACAGGGCGGCGCCGGCACGCAGGCCGACTCGACCCGCGACCTCGACCGGGCGCGCGGCGCGCAGGCGGCGTTCGAGCGCGGGCGCCGTGCACTGCTGCCGCGGGATGCGCCGAGCGGCAGCGGGCGCTGCGATGTGCGTCTCGGGCGCTTCTGCTGGTGGTACGACGAGCGTCCCCCGGTGCTTCCACCGGAGGCGGAGCAGATCGGACGGCGGCGCAGGGAGCTCCTCGCGTCGCTCGACCAGCTGGCTGCCCGGTATCCGGGCGACGACTGGCTGGCGGGCATGCGCGTCCACTATCGCGTGGACGGCCGCGACTTCGCGGGCGCGGATAGCGTGGCGGCGGCGTGCGCGGCCACCGCGTGGTGGTGCAGCGCCCTGCGCGGCTATGCGGCACATGCGAGCGGCAACGCGCTCGCGGCCGAGACCGCGTTCGCGAGCGCGCTCGACGCGATGGCGCCTGACAGCGCGTGCGCGTGGCGCAGTATCGCGCCGCTGCTTCCAGACGATGTGCGGAAGCAGTATGAGCGGACGCCCTGCGACGCACGCCAGCCGCTCGAGCGCCGATACTGGATGCTCAGCCGTCCACGCCTCGCCGCCGCCGCCAACGAATGGCGGAACGAGTTCAACGTGCGACGCGTGCTCGTGCGCATGGGTGAGCACGCAACCACGCCGCACCTGGTGCGCTGGGGCTGGGACGCGGCCGAGCTGGTACTGCGATATGGATGGCCCGTGGCGTGGACGCAGGTGGCGCCCGCGACGGCGATGGGCAGCGAGGTGAGCGTCGTCGGCTACGACCCGTCGCCGAGCTTCGACTTCGCACCAGAGCGGATGGACTCCATCGCGCCGCTTCATGCGGATGCGTGGCACCCGCGCGCGCCGGCGGGCCAGGCGCGCGTCGCACCGCGGCTCGTACGCCGCGTGGCGGACGCGTCGGCGCAGATCGCGCGGTTTCCGCGTCACGACAGCACGGTGGTGGTCGCGGTATTTGCCGCGGCGGACGACTCCCTTCGGCAGCCGGCCGCCACGCTCAGCGCCGTGGAGGTCGACGGTACGGTGGTGACCCGTGTCGCGGATTCGGCGCGAGCGGGGCGCGCCGCGATCTCGGTGCGCGGCATGCCACTCGTGGCGGGAGTCGAGGTGATCGACACGCTCACGCGGACGCTGGCGCGGGCGCGCGAGGCATTCGCTGCGGCAAGCGGCCCCGCCGGCCTCGTGCTCTCCGACCTGCTGCTCTATCGTCCGGGCGCCGAGCCGCCCGCGTCGCTCGATTCGGCGCTCGCGCGCGCGATCCCCGGCGACACCGTGGGGCGCGGCGCGCGACTCGGCATCTTCTGGGAGATGTCGGGCATCGAGGCGGGCGTCGACGTGATCGGGCTGGCCGTCACTGTCGAGCGAGTGGACCACGGCTGGCTGCGCAGCACGCGACAGCGCCTCGGCCTGTCGCCCGAGGATGCGCCGATCCGCATCAAGTGGACGGACGCGTCGCCTCCGGCCGACCGTATCGTGCCGCACGCCATCGTCCTGGACCTCGCGAACCTGGACGCGGGGCGCTATCGCCTCGCGCTCACCCTGACAGCGGGCGCGCCATCCCCGGTGACGACGACGCGGGAGATCGTCCTGCGGGATCGCTGAGGCGGGTTCCGCATCTTGTTTTCGAACGGGTGATGGGCGAGTCTTCCAGGTGTAGTCCGGCGGCCCCGCGGGGGTGCCTCCTCGATTCGCCACCGCCGTCATCACGGCCCCACCGCCGACCCCGCTGCATTCCGTCATTCGTCTCCTCGCGGCCGCCGTCCTGGCCGAGTGCGTGCTTGCGCCCGTGGCGCGCGCCGGTGATTGCGCGGTGGTGGAATCGCGGTCGTCGCTCGCCGCGCTCAGCGGGACGCGCATCACCTCGCTGGACGTCCAGAGCGATGCCCCGTCGCTACCCGCTGGCACCGGATGGGCGGCCTTCCTGCATCCGGTGTCGCGCGAAGCCGTGCTCCAGCGGCAGCTGCTCTTCGCGGTGGGGGACACGGTGGACACGCTGCGCGTGGGCGAGACGATGCGGCGGTTGCGCGCGCAGCGCTTGTTCGCGGATGCGATCATCATCGCGCGTCGGTGCGACGCGATCGACGGCGTGGGCCTCACCGTCCACACACGCGACACGTGGACCTTCCGGCCTACGGCGCGGCTGCGGTCGTCGAACCAGCTGTCGGTCGGCGTGGAGGACCGCAACTTCCTCGGCACGGGACGCACCGTGGCGCTCACGCGGGAGATGACGCTGCGCGGCAGCGGCGCGGCGATCTCGCTCACGGACCCCTTCGTGTTGGGGTCGAACGTCGCGGCCAACCTGCGCGTGGCCAAGCTCGCCGCCGGCCACACGCTGCGCGTTGGGGCACGGCTGCACGAGTACAGCGTGTTCGACGCGTGGAAGGTCGAGGCCAACCTCGCGCGCATCTCCTTCGGCGACACGGTGGTCGCCGACAAGCCGCTGCACACGATCAGCGCGATGACGATGGTGGGCCGGCGCGTGTTTGCGAGCGAGCGGGGCGCGACGCTCGTGCTGGTGGGCGCGGAGTTCGACAGCGCCGCGAGCCTGTCGCCGACCATGCGGCAGCTCTCGGCGCCGGGCATGCCGCACCTGCGTAGCTTCCTCGGCGTGGACCTGGGCCTGCAGCGGCGCACCGCGCAGTTCGACACGGCCAGCTGGATCGTGCCGGGCCGCGGCTTCCTCGACGTGCCGCTCGGCTGGGAGGGCGAAGGAATCGTCGCCGTGGGACGTGAACGCGACGTGCAGACGACCGCCGTCAAGTACGACTGGTGGCTTGGCCGCGTGTGGATTCCCCGGCGCGGCCAGGTGCTGATGCTCGATGGGTGGGCGTCCGCCTACCTGGGGCGCGGCGTGGACCGGAACCAGATCAGCCGCACGTCGATGTCCTTCTACTCCGCCGCCGCGCGCGGCATGTGGGGATTCCGCATCACGGCGGAGCAGCTCGCGCAGGTCGATCCCGACCGGCGTGCGCTGTCGCTGATGCCGCTGGCGGACCTCACCTCGCCGCTGCTCCGGAGCTTCAACACGCGCGCCGGAGAGGCGGTCGCCGCGTCACTCGACCGCGACATGCGGCTGCTGAGCGTGGGCGCGAACTCGGTCCTCAACATCGGCGGCTACGTTGCGAGCTCGTATCGCTGGAACGTGGAGAACCTGGGCGATGGCCATCTCCACGCCAGCGTGGTGGGTGCACGCCTTCGCCTGCTCTCGGCGAACGGCACGGTGAGCAGCATCCGCATGGACGTGGGCTTCCCGGTGATGCGGAGCGACGTGCTGCCGAGTCGTCCGTTCCTGATCCTGACGTACGGCACGCTGTTCGACGCGAGCCGCCAGCGGGACGGGCGCCGATCCTACTGACCGGCTGAGCCCGCGAGCGAAGGCAGATCCTTCGCTTCGCTCAGGATGACAGTGGGCTTGCTCAGGATGACAGTGGGCTTGCTCAGGATGACAGTGGGCTTGCTCAGGATGACAGTGGGCTTGCTCAGGATGACAGTGGGCTCGCTCAGGACGACAGCGGGCTCGCTCAGGATGACAGTGTGCCCGCCAGCCACTGTCGGAACTCTTTCCCGCGGAGCGAGCTTTGCGAGTGGGGGGAACTCCCCCGTTGCTTTCCTCCGCACCGACAGGCTCCTGCATGACCTTCACTGCGCCGCGGTCTGCCCCAACCGACACCGCAACGGATCGAGTCGCGGCCGCGCGCGCTGCGCTGAGCCGCGCCCGCGAGCACACCCTGGCGATCATCGCGCCGCTCAGTCAGGGCGACGTCGCCCGCCAGCACGACCCGCTGATGAGTCCGATCCTGTGGGACCTCGGGCACATCGCCGCGTTCGAGGAGCTCTGGCTGCTCGAGAATGCGAGCGGCCCCATCCGCTTTGCGGAGATGCCGGGCACGTACAATCCGTTCGAGCATCCGCGCGCCACGCGCAGCGCGCTGCCGCTCCCCACGCTCGATGCACAGCGCGCCGAGCTCGCACGGGTACGCGACGCGTCCAGCGCCGCACTCGACGCGGCACAGTTCGATCCCTCGTCGCCGCTGCTGCGCGACGGCTACGTGGTGCGGATGGTGGCGCAGCACGAGTGGCAGCACCAGGAGACCATCCTCCAGACGCTCCAGCTGAAGCAGGGCGCGCCGTACGCCGCGCCGCGCGCGTGGACGGTGCCCGCCGGCGCAATGCCGGCGGCCGAGGGTGCGATGGTGCGCTGCAAGGGTGGTCGGGTGCGCATCGGGACCGACGACGGCACGGAGAGCTACGACAACGAGCGCCCCGAGCACGAGGTGACGCTGGCTCCGTTCTTCATCGACGTCACGCCGGTGACGAACGGCGCGTACCGCCGGTTCATCGAGGCCGGCGGCTACGACCGGCGCGAGCTCTGGAGCGAGGCGGGGTGGGTGTGGCGCGACGAGAGCGGCGTCCGTGCACCCAAGCACTGGGAGCAGGAGGCGTTGGGGGCATGGAGTGTTCGCACGATGGATCGCAGCGAGGCGCTCGATCCGCTGCGTCCCGTGTGCCATGTGTGCTATCACGAGGCGAGTGCCTACGCCCGCTTCGCCGGCAAGCGGCTGCCCACCGAGCAGGAATGGGAAGCAGCCGCGACGTGGAATCCCGCGCTCGGCTGCGCGCAGCAATTCCCCTGGGGCGACGAGCCGCTGACGAGGGAGCTGGCCAACGTGGACCAGCTGGGGTTCGGGACGGCGCAGGTGGGCGCCCATCCGCGCAACGTGTCGCCGATCGGTTGCCACGGCATGGTGGGCGACCTGTGGGAGTGGACCTCGAGTGACTTCGCCGGCTACCCGGGCTTCGCGCCATTCCCCTACGCGGAATACTCCGAAGTGTTCTTCGGCCCGGAGTACAAGGTGCTGCGCGGCGGATCGTGGGCAACGAGCGCCGACATCGCGCGCCCGACCTTCCGCAACTGGGACTACCCCATCCGCCGCCAGATCTTCGCCGGCTTCCGCTGTGCACGCGATGGCTGAGAGCGTACGGCCGCTGGCTGCTCCGTCGCCCAGCGACACACGCGCGCGCATGCTCGATGACGTGCGCGCGGGACTGGTGCGTCCGGGGCAGAAGGAGTTGCCGCCAACCTATTTCTACGACGAGCGCGGCTCCGCACTCTTCGACGACATCACGCGCCTCGACGAGTACTATCCCACGCGCGCCGAGCATGCGCTGCTCACGCGCATCGCGCCGGACGTGATGCGCGAGGCCGCCCCGCGCGCCCTCGCCGAGCTGGGTGCGGGCACGGCGACCAAGTCGCGCATCCTGCTCGACGTGCTCACGCGGCGCGGCCCCACGCAGTACCTGCCGCTCGACGTGGACGGCGACACGCTGGGCCAGGCGGCCGCCTCGCTGCGCGCCACGTTCCCGTCACTCGAGGTCGTGCCCATCGTCGCGGACATGCGTGACGACGTCGCCGCGCACGGGGCGCGGCGTCCGCTGTTGTACGCCTTCCTCGGCAGCACCATCGGCAACTTCGACACGTTGGCCGCACGCGACCTCCTGCATCGCATCCGGCTCACCCTCCGCCCCACGGACCGGCTGCTGCTCGGCGTGGACCTCGTGAAGGATCGCGCGATCCTGGAGGCGGCGTACAACGATGCACGCGGCGTCACCGCGGCCTTCAACCGGAACGTGCTGTACGTGCTCAACCGCGAGCTCGACGCCGACTTCGCGCCCGAGGCATTCGCGCACCGCGCGTTCTACGACGCGGATCTCGCGCGCATCGAGATGCATCTCGTCGCCGGCGCGGCGCAGGTGGTGCGCATCCCGGGCATGCCGGACGTGCGCTTCGCCGCGGGCGAATCCATTCGCACGGAGATCAGCAACAAGTACGACCGTCGCTCGGCCACCACCCTCCTGCGCGACGCCGGCTTCCGGCTCACGTCGTGGTGGACCGACCCGGAACCGCTCGTTGCGCTCGCACTCGCGGAACCGGTGGCGTGAGCCGCACTGTCCGTCCGCTCGACGCGTGGGCCGAAGCACAGGTTCGCGCGCTCTGCTTCGGTGAGGAGGGTCGAGTGCGTGGCCCGCTCACCATCGGCGCCGAGCTCGAGCTTCTCGCGTTCGACGCGGTGACGCTGCGACCGGCGCCCGTCGCGAGTACCGACGGGCGCGCGTGCTCGCTGGACGTGGTGCGCGAGGTGGCGCGTCGGCTGGGCTGGTGCGAGCACCAGTCGGACAAGGGCGTGCCGCGCTTCACCACGCTGGGAGCCGGCTCGCTCACCTTCGAGCCCGGCGGGCAACTCGAGTACGCGAGCGCGGTGCACGGATCGGTGCACGCCGTTGTGCGTGAGCTGAATGAGGTGGACTGTGTGCTGCGCGACGCGGCGCAGACATCGGGAATCACGCTGCTCGCGTGCGGGGTGGACCCGTGGAACGGGCCGGCGCAGGCGCCGCTCCAGGTCGATGCACCGCGCTACCGCCGTATGGCGGACTACTTCGAGGCCATTGGACCCGCGGGCGCGCGCATGATGCGGCAGACAGCGAGCCTCCAGCTCAACGTCGGCGGCGTATCGGTGATCGATCGCTGGCGCGTCGCGAATGCGATGTCTCCACTGATCGTCGCGCTCTGCGCAAATTCGGCGCGCTACGCAGGTGCGGACACCCGCTGCGCGAGCTATCGCGCAGACACATGGCGCGCCGTGGACCCGCGGCGCACGGGGCTGTTCGCTGGTGATGATCCCGTTCGCGAATACACCGCGTTCGCGCTCGACGCGCCCGCGTTCCTCGCCGACGATGCCGCGGCGAAATACGGCGAGCTCCCCGAGGCGTCCGTATCGCCGGCGAGCTTCGCGACGCACCTGACCACGCTGTTTCCGGAGGTCCGGCCGCGCGGCTATCTCGAGCTGCGGTCCGCCGATGCCATCGACGCGCTCCTGCGCGCCGCCGCATTGTCGCTCGTCGTCGGCATTCTCGGCGACGATCGCGCGGCGCGGGACGCGGGCGATCTCCTTGGCGCGGCCGACGCCGACCTGCTCGTGCGCGCGGGGCGCGACGGGCTCCGCGACGCGCGGCTCGCGTCCCTCGCGCGCGACCTCGTGGCGATCGCGGATGCCGGGTGCGCGCGGATCGGATGCGAAGTGGTGTCGGCCGACGCGCTCGACGCGTTCCGTACGCTGGAGTCCGCCGCACATGCGTGATGGTCGAATGCGCTGTGCCGCGTGGCGTAGACTCCCGTGACTCCTGCCGACGGCGTAGCTTTCGCACTCGTCCCGTCCCGTCGCGCACCCGTTCACGGGTGCGTCCTGTCGCCTCCTTCCCTGCGCATCCCGATGCGGTGTCTCGCCCTCGCCGCCGCCGGCGCAATTGCGCTGGCCGCGGCCCTTCCCCACTCGTCGCCAGCACAGGACGCCGGCCGCGTGCAGCTCGATACGTTCGTCCTCGCGAACGGCCTGAAGGTCGCGCTCGCGCCCGACCACTCCACGCAGGTGGTGGCAGTCAACGTGTGGTATGACGTCGGCTCGCGGAACGAAGTCGCCGGCCGCACCGGATTCGCGCACCTCTTCGAACACATGATGTTCCAGGGCTCGGCCAACGTGCCCAAGGGCGCGCACATGTCGAAGGTGGAACAGGCGGGGGGACAGCTGAACGGCAGCACGCAGGACGACCGCACGAACTACTGGGAGGTGCTGCCCTCCAATCGCTACAACATGGGACTCTGGCTCGAGGCAGACCGCATGCGGTCGCTCGCCGTGACCCAGGCGACCTTCGAGAACCAGCGCGAGACGGTGAAGGAAGAGCGCCGCCTCCGCATCGACAACCAGCCGTACACCGGCGCGTTCCTCAAGGGCGTCACCGCACCGTTCGATCCCGCGACGTGCTTCGCCTACGGGCACGAGCTGATCGGCTCGATGACGGACCTCAACGCCGCGACGACCGCGGACGTGAAGGCGTTTCACGACCTGTACTACACGCCGAACAACGCATCGCTCACCGTCGTCGGCGATTTCGATCCCGCCGAGGCGCGGCGGTTGATCGAGACATATTTCGGGGACATCCCGCGCGCGCGCGCAGCGGCACCGGTGACGTGCGAGGCAAAGTTCAACGCCGGCGAGCGGCGACAGTCGGTGACGGACGACAAGGCGACGCTCCCCGCGCTGCTTCGCATCTTCCTCGTGCCGGAGTACAGCAATCCCGACCACGCCGCACTCGAGCTGCTCGCGACCATCCTCGGCGGCGGCGTGAGCTCGCGGATGAATCGCGCCATCGCGCGCGAGGCGAAGGCGGCCCTCGCCACGCAGGTGGGCCTCGACGTCACCGGTCCCCATCGCGGACCGAGCACGTTCGCGGCGCTGGCCATCGCGAATCAAGGCGTGTCGACCGATTCGCTCGACCGCCTGATCTCGCTGGAGATCGCGAAAGTCGCGGCCGACGGCGTCACGGACGCGGAGCTCACCAAGGCGAAGAACAGCCGGCGCGCCAGCATCATCTTCGGACGCCAGCAGGCGCTCAACACCGCGGAGTCCATCCAGAGTGCGCGCATGTACCTGGGCAGTCCGGCGGCGATCAATACCGACCTCGCACGCTACCTGTCGGTGACGACGGATGACATCAGGCGCGTCGCTCGAACGTACCTCCGTCCCGACAACTCGGTCGTCGTGCTGATCAAGCCACCCGAGGGACCGCGTCCATGACTTCTCCTTCCCGCATCGCGCGCACCGCCGCCGTCGCGGCGTTGTGCTTCGCCGGTTCCATCGCGGCGGCGCAACAGCCCACGCACGCGCCGACGCCCGGTCCCGTGAAACCGGCCGACATCCCCAAGTTCCAGCATGCGACACTCGCGAACGGACTCCGCATCCTGCTGGTGCAGAGCGCGCGGCAGCCCGTGGTATCGCTCGCCCTGATGCTGCCCGCCGGCGACGCCTACGACCCTGCTGGCAAGGAAGGTCTCGCGTCGCTCACCGCCGCGCTGCTCACCAAGGGCGCCGGCACACGCACGGCCGACCAGGTCTCCGCCGACATCGAGGGCGTCGGCGGATCGATGAGCGCCGCCTCGGCGACGGACTTCCTCACCCTCCGCGCGAACGTGCTGAGGGAGAATGCCCCGCTCGCGTTCGAGCTCGTCGCCGATGCCGTCGCGCGCCCGACCTTCGCGACGAAGGAGCTGGAGCTCGCGCGCACGCAGGCGCTTTCCGCGCTGCAGCTCGAGGAGTCGCAGCCGGCCGCGCTCGCGTCGCGATTCTTCGCCGCGCAGCTGTTCGGCGCGCACCCATACGGCCGCCACGCGACACCGGCCTCGGTGCGCGCCCTGACCGATGCAGACCTGCGCACCTTCCAGCGGACGCGACTCGTTCCTCCCGGTGCGCTGCTGGTCGTCGCCGGCGACATCAGCCTCGAAGCGACGGTCGCACAGGCGCAGCGTCAGTTCGGCGCCTGGCATGGTGTCGCGCCGACGACTGTCGCGCGCGCACGGACGCCCACGCGCGCCCACACGGAGATCCTGCTCGTCCACCGGCCCGGCTCGGTGCAGAGCAACATCATCGTCGGCAACCTCACGCATCCGCCCGCGAGCCCGAGCTACTACGCGCTCACCGTCGGCAACCGCATCCTCGGCGGCGGCTCGGATGGCCGCCTGTTCAAGACGCTGCGCGAACAGAAGAGCTGGACCTACGGCGCATACTCGTCGGCGGCGCGAAATCGAGACGTCGGCACCTTCCAGGCCACGGCCGAGGTGCGCACGACCGTGACGGATTCGGCGCTGGTGGAGTTGCTGCGGATCGAGCGCAGCCTCGGCGCCGCGACCGTCCCCGTCGCCGAGCTCGACGCGAGCAAGGGCGGTCTCGTGGGCAGCCTGCCCCTCCAGCTCGAGACGGCGCAGGGCATTGCCGAGCAGGTGGGTCGATACACGATGCTCGGCCTGCCCGACGACTTCATCCGCACGCTGCGCCCGCGACTGGCGGCAGTGACGGGCGCCGAGGTGCAACGCGCGGCAAAGGCGTACATGCGCGCCGACCAGTCGCTCGTCGTGGTCGTCGGTGACGGCGCGCAACTGTACGACAAGCTGGCGAAGGTGGCGCCCACGCGGATCGTGAATGCGCAGGGTGAGGCGATGTCGCCGTCGGACCTCGTGCAGAAGGTGTCCATGCTGCCGGTGGACTTCACGCGGATCGCCGAGCGTGCCGACAGCTTCACCGTGCTCGTGCAGGGCAGCGCGCTCGGCTACGAGACCACGTCGCTGCGCAAGACGGCGACGGGTTATGCGTACCGCCTCGCGATGGCCGTGGGGCCGTTCGTGCAGCAGACCATCGAGGTGACCTTTGGGAGCGACCTCGCGCCGCAGGGCGCGACGGGGAGCGGCAAGGTGCAGGGGCAGCCCGTCACGGTGGACGTCACCTACGCCAATGGGCGCGCACGTGGGTCGGGGATGTCGCCCGGACCCACGGGGATCAAGACCGTGACGGTGGACACGGCGGTGGCCGCCGGCGTGCTCGACGACAACATGCTCACCGCGCTCGTGCCTGGCCTGCACTGGGCGCCTGGTGCGCGGTTCAGCGTCACCGTGTTCGATGCGGCAGTTGGCACGATGAAGCCGGTGACCATGAGCGTCGCCGGCACGGAGTCCGTAACTGTGCCGGCGGGGACCTTCGCCGTCTATCGCGTGGACGTGGTGGGCGGAACGCAGCCGATGACGTTCTTCGTCACGACGGCCGCGCCGTACCGCATCGTGAAGATGATCATGGTCGGTACGCCGGTGGAATTCCTGCTGGTGCGCTAGCGCCGGATGCCCTCGTCGCACAACCCGTATGCCCGCACGTCCGCGCGGAAGGACGACACGGGATTCGTCCACGTGCGCGGCGCGCGCGAGCACAACCTGAAGAACGTGGACGTCGAGATCCCGCGCGACGCGCTCGTCGCGTTCACGGGCGTCTCGGGCTCGGGCAAGTCGTCGCTCGCGTTCGGCACGCTGTACGCGGAGGCCCAGCGACGCTACCTCGAGTCGGTGTCGCCGTACGCGCGACGGCTCTTCCACCAGATGGCCGTGCCCGAGGTGGACGAGATCGACGGGCTGCCGCCGGCGGTCGCGCTCCAGCAGCAGCGCGGCGCGCCCACGACCCGCTCGTCGGTGGGCAGCGTGACGACGCTGTCCAACCTCCTCCGCATGCTGTACTCGCGCGCCGGAACGTTTCCGCGCTCGCAGCCGCACCTCGAGGCGGAGGCATTCTCGCCGAACACGCCGCAGGGCGCCTGCCCCACCTGCCATGGCCTCGGGCGCGTGTACGAGGTCACGGAGCGCTCGATGGTGCCAAACGACACGCTCACCATCCGGGAGCGTGCCATCGCCGCGTGGCCCACCGCGTGGCAGGGCCAGAACCTGCGCGACATCAGCACCACGCTCGGCTACGACGTGGACATCCCCTGGCGCGACCTCCCGAAGCGCGACCGCGACTGGCTGCTGTTCACCGACGAGCAACCGCAGGTGCCCGTGTATGCCGGCTACACGGGCGCGGAAGTGAAGCGCGCCATCCGCAAGAAGGAAGAGCCCAGCTACCAAGGCACGTTCACGAGCGCGCGACGCCACGTGATGGAGACGTTCGCGAAGACGGAGAGCGCGGCGATGAAGAAGCGTGTCGCGCAGTACATGGTGAGCCGCGACTGCCCGCTCTGCGGTGGCAAGCGGCTGCGCCGCGAATCGCTGTCCGTGACGTTCGACGGCATGGACATCGCCGACCTCATGAGCCTCCCGCTCGGCCGCCTCGATGGCATCATGCGGCCGTATTGCGACGGGACGGCGCCGCGCATGGCGACGCTGCGGCGCGAGCACCCCGAAACCGCGCTCGTCACCGAGCGGATCACGCAGGACCTCGTCGCGCGCGTGAGCGTGATGCTCGACCTCGGCCTCGGCTACCTCTCGCTCGAGCGCAGCACGCCGACCCTCTCGCCCGGCGAGCTGCAGCGCCTTCGCCTCGCGACGCAGGTGCGCTCCAACCTCTTCGGCGTCGTCTACGTGCTCGACGAACCATCGGCGGGGCTGCACCCGGCGGACACCGAGGCGCTGCTCACGGCGCTCGAGCGGCTCAAGGCGTCCGGCAATTCGCTTTTCGTGGTGGAGCACGACCTCGACGTCGTGCGGCGCGCCGACTGGATCGTGGACGTCGGCCCCCGAGCGGGCGAGAAGGGGGGTCACATCGTGTACAGCGGCCCGCCCGCGGGCCTCGCGCAGGTTGAAGCCTCGGAGACGCGACGCTATCTGTTCGCGGCGGAGCGACCGGCGGCGCACACGCCGCGCAAACCGAAGGGCTGGCTGCGGCTGCGCGGCGTCACGCGCAACAACCTCGTGAACGTTGACGTCGCCTTTCCACTCGGCGTGCTCACCACGGTCACCGGCGTGTCGGGCTCCGGGAAGTCGAGCCTCGTGAGCCAGGTGCTCGTCGAGCTCGTCGCGCAGCGTCTCGGGCACCCACTCCCCGCCGATCCCGACGATGCCGCCGCACTCGAGCGCGCGGCACCCGTGACGCTCGGCGGACGGATCACGGAGGGCATGGATGACGTCACGCGCCTCGTGACCGTGGACCAGAAGCCGATCGGCCGCACGCCGCGCTCGAACCTCGCCACGTACACCGGCCTGTTCGACCACGTGCGCCGCCTCTTCGCGGCGACGAAGGCTGCCCGCGCCCGCCGGTACGATGCTGGACGCTTCTCGTTCAACGTCGCGAAGGGTCGCTGCGAGACGTGCGAAGGCGAGGGCTTCGTCATGGTCGAGCTGCTCTTCCTGCCCAGCGTGTATGCGCCCTGCCCCACCTGTCACGGCGCGCGATACAACGTGAAGACGCTGGAGATCGCGTATCGCGGCCGCAACATCGCCGAGGTGCTCGGCATGACGGTCGATATCGCGTATGAGTTCTTCGAGGACGACACGCAGGTGCGACGCGCGCTGCACGTGCTGCGCGAGGTAGGACTCGGCTACCTGCGGCTCGGGCAGCCGGCCACCGAGTTGTCCGGCGGCGAGGCGCAGCGGATCAAGCTCGCCACCGAACTGCAGCGCATGGGTCGCGGCACCACGCTGTACGTCCTCGACGAACCCACGACCGGCCTGCACCCATCAGATATCGAGCGGCTCCTCGTGCAGCTCGAGACGCTGGTCGATGGCGGCAACACGGTGATCGTCGTGGAGCACGACATGCGCGTGGTCGCGAGCAGCGACTGGGTCATGGACATCGGGCCGGGCGCCGGCGATGAAGGGGGCCGGCTGGTCGCGTGCGGTGTTCCTCTCGATGTCGCCGCAGCAAGCGAGAGCCGCACCGCGCCCTACCTCGCGCGCTTCCTGGGCTGATGGCCGTCAGGCAACGCTACGCGGCCAGCCACACGCTGGTGAGCGCGGCGGACGCCCGTCGCTCCGCGCGCCGTACGACCACCAGGTAGACGGCCGTCGCCGCCACCGAGCAGGTGGCCATCGTGCCCGTCATCGCGATCGCGGTGCGGCCATCGAACAGCGAAACAGCCACGGCGCTGGTGATCGCCCCGGTGAGCATCTGGAGCCCGCTGAGCAGGGCGCTCGCCACGCCGACGATCTCCGGCATGGGCTCGAGCGCACCCTGCGCCGCATTCGGACGCAGCACGCCGAGCGCCACGTTCGCGCAGACCACCAGCGGGATGAACACGCCGATGCGCAGCCAGCCCGTCATCGCGAGCGCGAGCAGCAGCAGTGCGATGAGCGCGCTCACGAGCAGTCCGGTCGTGATCAGCACGCCGTGCGACACACCGCGGCGCGTGAGGCGCGCACTCGTGAACGCACCCGTGAGCAGGCCGAGCGACGTGAGCGCGAACAGTCCGCCGTACACCCGCTGCGATGCGCCGAGCACGCCGATGAGCACCAGCGACGAGCCGGACACGAAGGCGAACAGGCTCCCGAAGCTCAGCGCGACGACGAGGGCGTTGCCGATGCTGATCGGATTGCGGAGCACCCGGCCATAGTTCGCGAAGGTGCGGCGCAGCGTGAGCGCGTGCACCGACGCGGGCGCCGTCTCGTCGATCCAGCGCGTCGCCGCGATGAGGAGCGCCGTTCCGCCGATAGCCAGCAAGCCATAGATGGCGCGCCAGCCGCCGAACGTCGCCACCCAGATGCCGACGGTGGGCGCGATGATGGGCGCGACGCCACCTGCCATGTTCACGTACGACTGCTTCGTCCGCGCCTCCGCGCCGGTGAACAGGTCGCGCACCATCGCGAGCACGAGCACCTGCACTGTACCTGCGCCGATGCCCATCAGTGTGCGCCAAGCCAGCAACGCCTCGATCGACTTGGCATACGCGCCCAATGCGCCGAACAGGGCGAATGCCGCGCAGCCGCCAAGCAGGACGGGACGTCGCCCAACGCGGTCGGAGATCGGCCCGAACACGAACGGGCCCACCGCGAAGCCGGCGATGAACACGCTCAGCGTCAGCGCCGCCCTCGACGGCGATACGCCGAGTGACCGCCCCGTCTCGGCCAGCACTGGCAGTCCCATGTCCGTCGCGAACGACGCCAGGGTGACCAGGGCTCCGAGCAGGAGCGTGAAGGAAATGGAATGGATCCGCTGCGTGGACACGCCGCAATCTATCCCAGTCCGGGCCCGGCTTCCGCCCGATCTGCTTGTTGTCATCCCGAGCGGCGCGAGGGATCTGCTTGTTGTCATCCCGAGCGGAACCCGGACCGCGACTTGCATGACGGCTGTGTTCGCAACCACTCACGCTTCGGAGACACGTTGATGCGCTCGTCATACCTCGTTCTCGCTGCTTGTGCGCTGTTCTCCGCACCGCTTGCCGCGCAGGCCACCAGCACGATCTGCAAGGATGGATCGACCTCCGCGGTCTCGGGTCGCGGCGCCTGCTCGGGCCACGGCGGCGTCGACGCCAAGGCGACGGCCGCTGCCGAGAAGGCCGCGAAAAAGGCAGCAGCGGCGGCCGCGAAGGCGTCCAAGGCGGCCGACAAGAAGGTGAGCGTCGCGAAGAAGGAAGAGGCGAAGTCCGAGAAGGCATCCGCCAAGGCCGCCACGACGATGGTCCCCTGCAAGGATGGAACGTCCAGCGCGGGCGGCCGCGGCGCGTGCTCCGGACACGGCGGCATCGGCGTGTCGAACCCGGTGCAGAAGAAGGCCGAGAAGCAGGAGACCAAGGCGGCCAAGGCGGAAGTGAAGGCCGAGAAGGCCGTGGCCAAGGCGCGGAGCGGGGCGGCAGAAGACCACAATCCCGTCGGCGCCCTGGCCAAGTGCAAGGACGGCATGTACTCGCATGCCGCGAACCGTCAGGGCGCCTGCTCGCGTCACGGCGGCGTGGCAAGCTGGATGTAGTCCGGCCGCGGTTCCGGACGCACACACGGAGGGGCGTGCACCTGCACGCCCTTCCGCATGTCCGGCTACTCGCGATACCAGACCCGCACGAACTGGTACCACGCGTTCACCGACGTCATCGCTTCTTCCGTCTCCACCTTGCCGTCCGCCGTGCCGTCCTCGTCCTTCCGCCAGATGTTCGGCAGCACCACGGTCTCGATGTTCACGATGTCCGCGCGATGCTCCGTGATCCACGCATCGGCGGCGGCGGCGGCACGATCGAAGCTCTCGTACCGCTCCTGACGCAGCAGCCCGCCCGCGATCCGGGCCGGCGCGAAATCACGATAGCGAATCATGGCGATGGACGCTGGGGTGGAGGAGTGCTGTCGCGGTGCTGTGCCGAGTCGGCCGCGCCGGACGTCTGATGGATCGTGTCGAGCTTCTTCCGCAGCAGCGCGGCGGCCTGCGCGTAGGTCGCGCGCAATTCCTCCTCGCTCGTCACCACGTCGTTCAGGTAGATGCCGGCACTGCGAATCGCGGCCTCGGCATGGCCGGGCTGGAAGTTGCTGGCCTGGAGCACGGACTGGATGCCGCTCCGGCTCTCCTCACGGAATCGGTCCTGGAGCGTGTAGGTCAGTGAGAGCGCGGACACCGTTTCGTAGTCGATGTGCGTGAGCGCGCCCGTCGCCACCGCCGTCTGCCACGCCGTGGCGAGCAGGAACGGCGGCCGCAGCCCCTCGAGCCCGACCGTGTTCTCGAACTCCACCGGCGTGTTGATGCCGTGCGATGCCGCGAGCCCGGTGAGCATCTTCCGCACCCCCTTGTGGTACGGCAGGATGTCATCCAGCCGCGCCTCGTTCTGCTGGATCTCCTTCGAGAAATTCGACAGGGAGGCCACCGCCAGTTCCTGCTCCGCGCGACGTTGCTTGAACTGGTCCACCCAGAGCGCCAGCAGGATGCTGAGCACGATCATCACGGACTGCACCGTCACCTCGGCCAGCCACGCGGGTTTCCGCATCAGGCGGACGTCACGGCTGCCGCGCCGGCCGGCGCATCATTGCAGGGGATATCCTGCCTCGCCCGGCAGCTTGCCATCGATGCGGAGCACCTTCACGTCGGGCGTCACGGCGCTCACCGGCACGAACGTGATCGACCCGCGGATGGACGAGATCAGGTTCAGCGCCATGTCGCTGCTGTAGACGATCTTCGGTCCTGCCGCCACTTCGGCGCGGAACATCTTGCCGATCCAGTACTGCCGGAAGCGATCCTCGTCCATCTTGTAGATCCGGTCCAGCACCATCGAGCGCTCGTAGGCGGTCGGCGCGCGCACCAGCAGCGTGATCTTCGAGCGGTCCGACCAGTACTGCTGCTCGCCGAGGAAGATGCGGCGCAATTCCGCGAAGGTGAGGTTGGAAACCTGGACCTCCGGATGTACGACGATGGCGATCGCGGTCTGGTTCTTCGCCTGCGCGCCCGCAGGACGCGCCGTGGTGAGCGTCGCAAGCGCGAGGAACGTCGCCGCCAGGACACGTCCCGTGCGGCGCGTCGCGTTCGTCGTGAGCCTGTTCGCGCCGCGCGCGGCGCGGCTCAGTGTCGGATGTCTGTGCACTCAGATATGCCCCATCGGGTTGCCTTCTCCCGAACCGAGCCCGGGAATGGTGAAGCTGGCGTTGAGATAGACCCCATTCGACCACTCCTTTCCCTGAAACTGCTCGCGCCGGTATTCCAGCTTCAGCGCCGCGTAGGGAGCGAAGTCGTAGCGCAGGCCGCCCAGGGTACCCTTGTAGCCCAGCGCGAGCGGCGTGAAGATGGCGTCGGTCGGCGAGGTCACCACCTCCTCCGTCCGCACGTACGGCTTCCATGCGGACGCGTCGCCGGGCAGGCGGTAGCCGAGCTGCACGTAGTAGCCGTGATTCGACGTCGTCGCGCCGCCGCTCACCGGCGTGTGGCGCACGAGCGCATACTCCGCGATGAATTCGGGCCGTTCGCGCTGCCAGGCCACATAGCCGGACGCGATGCCCTCCTTCGCCGTCACCACGGTTGGGGCTGGCGTCGAAAGCCGGTCGGAGTAGTAGCCAGCGCCGGCCTGCAGCCCGAACAGTGACGAGGGACGAACCGACACCGCGGCGGTCCAGGCGCGATTGCTGTTCGCGTCGCCCGCGTCACCCGCGCGCGAGATCGTCGCGCCGCGCCCGTTGCCCACGCCCACGATGTAGCCGAGGCCCAGGTCGCCCGCCGGCACCGTACCCTCCGCCATCGCCCCCACGAAATGCGTGGGAATGAACTGGCTGCCGTACTTCACCATCTCCGGACGCGCGACGGTGGTCTGCAGCCAGGTGCCGTGGTGATAATTCGTGTTCCAGTATCCCACCGGCGTGTGATAGCGCCCGCCGGAGATCTTCAGCGCATCCGCGACATCGTAGCGGAGGATCGACCGCTCCACCTCGACACTGTATCCGCTGCTCGACGAGCTCGCAGTCACCTCGCCGAAGTACGCCAGCCGCTCCGTGAGCGACGCAATGAGATGTCCCACCGTCTGGCCGATGAGGAAGCCCGACGGGATCGCCCGGTCGGTGGCCAGGTACGTCGCATCGCCGAACACCATCACGTGCGCGCTGGGCGAGAAGGCGTCGGCGTCCTTCGCCGCGGCGGGCGCCGGAGCGGACGACGCGCCCGGTTGCTGTGCGACGAGCGACGCTGACGGGAGGAGGGCCCAGATCGCGAGCGATGTGAGCGTCGGGAGCAGTTTCATCTGTCGAGGTCTCGGGGAGCGCGACTGGGTCGCGGCTGGGCCGGCGCGCGCATAACGTATGAGCGGAGGATCCCCGCCACAAGGCGGGACCCCGCCTTTCGTGCCGTGTCCGGGACACACCCGATTCGTTGCTCCTGCGACCGCGTGAACCTAGCTTCCGGCGTGATGGACGACCTTCGCGAATCCCTTCAGGAATCCCTCGGTCCGGCGTGCACCCTCGAGCGGGAGCTTGGCGGGGGCGGCATGTCCCGCGTCTTCCTCGCGCGCGACCGCGCCCTCGACCGCGAAGTCGTGGTGAAGGTGCTCCTGCCCGAGCTGGCCGAAGGGGTCTCCGTAAAGCGCTTCGCCCGCGAGGTGCACGAGACGGCCAACCTCCAGCACCCGCACATCGTCCCCGTGCTGCGCGCCGGCTCCACCTCCGACGGCGTACCCTGGTACGTGATGCCGTTCGTACGCGGCGAGACCATGCGAGCGCGCATGGACCGCGGCCGCATCGGGTTCGGCGAATCACTCGCCCTCCTCGGCGACGTCGCCAAGGCGCTCGGCGCCGTCCACGCCGCGGGTTTGGTGCACCGCGACGTGAAGCCCGATAACATCATCGTGTGCGGGGGCGCGGCCGTCGTCACCGATTTCGGCATCGCGCACGCGATGCACGGTGCGCGGAGCGAACGCGACGTCCAGCTCACCGCGCTGAGCACCTCACTGGGCACGCCGGCCTACCTCGCCCCCGAGCAGGCCGTCGGCGACGAGATCGACGCGCGCACCGACATCTACTCGATCGGCGTCGTGGCGTACGAGATGATTGCCGGACATCATGCGTTCCCGGATGCCCACACCGCGCAGAAGCTCATCGCCGCGCACATCGCCGAGCGTCCGCAGCCGCTGCATGCGCGTGCGGTGGGCGCGCCGGCGTGGTTCTGCGCGCTGGTGATGTCCTGCATCGAGAAGGATCCCGGCAAGCGCCCCGCAGACGGCGGCGATCTCCTCCGCCGTTTCGACGAGGCCGCCGAGCCGCCCTCCATCACCCAGCGCGTCACGATGAGCGTGCGCGGACTGTTCGGCGGCCGCCCGCGCTGACGGCACTCGCGCTGACGTTGGACAGCGCTAGAGCGGCAACGCGCGCTCGATGAGGGCATCGAGCGGCGCAGCCGTCGGGAGGGTCCCGAACGCGAGCCCGTGTGCGCGGCCGAGCCGACTGTCGCAGAACGCATCGGCGATGGCCACATTGCCGCTGCGCACGAGACACGACGCCTGCAGCGCCATGCCCATCCGCTCCACGATGTGTCGTGAACGCGCCTCGAGTTCCGCTGCGTCACCGTGCAGCGACTTGCGCAGTGTGCCCGTCTCGACGTCGAGCAGCCGGTTCGCGCCGCGCACCGCGTCCAGCTCCGCGAAGAACGCGTCGGCGCTCGCCGGCTCCTTGCGCAGCGCGCGCAGCACGTCGAGGCACTGGATGTTGCCACTGCCCTCCCAGATCGAGTTGAGCGGCGCCTGGCGGTACAGCCGCGGCAGCACCGACTCCTCCACGTAGCCGGCGCCGCCCAGGCACTCCTGCGCCTCGTTCACGAAGGGCGGACAGCGCTTGCACACCCAGTATTTTCCCACCGCCGTGACGATGCGCGCCAGGGCGCGCTCCCGCGGATCGCGCGTGCTGCCGTCGATGGACCGCGCCACCCGGAGCGCGAGCGCCGTCGCCGCCTCGGACTCCAGCGCGAGGTCCGCGAGCACGTTGCGCATCAGCGGCTGCGCCACCAACGGCCGCCCGAACGCACTGCGCTGCCGCGCGTGATGCACCGCCTGCACGAGCGCCTGCCGCATGATGCCCGCCGAACCGATGAGGCAGTCCTGGCGCGTGAGGGCGACCATCTGGAGGATCGTCTGCACGCCGCGACCCGGCTCGCCCACCATCCACGCGACCGCGCCCTGAAACTCCACCTCGGCGCTCGCGTTGCTCCAGTCGCCCAGCTTGTCCTTGAGTCGCTGGATGCGCGCGGCGTTGCGCGCACCGTCCGGCGCGAATCGCGGCAGCAGGAAGCACGAGAGTCCGTCGTCCGCCTGCGCCAGCACAAGGAACGCGTCGGACATCGGCGCGCTGACGAACCACTTGTGCCCCACGAGCTCGTAGAGCTGCCCGGATCCGCTGCCGCTCACCGGCGTCGCGCGCGTGGTGTTGGCGCGCACGTCGGAGCCGCCCTGCTTCTCCGTCATGCCCATGCCAACCGTGTTGCCGCGCTTCTCTGCCGCGGGAACACTCCGGCCATCGTACTCGAGCGAGAGCACCCGTGGCAGCCACTCGCGTGTGAGCGCCGCGTTCTGCTCGATCGACGGCACGCACGCATACGTCATCGTGAGCGGACAGCTCGTGCCCTGGTCCGCCTGCGTGTGCAGGAACGCGAGCGCTGCGCGGGCGACGTGCGCGCCTTCCTGCGCGGCATGCCGCCATGCGAACGCGGCCACGCCGTGCTCGACGCCGAGGTGCATGAGCCGGTGATACGCGGGATGAAATTCCACCTCGTCGATGCGGTGGCCGAACCGGTCGAATGTGTGCAGCTCCGGCCGATGCGCATTTGCCGCGACGGCGAGTGGCATCGCCTCACCGCCAATGACGACGCCATATGCGGCGACCTCCGCCTCCGCCCAGCCGCCCCCCTCGCGAGCCAGCGCCTCGCGGAGAGGCACGTCGGTCGCGAAGGCGTCATACGGCGCCAGCGGCGCCGGCTGGTTCTCGACGGTGTGGGTGCGGAAACGATCGGCGAGCGACACGTGCATTCCTCGCGGCGGGACGGGTGGCAGCTGGAGAAGCTGGCGGGGATTCGGCGCGGCGACAAGGCCAGCATGCTTGGGACAGCGTCGCCGGCCGTCCTCGTCGGTGAGCCGCCTGTCATCCTGAGCGCAGCGAAGGATCTGCTTTCCAACCGGCCACAAGCAGATCCTTCGCTGCGCTCAGGACGACAACGGGCGGGCCGGGCGCGCCGAGCACCGTATTCGGTTCGATTGCGCACCGGATATGCGCCGGAAAGCGCATGTCGGACCCGATTGTGCCGTAATATCGCTATCCATGGCATGGGGAGGGCGCGCATGGACGATAGTCGCCTCACGACCGCGGAGATGCGCCTCGAGGCCTCCGCACGCTTGGCGCGTGTCTTCCCCGACCTGGAACAAGCCGAGTTTCATGACCTGCTCGGCGCGATGATGCGGATCGGGATCGCCGAGCAGGCGCGCGTAGCCGCGCTCACGCGACACGTGCCGATCAGCGACGCGGCCGCCACGCGTATCGCAGAGCTGCACGAGGTGATCTCCCAGAAGATCCGTGACTCGTGCGCGCACCTGTCGCGAGAGTTCGTCGATCGGATGGCCGAGGACCTGGCCATTGGCGCCTACCAGGACGAGCAGCGGATTGCCGGGTACACGCAGCGGATGGAGGATACGACCTCCTAGCTAGGCCAATCCGTGGCCTTACGGTGCCGCGCGAAGCGTGACGTACACGCTGCGCCGCGCGGACGGCAGGATGCCGGGACCCGGATACTCGTCGGTGCGCCGCGTGAAATAGCGGCGGTCGGCGAGGTTGTTGATGCCGCCCTGGACACGCCAGCCGCGAGGAAGCGTCAGCATGCCGGAGAGGTCGAGGACGGTGTACGCCGGGATCACGCCGACCACCGCGTCGTCGCTCCGCACCGTGTTGTCCGCGTCGCCGAAGGAGCGACTCGTGTAACTGGACAGGAAGGTGGTGGAGAGCACGCCCTTCGCGAGCGTGAGCCCGACGCGCTCCACGACTCTCGGCGCGTACTCCACCCGGTGCCCGGTCACGCCGCCGCTGGTGTAATGCGCAGCGGTGATCGCGAGCGAGTTGAAGATCGTCGCCGTCCCGCCGCGGTTCGCCGCGGCAATTGGCGTCACCTCGACATAGCTCTCGAGTCCCTGGTGCACGCTGTTCGCGACGTTGGTGCGCTCGGTGAACACGAGACCCGCCGTGTCGGCGCGCGTCCGCAGGCCGACGCGGTTGTCGTAGCGCAGGTGGAAGACGCCGACATCGAAGCGCACGCGATCGTCCGCCGACGTGCCGCGCCACCCCAAGTCGATGCTGAGCCCGCGCGAATCGCGCATGGCAGGATCGATCCGTGACACGCTGCCGACGGGCGTGATGAAACTGTAGTCGAGCGGCCGGTAAGCCTGCGAGGCATTCGCGTACAGGGACGTGGTGCCGCTCGCGAGCCAGGTGGCGCCGAGGCCACCGAGCACCAAGGTGCGCGTCTTCGCCTGCGGCGCGAACGACGTATCGGTGTAGCCGGCCGCCGTCGAGCGCAGGTGTTCGACGCGGACGCCGGGCGCGATCGTCAACCGGTCGCCGAAGCGCACGGCGTTCTCGAGCCAGCCGGCGAGATTCCGCGTCGTGAAGCGGAGGTCGTAGCCGTAGCCACCACCGGGCACGAGCGAGAGGTCAAAGGTGGAGCCCGTCGTCCCCTCGCCGCCTCCCTGCCGATGCATCCGTCCATCGAACCAGCGCGTGCCCGCTGCGATAGTGGACGGCAGGCCGAACAGCACGTAGTCCGTCCTGACCCGCAGCTCTTCGGTCACGTTGCTGAACGTCTCCTGCTCGACCTCGCGGGGAACGAAGGTCCCCGTCGCGGGATCGACGGCGTCGAGGGCGCCCGGCCCGCCGTCCTCGTTCCGCCACACGAGCGACCGTCCGCTGCGCAGGTACGAGGTCATACTCTCGAGGCGCGTGTGGCGTGATGGCGTCCACGCCAGTGTCGCCGACGTCACATTCCACGGCGACGTGAGCCAGTTCCGCGCGCGGAATGACTGGGCGGCGCCGCTGCTGAACTGGCCGTCCGACAGGCCGCCGGGCATGTGGATCCGGTTGCGCAGGGCGGAATAGTCGAGCGTGGCGCTGAGCGTCGGAGTTACCGCGACGGTGACGGCGGCATACGTAGTCGACTGCAGGAGGTCCGAGTTGGGCCGCCAGCCCGACTGCGACTTGCGCTGTATCGCGCCGAACCACTGCACGCGCGCTGTGCCGCCACCCACCGAACCGAAGGCGTTGCGCAATCCATCGCTTCCGGCGGTCTGCTGCACGGTGACCCCAAGGCGACGTGCCGGATCACCGTGGCGCATCACGTAGTTCACTACGCCGCCGAACTGCGGGCCGAACTGCAGGCCGCTCGCACCGCGAATGATCTCCACCCGCTCCACCGATTCCAGCGGCGGCAGGTAGTAGGTCTCCGGGTACCCGTACGGGTCCGCCGCGATGCCCACGCCGTTCTGCCGCACGTTCATCTCGATCGACTGCGTCGGGTTGAGGCCGCGCACCGCGATGCCGTTCGAGGGGAAACCGGCGCTTTCGGTCTCCGCGACCACCAGACCCGGCACCCGGCCGAGCACCTGGCGCGCGACGTTCTGTGCGGCGTTGGCGCCCATGCTGTCGACGAGGATCACCTCCGTCTTCGTCCCCGTGAGCAGCAGCGCGCCGTGACGCTCGGGAAGCGAGGTCACGGTCTTCGGGGCCACCGTGGCCGTCACGTGGACGGCGGCGAGCGCGTGCGGCGTGGTGTCGGCAGGCGGGCGCGTGGGCGCCTGCGCATGCGCGACTGACGGGACCCACGGCGAAAGTACCAGGCAGAGCAGGCCGGCGAGGTTGACGGAGAAACGGGGGAACGGAGGCAGGACGAACATGTCACGTGACAGGTGGAGGAAACGCGCGCCTCACTGGCGCCAGGTGCTCCTCCAACCGTAATCGCTAATTCCGAGTAATTCAATCGGGATTGTCCATCGTCGTCTGGTCACGGTCTCCTTCGGCCATCGAGCGTCGATCGAGCCTCCGTAGGATCAGGGCGCCTGTGCCCTGTACACGCGGACGTAGTCGACCAGCATCGTGGCGGGGAGTATGGCGTCCGACGCCGGGTCGCCGTCGAAGAACCCCCCGACGGCGAGGTTCAGGATGACGAAGTAGGAATTGTCGAGCACTGGCGCGCCGTACGTCGCCATCACGGAGCGCGACACGCCGTAGTGCACGGTTCCGTCCACCGAGAACGCCACGTGCGACGAATCCCACTCGACGGCGAAGGTATGAAAGTCGTCGGCGAACGCGCCGCTCGAGAGCGTCGTGCTGTTCGCGAAGGGCGTCGCGCCGGAGTAGCCGGGTCCATGGATCGCCGAGCTCGTCGTCGCCCGCTGACTGCCCTTGTTCTCCATGATGTCGAGTTCCCCGCAGGCGGGCCAGGGCACGCCGGGAAAGCCGCTGCCGAGCATCCAGAACGCGGGCCACAGTCCCTGCCCGCTCGGGATGCGGATGCGGGCCTCCACGCGCCCCTGCGCGGCGATCAGCTTGCCGCGCGTCGTGATCTTCGCGGACGTGTACCGGCACGCGCCGTAGTAGCACGTGAGGCCCGCCGGAGCGGAACGCGCGGTGATGGCAAGCTGGCCCTGCCCGTTCAGCGCGACGTTGGAAGCGGAGCTCGTGTACGACTCCTTCTCGCTGTTGCCCCAGCCGCAGATGCCCTCGCTGCATCCGTCGCCGGTCTGGTAGCTCCACTTCGTGTTGTCGATACCCGCGCCAGCTGGTCCGTCGAACTCGTCGCTCCAGACCTGCACCCAGGTGGTCTGTGGCAGCGGGGGACTCTCGGACACGGTGGGCGTCGTCGCGCTCGAGCACGCGCAGGTGAACGCGGCGCCGATGACCATCAAGTCGGCGAGGCTGACGAGGGGGACGGTGAGCAGGCGACCCATGTGCATTGCCGTTCCTTCCGGGTGAGCGACTGAAGACGCAGGCGTCGTACAGCTGAAAGCGTAGCGCGAAGGCACGCAACCCGCGAGTCGTCTTGCCGGGCGCCGCGTTCGGAGGGATACTCCCGGGCACCGACTGTCCGCGCTTTACTGGAGACCCGCCGGGAGCCTCATGACCAGATCAGGGATGACCTTCGTTTGCCTGCGTCGGCACGCGTGCGTGCTCGCCGTCTTCGTCGCCATGGCGTGTCACGGGATGCCGCGCGCGCAGGATGTCGTCGCGCCTCATGGTGTGCTGCCCATCCCGCAATCCATGCAATCGTCCGGCGGACCGCCGTTCGTCATCTCGGCGACCACGCCAATCGTCGTGGAGGGCGGAGACAGCGCTGCGAACGTCGCGCGATCCCTCGCGATGCTCCTGCGTCCGTCCACCGGCCATGCCATCGCGATCCTGTCACCAGCGGAAGCTGGCACGCAGCCCGCCATCTGGCTGTCGCTCCGCCCCGACGGAACGACCGGCAGCGACGAGCGCTATTCGCTCACGGTTACGCAGAACGCCGTGCGGCTCGCGGCTGCGCATCCCGCCGGGCTCTTTCGCGGCGTCCAGACCCTGCGCCAATTGCTGCCGGCTGCCATCGAATCGCACATGGCGATGGAAAAGGCGTCGTGGTCCATTGCCCCCGTGACCATCGAGGATGCCCCGCGTTTCGCGTGGCGTGGCGCGATGCTCGACGTCGCCCGCCACTTCTTCACGGTGAAGGAAGTCGAGCAGTACATCGACCTGCTCGCGCTCTACAAGATGAACGTGCTGCACCTCCACCTGAGCGACGACCAGGGCTTTCGCGTCGTCATCGACGCCAGGCCGCGGCTGACGGAAATCGGTGCCGTCTCGCAGGTCGGTGGTGGCGAGGGCGGCTTCTACACCAAGGCCGACTATGCGACGATCGTCCGCTACGCCGCCGACCGATTCATCACCATCGTGCCGGAAGTGGACATGCCGGGCCACACCAACGCCGCGCTGTCTGCGTACCCCGAGGTCGCGTGCAGCGTGCGTCCCTCTGCACCGTACGCCGGCACCGATGTGGGCTGGAGCACCGTGTGCGTAGACAACGAGGCATCGTATGCGCTGCTCGACGACATCATCGGGGAGATCAGCGCGATGTCGCCCGGGAAATATTTCCACGTCGGCGGCGACGAGGTCCACACACTCACGAGCGCGAAGTACATCCAGTTCGTCGAGCGCGTGCAGGACCTTGTCGCGAAGCACGGCAAGCTGATGATCGGCTGGGAGGAGATCGGCAAGGCGCACCTCCGCTCGACGGCCATCGTGCAGCAGTGGAAGGGCGACTCGGCCCAGCTCGCGCTCAAGTACGGCGCGAAGATCCTTCTCTCGCCCGCGAACAAGACCTACCTCGACATGAAGTACACGGCCGACACGCCGCTCGGCCTCACGTGGGCGGCGCTCATCGACGTGCGCGATGCCTATGAGTGGGATCCGGCGACGTTCCTCACCGGCACGACGGAGCAGGATCTCGTCGGCGTGGAGGCGCCCCTGTGGAGCGAGACGATCCGCAACATCTCCGCGGCGATGACGCTGGCCCTGCCGCGCCTGCCGGCGATCGCCGAGGTAGGCTGGTCGCCGCAGCAGAATCGCCATTGGGAAGATTTTCGCGAGCGACTGGCGGCGCAGTCGCGGCGGTGGGACTACCTCGGGATGAACTACTACCGATCGGGGCAGGTGCCGTGGTAAACGCGTCACAGTGGCGCGGCGGGCATGCCTACGCCCACTCGTGAGCTTGCAGGTCAGTGCCGCGCCGCCACGTGATTCGACGCGACATGACCGCCGGCGCGCGTCACTTCTCGAACGGCTTCTCCAGCTCGTCCACCAGGTCGAGGATCGGCGTCGCGAGCTTCGCGTAATCGGCTACCGATTTCGCGGCGGCGAGGCGCGCGACGAGCTGATCCATCTTCGCCGCCGGCGCAGCGCCGCCGTGACTGATCTCGTTCGACTTGACCGCGTCCCACGTGAGCTTCAGGTCGGCCGCCGTCGAGGTGAGCTTCGACATGTTCTTCTGCGCGGCCCAGATCTCGAGCTCCCGACCGTAGTAGTCGAGCCGGACGATGTCCGCCGGCATCTTCGGGTGGTAGGCCTCGGTCAGCTTTGCGCCGATGAACGTCACGTGGTTGGCGCCCACGAGCGCCGCTGCGCGCTGGTGCACAGCGACCGCGCGGGTGAGGCTGTCGAGCGTGCCGCTCAGCTGGGCGCGCTCGTCGGGCTTCAACAGCGCCGCCGACCGGTTGAGCGAATCCATGATTTGCCCGGCTTTCGTCCAGCTCGACGCCTTCGCCTGATCGTACAGGTCCTCGCCGTGCGTTCCGACGTCGGCTACCGCGGCCGGCACGCCGACCGCCTGCACGGAATCGGCCGTCCGCTCCGTCATCTCCGCATTCGCCACTGGCTTTGAGGTGGACGGCACCGCGCCGGAATCAGCACGCGCGACAGCCGCCGAGCCGCTATTACTCTTGCCGCAGGCGAAGAGGAACGGAACCGCAACGAGGCAGGTCAGTGTTGTACGCACGGGGATTCTCCTGCGGGGTGGGTGAGAACGGGATGAGGCTCGGCATCCCGCTCATTGCACGAGCGGATGGCTCAGGTTCGCCGGGAGATGCGGAGGAAAGTTGCACGGCGCGGCCGCGCCGGGTGCGAGGCACGTCCGTGCCCGCGCAATGGCCTTGTCGATGTTCCCGAATCCGATGGTGGACGATGGCAGCTCGACGTGCGGCCAGTCCCACGTGTGATCGAGGCGGCCGAGCACGCGGAATGATTCACCGCCTGGCGTCCGATATCGGGTCACCCAGCGGCGGAAGGCGATCCAGTCGCGCCGAGTATGCACGTTGCGGCGATTGCCATCGTCCACCACGATGTCGAGCGCGCGGCCATATGAATGATTCGACGTGAGCGTGTGCGTGCGGCCTCGGCCCTCGGCCATGAGAAACGCCTCGCGCAGCGGGGAGCGGTACGTCGCCGTGACCCGCAGCCGGTAGCCCGCCGCTCTCGCGTCGCGCAGCATCGCCTCGGCCAGCGGCCGCACCGCCGGATCGAGGTCGGCCGTGGACGAGCTCGACGGAGTCATGCCGCCGGTGAAGTGCGACGGCGAAGTGGCACGCACGCGGCGCTCCGCCTGGTCCCACGTTTCGCCGGGACGGCGCACCGAGACGTACCCGATGCGATAGCTGTTCACGTAGCACGTGAGGCAGCGCTTGCGCTGCGTGTCGTACTTGAGGATGCCCTCATCGGTCGAATCCGACACATAGAGCCGATGCGGGTCCTCGATGCCATACGCGCGTCGCAGGAGGTCGGTGGCGGCGCTCGACAGTTCGACGGTGGCGTAGTGCGGAATGCCGCGTGCATCGACGCCCTCGTACGCCGCCGCGCTCGTGCGGTCGTTCTCCGCCGTATCCACCGGCGGCAACGCCGTGTCGCCGGCCAGCTCGATACCGCGCGTCGGCGTCGCCTGCCGGTCCGCTCCGTTCGACCCTGACGTGCCGGATCCCGCCGATGAGCATCCGGCGAGCGCGATCGGGGCAGACACTGTTGAGGCGAGCACCGCAGCAAGTAGCACAGTGCGCCCGATGGACTCACACCTACTCGCGGCACGTCGCGCTCGGGGCGGCAACGTCGTCGTCGGCGGGATCATCGGCCTCGACGTCGCGGTCGGGTCATTGATCCGCATGATCCGCTTCTCTGTTCGGAACGGCTTCCGCTCACGTCGTGATCGGCGCGGGCGGATGCTTGCGTTCCTGCACCGAGAGGTAGATGACGAGCGCAATGATGACGACGAGGATCACCGCGGTGATCGGCAAGCGTCCCATGCCGAGTCCGCCGTCGCTCGGTGCCTGCGTGAGCAGGTCGCCTGCCGACGCGCCGAGCGGTCGCGTGAGGATGTACGCGGCCCAGAATGCGAGTACGTCGTTGATGACGTGCAGGCGGTAGAGCCCGTACACGATCGCGAGGCCGGCCGCGAACAAGCCAAGAGCGAGGCCATAACCGAGGCCGAAGCGCTCCGAGATGAGATCCCCGCCCGAGGTGCCGAGCGAGAAGGTGAAGAGGATCGCCGTCCAGTAGAAGAGCTCCCGGCCGGTCGTGTCAATGGTGTGCACCGAGAGCGTGTGCTCGCTCAGGTACCACCAGATGAACACCGCGATGAGCGCGGCGCTGAAGATGCTCGTCGTTGTGACCAGCGTGACGCCGAGATTGTCCACGAGGTTGTCGGAGATGAGCGTACCGACGACGCTGATGAAGACGACGGTGATCCAGTAGAACGTCGGGACGTACGTGCGCGCGCGGAACTGCACGATCAGCGCGATCATGAGCAATACGGCCATGACGACGGACGTCACGACGAGGCCGAGGTTGAACGTCGTCGAGAGGACGTCGGCGGCCGTCTCGCCTACGGTCGTCGCGAAGATCTTGATGATCCAGAAGACGAGCGTGACGGCGGGCACCTTGTTGAATGCCGCGGTGAGGTTATCGGTTCGAGCGTCGTTCACGGGCGCTTCCTGTCAGGAGAATGACAGGGCACACGGGCACGATCCGTTCCGTCGCAGCTCGAGTTGCGCCCGCGTCGTGGACTGAACGCGCAAGCACTGGAAACCTGTCAGCCAGCTTTCAATGGACCTTCGGATGCACGCGCGATCGGTGCGCAACTGGTGGCGGCACAAAAACACCGGCCGCATCGCCAGGTGACGATGCGGCCGAGAAGTTTGTATGGCACCGCAACGGGCACCAGCACTGTCACGCGTAACCGTTATCGGAGTGCGCTCTGGGATGGGTTTGCGCTTGGGCAACATCCATCACTCGACGCGCGCGATGACTCGGCGCGCGTCATGCTCACACGATCAGAAGAACGGATAGATGTTCGGGTCGTCCTTCTTGCCGAACAGCTTGCGAAGTCGCGCCCGCACACTGTCGTAGAACTTCCCGAAAAACGAGCGCTGGGCAGCGCGGGTCGGCTCGGTGGCACGCATGACTACAACCCCTCGTGATGAAGGTGGATGGCGGCGTCCGGCGGAAACCGGCGAGCCGTAGCTCTCAGTCTAACACTCAGGATGGCCCCCGCATCGCATCCGCTTCGTTGCTCGCGGGCGAACGGCGCTGCCAATACCCCATGTCACCGGTTCGGTGGATCATCGGGTTGCCCCCGAGCAATCGACGCACGACGCCTATCGGCGTAACCACGATGACATACAACAGCGTGAGCGCGATGCGCGACAGCACTCGGCTCAGCATGTCCGATTCCCCCGGCGTGCCGGCCCAGCTCGGCCGTCTGCCCGATCAATCGAGTACGAATTCAGATCGCCAGTCACGGTCCTCGCTCCATTCGGGCTGGGTGGTCTTGCCGAGGAGGAAGCTCCCCAGCACGAGATAGTCGATGTGCGTGCGCATGAAGCACCGATACGCATCTTCGGGCGTGCAGACGATCGGTTCGCCGCGGACGTTGAACGACGTGTTCACGAGCACGCCACATCCTGTCCGCGCCTCGAACGCCTTGAGCAGATCGTGGTAGTCGGGATTGGTCTCGTACGACACGGTCTGCACACGTGCCGAGTAGTCGATGTGCGTCACGGCGGGAATGTCGGAACGCGGCACATTCAACTTGGCGATCCCCCACAGGCTCTTCGCCGCGTCAGTCATCGCGATCCGGCGTTCTTCCTTCACCGGTGCGACGAGCAACATGTACGGCGACTCGGCGTCCAGGTTGAAATAGTCGGCGGTGCGCTCGCGGAGCACGCTCGGCGCAAATGGACGGAACCCTTCGCGGAACTTGATCTTGATGTTCATGTCCGCTTGCATTTTCGGGCTGCGCGGATCGCCGAGGATGCTGCGCGCGCCGAGCGAGCGGGGACCGAACTCCATCCGGCCGTTGAGCCAGCCGATGATCTTTCCGTCGGCGAGGAGCTCGGAAACCCGCGACAGCAGATCGGCGCGGCTGAGGTGCTCGTACGTCGCGCCCGTCTTCTCGAGATAGCCCTCGATCTCCTGCTCGGAGAACGAGGGCCCGAGGTACGCACCGTGCATCGAGTCCGACGCGCTCACTTCGCGTGGCTTGTTGAGAAAGCGATGCCACACGAGTTGCGCCGCGCCCAGCGCGCCGCCGGCGTCACCGGCCGCGGGCTGGATCCAGATGCGCTTGAACGGGCCGTCGCGGAGGAGCTTGCCGTTGCCGACGCAGTTGAGCGCGACGCCGCCGGCGAGGCAGAGGTTCTCGTGTCCGGTCTCCGTGTGCACCGTGCGCGCCATCCGCAGCATGACTTCTTCCGTCACGTCCTGCACCGAGCGCGCGAGATCCATCTCGCGCTGCGTCAGGTCGGTCTCCGGCACGCGCGGCGGTCCGCCGAACAGCTCGGCGAACGCGTCGTTGGTCATGCTCATGCCGGTGAGATAGTTGAAGTACTTCTGGTTCAACCGGAACGAGCCGTCGTCGCGCAGGTCCATCAGCTCGTCCATGATCAGCTTCGAATACTTCGGTTCTCCGTACGGCGCGAGCCCCATCACCTTGTACTCGCCCGAGTTGATCCTGAACCCGGTGAACGCGGTGAATGCGGAGTACAGCAGTCCGAGCGAGTCCGGCCAGCGGAGCTCGCGCATGATCGTGATCTCGTTGCCGCGTCCTTCGCCGAATGACGTCGTGGCCCACTCGCCCACACCGTCGATGGTGAGGATTGCCGCCTCCTTGAACGGCGACGGATAGAACGCGCTCGCCGAGTGCGAATCGTGATGCTGCGGATACAGGAGTGGCCCCGCGTACTGCAACTGCGACCGGATGTGCTTCTCGGCGTAGAGCTTGTCCGTGAGCCAGAGCGGCGCCGCCTCGAGGAACGACTCGAGTCCGCGCGGTGCCAGGCCGAGATAGGTCTGCACGATCCGCTTGAACTTGAGCCGCGGCTTGTCGTAGAACCCGACGTAGGCCAGGTCCTTCACCTCGATCCCTGCCTCCTTGAGGCAGTAGCGCACCGAGTTCATCGGAAAGCGCGCGTCGGCCTTCACTCGCGTGAATCGTTCCTCGTTCGCCGCGGCAACGATGTCGCCGTCGCGCAGGAGCGCGGCGGCGGAGTCGTGATAAAACGCGGAGATGCCGAGGATATACGTCGGAGACGGCATCGATCAGGAGGGAAAGATGAGTGGAACGAGACTCGGGTCGTCGCCGAACAGGCGCTTGGCGACACGGTGTGCCATGAGACGCATGCGCCCGATCTGAGGCAACGTCGCGCGCAGGCCGGACCACACACGATGCCATGTATGGTCCAGGCCGTGCGGTCCGTCGCGCTCGGCGACTTCGTCGAGATGGCGCTTGATGGCGTTCATCGCCCACGCCGAGTGACCGGCGGCGACGTTGTCCGCCGCGTTATGGACGTCGACGAATAGTGTGGGATAGCCGAAGCGCTTCAGCGTGTCGCGCGCTTCCATGTATGGCCCGCCGATCCCGGCGATCTCGACGGCGAGATTGAGGCCGAGGATCTCGGGCAGGAAGTGGCGCGGAAAGCACGAGATGGCGAGCCACAGCGTCGGTACCTCGAACGACGAGTCACGCAAGCGGGACCAGTGGGCGAATTCCGAGCTGTCCACGGGCGGCGCCTCCTCGCCCATCGACGCGAGAAGATTCCGATAGATGTTCGCGTGGTGCTCCTCGGCGTTCCCCTCGCCGATCTCTTCCACCATGACGTGGAACATCATGCGACCGACCACGGTGTGGATCAGCGCGGGCGACGCCACGCCCTGCAGCCACCCGCCGTCGATGAGCACGATCGGCGCGAGCTGCACCGACGCTTCGATGAACGCCTGCCTGTCGACGTCGGGGCGCACGCCGGGCGCGCGATACGCGTCGACCTGTTGGCGATGCTTCGCGTAGACCCATCGCTCGAGCGCGGCAGGATCGTAATGATCGGCTGGAATCGGTCGCTCCCCCTTCCACAGCATCGCCAGCGACCGCTCCAGGCGATCGCGCGCGTACTTCTCGGCGACGGGCAGGATCTCGGGGTAGAACTCGACGTTCGTGAGGTAGTGGAACAGCTCGCGCGTCGTGCAGTTCCCGTGAAGACGCTGGCTCCGCTGCTGAAACTCCTTCTTGGACCATCCTCGGCCGGTGATCATCTCCGGCTCGCGGACCGTCGGCGTCGTCGGCCGCGTCACCGCCGAGGTCGATGCGGACGGCGTTGGTGCGCTGCCGTCCGCGCCGCGCGGCGGGAGGCTGTCGATCCAGCGCTGGATGATCTCCAGCTCGACCGGGGAGAAGACGGCGAGCATTGGTCCGCCGAACTTGACGAGATGTCCCACCAGCGCGCTCCGGTCGGACCGTCCCGCCTTGACGTAGCGCGAGTTGGCGAGCTCGGTGAGGAGCGCGTCGCCGTCGAACGTCGCCGGATCGAGATGATCGTCGATGCGGCTGGTCACGAGCTTCTTGTCGGTGTGATATCCGATCGCGTGCGGCGCCTTGCGCCACAGCATGTCGAGCATCTCCTGACGCGGATCGGGCGCCGCGGTGGGCGCGGCGGCGCGAATGCGCGTGAACCACTCCGTCCACGCGCTGATCCCCGCGTTGATGCCGCGCAGTACCGCCGTCCATGCCGCGTCGCCCTCCGATTCGTCGTGCTGCGAGAGATAGGTCGTCACCGCGGCATGAGCGAGCGTGCGTCCGCGGTCGAAGTACGCGAGGTCATCGGTCGCCTCGCCAAGCGGCGGCAGCGCGTACGCCTCGCAGACGTCCTTGATGAGGTTCGGGCCGAACGCCGACAGATCGAGGAACTGCCAGGCGAGATTGACGCCGAGGATCTCGCCGGGGAACGATCGGGTGAACTGCGAGAGCGCGAGGAGGAAGATCGGGAGCGAGAAGGTCGACTCCTGAAAATCCTGTCGGTGTGCGAACGATCGCGACGAGATCTCCTCGAGCGGCGTCCCGAGCCGGCTGTAGGTGGCGCGATAGCCGGCGACGTAGTGACGTCCGGGATCGGCGATGAAGGCGCGCACCTGATGCTCATAGAGCGCGGTCAACGACGCACCGACGGGAGTGTGCGCGGTAGAGACGCGCAGGCCGCACTGCAACCAGCATCCGTCGGCGAACGCCGTCGGCATGAACTGAAGCAGATAGTAGAGCGCCTGACGACGCGTCTGATCTTCGCTGGCGTGGTGCCACGGATGGAGAAAGCTCGCGCGACGTTTCTCGAGCTCGGCGATGGCGCTGTCGAGGCGACGCGCGACGTCGGTCGCAGCGGGAACGACGAGCGGCGCATCAGCCGTCGAGGCATCGTCGAGGCGTCGCGTCACGAGGTCGTAGGCGAGCGGAAGCGCCTCCGGATGCTCCTCGACGTTGATCAGGTAGTAGTACACCTCGCGGGAGCTCAGACTGAGCTCACGAAGCGGGGTCGACTGATCGGCGTTATTGAACGAAGGGGTAAGCCCCTTCGGATTGAGTAGAGAGTGTGGCATGGCGGAGGCGCGGTCCGGGAAGGGAGGGATCGCGTAGCTGAACTCTCAACCTGCACCGAGATGCAGGTCGTACGGCCGTCACGATACAACCCCAGCCGAGGGGGCGCAATATCAGGTCGCCGTCGGTTGCTGGAGCGGGGCCTGCGGACGGTCGGGTGCCGCGCACAGCTGCAGTGCGGCGGCCACGGCGCTCGCCACGACCGCGTTGCCAGCCGTTGAACAGTGTCCGCCAGGCGCGAAGAGCTGGGCGGTTGGCAGGGGCGACGACGCGAGCGCGGGTGCGGCGTCGACGATCTCCACGCCGGTGTCTTGGACGCGCACTCGCAGCATGTCGTACGACGCGTTGCCGACCTTCCTGAACTGCTCGACGTCGCTCTCCGATGGCAGGAGGAGCAGCACCGGTTTGGCGCCCGACGAACGAACCTGTCGGGCGAACTCTTCGATCACTCGAACGAGCAGCGCGAACGCCTCAGATTCCGGATTGAGCTGACCGCCGATGAAGATGGCGCGATGCGGATCCCTCCGCCGTCGCTCGCGCATCGCGAGGTAGTAGACGAGGCGATACGCGTGCGACCATCGGAAGAGCGGCGACTCGAACATGCCACGAAGGTACCAGTCGTCACCCTGACCGAACTCGGCAACGCGGGAAGGATTGGCGAGCAGCTGCGCGACGCCCTCGCGCGACGCGACGGGTGGTGGAAGTAAGCGCAGTGCTCCGTTCTCCAGAAAGAACCGTGGCTTGAACCATGGGCCGTCGCGCGGATCCTGGAACCGTCGGTATCGGCCGACCATGCGCGGAGCGATCATCCGCGTGAAGCCGAGGATGACCGTGTCCGGTGCCAGCCGTCGGCCCTCTTCCTGATATCGGATGAACGCCTGGTCCAGGCCATATGCGCCAACGCCGTAGTTGAGCACTTCGGCGGCCCACCCGTTCTCGATCTGGGTGGGCCACGCATCGTCGACGCCCACTTCCCCGCAGTAGACATACGAGTCGCCGAACGCGGCAATGCGGCGGACGCCCGGGGGGGGCGACTCGTCGTACTCCCGGCGTGAGCGAATGCCGTGAAGGTTGATGCGATCTTCCTCGATCGACCAGCCCGGGCGGTGTGCCCAGCCGAGCGTGGGATGGACCATCTCGCGTCGACCGGTGCCGTGAAGCAGCAGGTCCAGCATCCGCGACTGCTCGCGGAAGAACGACTCGCGATCGGGGATCGGACGTCCGACGGCCTTGAGTGCCCGCACCGCAACCCACGCGATGGCTTCCACGGCGACGAGTGCGATCGCGATGGCGACGACGATCGTGCCGGCGCTCATGCGGCGCCCTCAGCTCGGGACACGATCACGCCGTCCTCGGATTGAAGTGCAGTGCGGCTCACGGCTGCTCCGACTGGGGATGCGCCAATATAGACGTGTTCGAAGAGCCGGTACAGCGGCGCACGCCGGCGTTCGCGCACGATGCTACTTTCTGCTTTCCGCCGGGGTGTGTCCGAGATCTAGTTGAAAAAACAGGTGGTGCCTCGATATTCGAGCGTTGATCCGGCCAAGGATTTCCGCTCTCACTCCGAGGACACCACCCATGCCAAGAGTACGACAGATGACGCCCGCGAGCCAGTCCGCA
>JBBRZK010000003.1:0-136396 GCA_038236775.1 Gemmatimonadales bacterium
GCCCACGATCAGCCAGGTGAGGAGGTCCATGTTCTTCCGCGCAAAGGGGACGGACGCGTGCGCCAGTCGCGCGCGTCCGTTGCCCGCTCTGCAACTCCCTGACCAGCTCGGTGTCGCGAGCCTTGCTTGCGCCGCGCTAGCGGATGGCGGCGGTGAGGGGAACGCCGTCGAGCCGCTCGAGGGGACGCACGCCGGCGATCGCTGCGAGCGTCGGGGCAAGGTCCACCGTGCGCACCATCTCGGGATAACGGCCGGGACGCACGCCCGCGCCGTAGAACACCAGCGGCACGTGCGCGTCGTAGTCGTACGGCGAGCCGTGTGACGCGATGTTGCCGCGCCACGTGCTGCCCGGCGTGAGCGTCACCACCAGCGCGACGTTGGCGGCGGCGGGAAACTGGTGCGCCCACCGCCGCGCGACAACGTCGTTGAGCGTGTCCGCCAGCAGGGCAGGGAAGCGGTCTGTCCGCGCCACGCCGGGCACCTCGCGCACCTGGGCAGCCAGCGCGGTGATGGCCGAGTCGGCATTCGCACCCGCCGTCGTGAACGCCGCGCGATCCATGAGCACGATCTGCTGGTCGATGTCCAGCGCGAGCGTGTCCACGTGTGCGGCGCGCAGGCCGGCGCGCAGCTGCGGGAGCAGGCCGTTGAGCGTCACGCGTACGGGCGTCGGCTTTTGCGTGGCGGGCGCCAGTTCCGGGATCGTACCGACTCCATGGTCGCCCGTGAATGCGATGACGACACGCGATGAATCGCGCAGCCGGTAGAGCGAATCGAGGAACGTGCCGAGCACGCGGTCAACCCGCAGCACCTGGTCGTGGATCTCGCGCGAGTCCGGCCCGTACCGGTGCCCGATGAAGTCCGTGGCCGACAGCGAGATGTTGAGCAGGTCCGTGTGCGCGCCGGCGCCGAGCGCCATCGATTGCACGCCGTCGAGGGCAAAGGAGAGCGTGATGTCGTCGATGAACGGCGTCCCGCGCACGATGCTCGCCGCGCTCGCCGGGTCGTCCGGCAGGAGGTGGGGGAACGTGTTGCCGCTCGGCCCCTCGGCATCCACGCTGTCCGGCTCGGGATAGGCCGATTCCGGCAGCAGAAGGTCCCAGCTCCGCGATGCGAACGTCTGCGGGAACTCGCGCTTGTTCCACGCGATGACCCAGTCCGGCAGCGTCGCACGATAGTACGAGCTCGTCGTGAACCGCCCGCCCGGCGAGTACCAGTACACGTCGGACTTCGACTTGCCCACGGGCAGGATCGCGGCCCGATCCTTCGTGGATACGGACAGCGCGCGCGATGCGGGGTCGCTCGCGCGCAGCCAGTCCACGAGCGTCGTGCCCATGAAGCGCTTGGGCGACGCGCCCGCGCCCACGCCATCCGCGATGAGTGGGGAATCGTCGTCCTCCACCCCCACGCGATTCATCATGATGCCGGTGGACCGCGGAAACCGGCCCGAGAGCAGCGTCGCGTGGCCCGGCGCGGTCTCGGTGATCGCGTGGTCGTGGAACGCATTGGTGAACCGGGCACCGTTTCGCGACAGCCGCGCGAGCCCCCCGGTGAGCTGCGCGCCGAACCGGTCGAGGTAATCGGCGCGGAACTGGTCGATCGTGATCAGGACCACCAGCGTGGGGCGGGCAGGGGCGGCCTGCGCATGGACGGGCAGCGCGGCGCCGACGACGCCGAGAACCCCAGCGATTGTCATCCTGAGCGCAGCGGTTGTCATCCTGAGCGCAGCGAAGGATCTGCTTGTCATCCTGAGCGCAGCGAAGGATCTGCTTGTCATCCTGAGCGCAGCGAAGGATCTGCTTTTCCCGACGAAAAGTGTCATGCGTCGAATCTGAGTCGAAAGGAAGTGACCGGCAAGCATGGCGCGATACGGTGGCGCAGACGATACTACCCCGGCTCTCATACGGAGGTTGCATGGCGGACGGCGGACTGCAGACGACAGCCACCTCGCGGGTGGTGCTGCGTCTCGTCGTGTACTACGTCCTCCTCATCGGGGGCGGCACGCTGCTCTGGAAGCTCCTGCCGCGGGCTGGCGTCCTCGCGCCGACCTCGCTCGACCAGCTGTTCGGCGGCGGTCCGCCGGTCACGTCCAAGGGCATCGCCACCACCCCGCTCGACGAGGTCACGCTCGCCGTCACGGTGGGCGTCGCGATGGTCGCGTCCATCCTCCTCTCGCTGCCCGTTGCGTGGGTGTACCTGCTCACGCGCGCCAAGCGGGGCTACCAGCAGTCCGTCGTCCAGCTCCTCATCATCCTGCCCCTTGTGGTGTCGGGCATCGTGCTGCTCGTGAAGTACAGCATCACGCTGGCCTTCAGCCTCGCCGGCATCGTCGCCGCCGTGCGCTTCCGCAACACGCTCGACGACAGCAAGGACGCGGTCTACGTCTTCCTCGCCACGGCGCTCGGCCTCTCGGCCGCGGTGAACCTGCCCGTGGCCGTTGTCATCTCGATCCTCTTCAACGCCACGGTGCTCGTCCTCTGGTACGTGGACTTCGGCAACGCGCCGGTGGAGCTCGACGGACGCATCGCGGACCGACGCCTGCGCCGCGCACGGCAGCTCGCGCGCACGGGCACCTTCGTCGCCCGCATCGACGACGAGGTGTTCCGCAACATGACGCGCGAGCAGCTCGAAGGCGTGGCCGAGCGCGCATGGCGTCGCGCGCATGATTCCACCGACGACGAGCCGGCGATGCCCGACGAGAGTCACCTCCGCATCCGCACGAACGACCTCGAGGGCATGCGGCGCGCGGTCGAGCCGAAGCTCCAGGACTACACCAAGCAGTGGCGCCTCGGCACCGTGACGTCGGTGGATGGTGTCGACCTCGCGGAGTACGTGGTGCAGCTCAAGAAGCGGACACCGCCCGACGAGCTCCTCTCGCTTGTGCGTGCCGCCGCCTCCGGATCGGTGATCGATGCCTCGTTCAAGTAGCCCGCGCCGCGTGCGCGCCGCGTCTGCATGTCGGTTCGCCATGGCCGCTCTCACACTGCTCACCCTGCCGTCACCACTCGAGGCGCAGGCGCAGGCGCAGGCGCAGGCGCAGGCGCAGGCGAAGGAGAAGGAGAAGGAGAAGGAGAAGGAGAAGGAGAAGGAGAAGGAGAAGAAGCACGCCGCTGCGGTGCCACCGCTGTTCGCTGCCGAGACACCGGTCGCCGTCACGTTCCGCGCGAACTTCGACAAGCTGCGCGGCGACCGCACGGGTACGTCACCCTGGCGCACCGCCACGATGTCGTACACCGGCGCGGACGGGCATGGCGTCACCGTCCCGCTCCGCGTGAAGACGCACGGCATCTGGCGGCTCAAGCACTGCGTACTGCCCCCGCTCCGCCTGAACTTCTCCAACAAGGCGGCCAAGGGCACGCTGCTGTACGATCTGCAGAAGCCCAAGATGGTGAGCGTGTGCCGCGACGAGGACAGCTACGAGCGGCTCGTGCTCAAGGAAATGCAGCTCTACCGCATCTACCAGGCGCTCACGCCGCAGAGCCACCGCGTGCGCACGCTGCGCGTGACCTACGCGGACAGCGCCACCGGCAAGGCAGAGGCGGTCCGCTACGCCTTCGTGATCGAGGATCCGGACGAGCTGGCCGACCGCCTGGGCGGCACCATGACGAAGACCAAGGGCGCCACCGCCGACGACATCGAGGCCGAGCCCCTCGCCCTCGCGTACCTGTTCGAATACTTCATCGGCAACCTCGACTTCTCGTTCAACGGGCTGCACAACACGGAGCTCGTCATGAAGGCCGATGGCAGCCTCGCCATCCCCGTCGCCTACGACTTCGACTTCTCCGGTGCCGTGAACGCACCGTACGCCACGGTAGACCCCCAGTTCCGGTCCCGCCGAGTGGTCGACCGCGTCTTCCGCGGCTACTGCGCCATCGCGCCGGCATACCCCTCGGCGCTGGCGCGGGTGCAGGAGAAGAAGGACGCCATCTACGCCCTGTATCACGACGAGCTGGGTGCACTGCTCACGCCGGACGTCGCCCGCGAGTCGCTGTCCTACTTCGACGACTTCTACGCCGACGTGAAGACGCCGAAGGATGCCCAGGACAACGTGTTCGGCCACTGCGTGGTGCCCCGCTGACGCACGTGCCGCCGGACCGGTCGCACCGTACCACCCTGCGCTACGAGGTCCGCTCGGCCGAGCAGCTCGACGCTCTGGCCACGGCGCCACTGCCCCTCGGCATCGCGGCGAGCGCTCCGCGACGCTCGCGGCACCGGGACATCTATCTCGACACCGCCGACGCATCGCTGCGCGCGCGAGGCGTCACCGTGCGTCTTCGCATCGACTCCGGTGATCGGCACCAGCTGTCGCTGCGCATCGACGGGGCGGGGACGGAGCCGCCCCTGCGCCTCGACGCCGCCACCCGCGCAGCAGATGTGCAGGGCGCCCTCGCCGAGGACACGTCGGTCGTGCGCCGCATCAGCGCACTGGTGGATCCCGCCCTCCTCGCGCCACAGCTGGACCTCGAGGTGGAGCGCATCACGCGCACCGCGCTGCGCGGCCTGCTGCGCGGCCCGCGCGTCGAGCTGCATTACGATCGGCTCACTGCCCGGCGCGATGGCGTCGGCCGCACCTTCCATCAGCTCTGCATCCACCTGCGGCGCGGCTCGACTACCACGCTTCACCGGCTCGGCCACGCGCTCGAAGAGCAGCACGCGCTGCCGGCGCCCGCGGCGGATCCGCGCGGCCACGCGGAAGTACTGCTCCGCTGGAAGCGCACCGGATCGTCGCGCTCGTCCATCGCGGATTCCGACCAGCGTCCCACAACAGTCGCGAGAAGCTCGGCAGGAGACATGATCAACCCCGAGCTCAGCCTGCTCGCATTCCAGCGCCGGGTCCTCGCGATTGCGGAAGACCCCCGCACTCCGCTGCGCGAACGCCTGCGCTTTCTCGGCATCGTCAGCGCGAATCTCGACGAGCTATACATGGTGCGGATGCCGGCGCTCAGGCGCGCGGCGGACGACGTCCACGATGGCGCGCTGGGCGACGACGGGCTCACGCCGCGCGATCGCCTCGCGCTCGCCGAGGCGGAAGTGGCCGCGTTGCTCCAGGCCCAGTCGCGCTCCGCTCGACAGTGCCTCGCTGCCGCTGCCGCCGTGGGGTCGCACATCGTGCGATGGGATGACCTCCGCGCGGACGAACAGGAGCTGCTCGCCGCACGCTGCCGCGACGAGATTCATCCGGGGCTCACGCCGCTCGCGATGACGCTCAGTCCCGGGCATCCGCTCCCTCACCTGCCACACCTCGGGCTGTCGCTCGCCGTGGCGTTCCGCCGCGAGCCCGGCGGGTCTCCACACCTTGCAGAGTTCGAGCTGCCGGCCGACATCCCGCGGCTGCTACGCGTTCCCGGCCGTGAGTACGACGTCATCACCATCGAGGAGTTGCTGCGCGCCAACGTGGACCAGCTGCATCCCAACGTGCAGGTGGAGGGCGCGCACCTGTTTCGCGTCACGCGCAGCGGCGCGCTCGCGCTCGACGAGGACGGGGCGGAGAGCCTCCTCTCGGCCGTCGCCACCGCCACGGCGCGTCGCCCCTTCAACGAGGCGGTGCGCGTGGAGGTCGAGGCCACGATGCCGGCGTTCGTCGCCGAGCTGGTGCTGGAAAGCCTGCGCCGCGATGCGCTGGCGTTGGGCGTTGAGCCTGCCGTGGACGACGTGCAGGTCGTGGACGGACTGCTCGACCTGCGCTGCCTCGGCGACCTGCCGCTGCCGGCACACGCCGAACTCGAGTACCCCGTGCTGCAGGCGCGTGTGCCCGTTCCCGCAAACGCCAGCATGTTCGAGGTCGTGCGCGCCGGCGACCTGCTCGTGCACCATCCCTTCGATTCGTTCGACGCGACGGTTGTCCGCTTCCTTCGCGAGGCCGCGGCCGACGCCGCCGTGACGACGATCAAGATCACCCTCTACCGCGTCGGTGATCCCTCGCCCGTGGTGGAGGCCCTGCTCGCGGCGGCAAGCGCGGGCAAGCGCGTCGTCGCCTTCGTCGAGCTCAAGGCCCGCTTCGACGAGCAGCACAACGTCGCGTGGGCGCGTGCGCTCGAGGCCGCGGGTGGCAACGTCGTCTACGGCCTGGTCGGGTTGAAGACGCACGCGAAGGTCGCGCTCGTCGTGCGCCGCGAGGGTGAGCGACTTCAGCGCTACGTCCACGTGGGCACTGGCAACTACAACACGCGCTCCGGGCGGCAGTACACGGACCTGAGCCTGTTCTCCGCGCGTGACGGCTTGGGCGCCGACGTGGCCGATCTCTTCAACGAGCTCACGGGATCCTCGCGCCCGCCGCAGGGGCTGACGCATGGTGCGCTCGTCGCGCCCCATCAGCTGTTGCGCGAGATCCTCGCACTCATCGCGCGCGAGGAGGCACACGCGCGGGCCGGTCGCCCATCGGGCATCAGCATCAAGGTGAACGGGCTCTCCGACACGGAAGTCGTGCGTGCCCTCACGTCCGCGTCCGGCGCCGGAGTCCCTGTCCGCCTCGTCGTCCGCGGCATCTGTACCCTGCGTCCGGGCACGGTGCCTGGCGGCATCACCGTCGTCTCGGTGGTCGGACGCTTCCTGGAGCACTCGCGCATCTACCGCTTCGAGAATGGTGGTGTCCCGGAGTTCTTCATCGGCTCCTCGGACCTGCGTCCACGTAATCTTCGTCGCCGCGTCGAGTTGCTCGTGCCAATCGAGTCGGCGGCGCACCGCGCTCGGCTCGATCATGTCCTCTTGGCGTATCTCGACGACGTCACCGGGTGGGACCTCCGCGCGGACGGCAGCTACCACCGTCGCGCGATCTCAGGGGTTGGCGCGCAGGAGCACTTTGCCGCCGAGACCGCTGCGACTGACACCAATGGCGCGCCGATCGCGTAGACGACACGTAACGAGTTCACCCCGGAGGCCACGCTGTGATTCCGCATATCCTGATCGGCACCACCCGCGAGCACTACCTCATGCTGTTCGGCGCGGCGGGCGTCATCGGCCTCGTCGCCGGCGTCGTGGGCGCGTGGGTCGGCGGCTATCTGGGCGCCCGCCGAGCGGCGCGCACCGCGCAGCTGGCCGCTGCCGCGCAGGACTCCGTCGTGGTGCAGCTGACGCCCGTCATGCAGGCGCTGGACGCCATCGCGCTCGAGGTCGAACGAATCTCCGAGGCGCAGCGCTTCACCACGAAGGTCCTCTCGGAACGCAGCGTGGTCAGCCTTCCGCGGCCCGAAGTCCGCAGCATCACCCCGCACTGAGCCGCGCGAGATCCAGCGCGCTGTCATCCTGAGCGGAGCGAAGGATCTGCCTTTGTCATCCTGAGCGAAGCGAAGGATCTGCTTTTGTCATCCTGAGCGAAGCGAAGGATCTGCTTTTGTCATCCTGAGCGAAGCGAAGGACCTGCTTTGTCGCGAAGGACCTGCTTTCCCGACGGCGAAAGTATGTGTGTTGACAAAAGGTGTTGTAACAAGCATATTTTCCCCATGCCGACATCCCTCCGCGACGAGATCAAGCAGACCAGGCCCTTTCAGAGTCTGGAGCAGGAAGCACTGCTGAGCGTGGAGCGAACGGCCGCCGTGCTCCTGCACCGACTCGGCGACACGTTCAAGCCCCACGACATCACCCCCGCGCAGTACAACGTCCTGCGCATCCTGCGCGGCGTGGGCGACGAGGGGCTGAGCCGCACCGATATCCGCGACCGGCTCGTGGCCCAGGTGCCCGACGTCACGCGCCTCCTCGATCGCCTCGAGCAGGCCGGCTACGTCGCGCGCGAACGCACGCACGCCGACCGCCGCATCGTCACCACGCGCATCACGCGTACCGGCCTCAACCTGCTCGCGCGGCTCGACGAGCCGGTGGCCGGCGCGCATCGCGCGCAACTCGGGCACATGACTCGTCCGCAGTTGAAATCACTGATCGAGTTGCTCGCGATCGCCCGCTCCGCGCCCTGACGGGCAACACTCACCACTCCCGGTCCTACCGGGTATTCACAAGACCGCCACCTCACACTCTCCATGAACACGTCGCCTCTCTTCGCCGCCACCTCCCGCCACCAATCCGTCGGTCTCGCGATCCTGCGGGTCGTCACCGGGATCGTCTTCACCACGCACGGCTACCAGAAGCTGTTCACTTTCGGTATCGCCGGCGTCCAGGGCGCGTTCACGCATATGGGCGCCCCCATGCCCGCAGTGACCGGCCCGCTGGTGGCATTCCTCGAGTGCTTCGGCGGCCTCGCGCTGGTGGTCGGCCTGCTCACCCGTCTCGCCGCGCTCGGACTCGCCACCGACATGCTTGGCGCCATCCTGATCGTTCACGGCTCGGCCGGCTTCTTCGCGCCCAAGGGCTACGAGTTCGTCCTCATGCTGCTCGCCGCGTCGCTCACGCTCGCCGTGTCCGGACCAGGCGCCTTTTCGCTGGATGCCATGATTGCCGGCCGACGCCCGAAGTCCTGAGTCTCCTCTCACTCCTGATCGAGCGCTCATGCCTGCATTCATCCCCTCCGCGTCCGACCTCGCCGACGACGCACGCCGCGACGCCGATCCGATCATGGGCGCCGGCGTCGCGCCCGAGGGTTACCGTCTTCCCGCGGCCACGCATCTCGGTCACGTCACGCTCCAGGTGACCGACCTGGCGCGGTCGCTCGCGTACTACGAGCAGGTGCTCGGGCTTCGCACGCTGCACCGCACGGCCACGGCAGTGATGCTTGGTACGCACGAAGGAGACACGCCGCTCGTCCATCTCGTCGAGCGGCGCGGCGCCAAGCCACCTGTCATCCTGAGCGAAGCGCATGCCCTGAGCGGAGCCGAAGGGAGCGCAGCCGAAGGGAAGGATCTGCTTGCCACAAACCAACCTCGCCTCGGCCTCTATCACTTCGCCATCCTCCTGCCCGATCGTGCCGCACTTGGCCGGTTCGTCGCGCACCTGGGCGACATCGGCGTGCGCGCGGGGGCGTCGGACCACCTGGTGAGCGAGGCGTTGTACCTGCGCGATCCCGACGGGCTCGGAATCGAGGTATATGCAGACCGGCCCCGCAGCAGCTGGACGATGGTCGACCGGCAGCTGCAGATGGCGAGCGAGCCCCTCGACGTCGCTGACGTCGTTCGCTCGGCCGGCGGCGTCCGATGGGCCGGCATGCCGGCGGGCACCGCGATGGGACACGTCCACCTGCACGTCGCCGCGCTCGAGCGCGCGGCTGCGTTCTACCACGCGGCCCTCGGCTTCGACAAGATGGTGTGGAGCTATCCGGGCGCATTGTTCCTCGCCGCAGGTGGCTATCACCATCATCTCGGACTCAACACGTGGGCCGGCGCGAACGCAGCGGCGCCGTCCGCCGAGGACGCACGCCTGCTCGAATGGCGCATCGTGCTGCCATCGGTCACCGATGTGCAGGCCATCGCCGCGAGCCTCGCCGCAGCGGGTCACGCGGTTGCGGCGGATGGCAGCGACTGCATTGCGACCGACCCGTGGGGCACGCGCGTCCGGCTGCTCTCGTAGTGGAGCGTCACCCGACGTGCTGAGCCTGAATTCACTGGCGGGCTGGGAGGACGCGGTGCTCGCGAGCATCGCCGGGGCGCGCGGCGACATCGACGAGCGCGACCGCCAGGTCGAGCGCTCCGGCGTCTACGGCGAGTATCCCGCGATCGTGCGCGCGTACGAGGAATTGCTCGCCGACCCGGAGTCGGCGGGTGAGGCGACGAAGCGTGCCGTGTTCCTCGTGTGGCGTGGCGCGGTGGAGCTGCCGGCGCTCACGGGTATCGCGCCACTGCCGGATGGCACCGTCCGCGCCGTCATCGAGGCACTGGATGCGCGCCATCGCCGGGGGCAGGCGGACGCGGAGCAGGGATGGATGCTCGCCTGGTATCACGCGCAGAGCCCGGACCTGCTGGAGCTCTACGGGGCGACACCGAGGCTGTTGGAACTGGCCGGTTCCTTCGAGGCGGAGGCCTGGCGGGATGCGGGCGTCACGGCAGCGCACATGGCGCTGCGCGGACAGATGGGACGGTACTGGGCCGAGCTCGCGGCCGGCGCTCGGTGAGCGCGCCGGCCGCCAGGAGCGATCAGGTCGTTGCTTCGGTGGCGGGTTCGGCGACCTTCGGTCGTCGGCCCCAGTGACTGCGTGGCTCGACGGGGCGCGCGCGCGCCTCGAGGAGGTTCGTGTAGAAGGCGACGATCTTGGCTTTTACGCCCTTCTGAGTGTCCGCTGCCGCGGCCTGGAACGGGGCGTAGCGCTGGCGATCGCCGGACACATCGAACCACCACCAGGCATCATCGGGAGTGGCGCGCCGCGCTTCGACCTTGCACGTGAACGTCCGCCCATCCTCTTCGAACTCGAACCCTCGGATCATCGCTGCTCCTCACGAGTGAACTGTAATGTACCCAAGGTCCACGTCTCGTGCGCGACCTCGCTGCAGCAGCGAACCGGACGCGACGCCGGCCAGACCGTCGCAACAGTGGCGGCAGCGAGGGCAACTGGCGATCTTGCAACCGGTTACACCGATCATTGCCAGCAGACGGGAGTCGGATCATGAAACAGAAGCGCGCGGAGGAACTACGTGAGGCGTGGGGCGACGCGCCCTGCGAACACCCGCAACTCGCCAAGGTCTATGATCTCGGGGCGCACACGGGGAGCTACGCCTGCATCAAGTGCGGACACACGTTCTCGTTCCGTGAAAAAGCGGAGCTCGCGGCTGCCCGGCGCGCCTGACCGATGCTCGGCAAGATGCTGGGCTTCATCGGCGCCACCGTCGGCGGCGCGATCGGCTGGTGGGCCGGCAACTACATCGGCTTCATGACCGCGTTCTTCGTCTCGATCGTCGGCACCGGCCTCGGCATCTGGGCCGGCAAGCGCCTGGCCGATCAATACGACATCTGACCGGACTTTCCATGCGATCATTCCTCGTGGGCGCGCTCCTCCTCGCCTCCGTCGCCCCGCAGGCCCGCGCCCAGAAGTGGAAGGACATCGGGCGCACCTCGAGCGGCAACGTCGTGTCCGTCGATCCCCGCAGCGTGAAGCACAAGGGCACCCTTGTGTCGGCGATCGTGCGCGTCGTGTTCACGCCGCCGGTGCAGACGGCGCGCGGTGCAGAGCGCAGCTCGCGCATCGACGCCGACTTCAACTGCACGAAGCGCTACATCGCCTCGCGGGGCAGCACGTACTTCGCCGACGAGAAGGGCACGAAGGTCGTGGAGCGCTCGGTGAACAAGATGCCCGGCTTCGGACCCGTGCTCGGCGGATCGCTCGGCGCCATCGCGATGGACTACTTCTGCGGCCCACGGAAGTAGCCGCGGCTCAGCGCTTCTTCGCGAGGATTGTCCCGCGGCACCGTGCCGCACCGCAGTGACAGGGAAACCGGCGCTTCGCCGCGGGCGTGTGCCGCTCCGCGAGCACGTACGCATAGTCGTACGCCAACTCCTCCCCTGCCGCAACGGCGCGGATGGTCTCGATCCAGATGCGCCCGTCCTCGATGACCGCATCGCAGTTCGGGTCGCACGAGTGGTTGATGAACCGCGCCTGGTTGCCGTCGAAGGCGGCATCCACCACCACGTCGTCGTCGATGGCGAACAGGTACGTGTGGTGGCGCTCACCCTCGACGTCCGGATAGCGCGCCTCCGCCTCGGCCGGCGTGAGGCGCTGGCCTGCATACTCGATCAGGCGGATTCCGGCTTCGGTTGGCCGCGTCGCGAAGACGCCGAGGCCCTGCATTGGCGACGGACGCGTCTCGAATGGCGGATCGTACGTGATCATGGCTCCTGTCCCACTGCGCTCGCGCCCACCGCGATCGCCACGGCGAACACCGCGACGGCGGAGAGCGCCGCCGCCAGGCTGCCCGTGGCCTGTGACAGCGCGCCGATCGCCGGCGGCCCCACCACGAATCCCGCGTAGCCCAGTGTGGAGACGGCGGAGATTCCCGCGCTGCCCGCACGCTTTCCGCTCGCGCTGAACAGGATGGGCACCAGGTTGGCGTACCCCAGTCCCACGATGCCGAAACCCGCCACGGCAACGGGATAGGAGCCGAGTAGCGCGAGCACCATTCCTGTCGCGGCCAGCACGCCACTCGCGCGCAGCGTGCGCGATCGGCCGGCGCGCGCGATCACCGCGTCACCCGTGACACGCCCGAACGTCATCGCCACCGAGAACACCGCGTAGCCGATTGCCGCCGCGGCCGCCGCGGCGCCCGTGTTGCGCTCCAGCAGGAGGGCGCTCCAGTCCGCCATGGCGCCCTCGCCGAACAGCCCGCAGAAGGCCAGCACGCCGAGCAGCACGAGGGTGCGATCGCGTGCGAGGGCGGCCAGCGTGGGCGTAACGCCGTCGTGTGACGCCACGTGCCCGCGAAGCGGTGCATCGTGCAGGAGATTTCGTCCGACGAAGAAGGCGATGGCGGCGCACGCGAGTCCGACGCCCGGAAGGGTTTCGCGCGCGCCCGCCCCGAAGCGGAGCAGGAGCGCCGCAGCGCCGGCGCCAAGAAAGCCTCCGAGGCTGAAGCACGCGTGGAAGGAGGACATCCGCGGTCGCGCATGCCGGGTCTCGAGCAGCGTCGCCTGCGCGTTCATCGGCACCTCGGTCGCGCCGCGAGCGAGGCCGAGGATGATCGTCGTCGCCACCAGGAGCGCGAGCGTGGGCGCGAACGCCGGCAGTGCGAGCGCGCCGCCCGCGCACACGGAAGCAATGCGCGTCACCCGCCGGCTGCCCACGCGCGCCGCGAGCAGGCCGGCCAGGGGCTGCGCGACAAAGGCGCCCGCCACGAGTCCCGCGAGTGCCGCGGCGAACGCGAGGTCCGTCAGCGCCAGCGCCCGCTTGAGCAGCGGCAGGTGCGCCACCCACACGCCGAACGTCAGACCGTCCAGCAGGAAGATCGTTGCGATGGCCGTCCGCGGCGCATCCCACCCGGTACGCCATCCGGCAGGCGTGCCAGCGATCACGTCGGACGGTGGCTCGACGACAGTGGGTGGCATGGAGGCGCGAGAGGGTCGGGATTCGACGAACATTAACGCGGCTCCGTCCCGCCCGCGGCGGCCTGGGGCGGCCGGCGGGTTACCTTTCAGTGATGACACCGAAGACCGCTCCCTCCATCGACGCCGCACAGAGTGCCGGCTTTTCCGGCCTCGGCCTCGATCAACGCATCGTCGACGCGCTCGCGGCGCTCGGATACGAGGAGCCCACTCCCGTGCAGCGCGAGGCCATCCCGCCGCTGCTCGCCGGCCGCGACCTCCTGGGCCAGGCGGCCACCGGCACGGGCAAGACCGCGGCGTTCGCCCTGCCGCTGCTCCACCACGTCACCCCCGACGCCGATCCGCGCGAGCGGTTGCGCGCCCTGATCCTCGTGCCCACCCGCGAGCTCGCCATGCAGGTCGCCGAGGCGGTGCACAAGTACGGCAAGGCGCTCGGCATCATCGCGCTGCCCATCTACGGCGGCGCACCCATGGAAACGCAGTTGCGCGCGCTCAAGCGTGGCGTCGACGTCGTCGTCGCGACTCCGGGCCGCGCCCTCGACCACATCCGCCGCAAGACCCTCCGCCTCGACAGCGTGAAGATCGTCATCCTCGACGAGGCGGACGAGATGCTCGACATGGGCTTCGCCGAAGACCTCGAGGCGATCCTCGGCGAGACGCCCGCCGAGCGGCAGACTGCGCTCTTCTCCGCCACGCTGCCGCCCCGCATCGCCGACATTGCCAACAAGCACCTCCGCAATCCGGTGCGCGTTCGCATCGATCGCGAAGTGGTGCCCGCCGGCTCTGCGCCGCGCGTCCGCCAGACGGCCTACATCGTCGGCCGCTCGCACAAGATGGCCACCCTGGGCCGCGTGCTCGACGTGGAGAATCCCACGTCCGCCATCGTCTTCTGCCGCACGCGCACGGAAGTGGACGAGCTCACGGAATCGCTCAACGGTCGCGGCTATCGCGCGGAAGCCCTGCATGGTGGGCTGTCGCAGGAACAGCGCGACCGCGTCATGAAGAAGTTCCGCGCCAACACCGCCGACCTGCTCATCGCTACGGACGTCGCCGCGCGTGGCCTGGACGTGGAGCACGTGTCGCACGTCGTGAACTACGACGTCCCCACGTCAGCCGAGGCGTACGTCCATCGCATCGGGCGCACGGGACGCGCCGGCCGCGACGGCGTGGCCATCACGCTCGCCGAGCCGCGGGAGCATCGCCTGCTGCGCAACATCGAGTACCTGACCAAGCAGAAGATCGAGATTGCCACGGTGCCCACCGTCGCGGACCTGCGCGCGCGCCGCATCGAGATGACGAAGGCATCGCTGCGCGAGACCATCCTCGCGGGCGAGCTGGAGCACTTCCGCGCCGTCGTCGACTCGCTCTCGCAGGAGTTCGACATCATGGACGTCGCGGCGGCCGCCGTGAAGATGGCCGACGCGAAGGACGGGGCCGACGCCGAGGAGATTCCGTCGGTGTCGCTGCGGCCGGAACGTCCGGTCACGCGTCACGATCGCGAGCGAGCGCCCACGCCCAAGGCCGGCTCGCGCCGCCACGAGGCCGCCAAGGCCGGCGGCAAGTCGACAGGGAAAAAGCGCATCACGCCGGAGTGGGACGTCGCTCGCCTCTACATCGGCGCGGGCCGCAACTCGAACATCCGGCCGGCTGACCTCGTTGGCGCCATCGTGAACGAGTCCGGCATCGATGCGCGCGCCATCGGCGCCATCCAGATCACGGATCGTTTCTCGCTCGTCGAGGTGCCGGATGAGAGCGCCGACGGCATCATCGAGACGCTGCGCGCCACCACGATCAAGGGAAAGCGGGTGCCGGTGCGTCGGGATCGCGAGCAGGGTGGCGCGGGGTGACCCCGCGAGGGTCTCCCTCGTACATTTCTGGTCATCCCGTCCCCTTCCCTCGATCCTGTCGATGCGCCTCCGATCCTTCTTCACGCTCCTGGTGCCGCTCGCCTTCGCCAGTTGTCTCGGCGACACGTCTCCCACGACCAATCCGCTCGTGCCCATCGAAAACACCACGTTCGCGGCCGCGCTTGGCGTGAACCTCGCCGCATCCACGAAGACGTCGGACGGCCTGTACTATCGCGATACGCGCACCGGAACGGGCACCGTCGTCGCGGCGGGACAGTCCGTGACCGTGAAGTACGTGGGCAACTTCGCGAATGGCGTGCAGTTCGATGCGGGCACGTACACGTTCTCCATCCCGGGACAGGTCATCCAGGGCTGGAACGAGGGCCTTCTCGGCATGAATCGCGGCGGCGCCCGGCAGCTCATCATCCCGCCGTCGCTCGCGTACGGCTCGCAGGACTACAACGGCATCCCGGGCAATTCCGTCCTCGTCTTCACCGTCGAGCCGCAATAGACGCGTCATCGGAGGCCGATGAACACCTACGTCTACTACATCGCCGAAAAGATGGAGGGTGCGCAAGAGATGCAGCGGTTCGCGCATCCCATTCACGTCGGCATCGTGTCGGCCAACGATCACGAGGCGGCGTACACCGCCGTGCTCGAGGATCTCCGGCCCACCTTCGCTGATGCGCCGCAGCCGCTCGAGGTGCGATTCGAGGTGCTGACGCCGCCGCGCGCGGGCACTGGTGTGTGGCGCCACGGCAAGCCGATCGACACCGACATCACGTTCACGTCGGCCGACTGAAGCACTGAGTCAGTTGTCATCCTGAGCGGAGCAGCCTGCCCTCGAGGAGCGAAAGCGACGAAGGGAAGGATCTGCTCGAGCCCTCGCGCGGACCATTTCGCGCGCGCATTGGGCGGAATTGCGAAGGGCGGCCGATCCGTGAGGACGGCCGCCCTTCTTGCCGCGAGACGCTCGTCAGGGAACGATCGTGAGCGGCGCGGCTTGCTGCATGATGACCGTGTGCTGCTCGCTCAGGCGCAGGATGCCCTTGACCCAGTCCCAGTCGCGCGCCACGCCGCCATTTTCCATCACCATCAGGGCGACCTCGGCGGCGTCGTCCGGATCCATGCGCAGGCAGCCGTGCGAGGCCGCCTCGCCGAGGGATTCCACGGCGCCCGTTCCGTGGATGTAGTAGTCCGGATCCTGGAAGTAGATCTTCACGGTCTTCATCGGGTTGGCCGGGTGACCGGGCGCCTTGGCTGTGCTGCCCTTCGCCCAGCCGACATCGGGCGGAGTCCACGCGGGATTCCACACGAGCTTGCGGATCGAGAACTTGCCGGTGGGCGTCGGGTGAGCGGGCTGTCCGATGGCGACGTCGAACGTCTTGATCGTCTCGCCGTCGCGCTTGAGCGTGAGCTTCCGCTCGGAGAGGCTCGCTTCCAGCGTCAGGGTCGAGGCAGCGGCGCCGGGCGTCCGGGCGGCCCCCAGTCCGAAGACCAGCGCGCCCGCGATCGGGACGGCGAATATGGCGATGAGGGAGCGGGTTCGTCTCTGCATGAGTCTGCCGGCTGCGGGGTCATGTGCGTGTCTGTCGGGTAAACACTTGGCAAGCCATGTTCCACGACGTCGGCCCGCCATGCATTTTTCCGGAAGCTCTCATGCCCGCCCTGGTAAATCCTTTCCCCGCTACGCCCTGATGCCCAGCTCCAGCACCGTTCGCAGCCCGCTCGCCCGCGCTGGAAGCCGCTCCTGGCTTGTCCTCGTGGTGGCATCCCTCGCCTGTTCGGGCGCGCCGGTGACGACCACCGCTGCCCCTGTCGCAGCCGCACCCGCCTCGGCGTCCACGGCGGCCCTGACGATCACCGAAGGTGACGTCCGCCGCCTCGTCGGCGCCCTCGCTGACGACTCCCTCGAGGGACGCGGCACCGGCACACGAGGATCGGCCCGGGCGGCCGTGCTCATCGCGAACGAGATGCGCGCCGCCGGGATCGAGCCGGCCGGCGACAGCGGCTACTTCCAGCGCGTGCCGGTCGTCTCGGCAATGCGTACGATGCGCGACGGGTCGAAGCGCGCGGGACTCGTGCTCCTCCCCTCACTCGACGCGCTGGATACGGTGCCCGTGGAGCGACGCCGGCCGGCCGTGAACGTCATCGGCATCCTGCGCGGCTCGGATCCCGTGCTGCGGGATTCCGTCATCCTGGTGGACGCACACTATGACCACCTGGGCATCGGCACGCCGGTGCATGGCGACTCGATCTTCAACGGCGCGGACGACGACGCATCGGGGACCGTGGCGGTGCTCGAGATCGCCCGCGCGCTGGCGGCGGGGCCCCACCCGAAGCGCACCGTGATCTTCGCCGCGACGACCGGCGAGGAAGTCGGGCTCCTCGGCACGCGCTGGTATGTCGCGCATCCGGTCGTCCCGCTCTCCCGCATGACGGCCAACCTGGAGATCGAGATGATCGGGCGCCCGGATTCCCTGGCCGGCGGGGCGGGGAAGGCCTGGCTCACCGGCTTCGAGCGGTCGTCCATGGGACGGATGTTCGCCGACGCGGGACTGCCCATCGTGCGAGACGCACGTCCCGAGCAGGGCTTCTTCGCGCGCAGCGACAACATCGCCTTCGCGAACGCGGGCATCCCCGCGCACACGCTGTCGTCGTTCAACCTGCACGACGACTACCACCAGGTCACCGACGACGTGTCGCGGCTCGATATCCCGCACGTGACGGGGGTCATCCGCGCCGCGGCCGCGGCCACGCGCCTGCTGGCCGACGGGCCCGCGCCGCGCTGGTTCCCCGGCGGCCGTCCGACGCCGCCACCCGCGCAGGTCCAGACGCCCATCACGATGCCGGCATCGCCCGCGCCGTCGCTCGCGACGCCGGCCGAGCGGCTCGCCGCCTATACCACGGTGCGTCTCCAGGCCGACACGACGATGCTGACGGTGAAGGAGCGTGCGATGCTCCCCCTGCTCATCGACGCCGCGCGCGAGATGAACGGCATCTACTGGATCCAGTCGATCGGTCCGCGCGACTCCGTCATGGCGCGGATCGCGGACCCCATCGCCCACCTGCTAGCTGACGTGAACGTCGGTCCGTGGGACCGCCTCGACAACAACGTGCCGTTTGTCTCCGGCGTGGGCAGCAAGCCCGTGGGCGCGAACTTCTATCCGCGGGACATGACGCGTGAGGAATTCGAGCGCGTTGTCGCGCCCGGCGGCGCGCACGCGGACAGCCTGAAGTCGCTGTACACGCTGGTGCGCCGCGCTGCGTCTGGCGCACTCGTGGCCATTCCGTATTCGCGCTACTTCTCCGGCCCCAGCCAGCGCGCCGCGGCGAAGCTGCGCGCGGCGGCCTTGCTTGCCGAGGACGCTGGACTGCGCCGGTACCTCACGCTGCTCGCGACGGCGCTCGTCACCGACCGGTACCAGCCGAGCGACTTCGCGTGGATGGACATGAAGCACAACACGCTCGACCTCGTGCTCGGACCCATCGAGACCTACGAGGACGAGTTGTTCGGCTACAAGGCGGCGAATGAGGCGTTCGTGCTCGTGAAGGACCAGGCGTGGAGCCGTCGCCTGTCGCGCTATGCCGCCATGCTGCCCGCGCTCCAGCGCGGCATCCCCGTCGACGCGAAGTACAAGGCCGAGTCGCCCGGGACCGATGCGGATCTCAACGCTTACGACGTGGTGTACGTCGCGGGGCAGGCCAACCAGGGCTCCAAGACCATCGCGATCAACCTGCCGAACGACGAGGCCGTGCAGCTGAAGAAAGGCTCACGCCGGCTGCAGCTCAAGAACGCGGCACGCCCCAAGTTCGACCGCATCCTCGTGCCGATCGCGAAGGAGCTCATCGCCGATGACCAACTGCCTCGCGTGACGTTCGACGCGTTCTTCGAGAACGTGATGTTCCACGAGGTCGCACACGGACTCGGCATCAAGAACACCATCGACGGCAAGGGCACGGTGCGCGCCGCGCTCAAGGAGAAGGCCGGTGCGCTGGAGGAAGGGAAGGCCGACATCCTCGGCCTCTACATGATCCGGCAGCTCAACGCGCAGGGCGACCTGGGACGCGAGTCGCTCGAGGACAACTACGTCACCTTCCTCGCGAGCCTCTTCCGCTCCGTGCGCTTCGGCGCGGGCGACGCGCACGGCCGCGCGAACGTCGTCGCGTTCAACTTCCTGCAGCAGATGGGTGCGTTCGCGCGCGAGGCGAACGGGAAGTACCGCGTGGACTTCGGGAAGATGCGCATCGCGGCCGACGAACTGTCGCGGCAGATCCTCATCCTTCAGGGCAATGGCGATTACGCCGGGGTCGCGAAGTTGTATGCCGACAATGGCGTCATCGGTCCCCAGCTGAAGGCCGATCTCGACCGGCTGAAGGTGAAGGGCGTTCCGGTGGATATCGTGTACGACCAGGACCGGTGACGCGCGCGTCGTCGCGCGCGCGATCCACTGCCGGCGCGAGCCCGTCGCGTCATCGCCCATCTGCCCAGGCAACATGATCCTCCTGTCCCTCGCCGCGCTGCTGTTCGCGACTGGCACGGTGGCGACCGCCGCCGACAGCCTCACGGGGCCCGGCATCTCGCACGCTCTCGCCGAGCGCCGCTCGGCGCAACTCTCGGACGTGCGGTACGCGCTGATCCTCGACGTCACGCGGCGTGACACGGCGGTCGGCAGCGTGCGGATTCACTTCAACCGCCGAGACGGCAACGACGTCATCCTCGACTTTCGCGGGCCTGGGTATTCGGCGGTGTTCGCGAATGGCGTCGCCACGGAGCCCAGAGCGGCGAACGGTCACCTCGTGATCCCGGCGGCCGCTCTGCACGATGGCATGAACGAGGTGATGCTCCGCTTCCGCGCGGCGATCGCGCCAGCCGGCGCGAGCATCATTCGCTTTCACGATGCCGTCGATGGTGCGGACTACCTCTACACCCTCCTGGTTCCCGCTGACGCGAACCAGCTCTTCCCCTGCTTCGATCAGCCGGACCTGAAGGCGCGCGTCACACTCGAGCTCACGACACCGCGCGGCTGGACCGCCGTGGCGAACGGGCAGCTCCTCTCGGTGGGCCCCGCGCCCGAGGTGGCCCCGCCCGTGTCACGGAATGCCGGCGCCTCCGTGGAGACCTCGGGTGCGGTCACCTTCCGATTCGCGCAGTCAGAGCCGATCAGTACCTATCTCGTTGCGTTCGCCGCGGGGCCGTGGACGGTACGTACGGCGACGTTCGGCGGCCGGTCACTGTCGATCTATGCCCGGGCCTCGCGGGCAAAGGAAGTCGAGGCGGACACGCTCCTCGCGCTCAACGCGCGCGCGATCGCGTGGCTCGAGAGGTACACGGCGCGCCCGTTCCCCTTCCAGAAATTCGACTTCGTGCTTGCGCCCGCGTTTCCCTTCGGCGGCATGGAGCATCCCGGCGCGGTGTTCTACAACGAGGAGAGCTTCATCTACCGCGAGCGGCCGACACTTTCGCAGACGCTTGGTCGCGAGGCGACGATCTTTCACGAGGTGTCGCACCAGTGGTTCGGCGACTTCGCGACGATGCGCTGGTTCGACGACCTCTGGCTCAAGGAGGGATTCGCCACGTACATGGCGGCGGTGATGCAGGCCGACCTCGAGCCGGCGGCCAACGCGTGGAAAACCTTCTACCTGCGCAACAAGCCCGCGGCCTACGCGGTCGACGCGTCGTCCGGCACCACGCCCGTGTGGCAGCAACTCGGCAACCTCGACCAGGCCAAGAGCAACTACGGCGCAATCGTCTACAACAAGGCGCCCGGCATCCTCAAGCAGCTCAACTACCTCGTCGGCGATACCGCGTTTCGCGACGGCCTCCGCACTTATCTCCGCGACCACGCGTACGGCAATGCGACGTGGCGCGACCTGCTCGCGGCGGTCGGCGTCGCATCACACCAGAATCTCGATGTGTGGGGCCAGCGTTACATCCTGCGGCCTGGCATGCCTATGCTCACGCCGCATCTCACGCTCCGCGATGGCCGCATCGGCCGGCTCACGCTCGACCAGGCGCCGGCGCGTGTACTCTCCGGCGCACTGCCCTGGCCCATTCGGGTCGAGGTGCTGCTCGGTTACGCAGGCGCTCCGTCCGAGCGCGTGGCGGTGGAGCTGCGCGGGAAGAGTGTCGACGTGCCGGTGGCTGGACGTCGCGCACCGGATTTCGTCTTCGCCAACGCCGGCGACTACGGCTATGCGCTGGTGCACCTCGACGACCGCAGCGTGGACTGGCTCGAGCGCCACATCGGCGACGTGCATGACAGCTTCCTGCGCGCGATGCTCTGGGGCGCGCTGTGGGACCAGGTTCGCGACGCGCGCCTGGCGCCGCTGCGTTTCGCCCGCATGGCGCTCCGTGAGCTGCTGAGTGAATCCGACGAACAGATCGTGCCGGTGCTGCTCGGCCGGCTGGGCCGGGCGACCACCGCGTACCTGTCGCCGGCAGCGCAGCGGGCGGTGCGTCCGGACGTCGAACGCACCCTCCTCGCTACCGCGCGCGACGGGTCGAAGGCCTACGGCGTGCGCAAGAACAACCTGGACGCGTACATCGGACTCGCGCGCTCGCCCGACGCCCTCGCGACACTGGACGCGATGCTCGACAGCGCGACGGCAGCGGGCGCGCCCCTCCGGGCGCCGACACGCTGGGCGATCGTCACCGCGCTCGTCTCGCACGACGCACGCACCGCGACAGCGCGACTGGCCGCCGAGTTGCGGCGCGATTCGACGACGGAAGGACAGCGGCGGGCGTTCGTCGCGATGGCCGCCCGCCCCGACTCCGCCACGAAGGCGCGCTACTGGGACCGCTGGTTTGCCGACCGCGCGCTCAACGAGGACTGGGTGACCGCCAGCCTGCGGGCCTTTCACGATCCGGAGCAGGATGCGCTCACCCGCCGCTACCTGCGGCCGGCCCTCGACAGCCTCCCGTGGATCCAGCGCAACCGGCGCATCTTCTTCCTCGGCAGCTGGGTCAGTGCGACGCTCGACGGCCAGCGCACCGCGTCCGCGCTCGCCGACGTGGACGACCTGCTTCGCCAGCGTCCGGACATGGCGAAGGACCTCCGCGAGAAGATCCTCCAGTCGCGTGACGAGCTCGAACGAACGGTGGCCATTCGTCGCGCGTATCCGTGAGGCAAGCGAGCCTCGGCGCAACGCGCGGGCCGGCTCGATCGTCCTTCCTGCAGCTCCCCGTCATCCGACACTGGACCATGTACCGCACTCATGCGTACATTGCTCATCCAACCGCCAAACCGCGAGCCATGCTCCAGGTCCTGCTCGTCAGCGTCATCTCCGCCACGGTCCTTGCCGCCACGTCCGCTCCGCACGCCGGATCGTCGCGGGCCATGTCGTCGTCCGTCGTCGCGTCGCCACTTGGCCTCGTCGACAGCATCGTCGTCGAGAAGAAGGCCCACCGCCTGACGCTCTTCCGCGACGGACGGCCGATGCGCACGTACCTCGTGGCGCTCGGCGGCCATCCGATGGGCGACAAGCTGAGCGCGGGGGACCGGCGCACGCCTGAAGGCATGTTCTACATCGATTCGCGCCAGCCCAACAGCCGCTACCATCTCGCCCTGCACATCTCGTATCCGGACGCCATCCACCGCGCCCGGTCGCTGGCCGCGGGCATGCAGCCTGGTGGCGACATCATGATCCACGGCCTGCCCAACGGGATGGGCGCTGCCGGCGCCCTGCATCGCCAGAACGACTGGACGAACGGGTGCGTGGCGCTCACGGACGAGGAGATCGAACAGATCTGGAGCGTCGTGCCGATCGGTACGCCCGTCGAGATCAAGCCGTAGTCCGGACCCGATCGGCGTGAAGGCGCTCGGGATCATCAACGCGATCGGCATCGGAACGATTCGTCCACGGCGCCGTTGCCCGACACTCCCGCGCTTCCTCCCATGACCATCGCTGCCGACTTCCTGCTCCGCTCGCGGCAGTACCTCACAGTGGAGTATCCCACCAAGATCGAACGCTGCCTCGTCGTGCTCCCCGCGGACGCGGTCTGGCGACGTACCGGTGATGCGTCGAACAGCGTGGGCAACCTGCTGCTGCATCTCGAGGGCAACGTCAGGCAGTGGATCGTGAGCAGTGTGGGCGGCGCGCCAGACGGGCGGCAGCGGTCGGCCGAGTTCGCGACGCGGGAGGGCGCAGGAGCGGCGACGCTGTTCGCTGCGCTGCGCGCCACGCTCGATGACGCGGGCGCCGTGATCGCCGCGCTCGATGAAGCCGCGCTGCTGGAACATCGCACCATCCAGGGGCGCGACGTTTCCGTCATGGACGCGGTCTATCATGTCGTGGAGCACTTCGCGCTGCACACCGGGCAGATCATCCTGCTCACCAAGCAGTACGCGCCTGGCGTCATCCAGTTCTACGAGGACGCGGGTGGCCTCGCGGTTCCGCGGTGGCGCGAGCAGTCAGCGCCGTGAGGCGAGGGCAGCACGTCGGTGCGTGAACGAAAGAAGGCGGCCGCGATCGCGCGGCCGCCTTCACAGGTCCATCGGCGCCGGTCGAGGCGCTGTCAGTAGATGTAGACCTTCGTCCCCACGGGCACGTTGTCGTACAGCCACTCGACGTCGTCGTCGTGCAGTCGCACGCAGCCATGCGTCACCGCGGCACCGATGGACTTCGCGTATGGAGTGCCATGCAGCAGGTACCCGTCGCCGAGGTCGAGGCGGAAATGCCCGAGCTCTCCGGCGATCTGTCGGTGCTTGGTGCCGAGGGGCGGAATGAAGAGCGTGTTATCGAACACGATGTGCTCGTCGAGGATCATCGGCTCGAACGTAGTGCTGCCAGGAGCGATGATGCCCACTTCGTCACCCTTCACGAGCAGTTTCGTGCCGTCCTGCAGCTTGACCGGATGCCCGCGCTGGAGCGACTTGAGCTTCAGGTGATGCTCGAGTGCCACCTCGGCGAAGTGCCACTCGGGCGGCGTCCAGACCGGATCCTTCTCCTTGCCGTGCACGCTGCGGACGCCGCGTGGCGTCTCGAACCGCCACACCCGCCCGCCGTATTCGAGCGTGGCATTCATGGCCGTGGCCACGGGCGCCGTGCGCAGCGTGTCGTCGTGGTCGATCACGCGCAGCGTCTTTGAGAACAGGTCGACGACGATGCGATATCCGTCCGACTTGTCCGCGACGGTGCGGGCGTTCTCCCAGGAGAGGCTGTCCTTCTTCGACTTGAAGGAATACGCCGTGGCGGCGGCTTCGGTGGCGACAACCTCGCTGCCGGACGCGGAGTCCACGGCCACCACGGAATCGGCCGGGGTCTCGTCACTGCGACGCGCGATCTTGCGCAGGAGGGAAACGAACCAGCTGTGTCCGCCAGGTTGCGCACTGGAGGAGTCGGATGCCGTCCGGACCACGGTGGTGTCGGGGGTCCGTCCGTTACCCTGCTGGGCACCAGCGGAAGCGGCGAGCGCGCCCAGGAGCAGCGCGGAGGTCCAGAAGCGGTTCAGCATGAGTCGGGTCATATGAAGCAAAATACACTGCGGGGGGCGTGAAGTTCACGCCCCCCGCAGCATGCACATCTTGCGCCGGTTGTTTAATAGAACTTCAGACCGACGATCGTGGGCCAGTAGTGCGAGCTGCCACCCGTGGTGTTGATGGTGGTGTACTTCGACTCCACATACCAGTGCAGTCCGATCAGGTTCCAGTCGAGGCCGGCACCGACGTTGTAGTTGTAGAAGAGCGACTTGGTGCCTGCCGTCGCCTGCGTGATCACGAAGCCCGGCTCGTTCAGGTAGGTGTTGCTGCCAGCCGTGACGAGCTTGCCATCGGTGTTACGGTACGGAATGAAGTCGCTGAACTTGTCGAGACCGGCGCCGCCAATGACAGTGACGACCGGGTTCAGGTGGCTCGTACGATCGAGCGGGAAGCGCAGCATGAGGTCAGCATTGCCCTCGTAGAGCTTCGGGCTCGGGCACGCCGGGCAATCCGTCTTGCGGCTGCCGAAGAAGTCCGCGATTCCAGCGAGACGCAGGCCTAACGCGCCGTTCTCCGGGAACCAGCCCACCTGCGCCTGAACCGCCGGGCCGTCCTTAAAGGAATTGCGCCAAGAGTTCATCGGAATCGCCACGCCAGCGCCAAGCCCGAAGTACAGGCCCGGAAGCCGCTGAATCGGCAACATCTGCATCTGCATCACGGTATCAGGACGCATCCTGACAGACACCGTATCCGTCCGGCCGCGAAGCGTCACGGTGTCGACGCGGGTCACGGTGATCGTATCCACCTTGGCCGGTTCCGCGGGCTGATCCTTCCGCACGGGAATACGGGTCTGCGACTTCGCCTGTGCAGATGCCGTCTCGGCTCCGCCGAATGTAATGGCGGCTGCGAGGCCGAGTGCACTCAACACAAAGTTCCTGGTCTTCATCCTTGTCCTCCGTCGCCGTCGCCCTATGATCTCGTTCCCCGCGGGCGAGGTTGCGGGTGCGACGAGGGTCGTCGCAGTTCTGCCGGGCTCGGGGAATGGCAGACCTCGTGCCGTGGCAGCTGAAATCGGCAAGAATTCTCAAAAAAAATTTCGAGATTTTGTCTCGAATCAACGCGAATTCCCGACGATTCCCACCTCTGCATCCCCGATGGTGGGGCGCAAGGTAATGGAATATACCGCATTACGCACCTGAGTTGGCACATTCCCGCTTCGTGGCACACTTTCACGCCCTGAACATACACGCGTTTGCCGCCACCGGGAGTTCGGTCATGATTTACCGCCCTTCGTCTCGTGCCGCTGCTTTGGCGCTCCTCGTCCTGCTTCCGCCGAAGCTCGCACAGAGATCCGCGGTGCCGTCTCGACCAGGCTGTGCCCCGGACAATGGCGGCATTACGCTGCCCCCAGGATTCTGCGCGTTGATCGTCGCCGACAACCTCCCGCGGCCGCGCCATCTCGTCGTGATGCCGAATGGAGATCTGTTCGTCTCGTCGCTGCGTGCGGGCATCATCGCGTTGCGGGACACCACGGGTGACGGACGTGCGGATGTAATCTCCGAATGGGGCGGTGGCTTCCAGTCGTCGGACGTCGCCGTGCGTAATGGCTATCTCTACGCGGATGCAACGACGGCCATCCTCCGCTTTCCGCTGCGCACCGGCGCCCTCGTGGCGGCCGGGCCGGCCGACACGCTCGTGCGCGGGCTACCCGGCGGTGGGCATTCGGCCAAGACCTTCGCCCTCGCCGACGATGGCACGCTCTACGTCAACATCGGCTCGGCCACGAACAGCTGCCAGACGAAGGATCGCGCGCTCGAGGGCGCGGGCGCCGACCCATGCGTCGAGCGCGAGTCGCGCGCCGGCATCTGGGCGTTCCGTACCGACCGCATCGGACAGACGCAGGCAGACGGCGTCCACTTCGCGAGCGGCATCCGCAACAGCGTCGGCATCACCATGGATCCGCGCGATCACGTGCTCTACGTGATGCAGCACGGCCGCGACCAGCTCGCCGCGAACTGGCCGAAGCTGTTCACGGCTGACAAGAGCGCCGAGACGCCGGCAGAGGAGTTGTTCGAGGTGCGCGCGCACGACGATTTCGGGTGGCCGTACTGTTACTTCGACCGGCAGCTCGGGCAGAAGGTGCTCGCCCCGGAGTTCGGTGGCGACGGAACGTCGGTCGGACGCTGCGCTGGCTACAAGGGCAACGTGGCGTCGTACCCGGGACACTGGGCGCCGAATGCGCTCGCGTTCTACTCCGGCACCGCGTTCCCCGCACGGTACCGCGGCGGCGCGTTCATCGCGTTTCACGGCTCATGGAATCGGGCACCGCTCCCGCAGGCCGGCTATGCGGTGGTCTTCCAGCCGATGGCGAACGGGAGGGCGACGGGGGCGTACGAAGTCTTCGCCAACGGCTTCCGTCCCGAGACGCCCGGCCCGGGCCTCGGCACGCATCGCCCCACGGGCCTCGCCGTGGGTCCCGACGGGTCGCTTTACGTCGCGGACGACGCAGGCGGCCGCATCTGGCGGATAATGTACGTCGGCGCGAAATGATCTTGCGGCGCTGAGTATCTTGCATCGACCTCTCTCCCCGCTCGCCATGCCGAACCGCCTGCAGCAGCTCCACGGAGCCGGCCAGTCCATCTGGCTCGACTTCATCGATCGCGCCATTCTGCGCAACGGCGACCTCGCGCGCCGAATCGCCGACGACGCGCTCACCGGCATGACGTCGAACCCCACGATCTTCGAGAAGGCGCTGGCGGAAGGCAGTGCGTACGACGATCAGCTGCGCGGGGCGCCGCCGACGGCATCGGCGATGGAACTGTTCGAACTCGTCGAGACCTCGGACGTGCGCGATGCGTGCGACCTGTTCATGCCGGTCCACACGGCAACGAACGGTGCTGATGGCTTCGTCTCCATCGAGGTGTCGCCCGGCTCGGCGAACAACTCAGGGGAGACCGTCGCGGAGGCGCAGCGCCTGTGGGCGATGGTGGACCGGCCGAACGTGATGATCAAGGTGCCGGGCACCGTTGAGGGTGCGGTGGCCGTGCGCACGCTCATCGGAGCAGGCCTGAACGTGAACATCACGCTGCTGTTCGCAATCGATGCGCACCGTCGCGTGATCGACGCGTACCTCAGCGGCCTGGAGGATCGCCTCGCGGCGGGCAAGCCGATCGACGGCATCGCGTCGGTCGCGTCGTTCTTCGTGAGCCGGGTGGACACGGAAGTCGACAAGCGCCTCGACGCCCTCGCGGCCAAGGCCAGCGGCGCGGAGCGCGACCGGATCCTGGCGCTGCGCGGTAAGGCCGCGGTCGCGAACGCGCAGCTCGCGTACCAGCTCTTCCTGCGCGAATTCTCCTCGCCGCGCTGGAAGCCGCTGGCTGCAGCCGGTGCGCGCCGCCAGCGGCCCCTCTGGGCGAGCACCAGCTCGAAGAATCCGGCGTATCGCGACGTCCTGTACGTGGAACAGCTCATCGGGCCCGACACGGTAAACACGATGCCGCCCGCCACGATCGAGGCATTCCGCGACCACGGTGAGGTCGCACGCACGGTGGACGCCGATGCCGCCGGCGCGGAACGCGTCATGGCCGACCTCGCGTCCGTCGGCATCGACATGCCGGACGTGACGGCCAAGCTGCTGTCCGAGGGACTCGCCAGCTTCCAGAAGAGCTTCGATTCCCTGACGCAGGGCCTCGGGAAGAAAGTGAAACAGCTGAGGTGAGAGGACGAGGGGACGAGAGGACGAGAGGTAAGCATCACCCTCTCACCCTCTCGTCCTCTCGTCCTCTCGTCCTCTCGTCCTCTCGTCCTCTCGCCCTCTCGCCCTCTCGCCCTCTCGCCCTCTCGCCCTCTCGTGACTTTCCCCCGCACGAAGATCGTCTGCACGCTCGGGCCTGCGTCCGACAACGTCGACACCCTGCGCAGCCTGATGGAGGCTGGCCTGAGCGTCGCGCGACTCAACTTCTCGCATGGCACGCACGAGCAGCACGCCGCCACCGTGGCGCTCGTCCGGGCGACGGCCGCATCGCTGGGCCGCCCCGTCGCCATCCTCGGCGACTTGCAGGGGCCACGCATCCGCATCGGCGACCTCCGTGAGCCGCGGCGCGTGGAGGACGGCGAGGACGTGGTGCTCGTGGCGGGGGAGGATGCAGGACCCGGCCAGCTGCCCACCACCTACGAACATCTGTGCGACGACCTCCGGGTCGGCGACCGGATCCTGGTGGACGACGGGCTCATCGAGCTCGTCGCGCTGGAGGTCGGCCAGCATACCGTGAGCGCGCGCGTGCTGCACGGCGGCATCATCAAGAGCCACAAGGGCATGAACCTTCCCGGCGTGGCCGTGAGCGCGCCCTCCATCACGGAGAAGGACTGGGCCGACGTCGCCTTTGCCGTCGAGCACCGACTCGAGTACCTCGCGCTCAGCTTCGTCCGCCGCGCGCAGGACATCGCCGAGCTGCGCGAGAAGATCCCGAAGGACATGCTCGTGGTGGCGAAGATCGAGAAGGACTCCGCCCTCGAGAACATCGAGAGCATCGTGCGCGCCTCCGATGCGGTGATGGTGGCGCGCGGCGACCTCGGTGTCGAACTGCCGTTCGAGGAAGTGCCGATCGCGCAGAAGAAGATCATCGCGCTGTGCAACAAGCTCGGGCGGCCCGTCATCACGGCCACGCAGATGCTCGAGTCGATGATCACGCATCCGCGCCCCACGCGCGCGGAGGCGAGCGACGTGGCCAACGCCATCTTCGATGGGACCGACGCGGTGATGCTTTCAGCCGAGACGGCAGCCGGCCAGTATCCGCGCCTCGCCGTCGAGGCGATGTCCCGCATCATCATGGAGATCGAGAAGCATCCGCGCGTCGTGCGCACGGACGAGCGGCGCGCGCCCACGGACATCGCCGTATCCACCGAGCAGGCCATCGCGGCCGCGGCGACGTCCGCAGTGCGCAGTCTGGGCGCACCCGCGCTGATCGTCTTCACGAAGAGCGGCTTCTCGGCGCGCATCGTGGCCTCGCACCGCCCGAACGTTCCCATCCTCGTGCTCACGGACCAGGAGCGGACCTACCGGCAGCTCGCGCTGGTGTGGGGCGTGGTGCCGTGTCTCGTACCGCATTGCGACACGTACGACGGAATGGTGAAGCTCGCGCTCGAGCAGGTGCGGCATCACGAGTTGGCGCGCGACGGCGACCGGGTCGTGGTCACCGCTGGCGTGCCCTTCGACGTCCCCGGCACCACCAACCTCATGAAGGTCGAGACGGTATGAGGCCGCGCGCGGCCGTTCTCGACGCGCCATGCGCGTCTGCGCGGGGCGCCGTCACGGGCCGGTCCGCACGGCAGTGAAGCTCACGTTCCTCGGCACGGGCACGAGCTTCGGCGTGCCGCAACTCGGGTGCGCCTGCGACGTGTGCCATTCCCACGATCCGCGGGACCGGCGCTCGCGGGTTGGCGCGGCGGTGGAGACGGACGATGGACAGGTGCTGCTCATCGACACGCCGCCCGAGCTGCGCCTGCAGCTCGTCCACGCGGGGATCGACCGCATCGACGCCGTGCTCTACACGCACGATCACGCCGACCACACGCACGGCATCGACGACCTGCGCGCCATCACGGCCCGTCGCGACCTGCACCTGCCCATGTACGGCGCCGCGGAGACCATGCGCGGCATCGAGCACAAGTTCCGCTACGTCTTCGACGACAACATCCGCCCGCTGCCCGGCACCTCCAAGCCGCAGGGTCGCTCGGTCGACATTGCGCCATGGGCAACGGTGCGCATCGCCGGCGTGGACGTCACCGCCGTGCCGGTGCCGCATGGCCCCGTGGCGATGGTGTTCGCCTATCGCATCGGGCCGCTCGCGTACGTCACCGACGCCAAGACGGTGCCGCCGGCCGCGCTCGCGGTGCTGCGGGGGGCCCGCGTGCTCGTCGTGAATGCGCTGTTTCGCAGGCCGCACCCCTCGCACCTGAGCCTGCCCGAGGCCATCGCGGTGGCGCGTGAAGTCGGCGCCGAACGCACGTACCTCACGCATCTCACGCACGATAACTTTCACGCGGCGCTCGAGGCGGAACTGCCGGCCGGCATCGCGCCCGCGTTCGACGGGCTCACGGTGACCGTATGACCGGCGCGCGGCCACGCGATGCCCTTGCGACCCATACTCCGTGCGGCGAGCTTCAGCACACGGAAGAGACCTTCGACCGCGGTTCATCCGTGGCGGCACTTTTGTGAGGATCGCATGCACGATCTCGATGCACTGAACAACCTGTTCGGCGACGCCGTGACGGTGTCGGAGGACGGACTCGCGCTCACGCGCCCGGACGTGCTGGGCACCTCGAAGATGGACGAGCTCGTGGTGTCCGCCGTGTTCGGCCAGGGGACTGAGCGCGAGTACGCGCGGTGGATGATCTGGGAGCTCGCGCAGGCCGCAGGTGTACGGCCCGCGTCCATCCACGACCTCTACCTGGCGCGCGGCCGCGGGGACATCCACGGGTTCACCGTGCCGGCCATCAACGTGCGCGCCGCGACCTACGACACGGCCCGTGCCCTCTTCCGCGCGGCCATCGGGCTGAAGGTCGGCGCGTTCATCCTCGAGATCGCCCGCTCCGAGATCGCCTACACGGAGCAGCGTCCGGCGGAATACGTCACGGTGCTGCTCGCCGCGGCGCTGCGCGAGGGCTTCCGCGGTCCGGTGTTCATCCAGGGCGACCATTTCCAGGTGAACCACAAGAAGTACGCGATCGATCCCGTGCCCGAGGTGGACGGCGTGAAGGCGCTCGTGCGCGAGGCGGTCGGTGCCGGCTTCTACAACATCGACATCGATACCTCGACGCTGGTGGACCTCAGCAAGAGGCCGCTCGCGGAGCAGCAGCGGCTGAACTACGAAGTCGGCATCGACATCCTCGAGGAAGTGCGCCGTGTCGAGCCGGCGGACGTCACGATCTCCGTGGGTGGCGAGATTGGCGAAGTGGGAACGGAGAACTCCACGGTGGAGGAGTTGCGCGCCTACATGGACGGCTTCGTCGCCGCCCTGCCGGCGGGCATGGAAGGCCTGTCGAAGATCAGCGTGCAGAGCGGGACGTCGCACGGCGGCACGGTGCTCCCCGACGGGTCCATCGCCGCGGTGAAGCTCGACCTCGACACGCTCGAGCGGCTCGGCAAGGTGGCGCGTTCCGACTACGGCCTCGCCGGCGCGGTGCAGCACGGCGCCTCCACGCTGCCTGACACGTCGTTCCACAACTTCCCCGCCCGGGAGACGGCCGAGATCCACCTCGCGACCAACTTCCAGACGATGCTGTTCGACTACCTGCCGCAGGGGCTGCGCGCGGAGATCTACGCCTGGCTCGGCAAGAATGCGGCGGACGAGCGCAAGCCGACCGACACCGACGAACAGTTCTTCTACAAGACGCGCAAAAAGGCAATCGGGCCGTTCAAGCGGCAGATGTGGAACATGCCGGCGGACGTGAAGGCCACGCTCGCCTCCGCGTACGAGGAGAAGTTCCGCTTTCTCTTCCAGCAGCTCGCCGTCGCCAACACGGCGGAGATTGTCGCCCGGTACGTCGTCCCACCGGTGCTGCATCGTCCGATGCCCGTCGATGCCACGCCGACGCACGCGGCCGCGCCGGACGACGCGGACCTGTCGGACTGAATGGCGCCCACGACGGCGCCGGAAGACGTTGGCGCGCTGTGGCTCGTGGTGCTGCAGCGGGCCCTGGGCCGGGCATCACACGACGTGAAGGACGCGCTCAACGGCGTCTCCGTGAACCTCGAGGTCATCCGCTCGCGGGCCGCGCGGCCGGAGGTGCTCGCGAGCGCGGTGGCGCCATTCGCCGAGGCGGCCGGGCAGCAGCTCGACCGGTTGACTAGCTTGATCGAGGCGGTGCTCGCGCTGGCGCGAGCCGAGCGGGCACCGGCCGACGTCGCCGCGATCCTGCGGCGCGTGGTGACGGTGTCGCAGGCATCGGCGTCCTCGGCCGATGCGGCCGTGGAGCTGGTGGACGGTGGCCTGCTGGAAGCAGCCCACACGAGTGTGCGCGGCGATGTCGTACGGCTCGCGCTGATGGCGCCGTTGCTGGAGCTGGTCACCGGGACGGATCGCACGCAACGTCGGACGCCGGTGCGGTGTACGATCACCGCCGACGAGCAGGCGGTGCAGGTGCGTCTTGCGGCGGACGGCCGGCGCGCCACCATGCCCGAAGGCGTGGCGGACATCCTGCGCGGCGCGGGGGTTCGCTGGACGGACGGGGACGACTTATCACTGGCCTTTCCGCGCACATGAGCAGTCACGCGAGCGGGGCAGCTACAGCACGAGGCACGATGAAGCAGGCAAAGATTCTGATCGCGGACGACGAAGTCGCGATCACCACGGGACTCAGCGCCATCCTCGAGGATGCCGGTTACCGGGTCGACGTCGTGGGCGACGGGCAGAAGGCGCTCGAGATGCTGGCCGCGGAGCGGTACGGCGTCGTGCTCGCCGACCTCAAGATGCCGCGCCTGGATGGACTCGCCCTCCTCGGCGAGCTGCAACGGCGCGCCATTCCCACGGAATGCATCATCATCACGGGGCAGGCCACCGTGGACTCCGCCGTGGCCGCGATGCAGCAGGGCGCCTACGACTACATCGAGAAGCCCCTCAACGCCGAGAAGCTCAACCGGCTCAAGGCGCTGATCCCCAAGGCGCTCGACAAGTACCAGGTGCAGCAGACCAACCGCGAGCTCGCCTCGAAGCTCGAGGGACTCACGCACTATGCGGAGCTCACGGGCCAGAGCGACTCGATGCGCTCGGTCTACCAGGTCATCGACGCCGTCGCGCCGAGCACGGCGAGTGTCCTCATCCTTGGCGAGAGCGGCACCGGCAAGGAGCTCGTGGCGCGGGCGCTCCACAGCAAGAGCGACCGGGCGAAGGGACCATTCTTCGCCCTCAACTGCGCCGCGCTGCCGAAGGAGATCCTCGAGAACGAGCTGTTCGGCCACGAGAAGGGCGCGTTCACCGGCTCCATCAGCGAGAAGCAGGGCGCGTTCGAGATGTCGAGTGGCGGGACCATCTTCCTCGACGAGATGGCCGAGATGCCCACGGACATCCAGGTGAAGCTGCTGCGCGCGCTCGAGACCAAGCAGATTCGGCGTCTCGGCGGCAAGAAGGAGATCAACGTCGACATCCGCATCCTGGCGGCGACCAACAAGAACCTCCAGAAAGCGATCGTCGACGGGGAGTTGCGCGAGGACCTGTACTATCGCCTCGCCGTCGTGGAGATCGACCTGCCGCCGCTGCGCGAGCGTGCCGACGACATCCAGCTGCTGGCCAACGAGTTCCTCGGCCGCTTCGCGCACCAGAACGGCAAGGTGATCACGGGCTTCGATGACGCGGCGTGGGAGTGGATCATGAGCTACCACTGGCCCGGCAACGTCCGCGAGCTCAAGAACGCCGTGGAGCGGGCCGTGATCATGTCGCGCGGCACCATCATCGGGCCGTCCGACGTCATCCCCCGGCACCTGCGCAATGGCGGCGGCATGCCCGCCGCGCTCACGATCCACGTGGGCGCCACCGCGGCCGAAGCGCGCCAGCAGCTCGTGTTGCGGACCTACGCCTCCACGGCGGGCGACGCAGCGCGGACCGGCAAGGTGCTCGGCCTTTCGGAACGCGAAGTGCGAGGGGAGCTGTTGTCGCTCCTGAACGGTACCCCGTCCACGAGCAACGGTGATGCGACGCCCGCGAGGGTCGAAGCAGCCGCGGGACGGCCGGAACCGTCGGCGGCAGCCGCGAAACCGGCGAAGAAGAAGGAACCGGTGGCGCCATCGCGGCCGCCGGCCAGGAAATCCACGGCCAAGAAAGGGCGCTGAGCCCGGTCCCCAGGAGCGCACATGTCTCATCACGACCACGACGGCGAGCCGTACATCGTCATCGAGAAGCACAGCACCGACACCGGCAGCCTGCTGCTCGGCCTCCTGATCGGTGCCGGCGTCGCGCTCCTCTTCGCCCCGCGCTCGGGGCAGGAGACGCGCCGTCAGATCAGCCGGAAGGCACGCCAGGCGACCGACGCCGTGAAGGGCGTCGCGGAGGAGGTGACGGGGCAGGTCGTCGACACCTTCGAGGGCGCGAAGGCGCGGGTGGAAGAGCAGATCGACTCGGCGCGGTCGGCGATCGCGTCGAAGACGCGGCAGGTCACGCGCGCGATGGATGCCGGCCGCGAGGCCGCGCAGCAGGCGCGCGAGGACCTGGAGCGCCGGCTGGCGGAGACGAAGGCAGCCTACAACGCCGGCGGAGATGTCGCCCGCAACGCGCGCCGGCCGGCGCGGCCCGTGCGCGACGACGCCACCGTCTGAGGCCACGAGGGCCCGCACCATCCCCTCCTCGGTCCAGCAGCAGCGCGTCGCGAAGCGGTCCCCGTTCGTCAGCTTCGGCTGGACGCTGCGCGATTACGCCAAGCGGGTCTGGGACAACGCCGGCGAGGACAACGTGCTCTTCCTGGCTGGGGGGATCGCGTTCAACATCCTCCTCGCCGTGGTGCCGTTCGTCCTGCTCCTGGTGTGGTTCCTCACCTTCCTCCTGAACAAGTCCTCGACGAATGCGAACGAGGTGGTGATCCACTACCTCGACCGCCTGCTGCCCGCGCACCAGGAGATGCCGGACTCGCCGTACCACAGGCTGCTGACGGAGGTACTGAATGCGCACATGAAGCTGCCCATCTGGAGCTCCCTCGGCTTCGTCTGGTTCTCGACGCGCCTCTTCGGATCCATGCGCACGGTGCTGGCGAGCGTGTTCGACATCGAGAACGAGCGCAGCATCATCGCGGGCAAGATCTTCGACATCGAGATCACGATCCTCGCCACGGTGCTCATCACGGCCAACACGCTGATCAGCACCTACGTCCTGCTCGCGACCAACAACAGCGTGCAGGTGCTCGAGGACCTTGGCATCCGGAAAGAGGTGATGGGCCAGGCGAAGGCGCTGGGCGGTCACCTCGTGGCGTCGATCCTCCTGGCCACGATGTTCTTCTCGCTGTACAAGTATCTCCCGGTGCGCCGCGTGCGCGCGAAGACCGCGTGGGTGGCGGCCGTCTTCACGACGGTGATGTTCGAGATCGCGAAGCTGGTCTTCACGGTCTACGTCGGCTCGTTCAACCCCGGCTCGCTGTACACCGGATCGGTCGCGGCCATCGTGGTCCTCGTCATCTGGGTGTACTACGCGGCGCTCGTCTTCATCCTCGGCGGCGAGGTGGGGCAGGTGTACGAGCTGCGGCGGACCCGGAAGCGACAGCGCGAAGTCTTTCTGGACTGATTTCGCGCGAATGACCTGCCGGACCGAGCCTTTGGCGCGAAGGTTGCCCTAGAGCCGGACGAACGCGCCACCCAGGGAGGCCAACTCATGCGCAAGATGCTACTCGGCGCCGTCATACTCACGCTGCCGCTCGCGGCGTGCAAGAAGACCGGCGACAACACGTATCAGGTCCAGACGCCGACGGTCGGCACGGACACCCACACGGTGGTGACACCGAGTGTGGAGATGAGGAAGGACACGATCAACACGCCGGTAGTCGGCACCAGGCCGGACACCGTCATCATCCAGAAGCCGGTCGTGGGCACCAAGAAGACCGAAGTCTCCGTTCCGACGGTCGTCAAGAAGCCGTAACTGCAGGACGCAGGGCACGCAGCGATGAGAGGCGCACCGGATTAATTTCGGTGTGCCTTTCTCGTTCGCCTCAGCCCTCCCTCCCGTCCGACGACAGTGACCATCGACATCCGCTCCGACACCGTCACCAGGCCCAGTGCCGCCATGCGCCAGGCGATGGCCGGCGCCGAGGTGGGCGATGACGTCCTCGAAGGCGACCCGACCGTTCGGCGGCTGGAGCAACGCGTCGCGGAACTGCTCGGCAAGGAGGCCGCGTTGTTCTTCCCGTCGGGGTCGATGGCCAACATGACGGGGGTGGCGGTGCACGCGACGACCGGCACGGAGGTGGCGCTCGACGAGCGGGCGCACCTCGTGTATGGAGAGATGGCCGCCGTCGCGGCGCTGTGCGGCGCGCAGATCCGACCCGTAAAGGCGGGCGGGGGCCGGGCCTTCATGAATGCCGACGACCTGCGGCGCAGTGTGCACGCGCCGACGCGGAACGATCCCGACGTCAGCCTGATCGCGCTCGAGAACACGCACAATTCGTCCGGCGGCCAGGTGGTACCGCTCGCCGCGCTCCGCGCCATGCGTGACGTCGCGGACGAGCTGCACCTGCCGGTGCACATGGACGGGGCGCGCCTCTGGAATGCGAGTGCGGCCAGCGGCACGTCGCTCGCGGACTTCGCCGACTGCGCGCACACCGTCATGCTGAGCATGTCGAAGGGGCTGGGGTGCCCCGTGGGCGCGGTACTCGTGGGCGACGCGCCCACGATGCGGCGTGCGCATGCCGTGCGGAAGCGGTTCGGCGGCGGCATGCGCCAGTCGGGGATCCTCGCGGCGGCGGGCCTCTATGCGCTCGACCACAATCTCGGGCGGCTCGCGGAGGATCATGTCAACGCGGCCATCTTCGCGGATGCGATGGCGGGGGTGCCGGGGGTGTCCGTCGTGCCACCCGATACGAACATCGTGATGGTGGACCTGCCCACTGGGGTCACCAGCGCGGCGGTCGTGGCGCGCGCGGCGCGCGAAGGCGTGCTGATCGACGCCTGGCATGCGACGCGCGTCCGCGCCGTCGCGCACCTGGACGTGGACGCCGAGGGGATGCGCCGCGCGGCGGCAGTCGTGCGCGCGGCGATCGATGCATGTGCCGCGGTCGCGTCCTGACGCGTCGGCGTGCGTTGTTCTGCGGGCGACGTGCGTGTAGATTCCGGGTGTCCCAGGTCCCGAAGGGCGGCAGCCTTCTAACTCCGTCAGGACCCCGAAGGTAGCAGCGGCATGAGGTGTCTGACGTCGCTTCGTCAGGCCTGGGACAATCGGCGCGGGGAGCACCCGGAAACGGGATGGCTCCCCGCGCCTCCTTGTTGCGGGCTGAGTTGAGCCGGCGGCGCGACGTCCGCGGCGAGCCAGCGCCGCGTGACAGCCAACGCACGGGCTCCGCTCACCAGCGTCGCGGCGCGCCACTAAATTGCGGCATGGCCCTCGCCCTCGCCCGCACCTACCGCCCCAAGACTTTCGCCGATGTCGCGGTGCAGTCCCATGTCGCCGCGACGCTGAAGGGCGCCATAGCGCGCAACCGTGTCGCGCACGGCTACCTGCTCTGCGGACCGCGCGGCGTGGGGAAGACGACGCTCGCGCGCGTGCTCGCCATGGCGCTCAACTGCGAGCGTCGCGACGATCCGTCGCTGGACGGCGAGCCCTGCGGGGAGTGTGCGAGCTGCCAGCGGATCTGGAGCGGGTCGTCGTCGCTCGACGTCGTCGAGATCGATGCGGCGTCCAACCGCGGCGTGGATGACGCCCGGGACCTGCGCGAGCGCGCGATGTACGCGCCCTCCGGAGACGATCGCTACAAGGTCTACATCGTGGACGAAGCGCACATGCTCACGCGCGAGGCGTGGAACGCGCTGCTCAAGGTGCTCGAGGAGCCGCCACCGCGCGTGGTGTTCGTGTTCGCCACCACCGAGCCGCAGAAGATCGCGCAGGCTGCCGCACCGGTGCTCAGCCGCCTGCAGCGCTTCGACTTCAAGCGCATCGGGCCGGCCGACATCCGGCTGCGGCTCGAGAAGGTGCTCGCGGCCGAGGGGGTGACGGCGCATCCTGATGCGTTGGCGATGATTGCGCGCGCAGCCGATGGCTCCATGCGTGATGCGCTGTCGCTCACGGACCAGGTCCTCTCGATGGGCGACGGCGACGTGGCTCCCGAGCGGGTGCGCGACGCCCTCGGCCTGGTGGCGGAGGACGAGTTCACGTCGCTGCTCGACCTGCTGGTGGAGCGGCGCGCGGGCGACGTGTTCGCGTTCGTTGGGCGCCTTGCCGACGCGGGTATCGACTTCGGGCAGTTCCTCACCGGCTTCGGCGACATGGTGCGCGCGCAGCTCGCCGTGACGCTCGGCGGCGTCGCGCCCGAGACGAGCGCGCGGATGCGCGACGCGCTCGAGGCACGCCGCGAGGCTTTTTCCGCGGGCGACCTGCTGCGCATGTTGTCTGCGCTCACGGAGCTGGAGCCGCGCTTCCGCAAGAGCGGACAGCAGCAGCTGCTGCTCGAGGCGCTCCTGGTGCGGTTTGCGCTGCTCGATCGCACGGTGTCGCTCGAGGCGGTGCTGCGTGGACTGGGCGGTGGTGGAGACGCGTCGGTGGAGGAGCCGACTACCCGCCGCGGTGCGTCCGCAGCGCCAGCCACGGCGACGCGCCAGGCCGCGCCGCGTGCGACGGACGCGCCAGTAGCGGACTGGCGTGCCGTGGTCCGCGACGCGGACCGGCATCCGCCCGCTCCGGCGGCCGCGCCGACACCCGCTCCGCGTCCTGCAGACGTGCGCGCAACGGAGCAGGGCCCCACGCCGCCGCGTCCAGCACCACCAGCCGCGCCCGATGTGAACCACGTGGTGGAGCGGTGGGACGAGCTGGTCGCCGCGATGCGTGCGAGCGGAAACAGCCTGGCGGCCACCGCCCTCGAGCATTCGACGGCAGTGGCCGTGAATGCCGGGGGAGACGTGACAGTCGTGCTCGACGAGGGGAACCCGATCTACGAGCAGGCGCTGGGGAAGGACGAAAAGGAGATCACGCGCGCCCTGCGCGCCTTCTTTCCGGGGATCCAGCGCATCGTCATCCGGCCCGCCGCGGCATCGACGGCGCCGCCGGTGCGCATGACGGACGAGATGGTGCGCCTCGAACGGCTGACAGCGATCCGTCGCCGGGATCCCGTGCTCGATCGCGCCATCGAGGCACTCGACCTGGATCTCGCGGACTGACGCGAGCCACGTCGCTTGCCACGTCGCTTGCCACGGCGCTGCGACGGGGCGTAGCTTACCAATAATGGCCGACTTCATGAAGATCCTGCAGCAAGCGCAGGAGATGCAGGGCAAGTTCCAGTCGATGCAGGCGGAGCTCCAGCAGGAGACTGTCACGGCATCCGCTGGCGGCGGCATGGTCACGGTCGAGGCGAACGGCCAGGGCACCATCCGGTCGATCAAGATCGATCCGGCCGTCGTGAATGCGGCCGACGTCGAGATGCTGGAGGACCTGCTGCTGGTGGCGGTCACGGAGGCGCAGAAGAAGGCGCAGGACATCGCGCAACGCGAAATGGGCAAGCTCACCGGTGGGCTGAACCTGCCGTTCAAGCTGCCGTTCTAGCCGCGTCGCATGTCTGCGATCGACGACCTTACCGGAGAGCTGGCGAGGCTACCGGGCATCGGGCGAAAGACGGCGCTCCGGCTCACCTACCACCTGCTGAAGCAGCCGCCGGAACAGAGCCGGCGCCTGGCCGACGCGCTGCATACCTTGTCCGACAAGGTGCGGCCATGTGGGCGGTGCTTCAACCTGACGGAAGAGGAGCTGTGCGTGATCTGTCGCGACCCACGTCGTGACGCGGCGCTCATCTGCGTGGTGGAGGAGGCGGCGGACATTGGTGCGATCGAGCGAGCAGGAGAGTATCGAGGACAGTATCATGTGCTCGGCGGGCGGCTCTCGCCGCTGGACGGCGTGACACCCGACGACCTGACGATCGCACCGCTCATCCGCCGGGTCGATGGCGGCGCGGTGCGCGAAGTCATCCTGGCGACGAATCCGAGCCTCGAGGGAGAAGCGACTGCCTTGTACGTGCAACGACAGCTGATGACGTACCCGCTCAGCATCACGCGCATCGCGCGGGGGCTGCCCGTGGGCGGCGACCTGGAGTACGCCGACGGCGTCACGATCGCCCAGGCGCTCTCGGCGCGGAGGGCAATGTGAGCACGGCACGACACAGCCGCCTGGCGGGACTCGGCTTCCTGGGCGGCGTGGCGGCGGGGATCGTGGTGTGGGCCGCGCAGATGCAGCGGAGCCGTCGCGACCTGTTCAACCGCTCGCCGCTGCGCCGGCTGGCCGCCCTGGGTTACCTTGGCGGCCAGCCGGGCGTGGAAACCGCGCGGCTGTTGCAGGACTACGTGAAGTGGGAGGCGCGTCCCGCGCTTCGCCGGCGCGGCCAGCACCTGCTGCGCCGCATGGAAGCTTACCTCGACTAGGCCCGGATCCTCATGCCCGTAGGCGCAGCGAGCTGGTCGTTCACGGAAGACGACTTCGCCGCGATCACCGAGTCGCTCAACCGGTTCCTCTTCGAGAGCAGTGCGCGGTGCACGATGCTCGTGGACCGGAGCGGCCAGCTGGTGGCGACGGTCGGCGAGCAGCCGAAGTTCGACCCGACGGCGTTCGCCACGCTCACCGCGGCCGACTTCAGCGCCAACGACCAGCTCGCGAAGTTGATGGGCGAATCCGACTTCAACTCGCTGTTCCACCAGGGTGAGAAGGAGTCGATGTACCTGGCCGACGTCGCGCGACGGGTGATCCTCGTCGTGCTCTTCGACAACCGAACCACCCTGGGGCTGGTGCGCCTGAAGATGAAGCTGACCGTGGACGAGTTGACGAAGCTGTTCCAGCAGGTGTTCTCGCGTCCGACGACGGCGCAGGGCGGCGCACCCGGCCTCCTTGACGGCGCCGACGACGAAATCGACAAGCTGTTCCAGTAACGGAGAGAGACAGTCATGTCGATGATCAACTACGCGTCCCGCGAGATCAACTGCAAGATCGTGTATTACGGCTCGGGCCTCGGCGGCAAGACGACGAACCTCGAGCACATCTACGGCAAGGTGCAGCCGGACACGCGCGGCAAGCTCATCTCCCTCGCCACGGAGACCGAGCGCACGCTGTTCTTCGACTTCCTGCCCGTGGACCTCGGCACCATCCGCGGGTTCAAGACGCGCTTCCACCTGTACACCGTGCCGGGCCAGGTCTACTACAACGCCAGCCGCAAGCTCATCCTCAAAGGGGTGGACGGTCTGGTGTTCGTGGCCGACTCGCAGCTCGAGCGGATGGAAGCGAACCAGGAAGCCATGCAGAACCTGTACGACAACATGGCCGAATACGGATATGACCTCACGAAGATGCCGTTCATCATCCAGTACAACAAACGCGACTTGCCCAATGCCGCGCCGGTGAAGGAACTGCAGGCCGCACTCAACCCCGGGTGGGAGATCACCGATCCCGCGCGGCAGCGCGTGACGCCGGATCCCTTCCACGCTGGAGAGTTCCTCGTTGAGCAGCTGCCCACCGGCGAATGGATCGAGCGTGCGCCCTACTTCGAGGCGGTCGCCATGACCGGCGACGGCGTGTTCGAGACGCTGCGCGGCGTGAGCAAGCTCGTGCTCAAGTCACTCGCCTGATCGCCGGCACACCGTGAACCTTCCGAACGCCGTCACTGCCGGACGCATCGCGATCACGCCGCTGATCGCGTGGCTGCCGCTCGCACCGTCGTCGACGCTGCGGTTCACGGCGTTCGTGCTCTTCACGCTCGCCGCGGTCACCGACTATGTGGACGGCCACCTCGCGCGCTCGCGCAAGGAGGAGACGGACCTGGGGCGCCTGCTCGATCCCCTCGCCGACAAGCTCCTGCTGGTGGCCACGTCCATCCCGATGTGGGTGTTGATGCGCCCGGCGGTCCTTTCCGCAGACACGTGGCCGACCAAGGCGCTGCACAACGAGCTGCCGTTCCGCACGCCGTTCGGCGACGTCCCGCTCACGTGGTGGATCCTGGCGATCGTGCTCGGCCGCGAGCTGTTCATGACGCTGTTCCGGCAGTACGCAGCCCACCGCGGCATCGTGATCGCCGCCATCGGGCCGGCCAAGTGGAAGACCGCGCTCCAGCTCTTCTGGATCGGCTGCGCCTACTGCTGGTTCTGGGCGGCCACCGTCGCGGCGACGCACCAGTGGGATACGCCCGCATGGAACGCGTTCGCCAGCTTCAACGGTGTGTGCGGCGTGGCCGCCATGACGGGCTCCGTGGCACTCACGATCTACTCCCTCGGGCTGTACATGCGAAACTACCGGCGCGTCTTCATGGGCGTGCCGGTCACGCGTACCTGACCACCGGCCGACCGGATGGCCGCTGACGACGTCCCGCGCCCGGCGCGTCGATGAAGATCGAGGTGGTCACCATCGGTGACGAGCTGCTGCTGGGCTACACCATCGACACGAATGCCGCCCACCTCGCGCGCCACCTCGCGGCGGAGGGCGTGGAAATCGAGCGACGCACGACCTGCGGCGATACGGCCGAATCGATTGCGGGCGCGGTGCGCGAGGCGCTGGACCGCACGGGTGCGGTGATCACCACCGGCGGCCTCGGACCTACGAGCGACGACCTCACCAAGCCCGCCATCGCGGCGCTCTTCGGCCGGGAGATGGTGCTCGACGACGTGCACCTCGAGTGGATGCGCGAGCGTTGGGCGACGCGATTCCAGCGGCCGATGCCGGAGTCGAACCGTCAGCAGGCGATGCTGCCCGCGGGCGCACGCAAGCTCGTGAATCGGCACGGATCGGCGCCCGGCATCTGGCTCGAGGACGAGGCCGGCCGCTGGGTGGCCATGCTGCCCGGCGTGCCGCGCGAGATGCGTGGCATGCTGGCCGACACGCTGCTGCCGCTGGTGCGCACGCGAATGTCCGGCGAGCCTCGCGTGGTGCGTTCGCGCACGCTGCGCACGACGGGTATCGGCGAGTCGCACATCGCGGACCTCGTGGGCACGCTCGACGGCGGCGTGGGCGACGTCGGGCTGGCGTACCTCCCGAACGCGGACGGCACCGACCTGCGCCTCACGGTGCGCAATGCCACGGCGTCGGATGCCGACTCGCGACTTGCGGCAGCAGGTGCACGCCTGCGCACAGTGGTGGGCGACGCCGTCTACGGCGAGGACAGCACCGATCTCGCCGATGTGGTGCTCGGCCTGGCGCGCGAGCGCGGGATCTCCGTCGGCGTGGCGGAGAGCTGCACGGGCGGCTTGCTCGGCGCGCGGCTCACCGCGATTCCAGGCAGCAGCGACGTCGTGCGCGGCGGCGTGATCGCGTATGACGACGCCGTGAAGACATCCCTCCTCGCCGTGCCCTCCGCGCTCCTGCTGGAGCATGGCGCGGTGAGCGAGCCCGTGGTGCGCGCGATGGCCACGGGGCTGCGCGATTCGCTTGGCGTCGATGCCGCGCTCGCCATCACCGGCATTGCCGGACCCGGCGGCGGCAGCGACGCCAAGCCGGTGGGCACCGTGTGGATCGCAATGGACCTGCAGGGCGAGGTCGTGGCGCGCCGCTTCGTGGTGGTCGGCGATCGCGCGGAAGTGCGGCACCGGTCGGCGCAGGCGGCACTCGAGATGCTGAGACGACGATTGCTCGCGCCTCCCTGACCGCGGTTCCCCGAACAGACCGCGCCCCACGTAGATTTCAGTCGTACCCTGGACCCACGCGAATGTCAGACGCCGACCAGCTTCCCCCCGATTCCGTCCTGCCCAACGAGCCCTCCATCATCTCCGATGATGCCGAGGCGTTCGACGGCGAGGCGAGCGCCGTGCACCAGGAGCTCGCCGCGCAGCGCGACAAGTACCTGCGCCTGGCCGCCGAGTACGACAACTACCGCCGTCGCACCACGAAGGAGCGGCAGGACGCGCACCTGCGCGGCCAGGCCGACATGCTCAAGGGCATGATCGATCCGCTCGATGACATCGGCCGCTTCGCGCACGTGGACCCCGCGACGATCGATGCCCAGACGCTCGTCGATGGCGTGGCGATGGTCGAGAAGAAGCTCGCGAAGACGCTGGCCGGTCACGGGCTCGAGATCATCGACCCGTCGGGCCACCCCTTCGACCCGGCGCTGCACGAGGCCGTGATGACCGAACCTGCGGCGTCGCCCGACGAGGACCATCTCGTCGCGCGGACGTTCCAGGTGGGCTACGTGTTCAACGGAACGCTCCTGCGTCCGGCTCGCGTAGTCGTGAAGCAATGGCACGGCTGACCGCGTAAGGTCCGCATGGCTCCCCAGCAGGACTACTACGCCGTCCTCGGCGTCCCGGCGTCCGCGACACAGGACGAGCTCAAGAAGAAGTACCGCAGCCTGGCGTCCAAGCATCACCCGGACAAGAACCCCAACGACCCCAAGGCCGCCGACACGTTCAAGGCGATCTCGGAAGCGTATACCACGCTCGGCGACGTCGAGAAGCGCAAGCAGTATGACGAGATGCGGCGCCTCGGCGCGTTCGGCGGCTTCGGAACGGGCGGTGCACGCGGCGCACGTCCGGGCGGAACGTACGGCGGCGCTGGACGGCCCGGTGCCGGTGGGACGATCAACATGGAGGACTTCGGCGACGTCGGACTCGGCGGGCTTGGGGACCTCTTCAGCTCGATGTTCGGCGGCGGGGCGCGTGGCGCGCAGAACGCGCGCACGCGCGGTCCGCAGCGCGGGACGGACGTGGAGGCTTCGCTCGAGGTGCCGTTCCGCACGGCGGCGATGGGCGGCAAGGTATCCGTCGAGCTGGACCTGAACGAGGAATGCGCCACGTGTCACGGCAGCGGCGCGGCGCCCGGCGCGAAGCTCGAGACCTGTCCCGAGTGCAACGGCCGCGGAACGATCAGCTTCGGCCAGGGAGGCTTCGCCGTGCAGCGGCCGTGTCCCGTATGCCTCGGCCGCGGGCAGGTACCCACCGAACGCTGCCCCACGTGCGCGGGCGCGGGCGAAGTGCGCACGCGAAAGACGGTGCAGATCGCGGTGCCGTCAGGCGTGGACACGGGCACGAAGATCCGCCTCAAGGGGCAGGGCGCCCGCGGCACGAAGGGCGGTCCTCCCGGCGACCTGCTCATCACCTTCAGCGTGAAGGCGGACCGTTTCTACCGACGCGAGGCGCTCGACCTCATCGCGCCGGTGAAGATCAACATCGCCGACGCGACGCTGGGCAAGAAGGTGAACGTGAAGACGCTCGACGGCACCACCGTGTCGATCAGGATCCCACCGGGCACGCAGAACGGCAAGCGGTTCCGCGTGCGGGGACACGGCATCGAGAAGGACAGCCAGAAGGGCGACCTGATCGTCGAGGTCGAGGTGACGGTGCCGGAAAAGCTGACGCCGGAGCAGGAGGAGGCGATGCGCGCTTTCGCCGAGGCGATGAAGCACTGACGGAGCGGGCGACGCATTCCGCCGCCCGCCCGCGCACGATCACGCCGCGAGAATGGGCAAGTCGCGCCGCGCCCGCTCGATCACGCCACCGCCGAGCACCGCGTCGCCGTCGTACAGCACGAGCGACTGGCCGGGCGAGATGGCCGACACGGCTGCATGCAGGACGATCTCGACCTCGTCGCCGTCCACACGCACGAGCGTCGCGCGCGCCGGAACTGCATGATGACGGATCTGCACGTCCACCTCGTCGCCCACGGAGCGCGGCGACACGAGCCAGTTGACTTCCCGCGCAACGACGCCGCGGCCGAGCAACTCCGCGCGCGGACCGATGACGACCTCGCCGGACGCGGCGCGGATCTCGACCACGAACATCGGCTCGCGAAAGCCGCCGGGCAGTCCGCGGCGCTGGCCGACGGTGTATCGCGCAAACCCGTCATGGGTGCCGAGCACCGTGCCGTCGCGCCGGACGAACGGCCCGGGACGCAGCGACGGTGCATCGGCGCCGAGCTCGCGCGCGATGATCTTTGCGTGATCGCCGTCCGGCACGAAGCAGATGTCCTGGCTCTCCGCCTTCTCGGCGATGAGTTCCAGCCCGAGCTCATGCGCCACGGCCCGCGTCTCCGCCTTCGTCTGCGCACCCACGGGAAGGATCATGCGGGAGAGCACGCTCCGCTGGATGCCCCAGAGGAAGTACGACTGGTCCTTCGCGGGATCGAGGCCGCGATGGAGGACGCCGTCGCGCACCTGTGCATAGTGGCCCGTGGCGATCCACCGCGCGTCGATCGCGTCGGCCTTGCGGAGCAGGTCGCGGAACTTCGTGAACGTGTTGCATCGGACGCACGGAATCGGCGTGCGACCCCGCGCGTACTCGGCCACAAAATCCTGCACGACGTCCCGGCCGAACGCGCTCTCGAGGTTCAGCACATAGTGCGGCACACCAAGCTGCTCACAGATGCGCCGCGCGTCGTTCACGCTGTCGAGCGAACAGCACGGCCGGTCGGGCAGGTCCTCGCCGTGGCAGAAGAGCTTCATCGTGGCGCCCACGACGTCGTAGCCCTGGCGCACGAGCAGCGCGGCGGCGACGGACGAATCCACACCGCCGCTCATCGCGACCAGGACGCGCTCGCCCATGCTGCCTACACCGCGGCCATGCGGCGCGCCTTCTCCACCAGCACCGGGAAGACCTCGGCGACGCGGTCGATGCACGCATCGGTGGTGAGGCAGCCGAGGCTCATGCGGATGGCGGAGGACGCGAGGTCAGCTGGGACGCCGATGGCCGACAGCACGTGCGACGGCGTGATGCTCCCGCTCTGGCACGCCGAGCCGGCGGAGCAGGCGATGCCGCGCAGGTCGAGCGCCATGAGGAGCGACTCGCTGTCGGTGCCGGGGACGGAAATGTTCGTGATGTGCGGTGCGCGTGGCGCGCCGCGTCCGTGGATGACTGCATCCGGAATGCGGGCCATGAGCGCCGCCTCGAGGTGATCGCGCCGCGCCTCGAGTGCCTTCCACTCCTCTTCGCGCTCGGCGACCGCGAGTTCCGCGGCGCGCGCCAGGCCGACTGCCATCGCGACGTTCTCGGTGCCCGGCCGTCGCCCGCGATCCTGCGCGCCGCCGAACATCAGCGGCTCAGCCACCGTGCCGCGCCGCACGTACAGTGCGCCGATGCCCTTCGGGGCGCCGATCTTGTGGCCGGAGATAGAGAGCATGTCGAACGGGGTGGAGCGCGCGTCGATGTCCACCTTGCCGAAGGCCTGCACGGCATCCGTGTGGAAGATTGCGCCCCTCGTCCTCGCGCGCGCTGCGAGGGCGGGGATCGCCTGAATCACGCCGATCTCGTTGTTCACCCACATCACGGATACGATCGCCGCGGTCTCGTCCACGAGCGCATCGAAGGATGCGTCATCCACGAGGCCGCTCGTCGTGAGCACGAGCAAGCGTTCCTCACCGCCTTCCTTGCCTGCCTGATGCACGGCCGCCAGCACCGCCTTGTGCTCCGTCGGGCTGGTAACGACCGCATGGCGTCCACTCTCGCGCCGCGCCCGCCAGACGCCCAGGACGGCCATGTTGTCGGCTTCCGTCCCGCAGGACGTGAAGATCACCTCGTCGGCGGAGGCGCCGAGACATCGGGCCACGCGTTCGTGGGCCTCGTCGAGCGCGGTCCGCGCCTCACGACCCCAGCGGTGCACGCTCGACGGGTTGCCGAAGCGCGCGCCGAAGAACGGCTGCATCGCCTCGAGCACTTCTTCCCGCACGGGCGTGGTCGCGGCGTGGTCGAGATAGATGGGTTCAGGCATATGCTTGGAAGGTAACGAGTTAGGGTCGTCCCTGAGAAGGTCCGCGACGCATGGTCGCGGTCAGGCGCCCGCCTGACACCAGTGCCGGGCGAGTGACGTATGCTGGAGCATGAACACACCACAGTCATCCCGGGCGTACGACAGCGCTGCGCTGTCGGGCGCGCCGGCCGGCGACGAGCAGCGCGAGCGCGCCATCCACCTGCGCACCGACGCATACGCGTACGACGTCATCACCGATAACGAGTTCGAGCGTCGGCTGGGCCACCTCGGCCTTTCGGCCACGCCATCGGCAATCGATGCGGTCGTCGCAGACCTTGCCGGCGCGACGCTCAGGCCGAGCGCACCGCCGGGGAAATTCGCCATGGCGACCGTTGCCGGACGCATCACCGGCTTCATGAGCGAGACGCGCCGCAGGGGTCCCTGGCACGTGCCGCAGCACTTGAGCGTGCGCGCGATCATGTGCGACATGACAATCGACCTCCGCTACGCCGCGATCAAGCCAGGCTGCCGCATCGAGGTGCGCGTCATCATGTCCGAGGTACGCGTCCGGGTCCGGAAGCTGGGTCGATGAATCCAGTGCGAGCGCGGCCGTCTTGCTATGGCGCCAAGCCGTAGAATTTCGCGCGCACTGCCCAGAGCTCGGGGAAGAACTTCTGGTCGATCGTACGGGCGAGATACTTTGCGCCGAGCGTGCCTCCCGTGCCGCCGGTGAGTGGGCCGAGCACGCGCTCCACCAGTTGCACGTGCTTGAAGCGCCACTGGCCGAACTGCTGCTCGTACTCCAGCAGCGCCTCGGCCAGGAAGAACAGCGTCGTCGGCCGCTCGCCGATGTAGAGCTGCTCGAGGTCGAGATTCTGCGCGCGCAGGAGGTCGCGAAAGAGATCCTGGAGCGGGGGGCGCGCGAGTGCCCGCTGCACGACCTCCGGAATGGGGCCATGCTCCTGGAGCACGTGCATGAAGTGCGGCTCGCGCAGGCCGGACGCCGCCTCGATGGCCCGGAACTGAACGCTCTGTGATCCGCTCGAGCTGCCGAGGTGCTGCCGGAATTCCGCGAAGTGCTGGGGCGGCAGGGTCTCGAGGGCGGACAGCTGCGCGGAGACGATGCGCATGAGCGCATTGATGCGTCCCATGCGGAACAGCGCGAACTCCGCTTCATGTCGTGTGAAGGCGTCGACAAGCAGGTCCAGCTCGTGGAGGATCTCCTTGAACCACAGCTCGCTCGCCTGGTGCACGACGATGAACAGCAGCTCGTCCGGGTGCGGCGACCGCGGACGCTGCAGGTCGAGCAGCGCGTCGAGCGCGAGGTAGGATCCGTAGGTGACGTCGCTGGCGTCGCTCAAAACGTGGAGACCTCGAGCGCGCCGATGTCGTCGACGCGCATCATCTCGGTGGTGTAGAAGGGCTCGCCGTATCGCGTGCGGATGAGTGCCCCGTACGTCGCGGCGTAGTGCGTGATGACGTCGTACAGCGGCTCACCGGTGGGATAGACCTCCCCAGCCTGCGTAGCCCCGTCGAACTGCGAAGCGTAGCACTGCACGGCCTGGAGCTTCCGCGCGAATTCCGCGCTGATGTCCACCACGAACGTGGGCCGCACGAAATCCTGCCGGTATGCGAGCGTGTGGAGGATCTTGTGTGGCCGATGCTTCGGCACGTCGGGCGCCACTCGCGCGAGACCGGCCACGAAGCAGGCATCGCGTACGAGTTGCGCCGTGATGCGATGGTCGGGATGCCGTCCCTCCATCGCGGGCGCAATCACAACCCGCGGTGCGAGGCGGCGGATCGCGCGGGCGAGCGCCTCGCGCGTGGCCGGCGTGTTCTCGATGCCGGCGTCGGGAAAGCCGAGGGTCTCGCGGACGCTCGCGCCGAGTACGTCGGCGGCCGCTTCGGCCTCCGCTTTTCGCAGCGCGGCGGAACCGCGCGTACCCATCTCGCCCTGCGTGAGGTCGAGGATTCCGGTGCGCTGACCCAGCGTGGCGGCGCGGGCCAGCGTGCCGCCACAGGTGAGCTCGACGTCATCGCGGTGCGCCGCGATGGCGAGAATGTGGATGGGCTCCGTGATCGGCATGCACTCGAATATGGCGGGTGGGCCCGCGGCGTGACAGCGCGGATGAGCACGGAGCCGTCAAACCGGGCAATGCGGGCCGGCGGTCGACGAGCAGATCCTTCGCTTCGCTCAGGATGACAGGGAGTTGGCAGCGCCTTCGCGGATGCGTTGTCCCCGTCCGTTCGTCTCGCCCTCGTCGCCGTCGTCGTTCATCCGCCCGCCGTCGTCCCCGTCGCCCCCGCCGTCCTCTCGTCCTCTCGTCCTCTCGCCCTCTCGCCCTCTCGCCCTCTCGTCCTCTCGTCCTCTCGTCCTACTTCCCCCCTACTCGTATCGGAGCGCCACGACAGGATCCATCCGCGCCGCGCGCATGGCGGGGAGCATGCCGAACAGCACACCTGTGAACGCGCTGATGCCGAGTGCCGCCGCCACGCTTCCCCACGACGTGGAGGCAGGAATGGACGGCCACGCGGTGCGCACACCGATGGCCACCAGGATCCCGAGCACCAGCCCCACGGAAGCGCCGATGCCGGTGAGGGTCACCGCCTCGACGAGGAACTGCCAGAGGATCGTCCAGCGTGTGGCGCCGAGCGCCTTGCGGACGCCGATCTCCCTCGTGCGCTCGGTGACGGAGATCATCATGATTGCCACCACGCCGACGCCGCCGACGAGCAGGCCGACCGACGACAGCGCGAGGCCGACCACGAAGAAGGTGCCGAACAGCTTGTTGTAGATCGCCCAGAGGCGATCCTGCGTGACGATATCGAAGTTGTTCGGCTGGTTGGGGCGCAGGCCACGGCGGCCGCGCAGCGCGGCGGTCACGTCGTCCACGGCGTCCTCAACACTGACGCCGCTCATTGGCTTCACGATCAGGTTGTTGCCGCGCACCCAGAGGTTCAGGTGTCGCCGCGCCGTCTCGAACGGCACGATCGCCTTCGGCGAGTCGCCACCGCCGGCGGATGTCGGCGTCCCCATGGGGCTCGCCGTGTAGTGATAGAACCCGATCACCTTGAACTGCACGCCGTCGATGAGGATCTCCTTGTCGATGGGATCCGACTGTCCGAAGAGGGTCTCGGCCAGCTTGTCATTCACGAGCACCACCTTCGCGCCAGCGGCATTTTCGGCGTACGTGAAGTTGCGGCCGGGGTAGATGTCGCCGCCGTCCACGTCGGTCCAGTTGGGCGTGTACACCTCCATGCCGGCGTTCATGAGCTTGTCCTTGTACCGGAACTTGGCTCCGGTGCCCACGTGCGACGTCACGGCGCGGATGGACGACAGTCGCTCGAGCGTCGCCACCTCATCGAGGGTGATCGCCGGGTTGCGGCGCTCGGGGCAGGTCTCGACCGTGCCGTCGCAGGAGTTGAAGCCGCCGATGGGCCGGCGGTACACGTAGAACGACGTCGGCCCTGCCGCCTCGAGGTCGCGGCGGAACGACTCGTTGATGCCGCGCACCACGGAGGACATCGCGACGACCACGAACACGCCGAGCGCGACGCCCATGATGGTGAGGAGGGCGCGCGCCCTGTTGGCGCGGAGCGCCTCGAGCGCGATGGTGACGCCCTCGAACACCTGCGAGACGAGGTTCAGCATCCGCTACTCCTGCCGCAGGGCTTCGATGGGGTCGAGACGCGATGCCTTGCGCGCCGGCAGGACGCCGGACACCACCCCCACTACGGTCCCGAGCAGCGTGGCCGCGACGAGCGACCACGGCGCGATGGCGGCCGGCAGCGGTGTGTTCCAGGAGATGATGTGCGCGCCGAGGATGCCGAGCCCGATGCCGAGCACGGCGCCGACGGTGCTGAGCGTGGCGGCTTCCACGAGGAACTGTCGCAGGATGTCCTTCCGCCGCGCGCCCAGCGCCTTCCGGATCCCGATCTCCCGCGTCCGCTCTGCGACGGCAACGAGCATGATGTTCATGATGACCATGCCGCCGACGACGAGGCCGATGGCGGGGAGCGCGGTGCCGGCGATGGTCATCACGTTCTTGATCTGCTCGAACGACTTCAGGGCCGACTCAGACGTCTCCATCACGAAGTTGTCCGGCGTGGCGGGGCGCAGGCCGCGATGGCCGCGGAGCACCTCGCGCACCGTCTCCATCGCGTCTCGCATCATGAGGTCGTTGGGCGCCTGCACCATGAGCCCGTCGATGTCGCCGCGCGGGTTCGTGAGCCGGTGCAGCGGCGAGTTGAACGGCGCGAACGCGGTCTTGTCGAGGGACTGGCCGAACAAGCTGCCCTGGTGCTCGATGACGCCGACGACCTGATAGGGGATGCCGCCGATGCGCAGCTCGCGCCCGACGGGATTCAGCCCCTGGAAGAAGAAGCCGGCGACCTCGTCGCCGATGACGATGACCGGATTGCCGAGTTCCGCTTCCTGCTGGGTGAAGATGCGTCCGCTCGAGAGGTCGTACTTCTTGATCGTGAAGTAGTCGCCCTCCACGGCGTGCGCCTCGACCTGGCGCGGCCGCGCGTAAAGGCTGCTGGCCCAGAGGGTCTCCTGACTCTCGACAGCGTAGTGCGTGCCGGCGGGCAGCGCGGCCCGGATGAGCGCCACGTCGCGATGGTACACGCGCGGCCGGCGCTGCCACTCCCGCCATTCCTCCTCCGTCGTGTTGTTGCCGAACCACGGGAAGCGGCGGAGGGTGAAGGTGTTGGCCCCGAGCATCCGGCCGGCGAAGTCCTCCTCGACGTACTTGCTCATGCCGGTGACGATGGACACGACGGCGATGAGGAACATCACGCCGATCATGACGCCGAGCAGGGTGAAGAAGCTCTTCAGCTTCTGGACACGGATCTGCTGGAGCGCAAGCCGGACGGCCTCGAGGAAGGGCATGCGTCTGCCGGGGAGAGGGTGGTGCGGTTCCTACGGACGGCCGTCGCGGAAAGTGTCAGGGATTCGCAAGATGCCCACCCAGCCGCTGCTCGTCGGGATCATGCGGCATCATGCGGGCTGTGTCGTCCGCTCGTGCTCTCGCCCTCTCGTCCTCTCGTCCTCTCGTCCTCACTCGGATCGCAGCGCCGGCACCGGATCCAGCCGCGCCGCGCGCGCGGCTGGGATCATCCCGAAGAGGATGCCCGTGAACGCGCTCGTGAGCAGCGCTGCCACCACGGCGAGCGGGGGCACACTGGCCGCGATCGGCGTCATCGACTTGATGAGGAACGCTACCGCCGTGCCGAGCACCAGGCCGATCACTGCACCAATGCCGGTGAGGGTCACCGCCTCGACGAGGAACTGCCAGAGGATCGTGCCACGCGTGGCGCCGAGGGCCTTGCGGACACCGATCTCGCGGGTGCGTTCGGTGACGGAGATCATCATGATGGCGATGACGCCGACGCCGCCCACGATGAGGCCCACGGCCGAGAGCACGACCATCACGAGGAAGAACGCGCCGAAGACCTTGTTGTAGACGTCGAACAGCTGGTCCTGCGTGATGATGGCGCAGCTGTTGTCGCTGCCAGGCCGCAGGCCGCGCTGAGCACGCATCGTGGCGATCACGTCGTCGATCGCCTCTGCGCGCTGAAAGCCGGCCGCCGGGATGACGGCCACGCCGACGTCATTCATGCGCGCCTTGAGGCTGCGGCGCGCCGACTCGATCGGGATGATGACGCGACCCTTGTTGCCGCCCGAGAGGAAGCTGGCCTCGTAGTGGTAGATGCCGAGCACCCTGAACGGCTCGCCGGCGATGTCGAATGACTTGTCGAGCGGATCGGATTCGCCGAAGAGCTGCGTGGCGAGGACATCATTGATCACGGCCACGCGCTCACCCGAGGTGGCTTCGGCGTTGGTGAAGTTGCGACCGGGGTAGATGTCGCCGCCACCGCCGATCTGCTGCCAGTTGCCCGTCATGCCGCTGATCTGGATGCCGCTCGGCCGCTTGTCCTTGTACGACACGGGCAGTCCCATGTCGATGCGCGCGCCGGCGGTGCGCACGCTGGGCAGCCGGTCGAGTGCCTCCATGTCGGCGAGCGTGATGGGCGGGTTGCGGAACCACTTGCACGTGTCGTCGGTGCCGTCGCACGCCTCGAACGTGATGGGGAAGCGCGACACGAAGAATGTCGTCGGTCCCGTGCTCTCGAGGTCCTTGGCGACGCTGTTGTTGATGCCGTGGATGGCCGCCGAGATGACCACCACGACGAACACGCCGACGGCGATGCCGAGAATCGTCAGGCCGGCGCGTACCTTGTTGGCCTTGATCGAGTCGAGGGCGATGGTGACGCCTTCCCCCATGCCGAACAGGCGCTGCGAGAGAACGCTCATGAGCTACTCCTGCCGCAGGGCGGTGATGGGATCGAGGCGCGACGCGCGGCTCGCGGGATAGACCCCTGCCACGATGCCGACGCCGGCACCGATCGAGATGCCCACGACGACTGACCAGAGCTCCACGGCGGCCGGCAACGGCGTCACGGCGGAGATGAGCTTCGCGAACGCGAAGCCCGTCGCCACGCCGATGGCGGCGCCGAGGGTGCTGAGCGTCGCGCTCTCGACGAGGAACTGGGACATGATGTCGCGCCGCTTCGCGCCAAGCGCCTTCCGGATTCCGATCTCGCGGGTCCGTTCGGCCACCGCGACGAGCATGATGTTCATGATGACGATGGCGCCGACCACGAGGCCGATGGCGGGCAGGGCGATGCCTGCCATGACCAGGTAGCCCTTGATCTTGTTCCAGAACTCGAGTGCGGAGTCCGACGTCTCCAGCGCGAAGTTGTCCGGCTGGTTGGGACGGAGGGCATGGCGGGCGCGCATGACTTGCCGCACGGCCTCCATCGCCGCGAGCATCCCCTCGCGGCTGGGGGTCTGGATCATGATCGCGTCGATGACGCCGTGCGCGTTGACATAGCGGTTGAGCGCGGACTTGTGCGGCGCAATGATGAACTTGTCGAACGAGATGCCGAATGCGCTGCCCTGCTTCTCCATGATGCCGACGACGGTGTACGGGATGCCGCGGATGGTGAGCACGCGGTTGACCGGATCGAGGGCGGGGAAGAAGTAGTCGGCCACGTCCTGACCGATGACGATCACGGGCATGCCGCGCTCGTACTCCTGCGGCGAGAAGAGGCGGCCCCGTACGGGCGCCATCTTCTTGATGTCGAAATAGTCTTCGGTGACCGTGTAGGTCTGCACGGCGCGCGGCTTGGCGACATACCGCGACTCGGCACTGAGGTTGTCGTTGCCGATGACCGCGTACTTCACCCCCTCGGGCAGCGCCTGCACCACGGGCTCGACGTCCGTCTCCCGGATGCGCGGGCGGCGGCTCATCTCGCGCCAGTAGCTGTCGTCGTGGTCGCCGATGTTGATGTTCGGCCGGTGCCGCAGCTCGAACGAGTTCACCGCCATGATCTTCCCGACCACCTGATCGGTCATGTAGCGGCTCATCCCGCCCACGATGGAGACGACGGCGATCAGGAAGGTGACCCCGATCATCACGCCGAGCAGCGTGAAGAAGCTCTTCAGCTTCTGCACCCAGATCTGCTGGAGGGCGAGGCGGATGGCGTCGAAAAATGGCATGGGGACTGTACGGCGGGCGGGATGGAAAAGTGTCAGACAAGGACGAGAGGGCGAGAGGGTGAGCAGGAACTGCCTCTCGTCCTCTCGTCCTCTCGTCCTCTCGTCCTCTCGTCCTCTCGTCCTCTCGTCCTCTCGTCCTCTCGTCCTCTCGTCCTCTCGTCCTCTCCCCTTCACTCGTATCGCAGCGCCGTCACGGGATCCAGCTTCGCCGCCTTGGCGGCGGGCAGCATGCCAAAGAGCACACCTGTAAGGCAGCTCGAGACCAGGGCCGCGACGATCGCCAGCGGCGGCACGCTCGCGGCCACCGGCGTCATCGACTTGATGCCGAACGCGGCGAGGGCGCCGAGCGCCAGGCCGATGAGCGCGCCGATACCGGTGAGGGTCACCGCCTCGACGAGGAACTGCCAGAGGATCGTGCCGCGGGTGGCGCCGAGCGCCTTGCGGACGCCGATCTCGCGGGTGCGCTCCGTGACGGAGATCATCATGATGGCGATGACACCGACGCCGCCCACGATGAGGCCGACGCCGGACAGCACCACCATCACGAGGAAGAAGGCGCCGAAGATCTTGTTGTAAACCTCGAACAGCTGGTCCTGCGTGATGATGGCGAAGTCGTTGTCCGCCGCGGGCCGGAGCCCGTGGCGCGCACGCATGGCGGCGATCACGTCGTCGATGGTCTGGGCGCGGGACGACCCCGCGGCGGGAATGACGGACACGCCGATCTGGTCGTATGTGGCGCCGATGTGTTTCCGCGCCGCCTCGATGGGGATGATCGCCTTCGGGCTGTCGCCGCCGCCGAGGAAGCTGGCCTTGTAGTGGTAGAGCCCGAGCACCAGGAACGGCTCGCTGCCGATGGTGATGGTCTTGTCCACCGGGTCCGACTCGCCGAATAGCTGCTTCGCCATCTCCTCGTTCACGATCACCACGCGATCGCCGGCGGTCGCCTCCGCCTGCGTGAAGTTGCGCCCCGGGTAGAGGTCGCCACCGCCGTCGATCTGCTGCCAGTTGCCCGTGTAGCCCACCACCGCTGCGCCGCTGATCCGCTTGTCGCGATAGGAGACGTTACTCCCCGTCTGCAGCTGTGCGCCCGCCGTGCGCACGCTGGGCAGCTGCGCCATCATGGTGACGTCGGCCAGGGAGAGCGGCGGGTTCCGGCGCCACTTGCAGGTGGCGTCCGTGCCGTCGCACGCCTCGAAGGTGATGGGAAAGCGCGACACGAAGAACGTGGTGGGACCGGCGCTCTCGAAGTCCTTCGCCACGCTGTCGTTGATGCCGTGGATGGCGGCGGAGATGACCACCACGACGAACACGCCGACGGCGATGCCCAGGATGGTGAGGCCCGCACGCACCTTGTTGGCGCGAATGGAATCGATGGCGATGGTGACGCCTTCGCGCATGCCGAACAGCCGCTGCTGGAGGACGGACATGGCCATCGCCTATTCCTGCCGCAGCGCGTCGATGGGATCCAGCCGCGAGGCGCGGCTGGCGGGATACACGCCGGCGACGATGCCGACGCCGGCGCCGATGGAAATGCCGACGAACACCGACCACAGCTCCACCGCCGCCGGCAGGGGGCTCAGCATCGAGATGAGCTTCGCGAAGGCGAACCCCGTCGCCACGCCGAGGGCCGCGCCCACGGTGCTGAGCGTGGCGCTCTCCACGAGGAACTGCGACATGATGTCACGGCGCTTGGCGCCCAGCGCCTTGCGGATGCCGATCTCGCGCGTGCGCTCCGCCACGGCCACGAGCATGATGTTCATGATCACGATCGCGCCGACGATCAGTCCGATGGCCGGCAGTGCAACGCCCGCCATCACCAGATAGCCCTTGATCTTCGACCAGAAGGCCAGCGCCGATTCCGACGTCTGGAGCTCGAAGTTGTCCTTCTGGTTGGGGCGCAGGTGATGCCGAACGCGCATCACCTCCCGCACCGCCTCCATCGTGGAGACCATGCTGCCGCTGCTCGGTGACTGGATGATCATCGAGTTGATGACCCCGTGCAGGTTGACGAGCCGGTTCAAGGGCGACGTATGCGGCGCGATGATGAACTGGTCGAACGACTGACCGAATGCGCTGCCCTGCGACTCCATCACGCCGACCACCTGGTAGGGCAGCCCCTTCACGATCAGCTCGCGCCCCACGGGCTCCAGTCCCGCGAAGTAGTAGGTCGCCACATCCTGGCCGATGACGATGGACGTGGAGCCCCGCGTGTACTCCTGCTGGCTGAACAACCGGCCCTTCACAGGGGCCATGCGCTTGATGTCGAAGTAGTCGCTCGTGACCGCGAAGACGCGTACGGACTTCGGCTTCAACTGGTACTTCGATTCCGCGGGCAGGCTGCCGATGCCCACCGCCGCCCAGCGGACGTCGCGCGGCAGCACCGCGGCCACCGGCTCCACGTCGGACTCGAGGATCGTGGGACGACGGCGCAGCTCGCGGCGATGCTCCTCGGAATTGTCGCCGATGTTGATGTTGGGCCGCTGGCGGAGCTCGAAGGAGTTGATCGCCATGATCTTCCCCACCAGCTCGTCGCTCATGTACCGGTTCATGCCGCCGACGATGGAGACGACGGCGATGAGGAACGTGACCCCGATCATCACGCCGAGCAGGGTGAAGAAGCTCTTGAGCTTCTGCACCCAGATGGTCTGGAGCGCGAGTCGGACGGCTTCGAGGAAGGGCATGAACGGGACGAGAGGACGAGAGGACGAGAGGACGAGAGGACGAGAGGACGACAGTACAAAGGGCGAAGGGTTGAGAGCCAGGATGAGCTCTCGTCCCCTCGCCCTTTCACCGGCCGTGGTGGACCCGGTTACAGCACCGGCGCCGGACTCCCGAGCTTCTCCACGAAGGACGACCGGCGGTCGTCGCTCGCAATCAGTCCGTCACGCAGCACGACGATCCGGCGCGCGTGCGCCGCGATGTCGGGCTCGTGCGTCACCATGATGACCGTCTGGCCCTGCTCCGCGAGGCCCTCGAACACGCGCATGATCTCCTCGGACGTGCTCGAGTCCAGGTTACCCGTGGGCTCGTCGGCAAGGAGGATGGACGGGTTGTTCACCAGCGCGCGGGCGATCGCGACGCGCTGGCGCTGGCCGCCCGAGAGCTCGTTGGGCCGGTGATCCATCCGGCCGCCCAGCTGCACGCGCTCGAGCGCTTCCTTCGCGCGACGCTTCCGCTCCTCGGTGGCCACGCCGGCATACACGAGCGGAAGCTCCACGTTGTGCAGGGCCGTGGCGCGCGGCAGCAGGTTGAACGTCTGGAAGACGAACCCGATCTCCTTGTTGCGCACGCGGGCCAGCGCGTCGTCGCTCATCTTCGACACCTGCGTGCCGTTGAGCCAGTACTCACCCGCGTTCGGCGTGTCCAGGCAGCCGATGACGTTCATCAGCGTGGACTTGCCCGACCCGGACGGGCCCATGATCGCCACGTACTCGTTGCGCTGGATGGCGAGGTCCACGCCCCGCAGGGCGCGCACGACCTCGCCGCCCATGTCGTACTCGCGCTTGATGCCGCGGGTCACGATGACCCATTCCTTGTCCGGGGCCGCGCCCTGGGCCGCGACGACCGCCTGCCGCTCGGCCGTCATGCCCAGCGGCGCTTCCACTGTCTCGTTGCTCACGTTTTGGCCGCCGTCGCCGGCTTCTTGGGGTCTGCCTTCGCTTCGCGAACCATTGCGCCGTCCTTGAGCTCGCGGATCGCCTGGTAGGTGCCGGCGACGATCCTGTCGCCCGACTTGAGGCCGCTGAGGACCTCGAAGTGCTTCTCACCAGCAATCCCTACCTTTACGGGCCGGAAGGTCACTTTGTTGTCCGTGCCGACCACGAAGACGCCCTCGACGTCCTTCTTGCCCACTTCCTTCTTGGGCCGCGCCTTCCCCAGCCCCACGGCGGTGTCCCCCTTGGTGAGCGCCTCGTTCTCCCGCACCGTGAGGGCGATGATCGGGATGGACAGCGCCTGCCTCCGGGTGTCCGTGATGATCTTGGCGGTGGCGGAGAAGTCCGGTCGCGTCTCGGGGGGCGTGTTCACCAGCTGGATGGTCACTTCATAATCCACCGCCTGGTCGCTGCCGCTGGTGGCGGTGGCGCTCTTGACGGCGCTGTTCGAGATCTTCGTCACCCGGCCGACAAACGTCGTGTCAGGGAAGGCGTCGATCTGGATCACGGCCGAGTCGCCGAGTGCGATACGGGCCACGTCGGTCTCGTCCACCTTCACCTTCGTCTCCAGCACGCCCATGTCGGCGATCGTGAGCAGGGTGGCGGCATCCTTGTTCATCGTGCCCTGGATGGCCGTCTCGCCGTTCTCCACCACCAGCCGCGTCACGCGGCCCGCCATCGGCGCGTAGATCGACGTCTTGCTCAGCGCGCTCTCGGCATCCCGCAGCGAGGCCGTGGACTGGTCGACCGAGTGCCGCGCCGACTCGAACATCGCCTTGTTCACGTCCACCGTCGTGCGCAGCTGCTCCATCTGTTCGTCGGAGATCAGCTGCGGATTGATCTTCTTGATGGCCGCCGTCCGCTCGAGGCTCTTCTGCGCCTGTGAAAGGTTGGCGTTCGCCTGCGCCATCTGCGCGCGGCTCGAGGCCACCATTGCCTGCATGCGCTGGACGTTGGCGACGGCCTGCTGCGCGTCGATCTGCAGCAGGAACTGTCCCTTCGTGACCATCTGGCCTTCCTTCACCGCCAGCCGGACGATCTTGCCGGAAATGTCGGAGCTCAGGTCCACCTTCATCTGCGGACGCACCTGCCCGCTGGCCGTGACGGACGCGACGAGGTCGCGCGCCTGCACCTGCTCGATGCGCACCTCCACTGCCTTGTCGCGGCGCTTGGCGGCGGTGAGGGCGCCGACCGCCACCAGGACGAGGATCACCCCGCCGAATACGGAGAACTTCACGCGCTTGCTCATATTGGGAATCTCGGTAGGGAAGTGCTAGCGGAGGGGGTGCCCGACCGCATTCTCCAGCGCGGCGTAGGCCTTGTGATAGTCGTAGACCGCGTTGACGCGGTCGATCAGCGCCTGCTCGTAGCTGCCTCGCGAGGTCACCACGTCGAGGAAGGTGGACGCACCGACCTTGTACCGCTCCTCGGCGTACGCCAGCTCTTCCTTCGCCTTCGACGCGTTCTGCTCCTGCAGCGCCACGGTCCGCACGGCCGTCTGCAGCGTGCGGTACCACTGCGTGATGTCGGCGGTGAGGGCCAGCGACTTCGCCCGGACGTTGAACGCCGCGTCTTCCTTGTCCACCTGCGCACGCTGCACCCGTTCCTCGCGGCCGAAGTTATCGAACAGCGGCAGGGAGAGCGTGGCGTTCAGCGCCACCGGCGAACGCTGGAAGCTGAACGGGAACTGGCTGTTCTGCGAGCGGATGGCGTCCGCCTGCGTCTGGGTGAACTGGTAGTTCGCGCCGGTGCAGTTATAGCCCGGCAGGCCCACACGCGTGCGGATGGAATCCTGCTGGAAGCATCCGATCTGTGCGCCGATGACTTGCGCCTTGGCGATGTTGACGAGGTAGTCGCTGTTCGTGTACTGGTAGGAATTGCCGCCCACGCCGGTGCTCAGCGACAGCGTCGGCGTGTACGCCGACTTCGCCACCGCCACGTTGAGGTCGGCCGAGCGATCGCGCGCCCGGAGCGCGACGATGGCGGGATTCTGGCGACGGGCGTCGTCGAGCAGGCTGGCCAGCGTGAAGCTCGGCGGCACCACCGGGAAGTCCGTCACGAGGCGCACGCTGTCCGGCTCGTCGATGCCGAGCTGCTGGAAGAGGCGGGACTTCTCCACGTCCACGTTGTTGCGGGCGTTGAGGAGCGCTACCTGCGACTGGCCGAGCGCCACCTCGGCGCGCCGTACGTCGAGCGACGTGCCGGAGCCCACCGCGACCTTGGCCTGCGCGAGGTCCAGCTGCGCCTGCGCCGTATTCACGAGGGTGTCCTGCAGCGCGGAACGCGCCTGGGCCTGCAGCACGGTGAGGTACTGCGTGGTGACGTTCGCGCGGAGCAGCTCTGCGGAACCGGTGATGTCCGCCTCGACCGCGTCGCGATTGGCCACGGCCGCCTTCGGCGTGAGGAAGGTGGAGCGGTTCAAGCGGTAGTTGAGGCCCACGCTGTAGCCCGACTGCAGCGTGGCGGAGCTGTTGCTGAACGACTGGCCGCTGAAGACCTGCTGGCCGGCCTGCTGGTAGCGGCCGCTGAACGACGCATCCGCTGACGGCAGCAGGGCGCCGCGCGCGCTGCGCACGGCGGCATCCGCGGTCCGGCGGGCGCTGGCCTGGGAGAGGTACGACGGATTGTTGCGCCGGGCGATCGTGATGGCGTCGTCCAGGGTGAGCAGAGCGCCGGTGGGGGCCGGTCCGCTTTGCGCCCGGACTGCGGGAGCCATGACGGCGACGGCGAGCGCGAGCACCAAAGTACGCATGGGCGGGAAAGTCCTGTGAGTCGGTTCAGCGACCCGTACGGTGAGGGGGCCCGGAGGTTTCAGGCGTCCGGAGGTTTCCGCCGTCCGGTGCGTCGAGGCGGTTCACGCCGTGTCGTCCGGCCCGGGGGCGACGAACACGCGGGCGCGCACGCGCTCCCGAATGTGCGCATAGATGGCGGCGCCCTTCGCGGCGGTCGCAAGGCTGGGCCGCCCGATGGACCCCGCGCTCCCGGCGGGGATCCGCATCCAGCCCCGCCGGTACCGCCGGAGCTCGTCACGCGACATCATATAGTCCTCCGCGAGGTCCATCCGGACCAGGTTCGGCGCCATGAACAGCAGGAGCGAGGTGTCCACCTCGTCGCCGTGCATCGGTTCGACCTGCCCTTCGAGGAATGGCGCGAGATCCACTGCGAAGATGTCCACCACCCGCACCCGGGCCTTGGTCGTGATCACCGTGGCCAGCGCCTCCTGATGGGGATCATGCTCGTGCGCCGTGAGTAGAATGAATTCCTTCACTCCCGTCAACTCCCACGTGTTGAGGAGGTCGTTAAGCATGCGGTGCAGCGTCTTCTTGCGCACGGACGCGTTCCCGGGAAAGGAGCGCTCGGTGTCGACGTTCACGCCGTACTCGATCGTGGGCGCGCGCAGGAGCTGGAACTCCGCCGAGAGGTCGTCGCTGAGGTGCTCGACGATGAGCGTGTCCGCGCCCATCGGCAGGTGCCGGCCGTGCTGCTCGCACGTGCCGACGGGGACGATGAGCCGGCTGTCGCGTGCGAGCGCCGCCGCAATCTCGCCTGGGCGCATTTCCTTGATGCGCAGCGGCGTCGTACCGGCGGTCGCCGGCGCGTCAGGCGCTTCGGGAAGGGAGTAGGTCATTCTGAACGACACGGAGAAGCGGTTGCTGCCGGCTGCGGGTGCGCGCGCCCTGGTCGCGCCGGCGGGCGTCGCCGGGGCACTCCTGGCGGGAAGCGGCTGGCTCGCCGAGCCGCGCGTAGGTTATCTCGCGGCCTGCCTGATTGCTACGGTGACGGCTGCTGTCGCCTTAAGATGGTTCACGCCGGCCACCGGGCGCGTCTCCCTCCTGGTGGCCGTGGCAGCGCTGCTGACGCTGGGGGGCGTGGCTTCGCGGGCGCAGTGGCGTTTCTCGCGCTTCACGCACGCGCCCGCGGAAGTGGGCAGTGCCGAGGCGGCCACGCAGCGCGTGCGGCTCAAGCAGGGAGTGGACGAGGAGCTTCGCACGCTCCGCGAGATCGCCCGTCGCGCTCGCTCGGCGCCGGAGGACCAGGCGGCGGCGACCGCGACCCTGGAGCGCGCGATCGAGGACCGCGTCCGGCGCGCTGCGCTGCTGTACCGCGGCGACTCGCTCGTGGCGTGGGCCGGCACCCTGCACGCCGATCCGCGGCAACTGCGCGCATCCAGCGGCGTGGCGCAGACGGCCTTCGGGCTCACGCTGTACGTGGTGGACGACAGCGGTCCGGTGCGCGTGGTGGCCGCGGCGCTCCTGTACGCCTACTCGCCCGCGGATCACCTCGTGCGCGGCGTCGCGCAGCGCCTCGAGAGCGGCGAGGTTGCCGAGGGGTTCTCCATCGTCCCGCCCACCGACAGCGCCGGCAGCGACGAGCTGCGCTACGTGGATGGCAATCGCCCGTTGTTCAACGCGCGCGCGCTGGTCCCGTCAACGGAGGAGGTGCGGTTCCGGCTCCTCGAGCGCGCACGGGTGCGCGCAGGCATCGCGCTGCTGCTCGCGCTCGTGGCGTTCCTGGTGGCCGTCGCGCGCCGGGACGGCGGGGTGCTCTCCATCATCGGCGGTGCGCTGGTGGTGCTGCGCTGCCTCGCCGTTGTCCGCCTGAGCGAGTTCTCCACGCGCTCCCGGCTCTTCGACGCGTCCGTCTACTTCCTCGACGCCGGCCACGCGTACACGGCCAATGCCGCGGCACTCGGTCTTTCGTCGGCGACGGTGCTGCTGATGGTGCTCCTTGCGCGGCGGCGCATCGCTGACGCGATGCCCCGTCCGCTGGCCGTCGCGGTCGCGGCACTCACCATCGCGACCGGTCCGTTCGCCGTGCGCGCCCTGGCGGGTGGCATCCGGCCGCCGGCCGAAGGCGCGAGCGGGTCGCTCTGGCTCATCTGGAACGTGCCGCTGTGCCTGGCCGCCACGGCCCTCCTGGTGCTGGCCGCGTGGGCCGGCCGCCACGCCCTTGGCGGCCGTCGCGGTACGCCCGTCTGGAGCGGTCCACTCCTGGCGCTGCTGGCTGCCATCCTCGCGCCGCTGGTCTGGCAGGCGCCCGGCCAGTGGCCGCAGTGGTTCACGGCACTCTGGGCACTCGCGGTCGCGGCGGTTGTCCTCTCGCGCCCGTCACGCCGGTCGCTGCTCTCGTGCGCCACCGTCGCCGCGCTCGCGGCCACGACCGTGGTGTGGGGCAGCGCGTCGCGCGGCCGCGTCGAGCTGGCCGAACGCGACGTCCGCGGGCTGAGCGCGCCCGATGCCTATGCGGTCACGCTCGCCGAACGGCTCGCGGAGCGCATGCAGGGACGCGCGCTGCCGCAGACGGCCCAGGAGCTTCTCGAGCGGTACGTCACGTCGGACCTTGCATCGGCCGGATACCCGGTGGCGCTGCTGTCCTGGCGAGGACCCGAGCTGCTCGCGGTGTGGGGATCGGCGCCGTTCAACGTGGCGTTCGACACCGTGGGCATGAGCGCGCAGCTGGCGCAGGAGCGCAACGCGACCGTGGAGTTGACGACCACCAAGGGTGTGTACGGCGTACGCGTGATCGCCGTGCCGATGCTCGGGGGCGCGGCCACGATCATCGTGGCGCCGAGGACCCGGCTGATCGGCAGTGATGCCTATGCGCGGTGGTACGGCCTCGCTGCGTCGAGCGGCAACGAACCGTCATACACGGTGCAGGTGGTCGCGGATTCCGTTGCGCGCCGCGACGCGATCCGCTGGCGGCGGGTGGGCACCGAGCTGCACGGCGACTGGCCTCTCGTCGGCCCGGATGGACTCGCCCGCGCGCACGTGGAGGTGGACCTCAGGAACCTCGACACGCTCATCCCGCGCGGGGGCCTCCTCGTGATCGTGGATCTCGGCGTCGTCGCACTCGTGTGGCTGGTGGGGGCGCTTGCCGATGGCCGCGTCGGCCGCTGGCTGCGGCTGCAGCGCCGCAACGTCCGCAGCTACCGCGCGCGGCTCTCCATCGCGCTGTTCCTGTTCTTCCTTGTGCCGGCGGCGGCGTTCGCGTTCTGGTCCTGGCACCAGCTGGTGGACGATGCCCAGGCGTCGCGCCGGTTGCTGGTCACCGAAACGATGCGCGCGTTCGCCGGCGATCCCACGGACCCCGAGGTGCTGCGCGCGGAAGCGAGGCGCCTGGACACGAAGCTGCTGGTGTATCGCTCGGGCGTCCTGGTGGCGGCGAGCGACTCGACGTTCGCCGACCTCGCGCCGATGGGCCGGCTGCTGCGCCCCGACGTGGCGCTCGCGATCGACGTGTCCGAGGAGGTCAGCGCGACGATGGCCGAGCCGCTCGGCAGTACCACGGGCATGCTCGGCTATCGCGTGCTGCCGGGCACGCGCGGCGCGATCGTGCTCGCCGCGCCGGCGCGCGTGGACGACGTACTGCTCGAGCGCCGGCGGCGGGACCTCGGCGTGCTCGTGCTCTTCGCCACGGCGCTCGGCGCCGCCGCCGCGCTGTGGCTCAGTGCCGGCGCTGCGCGCCAGCTGGCGCAGCCCATCGCGGCCCTGCGCGAGGCGGCGCGGGCGGTGGCGCGCGGCGAGCGCGACGTGCCGCTGCCGTCGCACGCCGTGAGCGAATTCCTTCCCGTGTTCAGCGCGTTTCGCGCGATGGCGCGTGACCTCGGCGAGAGCCGCGCCGCGCTGGTGGAGGCGCAGCGGCGCACTGACGCGGTGCTGCGTACGGTGGCCAGCGGCGTGATCGCGGTGGATGAAGGCGGTCGCGTGATCCTCGCCAACCCGCGCGCCGATGCGTTGCTCGGTGGAGCGCCGGCGCCGGGCGAGCTGGTTGGCGACCTGAATGCGCCCGCGATCGCCGCCCGCGTGGCGGGTTTCCTGCGCGGCGGCCGCGACGCGGATGGCTTCGACGTCGAGCGCGATGGCCGCACCCTCCGTGGCCAGCTCACGCGACTGGAGCGCGGCGGGTGCGTGCTCACGCTCGACGACGTCACCGAGCTCGCGCGCGCGCAGCGCGTGCTCGCCTGGGGGGAGATGGCGCGGCAGGTGGCGCACGAGATCAAGAACCCGCTGACGCCCATCCGGCTCGGCGTGCAGCACCTGCGCCGCGCGTTCGGCCGACCGGACTTCGCCGCGGTGCTCGACCAGAACGTGTCGCGCATCCTCACCGAGATCGACCGGCTGGACGAGATCGCGCGCGCATTCAGCCGTTACGGTGGCGCGCCTGAAGAGCGCGCGCCGGCCATCGCGACGGACGTCGCTGCGGTGGTGCAGGACGTGGTCGCCCTGGAGACCCTGGGCGAGAGCAGCGTGGCGTGGACCTGCCACGTCGATGGCGACCTGCCCACGGCGTACGCGCGCGCCGACGAGCTGCGCGAAGTGCTGCTCAACCTGTTCGAGAACGCGCGCCTCGCGGACGCACGCACGGTGTCGGCGACAGTGTGCCGCACGCTGGGCGAGGACGGTGGCGTGCGCGTGCGCATCGAGGTCACCGACGACGGCACCGGCATCGCCGCGGACGTCCTGCCGCGCATCTTCGAGCCGCACTTCTCCACGCGCACCAGCGGCAGCGGCCTGGGGCTCGCCATCACGCGTCGCATGGTGGAAAGCTGGGGTGGCGAGGTGTCCATCGAGAGCACGATCGGCACAGGCACCAGCGTGCGCGCGGACCTTCGCGCGGTCAGCTAGTGCGGCGCCGGTTCGGGCGCATCGCACTCACTCCGTGTGGCCGGCAGGCGTGCGACCACCGCGCCGCATGCGGATGGTCTTCACGTTGGTGAACTCGCGCAGCCCCACGTCGCTCAGCTCGCGGCCGTAACCGGACGACTTCACGCCGCCGAACGGAAAGCGCGGGTCGGAGGACACCATGTCGTTCACGAACACGCTGCCGGCGTCCACCTCGCGCGCGAACCGCTCCGCCTCCGCGTCGTCCGTGGTCCACACACTGGCCGCGAGCCCGAAGCGGGTGTCGTTGGCGATGCGGATGGCTTCCGTGGCGTCACGCACGACGAACACGCAGGCGACCGGACCGAACAGCTCGTCGCGATAGGCCGGCGACTCGACGGGGATGTCGGCGAGCACGGTGGCCGGAAAGAACGCCGAGTCGTGCGCGTCGCGATGACCGCCGCAGAGCAGGCGCGCCCCCATCTGCACCGACATGGTGACCTGTTCTTCCAGCTCGCCCGCGAGGCGGACCGAGGCGAGTGGTCCGAGCTGCGTGTCGGGATCGATGGGATCGCCGACGCGCAGGGCCTGCATGCCGGTCGTGAGGCCGTCGATGAATGCATCAGCGATGTCGCGATGCACGATGAACCGCTTGGCGGCGATGCAGCTCTGGCCGTTGTTGATGGTACGCGACTTTACCGCCGTGGCGATCGCGAGCGGCAGGTCTGCGCTCGGCATCACGAGGAAGGGATCGCTGCCGCCCAGCTCGAGCACGGTCTTCTTCAATGCCTTGCCTGCGGCCGCCGCGACGCGGCGGCCGGCGCCTTCGCTGCCGGTGAGCGTCACCGCGGCAACGCGTGCATCGGCGATGATGCCGGCGACCGCGTCGCTGCCCACGAGCAGCGCCTGGAACACGCCATCGGGCGCGCCGGCCCTGCGGACGAGCGATTCCAGCTCGAGCGCGCACTGCGGCACGTTGGAGGCGTGCTTGAGCAAACCAACGTTGCCCGCCACGAGTGCCGGCGCGACGAAGCGCACCACCTGCCAGAACGGGAAGTTCCACGGCATCACGGCGAGCACCACGCCGAGCGGCTCATACGCGATGAACGAGCGATGGTCCGGGTCGTCGACGACTTCGTCGCGGATGAAGCGCGGGCCGTGCTCCGCGTAGAACCGGCACGCGGCCGCGCACTTCGCGGCCTCTTCCACCGCAGCTCGCAGTGGCTTGCCCATCTCGAGCGTCATGAGCCGGCCGAGCCGCTCCTTGTCCTGATCGAGCAGATCGGCCAGGCGCGTGACGACGGCGACGCGCTCCTCCAACGCGGTAAACCGCCAGCGCGGTACGGCGTCGGCAGCGCGCGCGAGTCGCGCTTCCAGCTCGCCCGCGGTGAGCTCGGAGTACTCGGCGAGTGTCTCGCCGGTGGCAGGATTGACGGATGTGAAAGTCATGCGACGCGTGAGGGAAGGGGACGCCGTCCGGTCTGCAGGATCGGGACCTTCACCGTCCTCACGCGTGCGGCGCGACGGACGGGCTCATTGCGGGCTGGCGTCCTCGCGCCACCATCCTTCCGCGCCCTCTTCGCTGCCGAAGATGCGCTTCCACCACGGCACACGGCGCTCGCGTTCCAGCACGGCGCCGGCGGCAGTGCGCCACGCCTCCTGCATGCTCGAGGCGTCGGGAAAGCGGTCCTCCGCCTGCGCGGCCAGGCCGCGCTGCAGCCAGTCGGCGATCTCGGGCGCGTACGGCGACAGGTCGAGCTGGCCCGCGAGCTCGCGGGCGAGGATGACCTTGCTCTCGTGGTCGCCGAAGGGCGGCACGCCTGTGAGTGTGAACGCCGCGATGGCCGCGAGGGAGAAGCAGTCCGCCGCCGCTTCCTGCGGCTCGCCGAGCAGCTGTTCCGGCGGCGAGAAGGCGGGAGTGCCCGAGGCGCCGGTGGTCTCCTCGCCCGCCGGGTTGGCGATGCCGAAGTCGGCAATGCGCCAGCGGCGGTACCGGTCGATGAGGATGTTCTCTGGCTTGAGGTCGCGATGCACGATGCCCACCGCATGCGCGGCCGCCAGTCCGCTCAGCACGGTGTCGATCTGCGGCGCAATTTCCGCGAGCGTGCGTGCGCCTGCGCGCGCGACGAGGTCAGCGACGGAGCCGCCCTCCGCGAGCTCCATCGTGTACCAGGCCACATCACCGCGGCTGTCCCAGTCGTAGATGGGCACGATGGACGGATGCGCGAGCTGCGCCGCAAGTCGTGCCTCACGCCGGAAGCGCCCGACGGCCCGCTCGTCGCGCGCCACGTGCTGGTGCAGCAGCTTGAGCGCGACCTCGCGGCCGAGCGAGAGGTCGCGCACGCGCCACACGGACCCGAAGGTGCCGGCGCCGAGCGGCGCGATCACCTCGTAGTCGTCCGCGAGTGCCCAGCGCAGGCGCACCTCGGGCGACTCACGCGACGCGGCCGTGGTCTCGCCGCTGAGCGTGAGCACCGTGCGGCTCCCGAGCACGCGATCCATCGCGCGCACCATCGCCGCCACGGAACCGAAGCGCCGCGACGGATCGAACTGCAGCGCCCGGTCGAGCACTGTCGATACCGATGGCGGGATGTCCGGCCGCACGAGCGACACCGGCGGGATGTCGTCGCGTGGCGGCGCCTCGCCCGTGAGCGCATGGAAACAGAGCGCGCCCAACTGCCACTGGTCGCTCAGTGGTGTGGGATGCCATCCGTCGCCCCACTCGGGTGGCAACGGCATGCCCGTGGCGTCCGGCGACAACCCCGGTGGCACGACGGAGAGCGGTACCGCCCACTGCCAGCCGAGCAACCAGAGACGGCCCATCGGCGTCGTCCAGACATTGTGGACGCTGAGCGCGCCGTGCACGCTGCCGGCGTCGTGCAGGTACGAGAGCGTCGAGCCGATCTCGCGCATGACGCGCAACACCGCAGGCACGTCCTCCGCCCCGGAACGCGACAGGCGCGCGCCGACGGTCTCCCCCGCAATCCAGCGCCGCAGGTAACCGGGCCCACGATGGCTCTCCGCATACGACGCCCAGTAGTGATAGGTCGTGGCGACTGCGGGATGGTTGCGGTGCGCGAGCGCCCGTGCCTCCGCCTCGAGCCAGGCGGCATGCTCACTGGCCGGCGCCGTGACCAGCGACAGCGAACGGCCGAGCGCGTCGATCACTTCCTGGAGGTGGCGGTACTGGTGCCAGAGACCCTCGGACCCCCATGTCCAGCCGGGCGGCAGTTCCCACTCCGCCAGGTGCTCCGGCAGGGCGAACGACACGCGATGGATGTCGCCGGAGGCGCGCAGCGGCCGGTCGGGAGCGCCGTGAAGCGTGGGCGGGGAAGACGTGCGATTCACGAAGACAAGCTAGCAGCGGATTGTCGTGTGCGAGAGCGCGTGTATGTCACGGGCCTCACATGCGCGATTCGGCCAGCACCTGCTCGGCGGCATGCTGCAGCGCGGGCAGCAGCGACACGTCGGGCAGCACGCTCACTTCCACCGTCCGCACGCGCAGCGGCTGGCCGTCGGCGGGGGATGACGAATGCAGCGACGGGACGTGGATGGACACCGCGACGATGCGCCACATCGTGCCCGACCTGTTCATGGTGCCGTCACTCTCCACGGTGTCGAGCTGGAGGACTTCCCCGCTCGCGGGGATCACGTCGCTGAGGCATTCGGCCAGCAGCAGTTCGTTGCGATCGTGGCGGGTGACGCGGAGCGTGATCATGACCGTCCAGCGCGGTAGAGGTCGGCACAAGCTAACGTGGATGAACCTCGCATGGCCAGCGGGTCGGGCCGGATGACGAAACCATCGATGTCGGCGCGCCGTACGGCTCAGCGCACCCCGAACAGGACGAGGTTCCCATGTGGTTCATTCTGAGCTTTGCCGCTTCCACCATTCTCGCAATTCTGGCATATGCCCAGGCCAAGAGCTTCGTGACGCGGCGGCTCCGATACGTTGACGCCGTGCAGTCGGCAGTGGCGCCCTTCATTGCGGGCGCCGCCGTGGCGGTGATCGCGCTGCCGCTCGTCGCGTTCCTCCCGCTGGTGGGTATCGGCACGGCACTGAGCCTCGGACTCGCCGTTGGACTGGGAGTATCAGCCGGCGCCCGCGAAGTGAAACACAAGCTGCCGGGCTACTGACCGGCGGGGCGCGGCGGCCTGCTCGATCAGCCGCCCCTCTGCACGAGGTCGGAAGGCAACTCGCCGGCGGGTTATCTTTCGTCAATGTCCGTCACCGCCATTCCGACCGGAATCACTGATCCCGTGAACGCGCGCATCCTCGCCGTGAGCGAGGATCGCATTGCGGGCTTCCTGGACGATCCGTTCACGGAGATCGCACGCATCGCCGAGGTGCCGGTGGGCACCGTGCTCGAGCGGCTGCGCGCAATGCTGGAGGCCGGCGTCATCCGGCGCATCAGGCAGACCCTCATGGCGACGAACCTCGCGCCCGGCGCGCTCGTCGCGTGGCGCGTGCCGGCCGAGCGGCTGGAGGAAGGGTTCGACCACCTGTCGCAGGCCGACCCGTTCTCCGGCCATATCGTGATCCGAAGCACCGACGCCGAAACGCGGGGGTCCGTGTACCGGCTGTGGACCACGCTGAAGGTGCCGCAGGGCTTCTCGATGCAGGCGCACTGCGAGTTGCTCGCGTCGCAGATCGGCGCCACCGCCTTCCGCATCATGCCGGCAAAGCGGCTGTTCGCGCTCGGCGTGGGCCACGTGCGCCGCCGCGGCATGGAGCCTGGCAGCCGCACCGACGAACCGGGCGCCGTGCTGGACACCAACATCGTGGAACTCTCGGCGCTGGAATGGCGCGTGCTCGGTCCGCTCAAGCGCGAGTTCGAGCCGAACGAACTGGTACTCGAGCCGTGGCGCGCGCGCGCTGACGAAGCCGGCGTGCCCTACGAGGAGTTTCTCGCGGTCGCCCGCGGACTCGCGGCGCGCGGCGTCATCGGCCGCTTCTCCACGTTTCTCGAGCACGTGAAGCCGTCCGCCGCCGGAGAACGGGTCACGCGGTACAACGCGCTCTTCCACTGGCGCGTGCCGGTGGGACGGGAGATCGAGGCAGGACGCGAGGTGGGGCGGCACCACATCCTCACCCACGCGTACTGGCGCGAGGGCGGCGAGGAGTTCGCCAACGTGAACATCATGGCGGTGGCCCACGGCACCGACAAGGCCGTGGTGCTCCAGCACAAGGACGCGATCGACGCGCACCTGGAATCGGTGGGCATCCCGGTGACGTACACGAACGTCTTCTGGGGCGGGCGCAGCGAGATCACGCCGTCGGAAATCATGCCGCAGGCGTACGAAACGTGGTGCCGGGACCAGGGCATCGACCCAGAGACGATGCGCGCTCGCTGAGCGCGACGGCATGCGGCTCGTCGTCATCGTCCTGCGGCTCGCGCCGCTCGCGCTCGCGTTCTGGCGCGACTATCACCGGTGGTTCTTCTTCGGCGCGCCGGCGCGCCGCACGCCCGCGGACCACGAGGCGCGCGCCGAGCGGCTCGTGCGCACGCTTGCCGCGCTCGGTCCCACGTTCGTGAAGATGGCGCAGTTGTTCGCGGGCCGCTCGGACATCCTCGCGCCCGTGTATGCGCGCCAGCTCACCACGCTCACCGACCAGGTGCCGAGCGTGCCCGTCGCGGCCGTGGAGCGCATCATCGAGGAGGAGTACGGCGCGCCCGCCGACGAGCTGTTCGAGCGCTTCGACCGCGTGCCGCTGGCCGCCGCGTCACTCGGGCAGGTGCACCGCGCGCGCTACGAGGGCGAGGAGGTCGTGATCAAGGTACTACGGCCGGGCGTGGAGCGTCTCGTGGCGCAGGACGTGGCCGCGGCCAAGCGCATCGTCGCCGAGGTGGAGCGCTGGTGGCCCAATCCGCACGTCGTCGGCACGCGGGTGGTGATCGACGAGTTCGCGGTGCGCGTGGCTGAGGAGATGGACTTCCGCATGGAGGCTGCGCACGCCGTGGCCATCGGCGCGAACTTCGCCGGCACGCGCGAGATCTGGATTCCGCGCGTGGTGATGCCGATGGTGCGGCAGCGCGCGCTGGTGCTGGAGTACTGCCCGGGACTACGGATCGACCGGCTCGACGAATGGGTCGCCGAGGGACGCGTGAAGCCCGAGCGTCTCGTGCGCGAGGTGATGGAACTCTATGCGCGCATGATGCTCGTGCACGGTCTCTTCCACGCCGATCCGCATCCCGGCAACATGCACGTGGCCGCCGATGGGCGGATCATCCTGCTCGACTTCGGGATGGTCGTGCGCGTGCCGCTCGAGCTGCGTCGCGAACTCGTGGCGGCGATCTTCGCGGCGATCCGAAAGGATCCCGATGCGCTGTCCGAGAGTTTCCACCGCCTCGGACTCGTGGCCACGGGGGCGGATCCCGAGGTGATACGGCGACTCGCCGCCACGCTGCTGGCGGTCTCGAACCAGCGGACCACGACGCGGGAACGCGTGGAGCTGCTGGCCAACGAGGTGCTGGCGGAGCTCTACGACTGGCCCATCGTGCTCCCGAGCCAGCTCGTGTACTTCGCGCGCACGGCGTCGCTCATCGAGGGCCTCGGCACGCATTACGACGACCATTTCAACGCCCTCCAGTTCGCCACGCCCATCGCGCTCTCGCTGCGCTCGCGCATCCTGTCGTCGCTGTACCCCGACGGCGGCGCGCCCACGCTCGACCCCGCGCGAGTGGTGGGCGCGGCAATAGGTGCCGTCGCGCGCATCGTGCGGCAGGCCTCGCTCGACGTGGTGGGCGCCGTGCGCGAGGCCATCGCGCTGGCCGCACTGCCTTCGTCGGACGCACTGCGCGGAGGCGCGGTGTCGGCGCGGACCAACGGTTCGCCCCTGCCAGCGACTAGTACAGTCGACTGATCCATCACCGCGTTCACGCGCGGTGCCTCCGCAATAACTCGTGCCCTTCATGAACGCCTCTGCGCTCCTTCGATATACGATTGCCGTCTTTGCCGTGCTCGTCTTCGCTGCCGTGCCCGCGCGCGCGCAGGTAGGCTCGACCACCGACATCATCATGGGCCGCGTCACGGGTCCCGACACCACGCCCGTCGTCGGCGCCCGCGTGGAGGTGACGTCCACGGAAACCGGCATCACGCGCCGGAAGACCACGGACGACCATGGGGCGTACACCATCCTCTTTCCTGATGGCGGCGGAGCGTACACGCTCAAGGTCAGCTACATCGGCTTCGGTCCGTACACGGCCTCGGTAGCGCGCCAGTCGGACGAAGACCGCCTCGTGGCCAACGTGCGATTGACACGGAATGCGCAGGTGCTCGCGGCGGTGCAGGTGCGCGCGAACACCGGCGGCGGGCAGCAGAACGAGCGGCCGACCGCAGGCAGCCAGGAGCGCAACCTGTCGGCGGCGCAGCTCGACCGGCTGCCGATCGACAAGGGCGACCTCGCCTCGATCGCCGCGCTCGCGCCCGGCGTGGTGGGCACCTCGGCCACCGACTCCACCACCGCGACGTTCTCGGTCGCGGGCCAGCCCACCAACCAGAACCAGATCACACTCGACGGCCTGTCGTTCGGTTCGGGCAGCGTGCCGTCCGAGGCCGTGCGCAGCACGCGCGTCATCACGAACACGTACGACGTGGGCCGCGGACAGTTCACCGGCGGACAGGTGGCATCCACGACACGCGGCGGCACCAACAACGTGCAGAGCGTGTTCACGTATGCGCTGCGCGATCCCGAGCTCGAGTTCGTGGACGAGTCGTCGGCGTCGTTCGGGCAGAAGTTCATGCAGAACTCGCTCAGCTTCGGCGCGGGCGGCCCGATTGTCGAGGACGAGATGTTCATCTTCGGCGCGGCCTCGGTGTCGCGCCGCACGAATCCGCTCTCGTCGCTGCTCGCCGCCAACACGCAGACGCTCACACGCCTGGGCGCCAGCCAGGATTCCGTGACGCGCTTCCTCGACCGCCTCAACGCGCTGGGCGTCCGCGCGACGTTGCCCGGCATTCCCGACGAGCGCCTCGCGGACAACGCATCGGCCATCGTCCGGTACGACTGGTCGCTCGGCGAGCGGCACACGCTCACGCTGCGCGGGGACTGGCGCGGCCAGCTGCAGGACGCGACGCGCATCGCCTCGACGTCCGTGCCGAGCACGGGTGGCAACCTGCATACGATGGGCGGTGGCATCATGGCCACGCTCACGTCGCACGTGGGCGGCCTCATCAACGAGGGGCGCATCTACCAGTCGTCGGACCGACAGGACACGCAGGGCTACCTCGTGGCGCCAGGTGGCCGCGTGACGATGGCCGGCATCCTCGCGGACGGCACGCAGAGCGTCACCAACCTCCAGTTCGGCGGCAACTCGTCGCTGCCGCAGGAGACGCACTCCCGCCTGCTCGAGGCCAGTGACGAGATCAGCTACGTGAGCGCGAGTGGCGCCCATCGCGTGAAGCTCGGCGGCCTGCTCAATGCGGATCGCTCCACCGTGGGCAGCATCCCGAACCGGTACGGCGCGTTCCTCTTCAACTCCCTCGCCGACTTCGAGGCGAACCGCCCGTCGCAGTTCACGCGCACCGTCTCGGGTCGCGACCGGATCGCCGGCAGCAACAACGCCGCACTCTACCTGGGCGACGCGTGGCGCAAGTCGCCGCGCGTGCAGCTGGTGTACGGTCTGCGCTTCGAGGGTACGAAGTTTCCGCAGAGCCCGGCGTACAATCCGGAAGTCGATAGCCTCTTCAGCCGGCGCACCGATCATTCGCCGACGGAACTCCACGCCAGTCCGCGCGTCGGGTTCACATATTCCATGGGAGCGCCGGCATCGAGCGCACCCGCGCAGACCGGCGGCAACGCTCCGGCAGCCGGTGCCGACGTGCGCGGCCAGGGCGGCGGCGCGCAGGGCGGTGGGTTCGGCGGTCGCGGCGGCGGTCCCGGCGGCTTCAATGCGTCCGCGTGGACGATTCGCGGCGGTGCGGGCGAGTTCCGCGGCAAGATTTCGTCGAATCTCGTCGCGACGGCGAACGACGCGACCGGCCTGCTGGGCGGCCAGAGCACGCTCACGTGCATCGGCGCCGCGGTGCCGGTGCCGGACTGGACGTCGTACATCGACGATCCCTCCACGATTCCCACGCAGTGCCTCGCCGTCGCCGGCGGACCGGTGGCCGTGCCCCTGTCGGGATCGCGGCGCAACGTAACGACCTTCGAAGACGGCTTCAGCGCCCCGAAGGTCTGGCGCGCCTCGCTCGGCGGAAGCCGGCGTTTCTTGCAGCGCTACAACTTCAGCATCGATGGATCGCTGGCGTACGGCGTGAACCAGACGGGCTCGCACGACCTCAACCTCAACGCAACGCCCCAGTTCACCCTCGCCGCTGAACGCGACCGTCCCGTCTACAGCCCGCTCGGGTCGATCATCACCTCGACCGGCGCCACGAGCATCACGGCGTCGCGCCTGCACCCGGAATACGGCAGCGTGTCGGAGCTCACCTCGCAGCTGCACTCGCTGTCCTCGCAGGTGACGGTTTCCACCGGCGGCGTCACACTGCAGGGCATCACGCTGAACGGCTCGTACACGTTCCTCCGCGCACGCGACCAGCAGAACGGCTACAGCGTGGGCGGTGGCGGATTCGGCGGCGCGTCCACGGCCGGCGATCCGAACGTCACGCAGTGGGGCACCTCCGACCTCGAGCGCCGCCATGCGCTGCTCGGTACCATCACCTTCCCGGCACGCGCGTGGCTCGACATCACGGCGATCGGCCGCATGACCGCGGGCCAGCGCTATACACCCATCGTGAGCGGCGACGTGAACGGCGACGGATCACGCAACGACCGGGCATTCATCTTCGACCCGTCGCAGACGACGGATACCGCGGTGGCCAACGGCATCTCGCGCGTGCTCGCGAACGCGGACCCGCGCACCGTGGACTGCCTGCGCTCGCAGTTGAATAACGTGGCGGGGCGCAACAGCTGCTCTACCCCGTGGACCCCGTCGCTCGACATGCAGTTCAACATCAAGCCGGACGCGTTCGGGCTGGCACGGCGCCTGGCGCTGCAGATCCAGCTGCAGAACACGCTCGTCGGTATCGACCAGTTGCTGCACGGCAACAACCTGCATGGCTGGGGACAGCCGGTGTTCGCCGACCGCACGCTGCTCTACGTCCGCGGCTTCGATCCCGCGTCGCAGAGCTTCAAGTACCAGGTGAACGAGCACTTCGGCACGCCGACGGGCGCGGCCAGCGCGTTCCGCGTGCCGTTCCAGGTCGGGCTGCAGGGGCGGCTCACGGTGGGCCAGGATCCGGCGCGGCAGCAGATCGGCCGCATGTTCGGCACGGGGCCCGACGGCAAGCCGCTCACGAAGGAAGAATGGAAGACACGGCTGTCGCGCGTGGTGCCGAACCCCTTCCAGCGCACGCTCGCGCTGGACGACTCGCTGAAGCTGGCGCTCTCCGCGAACCAGAGGGCACGGCTCAAGGTGCAGTCCGACGAGATCGCGGTGAAGGCGGACCGCATTGCCGACGAGCTGGCGGACGTGCTCACGAGCGCCGGCGTCGCACCGGATCCCGCGGTGATCGGCGCACGCATGCAGGGCAAGACGCAGGAGGCGCGGAAGGTCGTGGAGCAGTCCGTCGCGGACCTGCAGGCGACACTCACGCCGGCGCAGTGGGCCAGGCTGCCCGAGAGCCTGAAGACCGTGCCGCCAGATCGCGGACTGGGCGGCTTCGGTGGTGGTGACGGCGGTGGTGGCCGCGGCGGCTTCGGCGGCGGCGGTCGTCCGCCGGGCTGATCGCTACAGCGCCACGCGCATGATGGCGCCCGCCGCGAGCAGGAGGGGCTGCGCGCGGCGGGTGTCGCTCTGCCGGGTGACGTACAGGTCGATGCTGGCGCCGCGCCCCAGCGGCACGCGCACGCCTGCGGTCTGCTCGCGCCGGTTGAGCTGGTCGAAGCGCGAGTCGTAGGAGAAGTCGAGCTGCACGTACGGAAAGAGGCGCCGGTCGAGCGCCTCCACCTCGTGCCCCAGTGCCGTGCGCGTCTGGTAGCGGCGCGACCACGCGCCCACGACGTCTCGCACCTCCACGCGTGTCCGGTTGCGGAGCTCGAAGCCGCCCGGCAGCGGCGCGCTCGAGTTCACAATCGGGAGGAAGCGGTGCTCCATCACGCCGCCCGTGAGCACCTGCCGTGCCTCCATCGCGAGGCTCACGCGATGCAACAGCGGCGACACGAGCCCGACGCCGAGGATGCGCTCGTTCGGTGCGAGGTCCCCCGTGCCGAGGTGCTGCTCGATGAGCAGCGTCACGCCGACGCCGGACACGCGCGGCAGGGTGACGACCAGTTCGGGACGATACTCGTGAATCGCCTGCGCATGCACGCGGGCGGCGATGGTGATGAGCAGGGACGACGCGAGAACGATGAGGCGCATGCCGGGGATGGAGTGTCGGGCGCAAAGGTAGCGCGGTACTTGAACTGCCGCGCGTTGCCGCGCGTCGGCGCTGCCGTATCTTCCCGCACTCCCTCCCCCCCACTGCCATGCCATCGCTCTGCACAAGTTCCGCCGCTGTCCTCCTCTCGACGTGCCTCGTCGCCTGTGCCTCCGGTGGTCGCGGCGCGCCGGCCGATCCATCGTACGACGTCGTCATCACGGGCGGCCGGATCGTGGACGGCACCGGCAACCCGTGGTTCGAGGGAGACGTGGGCATCCGCGGCGATCGCATCGCCGTGATCGCCCCGGGCGGCGCGCTTGCCACGGCGCCGGCGGTGCGGCGCATCGACGCACGCGGACGTGTGGTGTCGCCCGGCTTCATCGACATCCAGGCGCAGTCGTACGACGCGCACCTGTTCGGCGACGGACGCGTGATCAGCAAGATCTCGCAGGGTGTCACGACGGAGATCCTCGGCGAGGGCGGCACGCCGGCACCAGTGAACCGCGCGATGCTGGATGCGCTGGCGCCGGCGGACTCGCAGACGAAGCGCGCGATGCTCGCCTTCACCGGCACGCACGGATTCGGCGCGTGGCTCGACGCGATGCAGCAGCACGGCAGCAGCGTGAACGTGGGGTCGTACCTCGGCGCGGAAGTGCCGCGCATCTTCGCGATGGGCTATGCGGAGGGCCGGCCGACCGCCGCGCAGCTCGACACGATGCGACGCGTCGTATGCGATGCGATGCGCGACGGCGCCTTCGGCCTGGGCAGTGCCCTGATCTATCCACCGGGCACATACGCCGGCACCGACGAGCTCGCGGCGATGGCCGAGGCGATGGCGCCCTTTCACGGCGTCTACATCTCGCATATCCGCTCGGAAGACGACCGGCTGTTCGAGGCGATGGACGAGGCGCTCTCGATCGGCCGCCGCGGTGGCGTGCCGGTGGAGATCTACCACCTCAAGGCAGCCGCGCAGCGCAACTGGTCGAAGGCCGCGGGCATGGTCGCGAAGATCGACTCGGCACGCCGCGCCGGGCAGGACGTGGGCGCGACGATGTATCCGTATCCCGCATCTGCAAATTCACTGGCGGCCTGCATTCCGTCGTGGGCCAGCGCGGACGGGAAGCTCCTCCCGAACCTGCGTGACGCCGCGATGCGTGCGCGCATCGTGCGGGAGATGAGCGACACCACGCCGGGCGCGAACCAGGGCTGCCAGCTCGACGGTCCGTCGGTGATCATGGTCGTGGGGTTCACGCGGCCCGGGCTGGCGAAGTACGAAGGCTGGCGGCTCGACAGGATCGCGGCGGACCGCGCGCGGTCGTGGCCGGAGACGCTCGTCGACCTCGTGATCGCGGAGGAGGGCCGCGTCGGCAAGATCACCTTCAGCATGAGCGACGCGAACGTCGCGATGCAGCTCGCGCAACCGTGGGTGATCATCGGCAGCGACGCGGAAGCGCACGATCCGGCGACGGCCGTGGGCATGACGCATCCGCGCGCCTACGGGACGTTCGTGCGGGTCCTGGGCAAGTACGTGCGTGACGACCATGTGCTCACGCTCGAGGACGCCGTGCGCAAGATGTCCTCGGCAACGGCTGCGCGGCTCGGGCTGCTCGATCGTGGCCTGCTGCGCGCGGGACAGTTCGCGGACGTCGTGGTGTTCGATCCAGCGACCGTGACGGACCGCGCCACGTACGAGCGACCCCATCAGCTTGCAGTCGGCGTGGATGACGTGCTCGTGAACGGTGTGGTCGTGTGGCGCGCGGGCGTCGCCACCGGCGCGCTGCCGGGCCGAGCGCTGCGAGGCGCAGGATACACACCGTAAAGAGAACTTTGTGCGCGGTGGCACCGTGTCTGCCTAGTGGAAGGCCATGTCGCCACGTCATCGTCACCTCGCCGCACTCCTCGCCGCCGCCGCACTCCAGGCGCTGGCCGCCCACGATGCCCGCGCGCAACGCCGCCAGCAGGAACCACTCGCGCTCCATGGCTCGAAGGAGAGCGTGGAGAAGATGTACGAGTTCGCGCTGTCGCATCGCATGCCTTTCTACCTCACGCCCACGAACGTGGACAACGCCATCGCCCGGGGACGGCTCGTCGCGCTCACTGGCGATTCGACGTACGAGCTCACGCGTGGTGTCGGCTTCTCGTATTCCACGCGCGAGGCGAAGCAGTTCGTACTCGCATTCGCGCCGCAGTATCTCGCGTCGTGCGGCGTTCCACTTACCGTGACGAGCGCCGCGCGCCCGATGAGCCGGCAGCCGCACAACGCGAACCCGCACTCGGTGCACCCGACGGGCATCGCGGTGGACTTCCGCCGTCCGCCACCGGGACCGTGCCTCACGTGGGTGCGCGGCGCGCTCGCCAGCCTGGAGAGCCGCGGCATCGTGGAGGCCACGGAAGAACATCACCCCATTCACCTGCATGTCGCCGTGCTCGTGCCGCCCGGCGGCAAGCTGCTGCTGCCGAACCTCGTGACCACGGTCGTCGCGCGCCAGCCGATTGCGGCCGAGCCTGTACGTGCCGCCACCAGCATTGCGTCGAACGGTGACGTCAGCCTCGCGGCATCGACGCCGCAGCGGACGTATCTCGTGCGGACGGGTGACACGCTGTGGGACATTGCGAACCGCAGTGGCGTGACGGTACGCGAGCTCACGCGCCTCAACGGGCGCGCGGCCACCGCGGCGCTGCGCCCCGGAACGGCGCTCGTGCTGCCGTCACCCGGCACGCGCTGAAGGAACCGGGTGGGCGCCGGTCGGGTTCACCCCGCTGAACCCTGACCGGTCGTCCATGTCCGCAGCGCTGTTCTCCCCGTTCGGCCTCCGCTCGCTCACGCTGCGCAATCGCATCGTCGTGAGCCCGATGTGCCAGTACTCGAGCACGGATGGCTTCGCGAACGACTGGCATCTGGTGCACCTCGGCGGTTTCGCCGTTGGTGGCGCCGCGCTCGTGATGTCGGAGGCGACAGCCGTTTCGCCCGAAGGACGGATCTCGCCCTTCGACCTCGGCATCTGGAAGGACGAGCATGTCGACATGCTCTCGCGGATCGTCCGCTTCGTCGAGGGGCAGGGCGCCATCATGGGCGTGCAGCTCGCGCACGCCGGCCGCAAGGCGAGCATGGACGTGCCCTGGCGTGGCGGCCGGATGCTCACCGAAGCGGAGGGTGGGTGGCTTCCTGTCTACGCACCGTCGGCGGAGGCGTTTTCCCCGCGGTACCCGATGCCCGTCGAGATGACCGTCGCCGACATCGAACGCATCACTGGCGACTTCCGCTCGGCGGCGCTGCGGGCGCGAGCCGCGGGGTTCCGCGTGATCGAGCTGCACGGCGCGCACGGCTATCTGGTGCACGAGTTTCTTTCGCCGCTGAGCAACAAGCGGAGCGACGAGTACGGTGGGTCGTTCGAGAACCGCGCGCGTTTCGCGCTGCGGGTCATCGACACCGTGCGCGAGGTGTGGCCCGCGGAGCTGCCGCTGTTCCTGCGCATCTCCGCCACCGACTGGTCGCCGGGCGGATGGGACATCGAGGAGTCCGTCGAGCTCGCGCGGCTCGCGCATGCCCATGGCGTCGATCTCGTGGACGTGTCGACGGGGGGCAACGTCGCGGGCGCGCAGATTCCCGCTGGGCCCGGCTACCAGGTGCCGTTTGCCGCGCGCGTGCGCCGCGAAGCTGCCGTGCCGACGGGCGCCGTCGGGCTCATCACCGAGCCGGCACAGGCGGAGGACATCGTGTCGCGCGGCGACGCGGACGTCGTCATCCTCGCCCGCGAGCTGCTGCGCGACCCGCACTGGCCCCTGCGCGCGGCGCGCGAGCTCGGCGTGGACGTCAGGTGGCCGTCGCAGTACGAGCGGGCGAAGCTCTAGCGGCGGTCTTCCGCCCGGACGGGCGCGGGTGACACCTTTGTCTCGAGCCCTTGTTGCATCCGTCTCGAGACCCAGGTCCCTGCCATGCCAACCGACGACGCACACAACCTTTCGCGCCGCTCCTTCGTCAAGGAGTCGGCGACCACCGCGGCCGCGTTCGCGCTCGGCCCCATGATCGTTCCCCGCCACATCCTCGGCGGCATCGGCTACCGTGCGCCGAGTGATACGCTCAACGTCGCGATGGTCGGCATCGGCGGCATGGGCATGTCCAACATGCAGGCACTGGTGGATGCTGGCGTCAACATCGTCGCCATCTGCGACGCGGACTTCCCGTACGTCGAGCGATCGCTCGCCGGCCGGATGCGGCCGCGGCAGGGACAGATGGAGCCGTCGGCGTCCTCGGTCGCACTGAAGGCCGCGTACGACAAGGCGGCGAAGTACAGCGACTTCCGCGTCATGCTCGACAAGCAGAAGGACATCGAGGCGGTGTGCATCGCGACGCCGGATCACCTGCACGCGGTGATTGCGTACACGGCGATGAAGGCGGGCAAGCACGTCTACGTGCAGAAGCCGCTGACGTACTCCGTGCAGGAGGCCCGCATCCTCTCGAAGACGGCGCGCGATACGAAGGTCGTGACGCAGATGGGCAATCAGGGGCACTCGATGGATGGAACGCGCCGTATCGTGGAGCTCATCGGGGCCGGCGTGATCGGACCCGTGCGCGAGGTGCACATCTGGACTGACCGCCCGCAGCGCTACTGGGCGCAGGGCATCCCGCGTCCCATCCCGCCCGGCGGTACTGTTCCACCGGCGCCCGCGCCCGTCCCGAACGGACCGCCGGCCCAGTGGAACATGCGCACCGTGGACCGCGCCGTACTGCGCGCGATGGCGGATACCGCACAGCCGGTTCCGGAGGGCTTCAACTACGACCTGTTCCTCGGACCGGCGAAGGAGATTCCCTATCATCCCGTCTATCACCCGTTCACCTGGCGCGGGTGGGTGGACTTCGGCGTGAGCGCCATCGGCGACATGGGCGCTCACCTCATCGACCAGCCGTTCTGGGCCTTGGGCCTCCAGTATCCGACGAGCGTCGTGTCGTCGTCCACGCCGTGGGGCGGCGGCGCGAAGGACCCGGGCACGTACCCGCTCGCGATGACGACGCGCTATGAATTCGCGGCGCGCGGCGCGGCGCCGCCCGTCACGCTGCACTGGTACGACGGCGGCCTGGTGCCGACGGTCGCGTCTGACTACCCGCTGCCCGGTGGCGATGGCGGCGGCGGCGTCTTCGTCGGCGACAGCGGCGTGATCACGTACGAGACCTACGGCAACAATCCGAAGGTCTATCCCGATGCGGCGGCGGCGCGTGCGGATTCCATCGCCAAGTCGGTACCGCGCATCACGGTGTCGCACGAGGCGAACTGGGTGCAGGCCTGCAAGGGCGAGGGGACGGCGAGCTCGCCGTTCGACTACGCGGCGCGCCTCACGGAGACGATGCTGCTCGGCATCGTGGCGCTGCGCGCCGGCCAGGCGAAGAAGATCGACTACGACGGCGCCGCGATGCGCGTGACCAACCTGCCCGACGTGAACCAGTGGCTCGCGCGCGAGTACCGTCAGGGCTGGCAGCCGTGGAGCTCGGCCGAAGCGGCGGCGGCCATCTAGCCGACGGAGCGACGCAGTGCGATGTGCGCGGGCCCCCGTACTCCGGTACGGGGGCCCGCGTGCGTGACAGGGCTGCAGTGTGCAGCGGAACGATGCCGACGGTTCACGCGAAGTCTCCAACGTGTTCCACATCCGACGCCACCCATCACGTCACGCCACCGGAGAGCTACATGCCAGCGACGCAACTGGACGACATCCTCGATGCACTCGATCAGCACCACCAGCGTGCGACGTACGGCGCCGTCGCCGCAATTGTAGGCAGCGCCCCCCGCACGCTGCTGCGGGGACGGCAACGCGACCCCCGGCATTCCTGGATCGTGAACCACCGGACCGGACTGCCGACGGGCTACGCCGCGGAGCAACTGCACCCGCACCTCACGACACTCGCGGCCATACTCGGTACCCGTGAGGACCTGGAACGGTGGCTCGAGCTGCGTCGGCACGCCGAGGTCGACGCTGAGCACGCGGCGTGAGGCGTGAGGCGTGAGGCGTGAGGGGTGAGGGGTGAGGTGTGAGGCGTGAGGTGTCTCCGCCGTCAGCGCTTCGGCGCGGCGGCAGCGCGCCAATCGTCATCGAGCAGGGTCCAGGTGCCATCCTCGCGACGCAGGAGCGCACGGCGTCGCGTCGTGTCGCGGTCCGCGCCGATGCCCACGCCGTTCACGTTCGGCTTGACCGTCACCAGGTAGTTCACCGCGACCGAATCGTTTCCCACCTTCTTTGGCGCGTCGCGCACGACGAGGTGCTGTCGGCCGGCAGGCACGTCCCAGCCGCGACGTCGCGCGCCCGTGGCCCAGGTGTCTCCCAGGACGGGCCGCCATCCGGCCGCGCGCCTGACGGAGTCGGCGCTCAGCGAAACCTCGCACCAGCCGGGCTCCGTCACCTGGCCCGCCGTGGTGTCTCGCAGCACGGCCCAGTTGGCCAGCACCAGCCAGCGCCAGTTGCCAACCTGATCCCGCACCACGGCGCGGTCCGTGAGGCCACGGAACTTCGCGATCACCTCGGCGCAGGAGAACCAGGGCGGCCCGTCACGCCACACGCGTGCGACGACTGGCAGCGTGTCGAGCGCCGGCCGTGCCTCCCGGAGCACCCTGAGGGCCTCGGCGCGGCTGGGCGCGCGGCCGCAGGCGGAGAGGAGGGCGATCGCGAGGACGAGGACTGGGAGGCGGGCCACAGTTTCCCTCAATGCGAAGTGCGTTCCGCAGCGGCGTCCGCTGCGGCAAATCTGGTGAATTCGGAGCGGCGAATTTCCGGACCCGCGCAAGAGCCGCCTCGGTGGGGTTGTAGTGTCGGCATTTGTTCGGTACACTCCCGAACCACAGCGGGAGGTGAAGTGTGTCGCAGACGGCGCTGTTCGAGGAGGAGGCCCGGTCCGCTCCGCGGCGGCTGGTGCCATTGGTGGGCGAACAGAAGGACATTCGCTACTTCGCCGCCGGGTCGCGCAGCATCCTGAACGGACCGGCTGCGACGGGAATGGGGTTCTGGTCGATCAATCCATACGTGGGTTGTGCGTTCGGATGTGCCTATTGCTACGCCCGCTATGCGCATCGCTATACGGCGGAGCGGCTGGCCACGGCGGCGCAGCTCGACGGTGGAGACGTGCTGCCAACGGATGACCTGCCGCCGTGGCTGACGTTCGAACGACGAATCATGGTCAAGCGTGAGGCACCCGCACTGTTGCGGCGCGCCTTGGGTCGTGCTGCCGTGCACGACGCGCTGCAATCAGAGACCGTCGTCATCGGCACCGCGACCGATCCGTATCAACCGGCGGAGCGTCGTTTTCGCGTCACGCGCGGGATCCTGGAAGTCCTCGCTGAACAGCGGGGAATCGGCGTCACGATCATCACGAAGAGTCCACTTGTCACGCGCGACATCGACCTGCTCGCACGCATCAACGAGCGGTCGCGGCTCTCGGTGCACGTGTCCCTCATCACGGTGGACCGTGAGCTCGCACGCTGCCTCGAGCCTCGCGCGCCAACGCCCGAGGCACGCCTGCGCGGCATCGCGCGTCTCAGGTCGAACGGCATTCGCGTCGGCGTGAACGCCATGCCGGTCCTTCCTGGGATCACGGATTCGCCGGAGATGATCGAGGAGCTCGTGCAAGCCGTGAAGCGCGCGGGTGCGTCGTACATCAGTGCATGCGCGCTGCGGCTCCAGTCCACGGCGCGGGATAGATACCTGCCGTTCATCGCCGCGACGTTCCCCGAGCTGGCGAGTCGGTATGCGCGGGCATACGCGCGCAGCTATCAGGTCGGCGAGAAGTACCGGGAAGGATTACGCGATCGGTTCGAGAACGTTTGCCGGCAGTACGACCTGCAATTCGGCGGATCGCGGGTCGAAGAGGAGGACGCCGACGACGCATCGTATGCTGTATCGCAGCTGCAGCTGGCCATGTAGCCGAAAGGCCGGCCCCCATGGGAGGCCGGCCTTTCGTGAGTGGTGCGAGACGCTACTGAATGGCGCGGAACGCGTTCACTCGACCTCGCCCGTAGTAGTCATCGTTGCCCGGTTTGCCGAGATCATCGGCCGACTGGCGCAGGATCGACTCGACCTGGGACGGCGGCAGCTTGCCGTTCTTTCCGATGATGAGCGCGGCGACGCCGGCGACGGCCGGCGAGGCCATGCTCGTGCCCGCGGCCCAGCAATACGAGCTGATGCTGGACACCGACCCGCGGCAGGGCGCCATGACCATGTCGAGGACCCAGCAGTACTGGAGGCTCGAGCCGCTCGGGAACCGCTGGTACGAGCAGACGGCGTTGCCCGGCAGGGCCGCGTCACCACCCGGGCCCGCGAGCATGATGGCCGACTGGCCATAGTTCGTGTAGGACGCCGGCCGGTCGTAATTCGTGGCGCCGTGCGCGAAGTCGAGGGGACCGGTGGCCGAGACGGAGATCACATGGTCCGACATGGCCGGCACGAAGATGAGGTTCTTCGTGTGATCGAGGTCGAAGGCGGAGTTGCCAGCGGCCGCGATCACGGTGACGCCCTGCTGGTACGCGTACGTCGTCGCCTTGCTCAGTGCGTTCTTGAGCTGCACGGCTCCGTCGTCATTGCTCATGAAGCTTGCGCCGAGGCTCATGTTGATGATGTCGGCACCGCCGCCGCCCTGCGCGATGGGTGTTGCCGCGTAGTAAATGGCGCCGATGATCCACGAGAACGCGCCGCTGCCGTTGTCGAGCGCCTTCACGCCGATGATCGTGGCCTTGGGCGCGACGCCCACGGTGCCGATGTTGTTGGCCGGTGCCGCGATGATGCCCGCGACGTGCGTACCGTGCCAGAACGTGCCGACGTCCGTGTTGTACGCCCTGCCCGGGACGAACGAGGCCGAATGCGCCGCGTCGAAGTTCGGCTTGATGTCGATGTGGTTGGACCAGATGCCGCCGTCGATGACAGCGACGCGTGCGCCCGCACCCTGCTGGCCGGCGGCCCATGCTGCGGGCGCCGACACGGCGTCCACGTTCCACTGGATCTTCCGGAAGGTTTCCGTGGCGCCGATGGTCGTGGCCTGGCTCGTCGCGTCGGTCGATTCCATCGCCTCTTCCACCGTGTCGGACACGCGGGCCGGTGAGGTCCACTGGACGATGCGGTCCTGGGTCACGACGCGGACACCCGCGATCTTCGCCGCACGGCCAGCGAAGCCCGGGTCGTCGGAGGTCGCGACGGCCAGCCCGATACCGTCGAGTGTCGTGCTCAGCGAGCCGCCGGCCGCCGCCACGTCGGCCGAGAGCGTCGCGGGCACCGCGTTGGCGGTGAAGTCGATGATGTACGAGTTGGTGGCGACGCTCTGGCTGGCGCGCGCGGAGCCTGCCGTCATTGCGGGGGGCGCCACGGCCACGTCGCTGGTGCACGCGGCGACCAGCAGCAGCACGGACGTGCCTAAGAGGATTTTCTTCACGGGTTGGGCCTGGGAGCGGGTGATCCGGCGTCTGGTGGGCGGGGTGAAGAATGTGACCTTGGTCACATTTGGCCGCAAGGCGGCTGGGCTCGCCCGCGGGCCCGCGAAGGAATCCACACGCGGCGTCTGGCCAACCCGAGGCGGCGCATCGCGACGGCCTGCAGCGCTGATGGCGGTGGCGACTCCAAGCAACGCTGGTTTCTGCCGGGAGCGGCCGACCCCCACGCCAGTCGGACTGCCATCGCGCACGAATATCCTGTATTAGGGGACAAGCGCGGGAGACCCGATCGCCAGTCGACGCACGCTCCTTCATGGACGTCTTGCGTCGGCCTAACGGGTCGATGCCTGGCGCTCCCTGATAATTCCAGCGCCGGTGTTGCGGGCGCCGCGGCGACGTGTCTTCGAGATGCCAGCGCGACGCAGCGCGAGCGCTCCAGGACGCCGCCCGCCTCTCTCCGTTCCGGGACATGCCGCTCGAGTCGCAGGACCGTCCGTCCACTCCCGGAGAGGCCACCTCGCCGCTCCTCGACACGGTGCGCGTGTCCATCTACACGCAGATTGCCGAGTCAGGGGCTCCGCCGACGAGCGCCGAGGTCGCCGCGCAGCTTGGCGTGCCGCGCGCGGAAGCTCTCGCGCTGTTCGCGGAACTCGGCCGGCAGCGCAGCGTGACGCTTGACCCGCAGACCGGCGAGCTGTGGATGTGCGGACCGTTCTCCGCCGTGCCCACGCGGTTCCGCGTCAACGGGTCCCGCGCGAGCTGGTGGGCGAACTGCGCGTGGGACATGCTCGGTATTCCCGCCGCGCTCGGCATCGACGTCGGCGTGCGCACGAACTGCGGATGTTGCGGCGAGGCACTCGAGCTTGCGGTCGATGCGCAACGCGGCCCCACGATGGGTGAGGGCATCGCGCACTTCTTCCTCCCGGCGCGGCACTGGTACGAAGATATCGGCTACACGTGAAGCACGATGCTCTTCTTCCGGTCGGAAGAACACGTGACCAGGTGGCTGCGAGCGCGCGACGGAGAGCGCGGCGCCGTGCTGACACTCGACGCCGTGTGGCATCTGGCGCGAGCGTGGTACGAGGATCGCCGGTGTCCGGGCTGGTCGCCCCGCAGCCCCGAGGAGGCACAGGCCGTGCTCGACGCTCTGAAGCTCCCGCCCGACCGCGAATTCTGGCAAATGCGCGTCGCGAATGAGGGCTGAGGCGGCGACGGGCTGAATCGGTCAACGGTTCGCCCGCGTACGGTGTCCAACCGGCTATCGCTGGCTCCCGGACCCCACCGCCCCGCTCATGACCCGTCTGCATCGCGCCGTTCCGTTGATGTTGTGCGCGTGGCTCGCGCCACTCGCCGCCGCCCAGCAGGTGCCCGAAGTGATTCGCGGCCGCGTCACCGACGACTCGAGCCACGCACTGGTCGCCACGATCATGGTGACGCGCGGCCCCGATCGGCTCACGCAGCAGGGTGCCTCGGACAGCACGGGGCGGTACAGCGTGCGGTTCGAGCAGGGCACCGGCGACTACCTCGTGTACGTGAGCGCCACCGGCTTCAAGCCATCGCGGCGGCGCGTGCAGCGGCAGTCCTCCGAGCACGCGTTCGTGGCCGACTTCACCCTCCAGCGCGACGTGGCACTGCTCGCCGCCGTGAAGATCACGGCCGACAAGCCGGTGCGCGCCTCCAACGACGTGAACCCGACGACGCCCGAACCGGGTTCGTCGGAGCGATGGAAGGACGGCATCAACGGCGCGATCTCGCCGACGACAGCCGGCGACCTGAATGCCATCGCCGGCACGATGTCCAACGTGACCATGGCCGGTGCCGGCCCATCGATACTCGGCTCGGGCAGCGCGTCGAACCTCACCACGCTCAACGGCATGGGCCTCGCCGCGGGCGCGATCCCGCGCGCGGCGCGCACCGAGACGCGCGTCACCGGCGCGACGTTCGATCCCACGCGTGGCGGATTTGCCGGCGCGAACATCGATGTCCGACTCGGGCCCGGCGACCGCTTCTACCAGAACCGCAACGCCTTCCTGACCTTCGATCCGCAGCAACTCCAGTTCGTGGACGCGACGGCGCGCTCACTCGGCGCGCGCAGCGGCGGCTGGCGCGGCAGCGCCGGCGCCGACGGCGAGATGATCCGCACGGCCGCCACGTACAATGTCTCGCTCGACGTGGCGCGCAACAGCAGTGACCCGGCCACGCTGCTCGACGCGGATGCTGCCGCACTGCTGCGCGCGGGCGTGGCGCCGGACTCCGTCGCGCGACTGGTGGCCGTGGCGAGCCCACTGGGTCTCGCGGCAGTGGGCGGCCTTCCGGCGAACCGGCAGCACGACGCCGTGAGCTGGCTCGGGCGCTTCGACGACACGCGCGATACGCTCAGCACGCGGGCCCTCACGACATATGCCGGTTACACGCATGACGGCGCGATCGGGTTCGGCCCAACGTCCGCGCCGTCGGCGGCCGGCGAGCGTCGCGAGCGCACGGTGGGCGGGCAGCTCACTCTCGGCACTTTCGTCGGCGAAGGGCGACGCATCCTCACCGAGACACGCCTCGCGGTGAGTGCGGTGCACACGCAGGTCACGCCGTATCGCGCGCTGCCCGGCGCGAACGTCGTGGTGCGTTCGCCCACGCTCGACACTGGCAACGACGTCACCGGCCTCACGCTGGGCGGGGGGTCGTCGCTCGCGGCGGATGACGCGCGGTGGACCGCTGAAGCGGCGAACGAAACGGCATGGAACACGGGTGGGCGCAGGAACCGTTTCAAGGCGTTGCTCTGGGCGCGCGCCGACGGCCTGCGGCAGGAAGGCTTCGCGAACCAGCTCGGCACATTCTCGTTCAACTCCATCGCCGACTTCGCCGCGGGGCATCCCGCGAGCTTTTCGCGGACCCTCGCGCAACCGGCGGGCACGGGACGCGTGTGGAACACCGCCGGTGCGGTGGCGCACCAGTGGGCGCCCACGAAGTTCTTCAGCATGATCTACGGCGCACGGGTGGAAGCCGACGGTTTCTTCGGCGCACCAGCCGCGAACCCTGCGCTCGACCAGGCGCTCGGCGTCACGTCGGGCGCCGCGCCGACGCGCGTACACGTGAGCCCGCGCATGGGCTTCTCGTACACGTACAATCGCGACAAGGGCAACGGCAACGGCACGATGCAGAACCAGGTCGGCCGCTTCTATCGCACGACGGCCGGCGTGATCCGCGGCGGCATCGGCGACTTCCGCGACCTGCTGCGCCCCGGCATCCTCGCGGATGCGTCCGCGGCGAACGGCCTGCCGGGCGGCACCATGTATCTCTCCTGCGTTGGCGCCGCGGTGCCGGTGGTGGACTGGGCCCGTTTCAGGGCGGACCCGGGCTCGGTCCCGTCGCAGTGTGTGGATGGGAGCGGACCGCTCGGCGAGCGCGCACCCTCCGTGACGTTGATCGACCCGGCGTACGACGTGCCGCACAGCTGGCGCGCGTCCCTCGACTGGAACACGAGCCTGCACGGCATGCTCCTTCGCGTCGCCGGACTCTCGTCGTACGATCTCGCGCAGCCCGGCACGGTAGACGCGAACTTCCGGGGTACGCCGGTCTTCTCACTCGCGGGCGAGGGCAATCGCCCCGTGTTCGTGTCGGCGGCCGCCATCGATCCCGCGAGTGGGTCGGTGTCTGCGGCAGAGTCGCGGATCTCGGACCAGTTCGGCCGAGTCGCGCGTCGCGTGAGCGACCTGCGCGGATACGGCAGCCAGCTCACGCTCGGCGTGTCGCCCGACGTGTTCAAGTTCCGCGGTGGCGCACAGTTCTACGGTTCGGTGAACTACACGATCCAGTCCACGCGGCGGCAGTTCCGCGGGTTCGACGGCGCGGGATTCGGTGACCCGCGCACGGTGGAGTGGGCGCCGGGCCAGTTCGACGCGCGCCACGTGATCGTGGTCTCGAGCGGTTTCTCCAACGGGCTGGCCGGCACGTGGACGCTGTTCGCGCGCGCGCAATCGGGGCTGCCCTTCACGCCCATCGTGCAGGGCGACGTGAACGGCGATGGGCGCGGCGGCGATCGCGCCTTCGTGCCGGACCCGGCGCGCGAGACGGACGCCGCGCTCGCCGCGCAGATTCGTACGCTGCTCGCGACGGGCTCGCACACGTCGACGGAGTGCCTGCTGGCCAACGCAGGGCGCGTGGCCGACCGCAACAGCTGCCGCGGACCGTGGACGCAGTCGTTCAACGTGCAATGGCGGCCGCCCACACCGCAGCGCTGGGGCGGACGCGTGAGCCCGAACGTCTACTTCGAGAACGTGCTCGCGGGCGTGGACCAGGTACTGCACGGCAGCGACGGGCTGCGCGGGTGGGGCTCGCCCGCTTTACCCGACCCGGTGCTGCTCGTGCCGCGCAGCTTCGACGCCGCGAACTCTGCGTTCCGGTACGACGTGAATCCGCGTTTTGCCGAAACGCGACCGGGGCGCACGCTCATGCTCAACCCGTTCCGGCTCGTCGTGGACGTCTCCCTTCGACTGTCAACGGACTACGACCTCCAGCAACTTCGCCGCGCGGTTGAGCCCGTGCATGGGCTCGCGGGGTGGCAGCGCCGCTCGGCCGACTCACTCGCCGCGTTCTACCTCCGGAACACGTCGAGCCTGCACAAGGCCCTGCTCGAGGAGAGCGACTCGCTGTTCCTGAGCACCGCGCAGATCGCGGCCCTGCGCGCTGCCGACTCGGTGTTCTCGGACCGCGTGCGCGCGCTCTACCGTCCGCTGAGCGAGTTCCTCGCGGCGGGCGCGGGTGGCGCCGGCAAGGCGGAGCTCGACAGCGTGCAGACCATCCAGAAGGAGTACTGGAAGGTGTTCTGGGAGCAGCCGGAGATCGCGGACTCCATCATCACATCGGCGCAGAAGGCACTGTTCCCGATGATGGAGTCCATGGTGAGCGTGCCGAAGCGGGACCGGGAGCATGCGCAGTGGCAGTTCGGAAATCCGGTCACCGTGCCGGACAAGCCGAAGCCCGCCCCGGTAGCGACGCCTGGACCCGGTGGCGCCACGGTGCGCGCGCCGTGACGCGCGGGGTGGCACGCCACTCGCGGGTCTGGTTGGTGGACACGCGCGTGGCAAGGCCACACTATTGGCGCGTGGCCTGTACGTCTCCCCACGCCAACGAGGTGAGCACGATGATCCACAGGACGAACCGACGGCTGATCGCACTTGCCTTTGCCCTGGCGGGCGCCGCGACCCTGCAGGGATGCGCCATGGCGACGGGGCAGTACCAGGCCCAGCGCAACCCGGCGACCAATCGCAGCCTCGTGAACAACTACGACCAGTACGGACGCCCCATCACGTACCAGCGGTCGGTGAACCGCACGATGACGGTGGTCAACGGCCGCGGCGGCGTGCTCGACTATCGGTACTACTGAACTGCGTTCAGTAAGAACGGACGCCGGCGGCGAAAGCGGCCAGCGTTCGCTGTGGTGACGCCCGCTTACCGCCACAAGCTGATCCCGCGCTGCGCTCGGGATGACAAGCAGATCCTTCGCTCCGCTCAGGATGACAAGCGTCCGGGACCGTAGCGCCACAACCCCTGAAAGCTGTTCAAACTCGCAGCTCGAAGCTGGACGACTGCATGCTGACGGCTGTGCCATACATGCCGTCGAATGCCCGCGTTCGGGCGCAAAGCGCCAGCCCGAGGGCCCTCAGTCGTCCAGCGGTCAGCCGGGGCTGAACAGCCGTCAGGGGTGTGGTGTCCTGAACGCCGCGAACGATCTGGTCGGACCAGTGGCACAAGCAGATCCTTCGCTTCGCTCAGGATGACAAGCGTCCTCGCAGCCGAAGCGGGACGACTGAATGCTGACGGCTGTGCTATCCCTTCGGGACTCACGTAGGCTACGCCAGGCCCGTGAGCTCGAGAATGACCCGCGCATTTGCGCTCGTGGTGGGCCCGGGCCGGAGCTGGTAGTCGAACGACATGCGCACCGCGCCGTCGCGGCGCTCAACCGTCTCGCGGAAATGTCCCTCCTGCACGCGCGCCGCGACGTCACCGTCGGTCGCATCGAGCAGGCCGTCCGCGAGATCGGCGTCGTGCGTGGTGACGATCCCCCAGCTGCGGCCGTGGAGGAGCCGGCGCAGCACCACCTGCGACGCATGCCGTCGGTCGGCAGCGTTGGTGCCGTGCAGGATCTCGTCGAACAGGAAGAGTACGGATGCCGAGTCGGGCTGCTCGCTGTCGCGCACGACGTCGCGGAGCCGCGTGACTTCCGCGAGGAAGAGTGAGACGCCGCTGCCCAGGTCGTCCTCGATGCGGACGCTGGTGCGCACGCGCGCGCGGCGGAGCGTCATACGTGTGGCGCGCACCGGACCACCCGCTTGCGCGAGCAGCGCGCCAAGTCCGACGGCGCGCAGGTAGGTGGTCTTGCCGGCCATGTTCGATCCGCTGAGCACCAGCAGTGACGCGCGGCCGCCGAGGTGCACGGGGTTGGGCACGGCTTGGTCAGGGGCGAGCAGCGGGTGCGCGGCGTCGGCGGCATCCATGCCGGGCGACGTGTCGTCGTCCACGACCGTGGGCATGCGCCACGCAGGATTCTCGAACGCCAGGGTCGCGAGGGCTATGAGTGCCTGCGCGCTCGACGCGTGATCGACCCACGACGCCATCGCGGGTCCGTGTTGCGCGCGCCAGCGCTCGAGTGCCGCGACGAGATGGACGTCGAGCCCCGCGACGGCATTCAGCGGCCAGTGGGCCAGCGGCGTGAGGCGGACGTCGTTCCAGCGGAGGATGTCGTCCAGGCGGCCGAGTGCCGCGGGCGCGCCTTCGCGGCGCAGTCGGTCCTGTGCGGCGCCGAAGAGGCCGGGGACGTCAGGCTCCGCCGCGATCGAACGGAGCGAGGAGTCGAGGCCGCGCAGCTGTGGCAGCAAGGCACCGAGACCGGATAGCGCGGCCGTAAGGCGACGCCTGGCCGCGGCAGCGAGTGTGAGCTGGACGACGAGCACAGTGCCGATGAGCGGTGTCACGAAAGGCGGCTGAAGCACGATTGCCGCCACCAGCAGCGCGCTGCAGGCGAAGGCCGCGATGCTCGGCGTCCTCGAAACAACCGGCGCGTCCGCGCCATCCGCGCACCACGCGACGAACCGGCCGAGTGCCTCGCTGGAGACCGCGCGAATTGCGTACTGGCCATGGCGTCCGATGCGTGCGGACTCGAGGAGGAAGTCGAAGCGGTCGCGCAGGGCAGCCACCGACTGCTGGCGCTGCGCGATCGTCGCGACGTCGTCCGGATCCGCAAGCAGCCAGTGCGCCACGCGGTCGCCGCCGAGCGCGGGGGCGGAGACGTCGAGGAGACGGAAGAGCGAGATGTCGCCGAAGACGTCGAGGTCGCGTGCGACGGACTCTCGGCCATCAGGCGTGCGCACGAGCCGCTGCGGCGGCATGGCCGTCCAGTCGCGCTGGCAGCGCGCGATCCCTGCCCGGCACGCTGCGGCGGTCTCACGCTCGCGGGAGGTGCGGTCGGTGGCTTGCTGGTGCAGCCGGACCAGCACGACGAATGCAGCGGCGGCAACCGACCCGATCACCCACGCGATGCGCGTCGGCATGCCGCGGCTCGACTCGACGATGGCGAACACCACGACGAGGGCTGTCGCGAGCCGCGCCCATGACAGCCAGCGAGCGTGCCGCGCCTCGCTCCGCGCCGCGTGGTCAGCGGACGACGCGCGACGAGCGTATTCTTGTACCGGATCGGAGTCGGGCGTGGCCATGCGCGAAAGATAGGGGAGCGACGGCTGACGGCTGACGGTTGACGGTTCACGCTCGACGACTCGCGCTAAAACACTTCCCGCACACTGGAGTGCCACTCATGCCCGCTCGTTCGTTCACCTTCCGCTCGTCCGTTTATGCGCTCGGCATGGCCGCGGTCCTCCTGCGCGCCACGCCCGCTGCTGCACAGGAGCGGGTGGACGTCGCCACGATCGACCGCATAAAGGCGGAGGAGGCGAGTCACTCGCACGTGATGGACCTCATGAGCTGGCTGTCGGACGTCTATGGGCCGAGGCTGACGTGGTCGCCCAATGCGGCGCGAGCTGCTGACTGGGCGATGGGCCAGATGAAGACGTGGGGCCTCGCGAACGTGCACGAAGAAACGTGGGACACGCCCGCGGGGCTCGGCTGGCAGAATGACCGGTTCTCCCTCAATGCGAGCACGCCCGTACCGTTCATCGTGGAGGCGGTGCCGCAGGCGTGGTCCACCGGGACGGACGGTGCGGTGACGGGGCCAGCGGTGCTCGTTCATTCGGGTTGCTCGGACGAGATGCGCTCGCAGTACGCGGGCCGGCTCCGCGGCGCGTTCGTGATGGTGAGTCCGCCGCTGAACAAGCCCGTGGCGCTCTTCACTGCGCCCGCCACGCGCCTCACCGATTCCGCGCTCACCGCGATGGCCGCCGCGAAGCCGGTAGTGGCCGGCCGTCGCGCGGCTGTGGCACGCTCGACGGCGGTGCCCGCTCCCGTCGCGCGTCGCTCCGCGGTGTGCGAGGCGGAGGCGCAGCGTGATTCGATGGCGGCGGCTGCGATCGCCGCCGCACGCGGAGTGCCCATGCGGCCAGTGCCGCGCGGCGTGAGCATCGCCGACACGGCCACGCTCCGCTGGCTCGCGGCCGAGGGCGCGTCGGCGATCCTGCTCGCCGATGAGCGGCATGCGGGCGGCGACGTAGGCACGAACAACGGCGCGTCGCGGCTGGTGGGAGTTGCGCACGTGCCGACGGTGCATGTCGCGCAGGAATCGTACGGCCGCATCGCACGCATCCTGGACAAGAACGTCCCCGTGACGTTGACGCTCGACATGCAGAACACCTTTCTGCCGCAGAACACGAGTTCGGTCAACATCATCGGCGAAATTCCGGGCACCGATCCGAAGCTGAAGGATGAAGTCGTGATGATTGGCGCGCACTTCGACTCGTGGCACTCGGGCACGGGCGCCACCGACAACGGCGCCGGCTCCGGCGTGATGCTCGAGGCCATGCGCCTCATCAAGACGCTCGGCCTCACGCCGCGAAGGACGATTCGCATCGCATTGTGGACCGGGGAGGAGCAGGGGCTGCTGGGCTCGACGGCGTACGTGCGGCAGCACTTCATCACGCGCGACGCGGCCAGCGTGCACGCGACCGACGAGCAGGCGAAGCTCGCGGCGTACTTCAACCTGGACAACGGCAGCGGCAAGATCCGCGGCGTGTACCTGCAGGGGATCGCCGCGGAGCGCGCCATCTTCGCGGCGTGGATGGCGCCGTTCCGCACGCTCGGGATGCGTACGACCACTATCAGCAACACCGGCGGCACCGATCACCTGTCGTTCATCAGTGTGGGGCTGCCGGGCTTCCAGTTCATCCAGGACCCGCTCGACTACGGCAACGAGACGCACCACACCAACCAGGACGTCTACGAGCGACTCCAACCGGACGACATGCAGTTCAACGCGGCGGTGGTGGCGAGCTTCGCGTGGCAGGCCGCGCAGCGGGACGCGAAGCTGCCGCGTTCGCCGCTGCCGGAGGCGATGGGCGGTCAGCGGACACTTCCGTAGCCGCGCGGCGCGACAACTGGCGCGGCGTGGTGGTGCCGTCTAGGATGCGCAGCATGCCCATCACCTCACTCGACGCGCTGCACGGACGCCGCTCGATTCGACAGTTCGCTGTGCGCGATGTCACGCGCGCAGAAGTGGAAACCATGCTCGACGCGGCCGTGGCCGCGCCGAACCACCGCCTCACCCAGCCCTGGCGCTTCTACGTGCTCGGCCCCCAGGCGCGACATGCATACGGGCTGGCGCTCGGCAACCGCAAGGCGAAGAAGATCGAGGATCCCGCGGTGGCCGACACCATGCGCAACAACGTGGCGACGGAGCACGCGGCGCTGCCGTTGATGATCGTGGTTTCCTTCGTCGAGGACGCGAATCCGGAGATCCGCGAGGAGGATCTTGCCGCGACGATGATGGCGGTGCAGAACCTCACGATCGCGGCGGTGTCGCTGGGGCTCGGCACGCACATGAAGACGGGCGCCGTGATGCAGGATCCCGCGGCGCGTGCGGCGGCGGGGGTGCCGGAGGGCGAGCGGATCGTGGCGGTGCTCAACGTGGGCGAACCAACGACGGTGCCGCCGGCGAAGGAACGGAAGAGTGCGGCGTCGCTCACGACCTGGATGCCGTAACGATTGATAAGCTGTCATCCTGAGCGCAGCGACGATTGTCATCCTGAGCGCAGCGAACGTTGTCATCCTGAGCGCAGCGAACGTTGTCATCCTGAGCGCAGCGAACGTTGTCATCCTGAGCGCAGCGAAGGATCTGCTTTCGCCCGGGCCACAAGCAGATCCTTCGCTGCGCTCAGGATGACAGCGGGACAGGCGCTCAGGATGACAGAAGGTTGAGCGCTCAGGATGACAGCGGGATTGGGGTCAGGATGACAGAGGCTGCGTTAAAATGATGACGGCGCACGCGCAGGAGCATCGCACCTTCACGACGTGCTCGCCGCCATCCGTTCCGCCGCCGTACTCGGCATCGACGCCTATGACGTCACCGTCGAGGTGGACGTCGCACTCGGCCTCCCCCAATGGATCATCGTCGGGCTGCCGGCGAGCGCGGTAAAGGAAAGTCGCGAGCGCGTGAGTGCCGCGCTCGTCAACGCCGGCTTCATCGTACCGCCGCGTCGCATCACGGTGAACCTCGCGCCAGCCGACATCCGGAAAGAGGGCACGGCGTTCGACCTGCCCATCGCGCTGGGACTTCTCGTCGGCACCGGTGTGCTGCCCGCCGACCGCGTCGCGCGATGCGTTGCGGTAGGCGAACTCGGACTCGACGCCACCATCCGGCCCGTGCGCGGCGCGCTGCCCATCGCGCGACAGGTCGCGCAGTCGGAACACGCTGAGGACGTAACGCTCGTCCTGCCTGCCGCCAACGTCGGCGAGGCGTCGCTCGTGCGAAACCTCCGCCTCGCCGCACCGGCAACGCTCGGCGAGCTCGTGACGTGGATCCTCCGCGGCTCGCTGCCGGAGCCTCTGCGCCGGCCGCCCGTGCTTCCGCCCGCCGACCTGCTCGACCTGTCGGACGTCGCCGGGCAGGACGGCGCCAAGCGCGCGCTCGCCATCGCGGCCGCGGGATCACATGGGCTGCTGCTCGTGGGGCCGCCCGGTGCAGGCAAGACCATGCTTGCGCGGCGGCTGCCCACGATCCTCCCGTCGCTCACCGATGCGGAGGCGCTCGAGGTGACTGCACTGCATTCCGTCGCCGGGATGCTCGATGCCGCGGCGGGCGCCGTGACGCGTCGTCCATTTCGCGCGCCGCATCATTCCGTCTCCATGGCGGGCCTCGTTGGCGGTGGGTCGTCGCCGAGGCCCGGGGAGGTGAGCCTGGCGCACCACGGTGTGCTGTTCCTCGACGAACTGCCCGAATTCCCGCGCGGCGTGCTCGAGTCGCTTCGCCAGCCAATGGAGGACGGCGTCGTCACCATCGCGCGCGCATCCGCGTCGCTGCGTTTTCCCGCGCGGTTCGCGCTCGTCGCCGCGATGAACCCGTGTCCCTGCGGACACGCGGGCGATCCCCAGCGTCCCTGCGTGTGCGCGGCCGCCGATGTCACGCGCTACCGCGGCCGCATTTCCGGTCCCCTCGCCGACCGCATCGACCTGCACGTGCACGTGCCGCCAGTGGCGCTGTCGCGCCTCGCCACGCGCGAATCAACTGGCAGCTCGGCGGCCATTCGCGCGTGCGTGGAGCGCGCGCGAACCGTGCAGCGGATGCGCTACGGCAGCGACGACGCCTGCAACGCGCGCGCGCCGGGTCGGTGGCTGGAGACGCACGGCGGCATCGAGCCGGTTGCGCGGCAGTTTCTCGCCACGGCGGGCACGCGACTGCAGTTGTCGGCTCGCGCCTTCCATCGGGTGCTTCGCGTCGCTCGCACCATCGCCGACCTGGACGGGGACACGCGCGTGAGTACGGCGCACGTCGCCGAAGCGGTGGGCTACCGGCCCCGCACCGCCGAAGCCGAAGCGCGCCGCGATCCCGTACCGGCGTGAAAGCAGATCCTTCCCTTCGTCGCTTTCGCTCCTCGAGGGCAGGCTGCTGCGCTCAGGATGACAAGATTCGCTGCGATCAGGCCACCGGCAGCGTGAGCGTGAACACCGACCCCACGCCTGGCGTGCTCCGCGCCGCGAGATCTCCACCCATCCCCCGCGCGAGATCACGACTGATGGCGAGGCCGAGCCCCACTCCTTCATTCGTGCGCGTCAGCTTGCTGTCCACCTGCACGAACGGGTCGAACACCCGCGCGAGATGCTCCGGCGCGATTCCGACCCCCGTATCCTCCACCTCCACGGCGACGGCGCCGTCTTCGGTCATGCAGCGCACCGTGATGCACCCGTCGGGATCCGTGAACTTGATCGCGTTGCCCAGGAGGTTGAGCAGGATCTGCCGCACTTTCTCGCGATCGGCGCACGCGGTGAACGCCGTCTGCCGCGACGTGAACGAAAACGTGATGCGCTTCCCCCGCATCTGCGGCGCCGTGAGCGCCTCGCACTCCGTGATCGTCTCGGCCAGCGGCACCTCCTCGCGCGCGTACGTCAGCACGCCGCCTTCCACGCGAGCGTAGTTCAGCACCGACGTGATGAGGCCGAGCAGGTGTCGCTGGCTCGACTGGATGCGCTCGAGGGCGTGTCGCTGGTCCGGAGTGACCGGACCGTGGATGCCGAGCTCGATCAGCTCGGCGTAGCCGCCGATGGCGTTGAGTGGCGTACGCAGCTCGTGGCTCATCACGGCCAGGAACTCGCTCTTCGCGCGATTCGCATTCTCCGCCTCGGCCCGCGCCTTCTCGGCGCTCGCACGTGCAGCGCGGGCCTCGTCGAGCAACCGCTCGCGCTCCTCCGCGGCCTGGATGCGCTCGGAGAGGTCGGCCGCGGCGAGATGCACGCCGTCGTCCACCTTCACGGCGGACACGCGCAGGCCGTGCACCACGTTGCCGCGCCGATAGTGCACGTCCTCGAGCCACGGCTCGCCCGTTTCCACCACCTGGATGTAGCGGTCGAGTCGGCCCGCCGCGACCGACTCGGGAAACGCGTCGCGCATGGTGCGGCCCACGACATTCTCGCCATCGCCGATGAGTATCCGCTGTACCGCGTCGTTGGCGTAAGTGAACTCGAAGTCGGTGATCCTGCCGCTGTCGTCGCGCATGGCATGCAGCAGCAGCGATGCATCCGGCGACGCGTCCTGCACGGTGCGGAATCGCGCCTCGCTCTCGGCGAGGGCCTGCGCCGCCGCCTCGGCCTCTTCTGACCGCGCCTCGAGGTGCTTGGCGGCGCCCACCGCTTCGGCTCGCGCGCGCTGGAGGTTCAGGTCGGCCACGACGCGGTTCGTCGTCTCCTGGCAGACCACCAGGATCCCGCCGACGGTGTCGTCGTCATCGCGCACGGGCCCGTAGCAGTACGTCCAGTACACGTCCTCCATGCGGCCGTTGCGCTCGATGGGGAGGTACTGGTCCTCGAACCACGTCGCGGGGCCGCCGCCCATCACCTGCGCGATCTGCGGGCCGATGGTGTCCCAGATGTCGGTCCAGAACGCCTTGCCCCGCATGCCGAGCGCGTGATCGGCGCGGCCGCCACTGCCGAGGCTCGGGCGATAGGCGTCGTTGTAGACCTGGATGAGCGCCGGACCCCAGAACAGGAACATCGGCTGGCGCGACGCGAGCAGCGTCGACACCGTGGTCCGCAGGCTTTGCGACCACGCTGATACGGCGCCGAGCGGCGACGCGGCCCAGTCGAAGGCGCGGCACTGCGCGCGCATGTCGCCGGCGCCGTCGAACGGCGAGGCGTGAGCTGCACGGTCCGTCATGCCCGGAAGGTCTCCTCTCGCACTGACGCGACATGAAGCATTCCGAAGACTACGCGGTGGAACTCGGCCGTGCTGGTGTCGGGCTGAGCCACTGCAGCGCGACTGCCTTCGGGCGACGCGCGGCGATACCTTAAGACGATGACGGAAACCAGCGCCCCAGCCCATGCGTCCGCCAGTGCCGCGGCCCGCGAGGAGGCGCTCGCGGCGTGGCTGCGCGAGCGTGGCCGCGTAGCCATCGGCTACAGCGGCGGCGTGGACTCCGCGTATCTCGCTGTGGTGGCGCGCCGCACGCTCGGCCGCGAGGGCGTAGTGGCGATCATCGGGCGGAGCGCTTCGTACCCGGCCGAGCAGTGGGCGACGGCGCGCCGCGTGGCGGAGTCGTTCGGCATCGAGGTGCGCGAACTGGACACCGCGGAGCTCGACGACCCGCGCTATGCCGCGAATCCCTCCAATCGCTGCTATTTCTGCAAGACCGAGCTGTGGTCGAAGCTTGCGCCCGTAGCGCGCGCGCTCGGGTGTGAAGCCGTGCTCGACGGCACGAATGCCGACGACCTCGCCGATTATCGACCGGGCGCGCAGGCCGCACGCGAGCACGCAGTGGCGAGCCCGCTCGCGGAGCTGGGCTTCACGAAGGCTGACATCCGCGCGCGCTCGCGCGAGCTCGGCATTCCCACGTGGTCGCAGCCGTCGTCGCCGTGCCTGTCGTCGCGGCTGCCGTATGGCACGAGCGTCACGCCGCAGCGGCTCGCCCAGGTGGAGCGTGCGGAGCACGCGTTGCGGATGCTCGGTATCACGGGCGATCTCCGCGTGCGCTACCACGACGACCTTGCTCGTGTCGAGCTGTCGCGCGACGTGCTCGCCGAGTGGATGGAGCCCCACAGGCTGGCCGCGCTGCAGGCGGCGGTGCGCGTCGCGGGATTTGCGCGTGTCGCGCTCGACCTGCGCGGCTTCCGCTCCGGATCGCTCAACGTCCTCCACGGCGTGACGGCCGCATGAGCGTGCGTCGCGAAACGCCGGGCGGCCACACCGCCCTCGAAGGCGCCCTCGCCGAGCGCGGTCTCGTGTGCCGAGTGGAGGCGCGCTCGGGGCTTGCGGTGCTCATTGCGGATGCGGCGACCGTCACGGCACTCGGCAACGCCGACCTCCGCCGCGATGCCCTCGCGCTCGCGCGGGAGCACGGCTTCTCGCACCTCGCCATCGAGCTGCGCGCGGATGCGCCTCTTCCTCGCGCTTGAGCTTCAGCCGCCGGTGCGCGAGGCGCTCGAGGAGGCCATCGCGCCCCTCCGCGCCGCGGCGCCGGAGCTGTCCTGGGTGCCGCCCGCAAAGCGTCACCTGACGCTCAAATTCCTCGGCGACGTGCCTGACGTGCGCGTGGGCGAGGTGACGGCGATGACGGATGCCATCGCGCGCGGTCATCATCCCTTCGAAATGGAGCTCGGCGGCGTCGGCGCCTTTCCGAACTTCCGGCGGGCACGCGTGGTGTGGAGCGGGGTAGCACACGAGCCGCGGCTGGAACTGTTGCACCACGACCTCGAGGTGGCGGGCGAGGCCGCGGGGTTCGAGCTGGAAGGTCGCGCGTTCCGCCCGCATGTCACGCTGGCTCGCGTACGGACGGCCGAGGAGGCCGATCATGTCCGCCGGCTCGCGCGCGCGGCGCGCAGGGTAGACTTCACCGCCGCGCAGGATGTGGATGCCATCACGCTGTTCGAGAGCACGCTCGCGCCGGCGGGTGCACCGTACCGCCGCGTGCACGTGTCCACTCTGGGAGGAGGCTGACCGATGGGTTGTATCGCACGTGCCGGATGTCTCGTGGTGCTCGCGCTGCTCGCCGTGGGCGCGTACTTCACGCGCGATCGCTGGATGTCGAAGATTCCCGGCGCCACGCCACCCGTTGCGATGGAATCCACGTGGCAGCCGCTTTCGCCCGAGGCGGGCGCGCGCGGAAAGCGCACGGTGGAGTCGCTGCAGTCGGCAGGCGGGCCGGTGTTCGCCAACCTCTCGGCGGCCGAGATCGCGTCGTACGTGTTTCAGGTGGTGGGACATACGCTGCCAGCGTCGGCGGACAGCGTCGAGGCGGCGGTGATCGGCGACGCGCTGTACGTGCGCGCCATCGTCCCCATGCGCGACCTCGCGGGCTCGGGCGTGCTCGGACCGCTCGGCAGCCTGCTGAACGCTCGCGAGAAGATCACCATTGGCGGCGGCTTCCGCGTGGTGCGGCCGGGCCTGAGCGAATTCCAGGTGCGCGACGTGAAGCTGCGCGACTTCTCGGTGCCCAAGGGCGCCATCCCGCGCCTGCTCCAGCAGATCACGCGCGGCAACCGGCCGGCGGGCATCGCGGCGGATGCGCTCCCCGTGCCCACGCCACCGTCGCTGGCGGACGTGCGGATCGCGAACCACAAGGTGACGCTCTACAAGACCACGCCGGGTCAGGCGCCGTGATTCGCAAGATCCTGATCGTCGACGACGAGCAGGGCATTCGCGCCGCCCTCGGCCAGTTGCTCGAGTTCGAGGGCTACGAAGTGCGCACGGCGGCGAACGCGGTGGACGGGCTGGCCGAGTATGCGCGCTTCGCGCCGCATCTCGTGTTCATGGACGTGAAGATGGCCGGTATCGACGGCCTCGAGGCGCTGCGGAAGCTGCGCGAGCAGGATCCCGGTGCGGTGGTGGTGATGATCAGCGGCCACGCCACGATCCAGACCGCCGTGGAAGCCACGCAGCACGGCGCGTACGACATCCTCGAGAAGCCGCTCGACACCGACCGCATCCTGGTGACGCTGCGCAATGCGCTGTCGCACCTCGACCTCCAGGAGGAGAACGAGCGGCTGCGCGATACGGTGCACTCACGCTTCGAGATCGTGGGTAACTCGTACGGCATTCGTGCCGTGACGGAGAAGATCGCGCTCGTGGCGAAGACGCCGGCGCGCGTGCTCATCACGGGAGAGAACGGCACCGGCAAGGAGCTCGTCGCGCGGGCGGTGCATACGCAGTCGTCTCGCGCCAAGGGGCCGTTCGTGGAGGTCAACTGCGCGGCCATCCCGAGCGAGTTGATCGAGAGCGAGCTGTTTGGGCACATCAAGGGCTCGTTCACGGGTGCGGTCGCGGACCGCGCCGGCAAGTTCGAGCAGGCTGACGGCGGCACGCTGTTCCTCGACGAGATCGGCGACATGAGCCTTGCCGCGCAGGCGAAGGTGCTGCGCGTGCTGCAGGACGGTGTCGTCACGCGTATCGGCGGCGCGAAGCCGGTGAAGGTGGACGTGCGCGTGCTCGCCGCCACGAACAAGGTGGTGGAGGAGGAGATCAAGGCGGGCCGCTTCCGCGAGGACCTCTACTACCGGCTCAACGTCGTGCCCATCCACGTGCCGCCGCTGCGCGAGCGGCGCGAGGACATTCCGTCGCTCATCGGCCACTTCGTGGCGCAGCTCACGGTGGCGGGCGGCCTCGCGCCGAGAGCCATCGGCGACGACGCCGTGGCGCGGCTGCAGCGGCGCGACTGGCCCGGCAACGTGCGCGAGCTGCGCAACACCATCGAGCGGCTGCTCATCCTGTCGAGCGGATCGCGCGTCACGGCGGACGACGTCGAGCGGCTCGCGGGTCGGCGGTCCGATACGTCGGAAGGTGGGCTGGGGTCGCTGCTCGACGTCGCCACGTTCGATGACTTCAAGCATGCCGCGGAGCGCGCCTACCTGCTCGCCAAGCTGCGCGCGTTCGACTGGAACGTGAGCGAGACCGCCCGCGCGCTCGACATGCCGCGATCGAATCTCTACAAGAAGATCGAACGTTATGCCTTGAGTCGGGAAGGCGGCGTCGGCACCTTGCCGCCCGCCGGAACACTTCAGGACGAGGACGACGACGCATGACCGACTGGGACGCGGAACTCAAGAAGATCGATCGCCAGATGGAGTCGATGTCCGACTCGGCACTGATCCCCTCCGCGCCGAAGTCAGCCGCGCCGGCGACGAGGGCGGCCGTGGTGGCGGAGCGTGCATCGACACGGACCTGGCCCGCGTTCCTGCGGCTCTCGCTCGCCACGGCGCTGGCCGTGGGCATCCTCTTCTGGCCGTATCCTTCGCGCTGTGGCGTCGGGCTGTTCGGCTACCTCACCGCGGTGTCGGTCGTCGTCGCGGGCGGGCTGTGGAGCAGCGTGTGGACATGGCATCACCGGACGGCGCGCGCCCACGTGCTCTCGCTCCTCCTCGTGATCTGGGGCCTCGTCCTCGGCGCCATCGAAGTGCTGCCACATGCGGGCTACGCGAAGTCGGATCCGGCGCGGCCCTCCGGCTGGATGTGCACTGCGCCGACCAGCACGGCCGCACCGGCGGGAGGCACACTCGCGCCGACTCCGACCGCCGGCACACCAGGCAAGCCCACGCCGTAAGGGCGGCGACGGAGCTTGCAGGTCAAGGCGGATTGTGTTCCTGTTGCTGCGTTCTTCCACGTTTGCGCCGCCTGCGCCGTTCTGTGAGCGCCGCTCGGACAGTATCCTCAACAACGAACGGAGAGCGCATGGCGGTTCGGTTTTTCGTTGTGCCGGCGGCGGTGAGCGCCGTCGCAATCACGTTGTGCGGAGCGACTGCTTACGCGCAGGCGGCCCCCGGCGATTGGAGCGCGTACGGTCACGACGCACTCGGCTCGCGCTACTCGCCGCTCGCGCAGATCACGGCGGGGAACGTTGCGTCACTCGCCGTGGCGTGGACCTACCGCACCGGCGAGGTCGACGCCGGCACGCATCAGCCGCTGAAGTTCGAGGCCACGCCCTTGATGGTCGACGGCACGCTGTACGTCTCGACACCCCTCGGCAAGGTGATCGCACTGGATCCCGCGACGGGCACGTCGCGCTGGACGTACGACGCGAAGGCCGATGCCATGGGCGACTGGGGCGACTTCGCGAACCGCGGCGTGTCCACCTGGGTCGATGCAACGCGATCGGTGCGCAGCGCCTGTCACCGACGCATCTATCTCGGCACGATCGACGCGCGGCTCATCGCGCTCGACGCACGCATCGGCGCCGTGTGCCGCGACTTCGGCGAGGGCGGCACCGTGCACCTGAGGAAAGGGCTGCGCAATTCGCCGTATTACGTGGAGGAGTACGAACTGACGTCGCCCCCTGCGGTCATCAACGGCATGATCGTCACCGGCTCCGCCGTCGCCGACAACGGACGCACGAACGCCGCGAGCGGGGAAGTGCGGGCCTACGACGCACGCACCGGCGCGCTGAAGTGGAGCTGGGATCCCATTCCGCGTGACTCGACGGACGCGGCCTGGAGCTCGTGGCGCGGCGCCATGGCGCACACGACCGGCGCCGCGAACGCGTGGTCGGTGATCGCGGCGGATTCAGCGCGCGACCTGGTGTTCGTGCCGACTGGCAGCGCGAGCCCGGACTACTACGGCGGCGAGCGCATCGGTGACAATCGGTACGCGAACTCCATCGTCGCGCTCCGCGCGTCGACCGGCAAGGTGGTGTGGAGCTTCCAGGCCGTGCATCACGATCTCTGGGACTATGACGTCGCGTCACCGCCCGCACTCGTCACGCTCACGCACGGCGGACGACGCACCGATGTCGTGCTGCAGGCCACCAAGTCGGGCCAGCTGTTCGTGCTGGATCGCGACACGGGCGTGCCGGTCTTCCCCGTCGAGGAGCGTCCGGTTCCCGCCAGCACGATCTACGGGGAACGCGCCTCGCCGACGCAGCCGTTCAACACCGTCATCCCGCCACTGAGCCCGCTGTCGGTCGACACCGCGAACGTGTTCGGCCTCACGCCGGAGTCGCGGGAAGCGTGCATGGCGCAGCTTCGCCCGCTCCGCGACGAGGGACCGTTCACGCCGCCCAGCCTGCAGGGCACGCTCGTGATGCCGAGCAACGTGGGTGGCGCGCACTGGGGCGGACTCACGTTCGATCCGGTACGCCAGCTCGCCGTGATTCCCGTGAACACCCTTGCCGCCTACGTGCAGCTCATCCGTCTCGATGAGCTGGACACGACGCAGATGCGGAGCAACCAATCGCGACTCGGCGATCAGTACACTCGCATGCACGGAACGCCGTACGTGATGCGCCGCCGGATGCTGATGTCGCCGGACCATACGCCCTGTGTGCCGCCTCCATTCGGGGCGCTCGTGGCGATCGACCTCGGCACCGGAGCGAAGGCGTGGAGCGTGCCACTGGGCGACCCCGCGAACCTGCGGCCGGCCGCGCCGCGCACGCCGACGCCGCTCGGCCTGCCCAATCTCGGCGGGCCCATCACGACCGCCGGCGGAGTCGTGTTCATCGGGGCGACGATGGATCACCTGCTACGCGCGTTCGACGTCGCGACGGGCCGACAGTTGTGGCAGGGTGCGCTGCCTGGTGGGGCGCGGGCGACACCGATGACGTACGCCATCGGCGGCCGGCAGTACGTGGTCGTCGCGGTGGGAGGGAGCGAAGACTGGGGGAAGGGCGATTACGTGGTGGCCTTCGCGCTTCCCCGCTGAACGCGACGGTGTCGATGCGCTGGCTTGTCGTCGCGGCGAACATGATCCTCGTTCTCGCCGCAGCGTGCTCACCTCCCGCGTCCACACTGCCCGCCGCGCCGGGCGTCCGCATCAGCGTCGATACGACGTACTATGACGCCACCGGGCTGACGCCGCGGGAGTGGCAGGCGTCCGCACGACGGAACGCCCCTACAGTGGGCGTGGCCATCCCGTACCTCGCCAACACGGACTGGACCACCCACTGGAGCTACCCGTCGACGCGCATGAGACCCACCGGCTGCGAGGCGCAGTATCCCGTCGTCAGCCTCGCGATCCGGTTCCGCATGCCGCGTCTCGTCGGCGACAGTGTGATCAGCACGGAAGATCGGTTCGAATGGCTTCGCTTCATCCACTCTTTGTGGGTACACGAGGAAGGACATGCGGCCCGTGGCGTACGCGCCGCGGCAGAAATGCAGGACTCGATCGCGCGCATCCACACCGAGTCGTGCTCCGCTCTCTCACCGGCCATCGCGCGAGCCACGCGTGCCGTGGTCGTGAAGTACACCGCGCTGCAGTCCGCGTACGACGGTCGCTCGCAGCACGGCGTACGGCAGGGCGCGATGATCATCCCCATGCGCGGCTCGCGGCTCGCGGTCGATACCACCTATCGCGACACGGTGCCATAGCGCGACGGATCTGCTTACCGGCATGGGACAAAGCAGATCCTTCGCTTCGCTCAGGATGACAAAGCAGATCCTTCGCTTCGCTCAGGATGACAAAGCAGATCCTTCGCTTCGCTCAGGATGACAAGGGTATCCGATCCCTCAGGTCTTCCGCGGCCGCGGGCCGAGAATCCAGGTACGCGCGCCCTGCTGCGTGACGTTGCCGCCGCAGAGCGGGATCGCCACGCGCGCGCCACGCCACCGCTCGGGATCCTCGAGCAGTGCCGCGAGCGCCACCGCGCCGGCCGGCTCCACCACCAGCCCGAGATGTCCGTGCACGAGCCGCATCGCCCGCACGATCGACTCGTCGCTCACGCTCACCACCTCGTCGATCGTGTTGCGCATGCTCTCGACGGCATACGACACCGGTTCCCGCACCGCGATGCCGTCCGCGATCGTGTCGGCCTTCTCGGTGGACACCGGTGCCCGCGCGGCGAACGACAGGCGCATCGACGGCGCGCCGATGGCCACCACGCCAATCACGCGTGTGCCCGGCTCCGCATGGCGACACCACGCGCCGATGCCTGTCGCGAGCGCACCGTTGCCCAGCGGCACGATCATCACCTCCGGCATCAGCCCGCGTTCGCTGATCTCGAGCGCGATGGTGCCCGCGCCTTCGGCGATCTCCGGATGCGCGCCGTCCTCGACGTAGAACGCGTCGGATGAGGCGGCGAACCGGCGCGACGCCTCCTTCGCGGCATCGAAGTCCGCGCCGGCCAGCCGCACCTCGGCGCCGAGTGCCCGCATGGCCTCGAGCTTGAGCGGGTTGGCCTTTCGGGCGGCGAACACGGTGACCGTCCGTCCGCGGCGGGCGGCGGCGCGGGCGAGCCCCTGGCCGAAGTTGCCGGCCGACGCGCAGACGAGATGTCGGTCGTCGTGCAGGCCGGCCACCAGCAGTTCGGTGCCGCGCCCCTTGAAGGAGCGGATCGGGTTGAGCGTCTCGACCTTGCAGCTCAGCTCCACGTCCAGCGCGCGGTCGAGCGACGTGCCGCGGAGCAGGGGCGTGTTGAGGAAGATGGGGTCGATGACCCGCATTGCGGCGGCGATGTTGTCGGCGGAGATCGGGCGCACGCGTGAAGATAACGACCCTTGGTCATCCTGAGCGCAGCTTTTGTCATCCTGAGCGCAGCTTTTGTCATCCTGAGCGCAGCTTTTGTCATCCTGAGCGAAGCGAAGGATCTGCTTTTTGTCAGCCTGGCCCCTGTGGTGTCATCCATGACGCCACCCCGGCGACGAATTAGCTTTTTCTCATGACCAAGACCTTCCGGAACTTCATCGCCGGCGAGTGGACCGATCCCCAGTCCGGCGCCTGGTTCGAGAACCGCAATCCCGCCGACACGCGCGACCTGATCGGGAACTTCCCGCTGTCGAACCATCTCGACGTCGCCGCGGCGGTGGAATCCGCCAAGCGCGGCTTTGCGCTGTGGCGCGCCACGCCTGCGCCGGCCCGCGGCGACGTCCTGCGCCGCGTGGGTGACCTCCTCGTGCAGCGCAAGGAGGAGATCGCCAACCTGATGACCCGCGAGATGGGCAAGCCACTCACGGAAACGCGCGGCGACGTCCAGGAAGGCATCGACACGGCGTACTATGCGGCGACGATGGGCCGCCAGCTTTCCGGCCGCACGGTGCCGAGCGAGCTGGCCAACAAGTGGGCGATGAGCTTCCGGCGACCCATCGGCGTGGCGGGCATCATCGCGCCGTTCAACTTTCCGCTCGCGATACCCACCTGGAAGATGTTCCCGGCCCTCGTGTGCGGGAACGCCTGCGTCTTCAAGCCGAGCGAGGACGTGCCGCACACGGGTCACGTACTCGTGGAGATCATGCTCGAGGCCGGCCTGCCTCCCGAAGTGATCCAGCTCGTGCACGGCCTGGGCGCCGATGTCGGTGCGCCCATCGTCGCGCACCCCGACGTGGCCGTGGTGTCGTTCACCGGCTCGACGCAGACAGGCAGCCTGGTGGGCGAGACCTGCGGCCGGATGCACAAGCGGCTGTCGCTGGAGATGGGCGGCAAGAACGCGATGATCGTGATGGACGACGCCGACCTCGACCTCGCGCTCGATGGCGTGCTCTGGGGCGCGTTCGGCACCACCGGGCAGCGCTGCACCGCCACCAGCCGCCTCATCCTCCAGTCGGGCATTCACGACACCTTCCTCAGCACTCTCGTGGATCGCGCGCGCGCGATGGTCCTGGGCGACGGCCGCTCGAAAGGGACGGACGTTGGGCCCCTCATCCACGAGCGGTCGCGTCACAAGGTCGAGCAGTACATCGACATCGGGCAGGCCGACGGCGCGGATCTCCTCTGCGGCGGACGTCGGCCCGAGGGCAAGGCGTACGAGCACGGCTTCTTCTTCGAGCCCACGATCTTCGCCCGGGTCGAGGCGGGCATGCGCGTCGAGCAGGAGGAGATCTTCGGACCCGTCCTGAGCGTGATCCGCGTGGCCGATGCCGACGAGGCCTTCCGCGTCAACAACGGCGTGAAGTACGGACTGTCGTCATCCCTCTACACGCGGGACGTGAACCTCGCCTTCCGCGCGTTCGCGGAGCTGGACAACGGCATCACGTACATCAACGCCCCCACCATCGGCGCCGAGGCGCACCTGCCCTTCGGGGGGGTGAAGCAGACGGGGAACGGTCACCGCGAAGGCGGGTGGGAAGTGTACGAGTTCTACTCCGAGACGAAGGTGGGCTACTGCGACTTCTCGGGCGTGCTCCAGCGGGCGCAGATCGACAATTATCTCGGGACGCCGGATTGAGCCCGCGCGGCGTGCTTGCTGCCCCATGGGAGCCGGAGTTAATTGCAGGGTGGCCATGCCAGAAGCGACACGACCGGTGAATTCACGTTTGATCACCCCCGCGCAGAAGCTCGAGGCGCTGCAGCACGTCAACAAGCGGCGCAGCGGCCTGGGCTTCTTCTGGGAATGGGCGAGGATCTTCACCGTCTCGGTGACGCTCTTCTTCGCGCTGCGGACGTTCGTCGTCGAGGCGTTCAAGATCCCCAGCGGCAGCATGGAGCGCACGCTGCTCGTGGGCGACTTCCTTCTCGTGAACAAGCTCGTTTACGGCGCCGAGGTGCCGCTCACCGGCCGCCGGCTGCCGGCGCTGCGCCAGCCCACGCGCGGCGACGTGATCGTGTTCGAGTGGCCGAAGGACCGTACCAAGAACTTCGTCAAGCGCCTCGTGGGACTGCCCGGCGACACCCTCGCCATGCGCGACGCGGTGCTCATCCGGAACGGGGTGGCGCTCGCCGAGCCGTACGTGTCGCACTCCGACCCGGAAGCCGATCCCGTGTGGGAGGAGTTCCGGTGGCAGAGCGATTTTCTGGTCCGGACGGCGGGCGCGGCCGTCACGTATCACCCATCTCGTAACAACTGGGGCCCTCTGGTCGTCCCTAGGGGACAGTTCTTCGTCCTCGGGGACAACCGCGACAATTCGCTCGACAGCCGCTACTGGGGCTTCGTGCCGGATTCCCTGCTGCGGGGCCGCCCCGAGGTCGTCTATTTCAGTTTCTCTCCCGATTCGTCCGACGAGTTCGCCTGGCTCAAGCATGTCCGCTGGATGCGGCTCGGCGAGCGCGTGCACTGACCTAGATCGATCGCCCCGACCGCTGTCCGGTCGTACATCCTCCGCCGCAAGCACGTCCCTCTAGTGCGGCGGGGTCGCCGTTCCCCGGAATCGCCAGCATGGCCACCACTCCGAACAGCAAGAAGTCGTCGTTCGAAGAGGGATCGCTCGATCAGTACCTCCGCGACATCAGCATCTATCCGCTCATCACGCGGGAAGATGAAGTCGCGCTCGCGCAGAAGATCCGCGTCGGAGACCAGGAGGCGCTCGACAAGCTGGTGCGCTCGAACCTGCGCTTCGTCGTCAGCGTCGCCAAGAAGTACCAGAACCAGGGCGTCTCGCTCTCCGACCTGATCAACGAGGGCAACCTCGGACTGATCCGCGCGGCGCACAAGTTCGACGAGACGAAGGGGATCAAGTTCATCTCCTACGCCGTGTGGTGGATCCGCCAGGCCATCCTCCAGGCGCTGGCCGAGCAGAGCCGCATCGTACGCGTACCACTGAACCGGGCCGGCACGCTGCACCGGATAGGAAAGCGCGCCAGCTTCCTCCTCCAGGAACTCGGCCGCGAGGCGACGCACGCCGAGATCGCCGAAGGCATGGACATCACGGAAGAGGAAGTCGCGAAGACGATGTCGATCTCGCAGACGCACCTCTCCCTCGATGCGCCGATGACGCCGGGCGAGGACAACCGCCTGCTCGACTATCTCCCAGACAACCTCAACCCGACGCCCGACGAGCTGACCTTCGAGAAGGCGCTCACCGAGTCGATCGAGGAGGCACTCGCGCACCTGAAGGAGCGTGAGTCGAAGATCCTGCGCCTGTACTTCGGCCTCGATGGCGAGGAGCCGATGACGCTCGAGCAGATCGGGTCGCTGCTCGGCATCACGCGCGAGCGGGTGCGCCAGATCAAGGAGAAGGCGTTGTCGCGGCTGCGACACGTCTCGCGGGCGCGTGCGCTGGAGTCCTATCTCGGCTGAAGCGCTGGTGTACGGCTACCAGTAGCGACGATTGTCAGGCACGCGAAAGCAGGTCTCGTGCTCCACGTGGCGGAGTGCCGCGGCCCGAGCGCCGACGATGCGCAACGCACGCGCGTCGCCCGCATTCCAGAAGCGCCACGACGCCGGGAGCGCCTGGCGAGTTGCGAGAGACGACGTCGGACCCCAACGCCGCAGCAGCTCCTTCGATGCGACGCACCGCTGCGCATTCGCGTCCACGCCCGCACTCGCGGGAGCGGCCAGCGTCTGCGCCGTCGCGACATCGACCGCCTCGGCGCTCAGGCGCGCGAGGTGCCGCAGGTCGAGCGGCGGCCCCACGTGCTCCGCGGCCCGTGCGACATTGAACTGCGCGACGATCGCATCCGGCGACGTGATATTGAGGAGTGCCAGCATGAGCGCACCGGAGAGCACCGTGCCCGCGACGAACGTGGCGCCCCGCCCCCGCAACACGGTCGCGACCAACCACCCGAGCACCAGTACCAGCCATCCCATGAACACGAGTGGGTAGAAGCGATCCGTGGTGAGCCCGAAGAGGTGCACATAAAGGCGCATGCGCATCAGCGCCGAGCCGAGCATGATGCCGAGGAGCGCGAGGAGCGGAAGCGCGAGCGCCGTGTGCCGACGCTCGAGCGCTTGATCGTTCCGCAGCAAGCTGCGCGTCGAGACAAGCAGCGGCACGACGAGGGCGGCGACCCAGGTCATCTCGAAGAAGCCGCGACGCGCATACTCGGCGGCCGTAAGCCCGGTCTGCGATTGCAGGAAGGCTTCGCCGCCGAACACCCATCCGAGCTGCGCCACGACGTATGCGGCGAAGAGGACGATCAGCGCCCCGAGGGCGGCGGTAATGTCGAGCATGCCGAGGCCGCTGCCGAAGGAATTCGGTGCAGGGCGGCTCGTGACGCGCGGGTCGATGGCGCCCCGCGTCCATCCCGCGACGAGCCACGAGAAGAAACCGATCACGAACACGTGCGGGAGGACGTCTGAAAGGGCGAAGGCGGGGAGTGCAACGAAGCTCGCGAAGATGGGATCGGCACTGAGGAGCAGTGGCGCGAAGACGGAGACGACGGCTACGGCGATGAGCGTCGCGCGAATTGCCCGGCGCGCGCGCATGGATGTAGGGCCGCTGCCGTGCGCCGCGAACAGCGTGCGCACCGCGAGGGGTACGATACCGGCGGCAGCCGATCGCACGATGGTCATCGCGGCCCATGCTGTCTCGCGCAGACGCGTGGCGAAGATCCCTGCTGTGGGCGCACGCATGGCCACCGCCGCCATGACCAGGGCCCCGAGCACCGCGATGACGTCGAGGGCCTGGAGCTCGTCGGCGTTCCGCCATGCGAGCACCGCCGAGAATACGAGCGCAACGCAGAGCCAGCCTGTGGCCTCGCGGTGGAGAGCGCGCCCCGATCGCCAGGTGAGAGCGATGAGGTCGAGGACGAGGACGGTGATGAAGAGCGGCGCGGCAAGGCCGACGGGTCCCTCGCGCAGCAGGAGGTCGGCGACGAGGCCGAGGAGGAGGGCGTGTCCGAGCAGGCGGGCATCCGCGTCCGCGTCGGTCGGGGAGCCTGCGGGCGCGGCGGCGCGTCTGGCTGGGGCGACGGCCCCTTCTAAAAGTAGTTCACGCATGCGGAGTACTTTACAATACAAAGTGAGGCACCGCAAGGGGCCAGTCGGGCGGATTACCTTTGACGTCCACCCCTGTGGCCCGCACGTCGCCGCCACGCACCCACCAGAGCGCACACCGACATGGCTCAAGCCGCATCATTCGACGTCACCACCGGCGTCGACCTCCAGGAGGTCGACAACGCCATCAACCAGGCGCAGAAGGAGGTCGTGCAGCGCTACGACTTCAAGGGCTCCAAGGCGACGATCGAGTTCAAGCGCGCCGAGAACCTCATCGCGCTCGTGGCCGACAGCGACTTCCAGATGACGGCGCTCTTCGACATCGTGCAGTCGAAACTCATCAAGCGCGGCGTGCCCGTGAAGAACCTCGACGTGAGTGAGTTGAAGCAGGCGGGTGGCGACACCGTGCGGCGCGACGTGAAGCTCAAGATGGAGCTCGATGGCGAGACGGCGAAGAAGGTGGCCGCCGCGATCAAGGACGCAAAGCTGAAGAAGGTGCAGGCATCGATCATGGGCGAGCAGGTGCGCGTCACTGGCCCGTCGCGCGACGACCTGCAGGAAGTGATCGCGCTCCTCAAGGCGAAGGATTTCGGCGTGCAGCTCCAGTTCGGCAACTACCGGTAGCCGCGCGATACCGGGGGGAGGGCCCGCTATATTTAGCCTGGCTCTCGCTCCGCTCCGTCCCGCGCGTCCCGTCCATGAAACTCGGCTTCATCACACTCGGCTGCGACAAGAACACGGTCGACAGCGAACGGTACCTGGCACAGCTCGCCGACCGCGGTGCCGAGTACACCGATGACCTCTCCGAAGCCGAGGTCATCGTCATCAACACGTGCGGCTTCATCGACGCCGCCAAGAAGGAATCCCTCGACGCGATCGTCCAGGCGGGCGACCTCAAGCTCGCCGGCAGCTGCAAGGCGGTAGTCGCCGTCGGGTGCATGGTGCAGCGCCACAAGGGCGAGCTCGAGGAAGCGCTACCCGAGGTGGACCTGTTCCTCGGCGCTTCGGAAATGGATCGCCTGCTGCCCGAGCTCGAGGCGCGCGGCCTCATCGACGACGTGCCGGCGATTCACCCCGGCGTGCGGCTCTTCACCGGCGACGCGCCGCACATCCGCTACCTGAAGGTGAGTGAGGGCTGCGATCACGGCTGCGCGTTCTGCGCCATTCCGCTCATGCGCGGCAAGCACCGCTCATTCGCGCTCGATGAAGTGGTTCGCGAGGCACAGCTGCTCGAGGCACAGGGCGCGCGCGAGGTGAACCTCGTCGCCCAGGACCTGGCGCATTACGGACGCGATCGCCGCGACGGCTTCACGCTCCCCGAGTTGCTGGCGTCGCTCGTGAAGGAGACGTCGATTCCGTGGCTGCGGATGCTGTACCTCTATTCGTCCGGCATCACGCCGCGACTGCTCGAGGTGATGGCCGCGCAGCCACGCATCCTGCCGTATCTCGACATGCCGATGCAGCACGCCTCCGACGCCGTGCTCGCGCGCATGCGGCGGCCCGAGCGCCAGCGCACGATCCGCGATCGCGTGCAGAAGGTGCGCGAGGTCGTGCCGGATCTCGCCATCCGCACGACGTGCATCGTCGGGTTTCCCGGCGAGACGGACGAGGACTTCGCGCAGCTCATGGGCTTCCTCGAGGAGATCCAGTTCGAGCGCGTCGGCGCGTTCACCTACTCGCCGCAGGAAGGCACGAAGGCCGCGGAGATGATCGACGACGTCCCCGAGTCCGTGAAGCGGCAGCGCCTCGAACGCCTGATGGAACTGCAGCGCCAGATCACGGCCGAGCGCTACGAGCGGTTCATCGGGCGCACGGCGCGCACCATGATCGACCGTGTGGTGGACGGCGTCGCACAGGGCCGCACCGTCTGGCAGGCGGACGACGTCGACGGCATCGCGTACGTGCAGGGCGCGGAGCACCTCGCGCCGGGCACCATCGTCGACGCGGTCATCGAAGGCATCGAGGACGACGTGGACTTCACCGCGACGCTGCTGCGTACCGTCGACCTCGTGGGTACTCCACCGGCGCGCGCCCGTTCGCTGCCGATCATGGCGACGTCCATGGGGAGCTTCGGCCGATGACGATGGAAGCAACCTCTGCGCGCCCGATGGCGCGCTCGCAGGCACTGATGGCGAAGGCCCGCGACCTGTTTCCCGGCGGCGTGAACTCGCCGGTGCGCGCGTTCGGCGGCGTGGGCGGCGAGCCGTTCGTCGTCGATCGCGGCGAAGGCGCCCGAATCTGGGACGCGGACGGCAACGAGTACATCGACTACGTCCTCTCGTGGGGACCGCTCGTCCTCGGTCACGCGGCTCCCCAGGTACTCGACGCACTGCGGGAGACGATGGCGCGCGGGACGAGTTTCGGCATCCCGACGGGACTCGAGATCACGCTCGGCGAGATGGTACGCGAGCGCATGCCGCACGTCGAGATGCTGCGTTTCGTCTCCAGCGGTACGGAGGCGACGATGAGCGCGCTGCGCCTGGCGCGCGCATTCACCGGCCGCGACCTGCTGCTCAAGTTCGACGGATGCTACCACGGTCACGCCGACAGCTTCCTCGTGCGCGCCGGGTCCGGCGTCGCCACACTCGGCCTCCCGAATTCTCCCGGCGTCCCCGACGCGCTCGCGGCGCTCACGCTCACGGCACCGTTCAACGACGTGGGCGCCGCCGCGGCCGTGTTCGCCGCGCACGGTCCGCGCATCGCCGCCATCTTCGTCGAGCCGGTGGTGGGCAATGCGGGCTTCATCGCCCCCGACCCCGAATTCCTGCCTGCGCTGCGCCGCCTCGCGACCGAGCACGGCGCCATCCTCGTGTTCGACGAGGTCATGACGGGCTTCCGCGTCGCACCGGGCGGCGCAGCGGAGTACTTCGGCATCACGCCGGACCTGACGACGCTCGGCAAGGTCATCGGCGGTGGGCTGCCCGTGGCTGCCTACGGCGGACGCCGCGACATCATGGCACTCGTGGCGCCGATTGGCCCCGTGTACCAGGCGGGCACGCTGTCGGGCAACCCGCTCGCGATGGCGGCAGGCATCGCCACGCTCACGGCGCTCACTCCGGCGGTGCACGCCGGTATCGCGCAGCGCACGCGTGCGCTCGTGGAGGGCATGCGCCACATTGCCGCGCGCCGCGGCGTGCCATTCACTGCTGACTGCGCCGGCTCCATGTTCGGCTGGTTCTTCCGTGCGGAGCCCGTCCGTTCCTACGCCGACGCACGCACGGCTGACGTTGAGCTGTTCCGCCGATTCTTCCATTCGGCGCTGGAGCGCGGCGTCTACCTCGCGCCGTCCGCATTCGAGGCCGGGTTCGTTTCGGCAGCGCATGGCGACGCGGAAATCACGTTGACACTCGAGCGTCTCGACGCCGCGCTCGCTGAAGCGCGTTGACCCCTTCGCGGCGCGGAGGGCGGATGGGATACGGTGCTCGCGCACTGACGTTGCTGGTGCTGTCGGCCGCGGCATGCACGGCTGCTGCCGCGTCGCGCACGCCGGCTCGCACACCCGCACCGTCACCAGCGTCCGTTGTGTCGCGGGGCGCGTCCGCGCGGATGGTGCGCATCGGGCTGGCGGAAGGACTGCCGCAATTGCGACTGACGTCCGCCGGTGGCTGGGAGATCTTTGCGGACGACGGACGCACCGCCGTGGCGCTCACGCAGCCGGCGGAGCAGTGGGTGCTCGAGCGCGAGGGAACGACCGTGCGCGCGCGCCGAGAGGACTCGCATCCGGTGAGCGCCCGCGAGCGCACCATCGTCGCTCGGCCTTCTACGACCGACGGCACCATCGCCTTCAATGGCCGGCGGTACCGCGGCGAGATTGTCGTCACCGCCACGGCGGACGGGCTGACCGTGGTGAACCGCCTCGTGATGGACGACTACCTCCGGGGCGTCGTGCCGCTCGAGATCGGGACCTCCGCGACTGCCGACGCCGCGGCCGTCGAGGCACAGGCCGTGACGGCACGCAGCTACGCCGTCACGCATCTCGGCGGCAGTCGGCTGTTCGACATGCGCGCCACCGTGGCCGACCAGGTGTACGGCGGCGCCGGCGCGGAGACAGCTGTGGGGTCACTCGCCGTGGCGGCGACATCCGGGCTGGTGCTCCTGTACGGCGGCCATGTCGTCAATGCGCCGTACTCGAGCACCTGCGGCGGCAGCACGGCCGAGCCCGAGGACGTGTGGCGCACGTCGGCGGAGCCGTACCTGCAACGCGTCAGCGACCAGATCCCCGGCACCACGCACTACTACTGCGAGGGCGCGCCGAAATTCCGCTGGACGCACACGTACGGGCGCGAGGAGTTGCGGCAGGACATCGCGCGCTACGTGCACAACCTGCCCGGTAGTGGCAGCGTCGCGCGCGTGAGATCCGTCACCGTCACCGACGTCACGCCCGCCGGCCGCGTGGGCGAGCTCATGGTGGAGACGGACCAGCGCACCATCACGGTCCGAGGGAACGAGGTGCGCTCCGCACTGCGCCTTCCGAGTGGCGAGATACTGTACAGCACCTATTTTTCCGTCGATGCGAAGGCCGGCCGCGACGGCGTCGAGTCGCTCACGGTGCATGGCGGCGGCAACGGCCACGGCGTGGGCATGTGCCAGGCGGGCGCCATCGGGCGCGCCCGTGCCGGCCAGGATTTCCGAACCATTCTGCGGACCTACTATCCAGGCACGACGGTTGGCACGATCGAGTGATGCACCGTCCTGCGCCAACGGCCTCACGTTTTACTTCGGCCCACTCCGGAGATTCCCATGACGGACCCCGTCCGAATCGGCGTCGTCGGCGCCGGCGCGATCGCGCAGCTCACGCACCTGCCGGTGCTCTCGAAGATCCGCGGCGCGAAGCTCGTCGCCATCTGCGACAACGACCGGCACAAGGCGCGGTCGCTCGCTGATCGCTTCGACATCCCCGATGTCTACACCGACATCGTTGACCTCCTGGAGGGCGACAGCCTCGACGCCATCGTCGTGGCGACGCCCAACCACCTCCACGAGCCGCACGTCCTGAGCGCGATCGCCGCGGGCGTGGACGTGCTCGTCGAGCGTCCCCTCGCGCTCACGGCCCGCGGGGTGGAGCGCATCGTGAACGCCGCGGCGCGCGCGAACCGCAAGGTCCACGTCGCCAACAACTACCGCTTTCGCAGCGACGTGCAGGCCCTCGCCGGTTTCCTCCGCGGCGGCGAGCTCGGAAAGCTCACGGGGATTCGCGCCGGTGCCTACCACCAGAAGCGCGCCGAGCAGGGCTGGCGCGGACGGCGGGCCGAGGCGGGGGGCGGATCGTTCTTCGACTATGGGCTGCCGTTGCTCGACCTCGCGCTGTGGCTCAGCGACTACCCCGAGCCGGCGAGCGTCGTCGCGCACATGGATCGCGGCGCGGGCAAGAACGCCGTCGAGGACGGGATGCTCGTGCAGATCAAGTTCGCCGCCGGCGTGTTCAACTTCGACGTGTCCGGCGCGTACGTGGGCGAGGAGGAGCGGTGGTGGTTCGAGACGCTCTCCACGCGCGGCAGCACGCGGCTCGCACCACTGCGGGTCGTGAAGGAATTGCACGGGCGGCCGACGGACGTGTCGCCCCGCGGTGCGGCGGCCCGGGAAAGTGCCTTCATCCAGTCCTATCGTGCCGAGCTCGCGCACTTCGTGTCGGTGATCGCCGGCGAGTCGGAGTACGAGGCGCCCACGGATCAGGTGGTGCTCCATCGCATCGTCGAGGCGATCTACAAGTCGGCGGACGAAGGCCGCGAGGTCAAGCTGTGAGGCATCCTGGGGCGATGATCGCGCTGCTCGCGGGGCTGGTGCTCGCGTCGTCGTCACGCGTCGCCGCGCAGCCGGCAGCGCCACCCGCCACTCGAGCGCCTGGCAGCGAGATCAGCGTCACCCTGATCACCTTCGGCCTCGGGCACGAGGTGTTCGAGCGCTTCGGGCACAACGCGCTCTGGTTCCACGATTCATCAACGCTCGAGGACTCGGCGTATCACTGGGGGCTGTTCAGCTTCACCGAGCCGGGGTTTCTCCTGCGCTTCCTCACCGGCGAAACGAAGTACTGGATGGGCGCGGTGGATGCCCGCCTGCTGATCGAATCCGAGCGCAGTCGCGGACGTCCCGTGACGCTCCAGCGACTGAACCTCACGCCCGTGCAGGCGCTCGCCCTGCGCGACTTCGTGCGCTGGAACGCGCGCGACGAGAACAAGTACTATCGCTACGACTACTTCGGCGACAACTGCTCCACGCGGCTGCGCGACGCGCTCGACCGGGTGCTCGGCGGCGCCATCGCACGGGCCACCGACACGGCGATGACCACGCTCACCTACCGCAGCGAGAGCGTTCGCCTCACCAATGGCGACGTCCCCGTCCAGGCGGGCATCGACATCGCACTCGGCCGCCCTGCCGACGTGCCGCTCACGAAGTGGAAATCGTTCTTCATCCCGATGCGGCTGCGGGACTTCGTGCGCACGGCGCGAGTTCCCGGACCGGACGGCACCGACGTCCCGCTCGTTTCGCAGGAGCAGGTGCTGCCACTGCCCGCCACGCCGGCACAAGTTCCCGAGGCGCTGACGCCCCCGCGCCTCTGGCCGCGCTACGCCGTGCTCGGCATCCTGCTGGCGGCGTTGGTGGTGGTGCTGCGCGTGATGCTGCTCACCCGTCGCAGTGCCGCATGGGGACTGGCGGTGTTCGGCAGCGCTTGGTCGCTGCTCTGCGGCGTCCTCGGCGTGATCCTGGTCCTGGCATGGACCGCGACGCGCCACGTGTACTGGGCGTCGAACGAGAACGTCCTGCTGTTCACGCCGTTCTCGCTCGCGCTGGCCGTGCTCATTCCCGCGGCGCTGCTCAGCCGCCGGCGCGAACGGGCGGCGCGGATGCTGGCGACCATCGTCGCCGGGTTTGCGCTCGTCGCGGCCGTGCTGGCGCTGATTCCGGGCGGCCAGCACAGCGGCGCCATCGTCGGGATCTTCCTGCCCGTGCATCTCGCCCTCGCGTGGGCGCTCGCGCTGCCGCGCTCGACCAAGGCCGCATGAGCGGTCGCCCGAATCACGCGCGGGACGGCTCGGCGCCGAAATCCGCATCGCGGAGGCCGACATCGTCGGCGGCGCGATCGCGCTCTGCGTAACGCAGGAGCGCCCCGATGTATGACGCGCTGGTGGTCGGGCTGGGTGCGATGGGGAGCGCCACCCTTGCTGAGTTGTCGGCGCGCGGCGCACGCGTGCTCGGCGTCGATGCCTTCGATCCGCCGCACGCGCTCGGCTCCACGCACGGGCGCTCGCGCATCATCCGCGAGGCCTACTACGAGCACCCGAGCTACGTGCCGCTCGTCCGGCGGGCGCAGGAGCGCTGGGACGAGCTTGCGCGCGCGACGGGGCTGACGTTGTTCCATCGCACCGGTGGCCTGAACATCGGCGCCGCGGGATCGGGACTCGTCCTCGGCGCACTCGCCCGCGCCGAACGACACGGCCTCGCCATCGAGCTCCTCGATGGAATGGAGGTGACGCGCCGCTTTCCCGCGTACTCGGTGCCGCACGACATGGTCGGCGTGTTCGAGCGGAATGCCGGCGTGCTTCTGCCCGAACAGTGCATCCGCGCATTCCTCGGCATCGCGCGCAAGCACGGCGCCGAGGTCCGGCCGAATACTGTCGTGCGGCGCATCGCGCGCACGGGAGCAACGATCAAGGCACACACCGACGACGGCATCATCGCGGCTCGACGACTGGTGCTCTGCGCCGGCGCATGGTCCGCTCAGCTGCTCGAGCAGTTGGGCATCGCGCTCCCGCTCGCCGTCGCGCGACAGACCATGCATTGGCTGGAGCCCGCGGGCGACGCAGCCGTCCGATCGCCGCAGCGCATGCCGGTGGCGCTGGTGGAGCACGAGCCGGACCGGCTCTTCTACTGCATGCCCGACCTGGGCGACGGCGTGAAGGCGGCCGTCCATCATGAAGGTAAGAGCACGGACGCCGCGAGCGTGGATCGCACGGTTCATTCGTCGGACACCGCGCCCGTCGAGGCGCTCGCGGCCCGGTTCCTTTCCCGCGTGGCGGGAAAGGTCCGCGAATCCAAAGTGTGTCTCTACACCAACACCACGGACCGCGATTTCGCGATCGGTGTGCCGAGTGGCCTGCCGAACGTAGTGGTGGTGAGTGCGTGTTCGGGACATGGATTCAAGTTTGCCAGCGCCATCGGGGAAGCCGCGGCGCAGCTCGCGCTGGGCGAGACGTGCACCGCCGACCTCTCGCACTTCCGCCTCGACCGGTTCGAGCACCGCGCGTGACGCGGTGCGCTGCGCGGCACTGCAGTACTGCCCGCCGGCAAGTAACTTCCCCGCAGCGCGCGCCGCGCCCACTCCCGCCCCTGCCGATGCCCGCGACCCGACCACCCTCGCTTCCCGAGCTCCGCCGTCCGGGTGACGCCGACTGATGCCGCACCCGGTCATCGAAGTGTCCGGCATTCGCAAGTCCTACGGCCGCCTCGTCGCGGTGGACGACGTCTCGCTCACGGTGAACGACGGCGAGATCTTCGGCCTCATCGGCCCGAACGGCGCCGGCAAGAGCACCACGATGGAGTGCGTCGAGGGCATTCGTCGTCCCGACCGTGGCACCATCTCGGTCCTCGGCCTCGACCCGTTCCGCGACGTCTACCGTCTGCAGGAGCGCATCGGCGTGCAGCTGCAGCAGGCGCAGCTCCAGAAGCGCATCAAGGTGTGGGAGGCGCTGCACCTCTGGGCGTCGCTGTACCGCCGGCAGCCGCGCTCGGGCGAGCAACTGCTCGAGCAGCTTGGCCTCATGGAAAAGCGCAACGCCTGGTTCATGACGCTGTCCGGCGGTCAGAAGCAGCGCCTCTTCATCGCCATGGCGCTCATCAACGATCCCGAGGTCGTCTTTCTCGACGAGCTCACCACGGGCCTCGATCCGCAGGCGCGGCGCGCCATCTGGGAACTCGTGCGCGATATCCGCATGCGCGGCAAGACGGTGTTCCTCACCACTCACCTCATGGAGGAGGCGGAACGGCTGTGCGACCGCGTGGCGATCATCGAGCGCGGCCGCATCATCGACATGGGACAACCCGCGCAGCTCGTGCAACGACACTGTCCGGAGCGCACCGTGTCACTCGTGACGGCGAGCCCGATCCTCGCCGACGCATTCGGGCGCGTGCCGAGTCTCACGTCCGTGACGCACACCGCTGACGCGTACGTGCTGCACGGCGCGGGAGAGGCGTTCGTCGCCGACGTCATCGAGTGCCTGTCCGAGCAGCGCATCCGCGTCACGGACTTCCGCACGATCCTGCCCACGCTCGAGGATGTGTTCCTCAAGCTCACCGGCCACTCCATCCGCGACTAGGAGCCCTCATGCGCGGCCTGTGGGAACTCACCTGGCTGGAGATCAAGATCTTCCTCCGCGAGCCGCTCGGCGCCGTGGGGACGATCGTGTTTCCCGTCCTCGCCTTCCTGGTGCTGGGCCGTATCGCCCCACGGCGCGGCGCGGGCATCGCGCTGCCGACGACGGGCATCTTCAGTCCGTCCGGCGTGCCGGTGTTCGTGTCGATCCTCATCGCCATCAGCGCGGTGCTCTCGCTCGTCACGATCATCTCGATCTATCGCGAGGGCGGCATTCTCAAGCGCCTGCGCGCGACGCCCCTCAGGCCAGCCACCATCCTCAGCGCGCACGTGCTCGTGAAGCTCCTCCTCACGACCATCACGATGGTGCTCATGATCGCCGCGGGCCGTCGGTACTTTGTCATCGCGCCCGGCGTGTCCATCGTCAGCTTCACCGCCGCGCTGCTGCTCGCCGCGCTGAGCATCCTGTCGATCGGCTTCGTCATCGCCAGCATCGTTCCCACGGCGCGGTTCGCCCAGCCCATCGGTGCGCTGTTCCTGTATCCCATGCTCGCGCTCTCGGGGCTGTTCGTGCCGCTCGCGGCAATGCCTCCCACGCTGCGCTTCGTGTCGCGCCTGCTGCCGCTCACCTACGTGGTCTCGCTCCTCAACGGAATCTGGCTGGGCGAAGGGTGGCTGGCGCACGCCGGCGACGTCGGCGCGCTCGCGGTGGTGTTCGCCATCTGCATCGCCATCTCGGCCCGCGTGTTCCGGTGGGAATAGCGTGACGACCCACGCCGTCGGCATCGACGTGGGTGGCACCTTTACCGACCTCGTCGCGGTGGATGCGGACGGCGCCATCGTCACCCGGAAGGTGCCGAGCACGCCGGCAGACCAGAGCGAGGGCGTCGCGCACGCGCTGGCGCTGCTCGGCGAACTCTCGATCTCGCGCTTCGTGCACGGCACCACGGTCGCGACGAACATGCTCCTCGAGCGTGCCGGCGCGCGCGTCGCGCTCGTCGCCACCGACGGCTTCACGGACGTGCTGCACCTGGCGCGGCAGGATCGGGCCTCGCTGTACGACCTCTCGCGACACCATCCACCGCCGCTGGTCGCGCGGGACCACACCGTCGGCGCGCGTGAGCGCCTCGAGCCCGAGGGCGTGCGCCTTGCCCTCACGGACGACGCCGTCGCTGATGTCGTCGCGCGGTTGCGCGCTCTTGCCCCCGACGTCGTGGCCATCGCGCTGCTGCACGCCTACGCCGACGGCGCGCACGAGCAACGCATCGCGGCGGCGGTGCGAGATGCGATGCCGCAGGTGGACGTCGTGCTGTCGTCCGAGGTCTTTCCCGAGATCCGCGAGTACGAGCGCACGGCCACCACGGTCGCGGAAGCGTATCTCCGACCCGGCGTGTCGCGCTATCTCGAACGGCTCACGCTGCGCGCCGCCGAGCGTCGGGTGCCGGCGCCTGGCGTGATGACGTCGGGCGGCGGCATGCGCACCGCTGCGCAGGCGGAGCGCAGCGCAGCGTCGCTCGCGCTCTCCGGACCGGCCGGTGGCATCGTGGGCGCTGCCGCGGTACTGCACGCCGCTGGATTCGCCGACGCCCTCACGGTGGACATCGGCGGCACGAGCGCGGACGTCGGCCTCATCCTCGGCGGCGAACCGCTGGTCGAGCCGGGCGGTCGCATCGCCGGCGTACCCATCGCGCTGCCGCGTGTGCTCGTGGAAACCGTGTCGGCGGGCGGCGGCAGCATCGGCTGGGTGGACGACGGCGGGGCGCTGCGCGTCGGACCGCGCAGTGCCGGCGCGGAACCCGGCCCCGCCGCATTCGGCCGTGGCGGCACGCGCGCCACCGTCACCGACGCGCACGTCGTGCTGGGCCATATCGCGGCCTCCGCGCTCAGCGGCGGCGTCGAGCTCGACGTCGCTGCGGCCCATCGCGTCATCGAGGCGCTCGCGGCGCGACTCGACGTCACGGCGCAGCGCGTCGCGCACGCCATGCTCGACATTGCGGACGCGGCGGTCGCGCGTGCGCTCCGCCGCGTGAGCGTCGAGCGCGGGGTCAACCCGCGCGACTGCGTGCTGGTGCCGTTCGGCGGCGGTGGGCCGCTGCACGCATGCGGACTCGCGGAGCAACTCGGCATGCGGACGATCTTCGTGCCGCCACACGCCGGCGTGTTGAGTGCCGTTGGCCTCGCGATCACCCCGGAGCGACGCGAGCGCATGATCAGCGTGCTCGCCGATGCCGCATCGCTCGATGCGGACGCGATCCGGCGCGTCCTCGATGCATCCGCCGAGGGCGTGGCGGCCGCGGAGGACTGGCACCGGCGCTGGACCGCACGCATGCGTTACCTGGGGCAGGGACACGAGCTTGACGTCCCGATGCAGCCGGGCGACGACGGCGCCTCGCTCGCGGTCCGGTTCAGTGCACTGCACGCGCAGCGCAACGGATTCACCCTCGACGCACCGGCCGAGATCATCGGCGCGCGGCACGTCGCGAGTGGACCCGCGCACGATGTCACCTTCGCGCGCACGGGTGTGACGGCCTGGGATCCCGCCCGCGCGATCGACGACGGCGGCGCGTTCGACGCGCATATGGTTGGGCCGACCGTCATCACGTTGCCCGGTGCGACGCTCCGCGTCGCCGCGGGCTGGACAGCCGCGCCGCACGCCACCGGTGGCTGGATGCTCACGCGCACGGGGGATACATGACGATCGATCCGCTCGAGCTGTCCGTCCTCGCGCACGGCGTCGCGATGATTGCCGAGGAGATGGGGGCCGTGCTGGTGCGGAGCGCGCTGTCGCCGAACATCCGCGAGCGCCGCGACGCGAGCTCGGCGCTCTTCGACCGGCACGGCCGCATGATCGCGCAGGCGGCGCACATTCCCGTGCACCTCGGCGCCATGCCGGAATCCGTCGCTGCGGTGCGCGCCCGCGATCCGCAGCCCGGCGACGTCTTCCTGCTCAACGATCCGTATCACGGCGGCTCGCACCTGCCCGACCTCACGCTCATCGAAGCCGTGGAGATCGATGGCGCCATCGCCGCGTATGCTGCCGTGCGTGCCCACCATGCGGACGTCGGTGGCATGAGTCCTGGCAGCATGCCGCAGGGCGCCACGGAACTCGTGCAGGAAGGCCTCATCGTTCCACCGGTGCGCCTCGTGCGGCGCGGCGTGCTGGACGAGGAACTGCTCGGCTTCATCCTCGCCAACGTCCGTACACCGGACGAGCGGCGCGGCGATCTCGGTGCGCAACTCGCGGCGTGCGCTACCGGCGCCGCCGGGTGGCGCGCGCTCGCGGCGCGGCTTGGCACCGCGCGCCTGGATGCCGCATGCGACGCGCTGCTCGATTATGCCGAGCGTCGCGTGCGGGCGCGGCTCGCACCGCTCGAGGGGCGCATCGGTCGGGCGACCGACCGCCTCGAGGGTGACGGAGTGACCGACGCGGACATCGACGTCGTCGTCGCGCTCCGCGTCTCGGCCGGAACGCTGCACCTCGACTTCACCGGCAGCGCGCCTCAGGTGGCCGGCAACGTGAACTGTCCGGCGGCGGTGACGCGCGCGGCGGCGGTATTCGCGCTCCGCACCCTGCTCGACGACGACGTGCCGACGAACGACGGCATCGCACGCGCGATTGCCGTCGTTCTGCCAGCACGCAGTGCCGTGAATGCGGCGTGGCCCGCCGCCGTGGCGGCGGGGAATGTCGAGATGTCGCAGCGCATCGCGGACACCATCCTCGCGGCGTTCGGCGACGCTGGCGTGGACGTCGCCGCGCAGGGGCAGGGGACGATGAACAACGTCACCTTCGGCGGCGCCGGCTGGACCTTCTACGAGACGCTTGGCGGCGGTCAGGGAGCCAGCGTCCTCGGGCCTGGCCCCTCCGGTGTGCACGTGGGCATGAGCAACACGCTCAATACGCCGGTGGAGTCGCTCGAGCGCTCGACGCCGCTGCGCGTGGACCGCTACGCGCTGCGCGACGGATCCGGCGGCGCCGGCGCCATGCACGGCGGGACCGGTATCGTGCGCGCCTACCGCGCGACAGCGCCCTGCACGGTGACGCTGCTCACGGAGCGGCGCCGTCACGCGCCGCGCGGCGTGGCCGATGGCGAGGATGGCGCGCCGGGACGCAACCTCCTCAACGGTGCCCCACTGCCGGCCAAGTGCCGCGTGGCCCTCGTCGCGGGCGACGTCATCACGATCGAGACCCCGGGCGGCGGCGGTTTCGGCGCGGTGCCCGGGAAACTGTCATCCTGAGCGCAGCGAAGGATCTGCTTTTCGCCGCGGAGCCCGGGAAACTGTCATCTTGAGCGCAGCGAAGGATCTGCTTTTCGCCGCGGAGCCCGGGAAACTGTCATCCTGAGCGCAGCGAAGGATCTGCTTTTCGCCGCGGAGCAAGCAGATCCGTCGCTTCGCTCAGGACGACAAATTGTCCTGGTCGGCCGCGGCGCCGGTGGGGTCGCGCACCAGCGCATCGAACACGCGGCCCTGCACGAACGCGTCGAGCAGCGCCGGGTCGAGCATGCCGTCCTTCGCTTCCATGCCCAGGATGTCGATCGCGCGCTCCGTGGGCACGGCACGCTTGTAGGGGCGGTCCGTCGCCGTCAGCGCGTCGAAGATGTCGGCGATCGTCATCATGCGCGTCTGCACGGGGATCGCGTCGGCGGTCACGGCGTTGGGATAGCCGCGGCCGTTGAGCTTCTCGTGATGCCCGTACGCGATCTGCGGAATGCGCCGCAGCTCGCGTGTCCACGGGATCTGCTCGAGGAACCGGTACGTGTGCGTGACGTGCGACTCGATCTCGCGCCGCTCGGTGTCGTCGAGGTTGCCCTTCCGGATCATCAGGAACTGCAGCTCGTGCTCCTCAAGCAGCGGACGCTCCCGCCCGTCGAAGTCGATGAACGTGCGCTGGTTGATCTCGCGCAGCGCCTCGAAGCTGCCCTCCGGCATCACCGTCGGCTCGTTGGCCGCCACGATCGCGGCCAGGAAGTTCTGGAGCTCGCTCCGCTGCTCGTCGCGCGCCGCCGACAGCCGTGAGACGGCCGCCTCGTACTCTGCCGAGCCGTGCGCGAGCACGAAGTCCGCGCGCTGGCGCTCGAAGTCCAGCTCCGAGCGCTGCACGAGGAAGCCAAAGCGGCTGCGGATGATCTCGAGGTCGGGCGGATAGAGTTTCTTCTGCTTCACCAACACCTGCTCGCGCACGCCCACCTTGCCGAAGTCGTGCAGCAGGCCGGCGTAGCGCAGCTCGCGCAGCTGCTCGCGCGTGAACGTCACGTCGCGATAGATGCCGTGGCTGGAGCGGTCCACCACCTGCGCCAGGCCCACGGTCAGGGTGGCCACGCGCGCGGAATGACCCGAGGTGGTAGGATCGCGCGACTCGATGGCCGTCACCGCCGCGGTGACGAAGCCCTCGAACAGCCGTTCGATGTCCTCGTACAGCTTGCCATTCTCGATGGCCACCGCGGCCTGCGACGCCAGCGCGGCGGTGAGCTCCACGCAGCGGTCGTCGAACGTCTGCACCTCCTGATCCACCACCGCGGCCGTCGCGAGGCGCACGTCCGGCGACGCCTTGCGGTTGATGAGCTGCAGCACGCCCACGATTTCGTCCCGATGGGACTTCATGGGCAGCACGAGCATCGACTTGGTGCGGTAACCGACCCTGTCGTCGAAGCTGCGGTTCTGCTTGTACGAGCTGTCGTCCGGGAGCAGGTATACGTCGCCGATCACGAGCGGCTCGCCGGTCGCCGCCACATAGCCGGCGAGGCTGGCGTGGTCGATCGCGACGGTGAACGTCTCGAAGCGCAGTCCGGGCAGCGAGTAGTTCTGGGCGATGGCGCACCGCAGCCGGCTGGGTTGCCCGTCGTCGTCCTTTTCCACGAGATAGAGCGACCCCGCGTCGGCGCTGGTGAGGCGCCGTGCCTGCGTGAGGATCAGCTCGAGCAGCCTGTGCAGGTCGCGCTCCGTGGAGAGCGCCACGCCGATGGCCGTGAGCTCCGTGAGCTCCCGCGCACGATCCGCCGCCTCGGTGCGCGCGCGCCGTTCGGCCACGAGGCTGATGGCGTGCCGGAACGCGCCCCGCAGGCTCGCGATCACGGTCGCGACGCTCGCGTCACCGGGAATCCACGACGTGATGCAGTCCACCGGAAAGCCGGGTGGCGGCTCTTCCTCGCCCGGATCGCCGAGTCCCACGAGTGCCGTCATCAGGGCAAGCTCCTGCACCCGCGTGGGATCCTCGCCGGCGCCGGCCAGCAGCGCGCGGTCCAGCAGGATCACCGTCGGGCGGCTCATGTCCACGGACCGCGCCGTGGGCAGCGTGGGAACGCGGCGCACCTCGATGTCGTCACCACGGCGTCCGAGCGGCGCGGCGGAGATCGTTCGACCGATGGCGGTGAGCAGGAGCGGCTTCATGGCGGCGGTGTGGCGGGCGTCGGATCCGTGTCCCTCGTCGGGAGACGGGCAAAAAGACAGCCCGCCGACGTCCTCGTGGGACGCCGACGGGCTCGATGAAACTCCGCGAGGGTCAGCTACCCCTGGTCAGCTTGGCCTTCTCGTTCGCTGCCGGCTCGAACGACGGATATTCCTTCAGCACCTGGTTGAAGTATTCGGTGGCCTTCGCGCGCTCGCCGTGATCCTTCGCATCGAGCGCCTTGCCGTACAGCACGGCCATGCGCATCGGCAGCTTCACCGGCGCCGCTGACGACCCCGCCTGCTGCGCGCCCGCCGCGGGGCTCACCTCGCCCGTGCGGCGCTCCGGCATGGCCGGCAGGTGCAGGCCAGTGTTGAGCTTCGAGGCCAGCGTGCTGATGGCGGACATGATGTTGTCCGCCTTGTCGTCCACGCGCTCCACGTGTTCGATGGCGCCGGTTTCCACGTTCACGGCCCGCGCATCGATGCGGAAGTTGCCGCGCGTGTCGGCCATGTAGCCGCCGAAGATCATGTGCTGGGCGCCGAGCAGCTTGCCCACCTTCACGGCGGTGGCCTGGTCGACCTTGCCGTCCGTGACGAGCTTCTGCTCATCCAGCAACTTCACCACCTGGTCGCGCTCGACCACGCGGATGTTCGGATTCGCCGACATGTCCGTGATGAGGAAGTCGGGGATGCCCTTGTTCAGCCCATCGTAGTCCTTCGCGCTGGGGCCGAACGACCCATTGTTGAAGTAGAGGACGGCCACCGTCGGCTTCCCCTCCTTCTGGGCCTGCACCGCGAACGGTGCGACGAGGCTGGCGAGCCCCGCGGCCAGCGAGATGATTCGGGTGGTGCGGATCATGGTCTCCTCCGAGACTCGTGCGGAAAACAAGGGTCCGGGGCCGATGCGGTCGCGCCCCTTCGTGCTCCTACACTTCCAGACTCATACCTTCGGCTGCAGCAACCACTTCGAGGCGGCTCCCCCGCGACGCCACCAGCGCTCGGCACGTCGCCAGGCACCGGTCCACGTCGTCGTCCGTGCGCTCGGGCCGGTGGTGGAACAGCACCAGCTTCTCCACACCGGCGTCCAGCGCGAGTTCCACCGCATCCTCGTGCGTCGAATGGCCCCACCCGACGAACGCCTCGTACTCCTGTGCCGTGTACATCGTGTCATGGACCAGCACGGCCGCCCCGCGGGCGAACTCCACAAAGCGCTCGCGCCAGCCCGGCTGGTCGTCATATGGCGCACGCGGGTTGAGCTCGTTGTCCGACACGTACACGAGCGACCGCGGGCCGATGTCACCGTCCCAGAAGCGGTACCCCAGTGCTCCCCCAGGGTGCCGGACCGCCATCGCCGCCACTTCGTACCCGTTGCCGGCCCGACGCTCCTCGGAGAGCTCCTGGAAATCGATCCGGGCCTGCAGCTCCTCGAAGCTCACCGGGAACACCACAGGTGACATCTGGTCCCGCACGACGCGGTCGATGCTCATCTGCAGCGAGCGCGAGCCCCAGATCGTGAAGTGGTTCCCCTTGCGAAACAGCGGCGCGAAAAACGGAATCCCCTGGATGTGATCCCAGTGCGCATGCGTCAGGAAGATGTCCCCCTCGATGGCCGATCCGTTGGCGCGCTCGAGCAGTTCACGGCCCAGCTCGCGGATCCCCGTGCCCGCGTCCAGAATCACCAGCCGACCTTCCTCCGTGCGCAGCTCCACGCAGGGCGTGTTACCGCCGTACCGCACCGTACCCGGCCCCGGGCTCGGAACGGAACCGCGCGTTCCCCAGAACCGCACTGTGAGTGGCATCAGACGGACAGGGCGTCAGTCACGACACAGTATGCCCGCATCGCTCTGTCGGGCGCAAAGGAGCTCGTCACGGGGTCGCGGTGATGTCCGTCACACGCGAACCTGCGCGCGTTTCACGAGTGCGTCCTTGTCCGCCACGGCGATGCGCCGCCGCTCCACGCGAATGAGGCCGCCCTCCTGAAAATCCTTCATCGCGCGCGACACCGTCTCGCGGCTCGCGCCGATCATCTGCGCGATGGTCTGGTGCGTGAGCACGCGCTCGATCGCGGTCCCGCCACTTTCCTCGGCGAGATCGAGCAGCAATCGCGCGATACGGCCCGGCACATCGAGCAACACCAGCCCGCCGATCTTCTCGTCGGCGCGGCGCAGTCGGCGCGACAACTCGCTCAGGAGTGCCCACGCCACCGTGGGATTCGCTTCCACGCGGCGGCGGAAGTCCTCGCGACGCAGGATGAGCAGCTGCGCGTCTTCCATCGCGATCACGTGGGCGGAACGTGGCTGGTCATCGATGAGCGCCAGCTCGCCAAAGTGTGCACCCGGCTCGAGCACGCCAAGGATCACCTCGCGGCCGTCCTCGCCGATGAGCACGACCTTCACGCGTCCCGTGCGCAGGATGAAGAGCGAGTCGCCCGGGTCGTCCTGGAAGAGAATGACGCTGCCGCGCGGATAGGCGCGTTCGCGCACGAGCTCGCCGAACTTGGCGAGCTCGTCACGGTCCAGCCCGCGAAACAGCGGAACGCTGGCGAGGAAATCGGCGGTCTGTGCGATCACGGAGTGCCCGGTGGGGAAACCAAGGACATGATGGTGGCAAAACGTATCGACCGCCGTAAGGCCTGTCAAACGCCTGCACGTCCTGATCGACCGATTGAAGTGCTTGTCATTTCGTCACTTGCGCCTGCGTGTTCCGTACGACTGCATACCCGCGCTATCGTGGCGCCATGGCCGCAGCTGGACGGCGGCCCGCGCACCCGCGACTTTCTGCGCATCGCTGGCCCTTCCAACACCGAGGACCTCATGTCCGCTGTCGCATGGCCACACCCCGTCGCTGGCGCCACGCCAATGCGACGATGGCCTGGGGCATCGGCAGCGGTTCGCGCTGACGGGCGTGGGAACCTTTCCACCCCGCCGGCGATAGACTCCGCGTCGTGGTGCGAGACACAAAACCGCCCGCGGCTTGTATTTAGCCCACTGAACCGGGTACATTTACCAGCTGTTCCCGAATCTGCACTTTCTGCCTGGCAGGGCTCCCATGAAGACCGATATCCATCCCGAGTACGCCACCGCGACCGTCAAGTGCGCGTGCGGCAACACCTTCGAGACGCGTTCCACCATCGCCGAGATCCACACGGACGTGTGCGCCGAGTGCCACCCGTTCTACACCGGCAAGCAGCGCCTGCTCGATACCGCTGGCCGCGTCGAGCGCTTCCGCCAGAAGTACCAGGCGAAGCCGGACGCGAAGGCCGCACCCGCGGTCGAGACGAAGGAGAGCTGAGCCCCTGAGCCTCCGCGACCTGCTGGGCGACGCACTCGCCCGGGCGGCGGAGGTCGAGCGGCTGCTCTCCAACCCGGACACGTTCGGCGACTCGAACAAGGTCGCCGAGCTGGGTCGGGAGCACCGCCGCCTCCAGCCAGTCGTCGAGCTGGCGGGCCAGCTCGAGAAGGCCGAGAACGAGCTCGCTGAAGCACGCGAGCTCGTTTCCGTTGTGGGCGACCCCGAGATGGCCGACGAGGCCGGTCGCGAGGTGGCGAGCCTCGCCGCGCGCATCGCGGACCTCGAGCTGCGGCTCAAGCCCGCCCTGCTGCCGCACGATCCGCTCGACGACCGCAACGCGATCATCGAGATCCGCTCCGGCACGGGCGGTGACGAGGCCGCGCTCTTCGCCGCGGACCTCTACCGGATGTACACGCGCTTCATCGAGCGCTCCGGCTGGAAGCGCGAGACCATCTCGCACTCCGACGGCACCCTCGGCGGCGTGAAGGAAGCCATCTTCAAGGTGTCCGGCGCCGGTGCGTTCGGCGCCATGCGCTGGGAGTCGGGCGTCCACCGTGTGCAGCGCGTGCCTGCCACTGAAACGCAGGGGCGCATTCACACGTCGGCCGCCACGGTGGCCGTGCTGCCCGAGGCCGAAGAGGTGGACGTCAGGATCGAGGACAAGGACCTCCGCATCGACGTGTTCCGCTCGAGCGGTCCGGGCGGCCAGAGCGTGAACACCACCGACAGCGCCGTGCGCATCACGCACATCCCGACGGGGCTCGTGGTCTCGCAGCAGGACCAGAAGTCGCAGCTCCAGAACAAGCTGAAGGGCATGGAGGTGCTGCGCGCGCGCCTGCTCGACCTGCGGGTCGCGGAGGCGGAAGCCGCGCGGTCGAAGATGCGGAAGTCGCAGGTGGGCACGGGCGACCGGTCGGCGAAGATCCGCACGTACAACTATCCGCAGAGCCGCATCACGGACCACCGCATCGGCTTCACCACGCACGACCTCGCCGCCGTGATGGACGGGCACATCGAGCCGGTCATCGAAGCGCTCCGGATGGCGGACGTGGAGGAGCAGCTCGGTGAGTAGCGTCGGGGACAAGCAGGTCCTTCGCTGCGCTCAGGACGACAACGCTTGTCATCCTGAGCGCAGCGAAGGATCTGCTTGTCACGATCAATGCAGCGCCTGTCATCCTGAGCGCAGCGCCTGTCATCCTGAGCGCAGCGAAGGATCTGCTTGTCACGATCAATGCAGCGCCTGTCATCCTGAGCGCAGCGAAGGATCTGCTGAGCGCAGCGAAGGATCCGCTTTGACCATCGCCGAACTGGTGGCCGAGATGACGCGCGTGCTCGGCTCGACCGACGAGGCCCGCGAGCTCCTCGCCCTGCTGCACGACCAGCCGCGCCACTGGCCATCCGTCGCGCGCGACGAGCTTCTGTCCGCGCCTGACGTGCGTGCCGCCATGAGCGCCGCGACGCGTCGCGCCACCGGCATGCCGCTGCAGTACGCCGCGCGCCGCGCCGCCTTCCGCCACCTCACGCTCGACGTGGACGAGCGCGTGCTCATCCCGCGCCCCGAGACGGAGCTGCTCGTGGACATCGTGCTCGACCTCACCGGTTCCGCACCTGGCGGAATCGCCGTGGACGTGGGCACGGGGTCGGGCGCACTCGCACTGGCGCTGGCGAGCGAAGGGCACTTCGCGCGGGTGATCGCCACCGACGTCTCGCTGGACGCACTGGACGTCGCGCGCGCGAACGTCGACCGGCTGGCCACCACTGCGGGCGCGACCATCGAGCTACGGCACGGATCGCTGCTCGGCCCGGTGCCTGAACGCGGACTCCGCGCGATCGTCTCCAATCCGCCGTACATTGCGTTCGAGGAGGCGGCAGCGCTGCCGTCGTCCGTGCGCGACTGGGAGCCGGCCGTGGCGCTGTATTCCGCCCGCGAGGGCATGGCGGCCACGGCGCGACTCGTGCGCGAGGCCGCGGCGTCGCTGGCGCCCGCGGGCGTGCTGGCACTGGAGACCGACTATCGGCGAGCCGCGACGGTCGCGGAGCTCGCGGCGTCGCACGGCGCCTATATGGACGTGCGCGTGTTGCTGGACCTCACCGGCCGCGAACGATTCGTGGTCGCACGACGACGGGAGGAATTGGAGTGATCGAGGACAAGGCGAAGGAGCTCGGCCGGCTCATCGGGCAGAGCGCGGAATACAAGGCCGTGAAGCGCGCGAACGATGCGCTCGGCGAGGACAGGGACGCGGTGGCGCTGCTGAAGAAGATGGAGCAGCTCCGCCAGAACGCGCAGGAGATGATCCAGCGCGGCGAGCGCCCCACCGAGGAGATGGAGAAGGAGCTCGACGGGCTGCTCGGCCAGGTGCAGGGCCAGGCGGTGTACCAGCGGCTGGTGTCGGCGCAGGAGAACTTCGACAAGACGATGGCCCGCGTGAACGACTGGATCGTGGACGGCATCGAGAAGGGCGCGCAGAGCTCGATCATCACGCTGGGGTGATGGCGTGACGAGCGCGTCGGCGGGTCGCGTGATCGTCTTCGAGGGCGGCGAGGGCTCCGGCAAGTCCACGCAGCTTCGCCGCCTGTCCGAGGAGTTCGCGCGCCGCGGCATCGCGCACGAATGCCTCCGCGAGCCCGGCGGCACGCCACTCGGCACCGAGGTGCGCCGCATCCTGCTCGACCGACAGACCGACATCGAGCCGCGCGCGGAGGCGCTGCTGTTCATGGCGTCGCGCGCGCAGCTGGTGCAGCGCGGCATCCGCCCCGCGCTCGCCCGCGGCGACGTCGTGCTGCTCGACCGGTTCTTCCTCTCGACGTATGCGTACCAGATTGCCGGGCACGGCCTCGACGAAGCCAGCGTGCGCAGTGCAAACCAGTTCGCGACTGGTGGGCTCGTGCCCGACCTCACCATCCTGCTGCGCTTCCCCGCGGCGGCAGGGCTGGAGCGCGCGGCGGGCCGTGCGGCCGCGCACGACCGCATGGAGGCCATGGGCGCCTCGTTCCACGAACGCGTGTCGTCAGCCCTCACCGCGTTTGCCGAGCCGGCCTGGCAGGCGGCGCACCCGGAGTGCGGGCCGATCGTCGCCGTGGACGCGGGTGGCGGCGAGGCGGAGGTTGGCGAACGCGTGCTGTCGGTGATCCGGCAGCGCTGGCCTGGAACGTGAGAGGATGATCACGTCGCCTATCGGAGCGCCATGA
>JBBRZK010000004.1:0-108013 GCA_038236775.1 Gemmatimonadales bacterium
GAGGTTGCGCAGGTCCGACTTCATCGCGGCGATGTACGCCTTCGACTTGGTGTTGGCGAACTTCGGGATCGCGATCGCGGCCAGGATGCCGATGATGACGACGACGATCAGGAGCTCGATGAGCGTGAAGCCACGACGGGTGCGGTTCGACATATGCGGGAACTCCGGGGGTGGGACAGGGGAGTGAGCAGGACGTGGGCGGGTGCCAACGCGACTGGCTGGCGACGCTCTCCTAAGCAACCTGCGGACCATACGTCGACTGTTTTGTAATCGCCGTGGTTATAACGAGTTAGCGAAACGGCACGGCGGTGCGACGGACAGAAACAAACGGCTTTCTGCGACGCGCCGGGCACAATGCGGCAACTTCTAGGGACGCGCCATCGCGAGTTGGCGATTCGCCTCCTTCACGGCGAGCCGCATCAACCGGATGTCCCGCGGCGGCACGAGGCGGAGTCCCGCAAGTGCTTCGCGCCGCACGTCGGCCCAGCGCCCGAGGCGCGCGAGGCAGTACACGTATTCGTATCGGCCCTCTCCCGTTTCCGGCTCGACGCCATAGGTCCACTCGAACAGCGCGACGGCTGGCGCGCACAGGCCCGCACGCGTGTATGCGTCCGCGACGGACATGGTCATCCCCGCGTCGTACGGGAAAATGCGGATGGCGCGGCGATACTCGATCTCCATCTGGCGCAGGCGGCCCTTCAGGCCGATATGCCGCGCATACAGGAAGTGCGCGCGGTAGCCGTTGGGTGCGTCGTGCATGAGCGCGGTGAAGAACGCGTCGTTGTCCTTCCACACGCGCTGCCGATCGATGCTGCGCGCCAGCCCTGCGGCGAGGAGGAGGCCCAGGCCGGCGATCGCCAGCCGGCGCCGCCGCACCGACGCGTGGCGCCGGACGTGCTCGGCGAGCGCACCCGCCATCAGCACGGCGCCGATGCTCGGGAAGAACAGCGTGCGCTCCGCAACCACGAAGCCCGCCGGCACGAGGAGGTTGCTCACGGGGAGGAAGGCGACGATGAGCCACAGCAGGCCGAAGCCCACGACACGCGCCCGCGTGCGGAGGAGCAACGCCAGTCCGAGCGTGGCGAGGCAGATGAAGAGGCCGGGCAGCTGCGACAGTGCAGGACCATCCGCCACGACGATGTCCGAGGGCGCGTAGTCCGCGCTCAGTCGCGTCGGGAACAGGATGAGCTGTGCGATGCGCGGCATCTCGTTCATCATCGTGCCCATCCGGTCGATCGCCCGCATGTGCAGGAACGTGAAGATCGGATACGGCACGAACCCGGCGAGATCGCGCTGCACGAGGCCGCGCATGTAGAGGTAGCCGAGCGTGACCGCGATGAGGACGAGAAAGAGGGGGCGCATCGTGCGCCCGCGCGACCGCCAGCTTTCGCCCGGCAGCACGGTCATCTCCGCCACCACGAGCAGCGCGGGCAGGACGATCGCGTGCTCCTTGGTGAACAGGCCCACCGCGAACAGCAACCCGATGCCGGCCATGGCCGGCCAGTCCAGCGCACGCGCCTGTCGGCGCCGGAGGTACAGTCCGACGGCCACGGCAAGGCAGAGGGCGACGATCAGCTCGGACTGTCCGACGACGTTGCCCGTGACCTCCACGTGCACGGGATGCACGGCGAACAGCGCCGCCGCGACCCACGCGCCGATCGTGGGAAGCACTGCGGCCGCACACCAGTACACCGCCACCGTGGTGGCGACGGCGAGGAGGATGTTGACGACGTGAAAGATCCACGGCGCCCCGTGCCCCGCCGCCCACTGGAGCGCGTACAGCGACAACACGATCGGCCGGTAGCCATCACCGCCGTACCTCGGCGGCCAGTAGGTCTCGGTCCACAGCTTCGGCAGGTGCGCAAGCTCGTGCACGCGCGGGTTGTCGAAGATGACGCCACGGTCGTCGTACGTGAAATCGTGGCCCACCGTGGTTCCCGTCGCGGCGAGTGCGAGCAGGACGAGCGTGACGACAGGCAGCCACCGGCGATACGCTGCCGTCATCTGGTGAGGTTGAACTTCAGGGTGTGCCAGAACGCCGCAATCCCGTCGCGCCAGTTGATCTTCTTGCCCTCGGCGTACGTGCGACCGGCGTACGACACCGGCACCTCGAAGATGCGAGCGTCGCGCTGTGCGAGCCGCGCGGTCACCTCGGGCTCGAAGCCGAACCGGTCCGACGTGAGGTGCAGAGAGCGCGCAAGGTCACCGCGGATCGCCTTGTAGCACGTCTCCATGTCGGTGAGGTTGAGGTTCGTCAGCATGTTGCTGAACGTGGTGAGCGTGAAGTTCCCCACCGAGTGCCAGAAGTAGAGCACGCGGTGCGGGCCGCCCAGGAACCGCGAACCGAAGCACGCGTCCGCCTTGCCCTCGATGATGGGATGCAGCATGGCCGGCCAGTCCTGCGGGTCGTACTCCAGGTCGGCGTCCTGCACGATGACCACGTCGCCCGTGCTCGCCGCGAGGGCGGTCCGGATCGCCTTGCCCTTGCCGCCATTCTGCGGCTGGAAGATCAGGCGGTGGATGAACCCCGCAGCGTGCAGTTCCAGGAGCCGCTCGCGCGTCCCGTCCGTCGAGCAGTCGTCGACGCAGATGATCTCCTTCTTCATCGGCGTGGCGTGCACGCGGTCGAGGACGGTCTCGATCGTGTTCCGCTCATTGTAGATGGGGATGAGCACCGACAGCACGAACGTGCGCTCGTCGAGCGGCGTGAGCTCGCGCGGTTTCGCGGCGAGCGTGAGACCGGAGGCGGGGACGGTCGGGACGGAAGAGGGCGTGAGGTTCATCACGTGAGCACGGTGGAGGCGGAGCGCCCGGTTCGCGGCGCGCGCCATGCGGGCCGGGAGTCGGGACGGCTGGCAAGATATCGCGACGCGGCGAACCAGCCGTCACGTCGGCGAGGGAACACACGTCGTGAATGCGTCGAGGGCGCGGTCATCGGCCTCGCACGAGGTAGCCCTCGCCCGCGGTGAACTGCCCCTGCGGGACGAGCAGTGGATTCGGCTGGCTGGCCAGGTAGCGCGCGTCGTCGCGCGCCAGCTGCGTGGACGCAATCACGGCGCGCACGGGATACGCCGCGAGCAGCGGCACGAGTCCCAGCGTCACGTCCTGCGCCGGCGACAACGTGGCGAGGTACTGGTCCACGGTGAAGCTGCGCACTGGCACGGACGAACGTCCGGTGTAGAGATACACGGGGCCCTCGTCCTCGGTGGCGACCACGTCGCCCGGACGTGTGTTGGCGCGAGTCCAGCCGACCGCAAAGGCGATGCGGTCGACCGCACCGCGGGGAATGCTGGACCACCAGTGGCCGCGAATGGCACGCACTTCATACAGCGCGTATCCGGTCACGGCCCAGCAGAACGACGCCAGCACGAGTGTGCGCACGCCGCGGTGCCACGACAGGTCGGTCTGGAACGCGGCGCGGCCGCCCAGCGCCAGCAAAACGAGGATGAGCGGCCAGACGCCCCAGATGAAGCGGCCCGGCTGGAAGGGCCACACGGCAACGATGGCCAGGTAGCCGGCGAGGAAGAGGATCGTGACCGGAATGCGCCGCCACGAGGCGACGATGGCCGCAATGACGAGCACCACAAGTGCGACGCCGGTGACCGCGTGCGCCGGCACGGATCGAATGGGCGAGAAAAGCGCCGCGAACATGCCGGCGGCTTCTGGAATGGTGCGCTCCAGGGTCCGCGGAATCATGGCCCATCCCCATTCGTGCAGCCCGCGCACCCACCACGCCGTGTACGAGTCGTACCCGCCGAGCAGAGGGGCCGGCAGCGCGTTCGCGTGATGCCTCGAGAAGAGCTGCCATGGTAGCAGGCACGCCACGGCGCAGGCAGTGACCACGGCTGCGTCGCGCCAGCGACGCCGCGCACCAAGCACGATCCACATGGCCGGGACGAGCACGATACCGTGAGTGCGAACGAGCATGGCCAGACCGATGGAGATGCCGAGCATGGCGCCACGCCACGCCGCAGGCGGCGTATCGCGCGCAACTGGGCCCGCAAAGCGTTCGAGCGCCGCGAGCAGGATGAGCAGGATCGCGACGAATAACGGCTCGGACAGGAGCATGCCGCCGAGCACAAGCAGCGGAACGCTGACCGCGGTGACCGCACCGATGCCGAGCGCCCACGCTCGACGCACGCCGCGGCCCGCGACGAATCGCGCCGTCGCGACGGTGGCAACGGCGACACAGAGGATATTGAACAACCGGAACACGATCAGGTTGCCGGGAAACGCTGGCGCCGCGCGCCACAGCACCGAGAGTACCGCCGGGTATCCGGGCGGAAAGTGCGTGTTCAGTGGTTGCCCCGGCAGGTTGAGCGACCGATAGCCCTGCCCCGTGGCCAGGCTCTTCGCGAGGATGAGGTACATCGCATCATCCACCGCGGCTCCCACCGGCGAGCGATCCATCGCGGCGATGCCGACCACCACCGCGCAGATGAACAGGAGTGCGAGGCCAGCGCGCCACCGCAGGGTCGTCGGGATCGCCGGCACGCGCGGCGCGACGACGGCAGCCGCCGCATTGACGACCGCGGTCATCGCACCACCTCGAACGCCACCGCGTTCGACTGCGGCACGGGCCCGATCTCTCGCAGGCCCTGTCGCGTCGTCGCGAGTGTACGCGCCGCATGGAGGGTGGCCGGTAGCAAGGTCACCACGTAGCGGGCAGGCACCGCCGCAAGCATTTCACGAAGTCCCGACTGCACCGTCGTATCGTCCGGACGTACCACGTACTCGCGCGCCGTGAACGGCACCGGTGGCGCAGCGCGACGTCCGGTATACAGCGTGATCACCTGCTCACCCTCGCCGAGCACCACGTCGGCCGGGGCGGTGTTGGCGCGGACCCAGTCGAGCACGGGCACGATCTGGGCGGCGGCCTGTCGTGCGGGAGCGCGCCAGCTGCGCGATGCGTACGTGTGCAGCTCCGTGCGAACGTAGGCGACGGCGGGCAACACCGCCGCGAACGCGACGACGGGACGCCAGCGTCCGCCCACGTGCCAACCCAGCCGCACGCCTTCGCACATGAACAGCACGAGCACCGGCCACACGATCCAGAGGAAGCGCCAGGGCGCATACGGCCACACGAACACCACTGCCAGGTACGCCAGCAGGAACACCACCGTCACCGGAGCGCGATGCCGCAGCACCACGCCGCCGGAGACCGCCGCGAGCAGCGCGACCAGCACGGCAACGCTGTGCAGCGTCGCTGGCAGTCCCATCGCCATCCGGTCGCCGAGGAGCAGCCAGGCCTCGCCGAGGTTGGTGCGCACGGTGTCGGCGACGAATGGAAACCCGCCGTCCTGCACGCCGCGCAGGAGCCACCCGCCGTATGAGCCGTAGGCACCCTCGAGTGGCGCAGCCACGTGCGGACTCGCGGTGCGCACCCACAGGAACCAAGGCAGTTGCACCAGGACGGCAATGCCCATCGCCGCGGCAGCGTGTCGCCAGCGATGCCGCCACGCCAGCACGAACACGAGCCCGACGAGCAGCGCGAGCGCATGCGTCCGCACGAGCATCAGCAGGCCGATGGCCAGCCCGGCACCATACGCCGGCCGCGTATCGGGACTGCGCGCGGCCCGCTCGGCCAGAAGCAGCGCGGGCCACAGGACTGCGAGGAAGAGCGGCTCGGACAGGAGCGCGCCCGCCAGCGCGAGGATCGGCGTGGCAAGCGTCGCGACGAGCGCCACGACTGCGGCAGGCGTCGCACTCCAGGCAAGCTGGCTCGTCGCGAACCAGTACCAGCCGACCGCCGCTGCCGCCACCAGTGCCACGTTCAGGCCGAGCAGCACGGGCACGTTCGCGGGAAACGCGGGCGCCAGCCGCCAGGCGGCGGCCAGCAGGAGTGGATAGAGAGGCGGGTAATGCACGGCCGCCGGCGCGCCCGGGAGGTGGCTATAGTGAAAGCCATCCCCCGACGCGATCGACCGCGCGAGCAACGCATAGATCCCGTCGTCGTGAAAGACACCCACCAGGTACGGGGCGGAAGCCCACTGCGCGACGGCAACGGCGAGGATCGCGACCATCACCGGCACGGCGTGAGCAGACCGAAGGCGAGATGGCGTCGCGGGAAGCGCGACTGCCGTCATGCCTCCATGCCGTATCTGGACAGCTTGCGGTACAGCGTGGACGGATCGATGCCGAGGGCATCGGCGGCGCGGCTCTTGTTGCCGCCCTCGCTCTGCAGCACCCACATGATGTACGCGCGCTCCACCGCCTCGAGCGTCGGGTTCGACGGCACGCGGTCGGCCACGAGCGGCTCGCTCACGCGTGCCGTGACACGCTCCGGCAGCGACAACGGACCGATCTCCTCGCTAGGCGTGAGGATGACGGCGCGCTCGAGCGCGTTCTCGAGCTCGCGCACGTTGCCGGGCCATGTGTAGTTCACGAGCGCCTCGAGCGTGTCCGGCGACAGCGCCTTCCGCGCTTCCTTGCGGACTTCCGCGATGCGGTCCAGGAAGTACTCGGCGAGCAGTGGAATGTCGTCCGCGCGCTGCCGCAGGGTCGGCAGGTGCAGGGCGATGACGTTGAGTCGGTAGTACAGGTCGGTGCGGAACGCACCGCGGCGAATCTCCTCTTCGAGCTCGCGGTTCGTCGCCGCGATGAGGCGCACGTCGATGGGTTGCGGGTCCGTGCCACCGACCGGGATGACCTCACGCTGCTGCAGCACGCGCAGGAGCTTCACCTGCGTGGCCGGCGTGGTCTCGCCGATTTCGTCGAGGAAGAAGGTGCCCTTGGCGGCCGCGGTGAAGAGGCCGCTCTTGTCCTTGATGGCGCCGGTGAACGAGCCCTTCACGTGACCAAAGAGCTCGCTCTCGAGCAGGCTCTCGGGCAGCGCGCCGCAGTTGATGCTCGCGAAGCTGCGTTCCGAGCGGGCGGACAGGTCGTGGATATAGCGCGCGATGACTTCCTTACCAGTGCCCGACTCGCCCTGGATGAGCACAGTGGACTCGGTGGGCGCGACCGTCTCCGCAAGGCGAAGCACTTCGAGCCAGCTTCGGCTGTTGCCAACCGGCCGCGCGCCGCTCGGTCCCTCGCGGCGCTTGATCTCCTGCTTCAGCGAGCGGTTCTCGATCCGCAGCTCGCGATGTTCGGCGGCGCGCGTGAGGATCGCGAGCAGCTCGTCGTTCCGGAACGGCTTCTGGATGTAGTAGAAGGCACCCTCGTTCACGGCCTGCATCGCTGACTGCAGCGTCGCCTGCGCGGTCATCAGGATCACGGGGGTATCGGCATTCTGCTGCCGAGCCGCCGCAAGGATCTCCACGCCGCCCACGTCCGGCATGCGGACATCCGTGAGCACGATGTCCGGCTGCAATGCCGCGAGCTGTTCGAGTCCCGCGCGTCCCCCGCGTGCCGTGTGCGTGGTGAAGCCGGCGTTGCGCAGCAGGATGCCGAGCGATTCGAGGATGCCCTGCTCGTCGTCCACGACGAGCACGGAGGGGATGCGAGAGGCGGTCACGTGAACACGGGAGTTTGGGAAGCGATGGACACTGCCCCGCCCAGCTTCGGGCGGGTCGCGCACGGCAGGATGATGGTGAAGCGCGTACCAGACGATCCGCTGTCGAGCAGCACGAGGCCGCGGTGGGCGTCGATGGCCCGATGCACGACGGCGAGCCCCAGGCCGCTGCCGTCCGGCTTCGTGGTGAAGAACGGATCGAAGAGCCGGTCGCGGATGCCCGGTACGATCCCCGAGCCTGCGTCGCTCACGCTGATGGCGACGGCGCCGTGCGGAAAGGTGTTGCCGGTGCCGAGCTGCTCGGGCGTCGGCTCGGCGACATCGAGGCGCACCTCGCCATTGGGCGGCGACGCCTGGATCGCGTTGAGCAGCAGGTTGAACACGGCGCGGTGCAGCAGGTCGTCATCGCCCTCTACCTGGAAGGCGCCCGGCTCCACGTGCGCCACGATCTCGATGCCCTGCGCGCGATCCGGATGCGCGAGCGCGAGCCGCACGGCACCGGTCACGAGCGTGGCCAGGTCCAGTGGTTCCATGCGCGCCACACGCACGCGCGCAAAGTCGAGGAACTCGGACAGGAGACGGCTCAACCGGTCCGACTCGCGCATCACGAGATGAGCGAGCGTGCGCTCGTCCGAACCCGAGAACGGCGACCGCGACAGCTGCTCGACCGCACTGCGGATGGACGCCAGGGGATTCTTGATCTCGTGCGCGAGCGACGCGGACAGCTCGGCGATTCCCTCGAGGCGTTCGGCACGCAGGCGCAGCGAGTCGAGGCGCTTCTGGTCCGAGATGTCCTGGAAGATCGCCGTTGCGGTGCGGTCGGTCCGCATGCCGTCGCCATCGGTGTAGGTGGTCGTCACGCCGATGGGAAACCGCCGCTCGACGCGGGAGATGATTCCCTCGGCGCGGGTCGTGCGTACGCGGTTCTGCACGGAGCGTTCGAGCGCGTCGGCAAGTTCGGGCGCGGCGGTCCGGATGGCGGCCAGCACCGGCTTGCCGATCAGTTCCTCGAGGTCCACCCCGAGGAGCTGCTCAGCCATCGGGTTGGCGTAGAGTAGCTGGCCTGCGGCGTCCACCGTGATGACACCGCTGCGGATGTTGAACAGAATGTCGGACGCCTGGAGGCGGGCGTGGGCGAGCTGGTCTTCGGTGCCGCTGCGCGCCTCCTGCAGCTTGCCGCTGAGGTACGCACTGCCCAGCGCGACGAAGGCGAAGACGCCGATCTGCCACCAGACGTCGGCGGCGAAGAAGGCGGACTCGATGCTCCAGATGGAGTCGGCCACGTACAGGACGTCGCCGAGCAGTGCGATCAGCAGGCCGCCGTTCGCGGGAAGCAGCAACGAGCCGGTGGCGATGACGAGGATGTACAGCGCCGCGAACTGCGAGGCACCGGTCCGCGGGTCGCGGGTGAGGTGCACGACCGCCGTGACGAGCAGGAGGTCGCAGACAGATTGCAGGTAGTAGAACGTGGGTCGGCGCGCACCCTTCCGCAGCCGGCCGTAGAGAATCGAGGTGCCGGTGACCGCGATGGCAAAAGCAAGGGCCGCCGTAGCGAGGATCAGCTGCGAGGAGTCCTGCAGCGGAGCGCGCAACGAGTAGATCACGGCGGCGATGAAAATCGCAGCCGCGATCGACACCCTCGCGACGTACACCCAGCGCATCAGTCGCGTGGGGTCGAGAAAGATCGTCCGCGAGTCGGCGGCGGGCTTTATCTGGAGCAAGTGCAAGGCGGTTCTCTCGCAAAGTGCCCGACCCCAGCAGGCCGGGCTTTCATGGCATTATGCCATACCTCTTCACGTGGCATGGACGATCCGCACGCACCGGAGTTACGCATGGGACTGGATGATGGGCTGGAACTATCGGCGACCACGGTGATCCCCAGAAGCGAACTGAGCTACCGAGCCAGCAGGGCGGGGGGCGCCGGGGGCCAGCACGTCAACACGTCGTCCACGCGCATCGAGCTGCTGTGGAACGTGCGCACCACCGGTGCCCTGGATGAGGAGGCACGCGCCCGGGTCGCCGGGAAGCTCGCGTCGCGCATCGACGGGGAGGGCTGGATACGGGTCGTCTCGAGCGCGCGTCGCAGCCAGAGCCAGAACCGGGAGGCCGCGGAGGCGCGCCTGGTGGAACTGGTCAAGGCTGCGCTGCACGTTCAGCGGAAGCGCAAGCCAACGAAGCCGACCCGCGGGGCGAAGGAGGCTCGCCTCACCGAAAAGAAGAAGCGGGGTGACACCAAGCGACAACGAAGGCCCGGCGACTTCGAGTGAGACGGGTCAGCGGCCCTGCTCGAGTCGTGCCTTGAGCTCCGGCAGGGCCGTGCGCGCATGCCGTGCCATCGCGGACCCGGGGAACTGGTCGATGATGCGGCGCAGTTCCACCACGGCGCGTCCCGGGTCCGCGAGCGGACCTTCGTAAAGATCCACGAGCCGGCTCGACGCATAGATCGCCTCGCGCGTCGGAACCCCCGCCATGCTGCGCACCTCGCGAAACAACTCCGCAGCACGCATTGGGTTCTCACCGAGCCGCGCATAGTGCTCGGCAGCGCGGATGCGGCACGAGACGTTGCCAGGCTGTTCGGCAATGAGGCACTCGTACGACGCGAGGGCGCCTGACACGTCGCCGCGCATGAGCATGGCCTCCTGGTACGAGAACGTCTGTTCGTACGGCGTCGAATTGCCCGAGGGCTGGACGAAGGACTGCACTACGGCGCCAGCGCCCTGGCCGAACTTGAGCCCGATGAACATGGTGATACCGCCAAGCGCTCCGGCAAACCCCAGCATGCCCAGCACAGCCCCTACCGACGGTACGCCTCCCGCGAGGCTGGCAGCCAGCACGACCCCGAGCGCGATGCCTGCGACGAGCACCCCGTAGCCAGCCGCCTTGTGCCGCAGCGTGGCATCGGCGTCTGTCGAGCGAAGAGGCCCGAAGCGGTCGCGCAACGCGCGGTCATCCGTCGGCACAGGGGGAAGAGTTCGCATCGTGTCTAGATATTGAACCGACTCTCGGGGACGGGCAACAGCTTGTGGCCGGCTGCTCTTCCACTGAGGTTACCTATAGCGGGCTGGAGGGGATCTCCTCACCCGTCGCTATCGCAGGACGCTTGGCGACCTGACAGCGGTTCGCCCGACAGGAACGGCTTCGCACGGGGCACCAACTTTGCCCCACCAGCTTGGTGGAGACGCCGCTGCGGCGCCTTCGATCCGACCCTCAGTAGCGGTAATACCGCGGGACTGAACGATGACCCGTATGGCTCCCCGCCCAGCGACGCTGCTTGCGTTGCTGGGTGCGCTCCTGATTGGACTCCCCGCGAGCGGGGGAGCACAGTATTTCGGACGCAACAAGGTCCAGTACGAGCATTTCGATTTCAGCATCATGCGGACGCCGCATTTCGACCTGTATTTCTATCCGGCCGAATCGCTCGTCGTGCACGACGCCGGCCGCATGGCCGAGCGCTGGTATGCCCGACACTCCGACAGCTTCCGGCACACCTTCGACCGCAAGTCGGTGGTGTTCTATGCCGACCAGCCCGACTTCCAACAGACGAACGTCGTGGGTGAGGAGCTCACGGAAGGAACGGGCGGCGTCACGGAAGGCCTGCGGACGCGTGTCGTCATGCCGTTCACCGGCATCTACGCGGACAACGACCACGTGCTGGGCCACGAGCTCGTGCACGTATTCCAGTACAGTGTGGCGGAATCGGGGCCGGGCGGCCTGCAGCGGCTCAACACCCTGCCCCTCTGGCTCATCGAAGGCATGGCGGAGTACTTCTCCCTCGGCCGCGACAATCCGCTCACCGCGATGTGGCTGCGCGATGCCGCCGAGCGGGAGAAGCTGCCCACGATCCACCAGCTGAACACCGATCCGCGTTTCTTCCCGTATCGTTACGGACAGGCACTCTGGGCGTACGTCGGCGGGCGCTGGGGCGACCGCGCCGTGGTGGACGTCTACCGCACATCGCTGCGCGTCGGCTTCGAGGACGGCATCCGGCGCGTCCTTGGCGTGTCGACGGATTCTCTGTCGAAGGACTGGATCGCGTCGACGCGGCGCGCGTACCTCCCGATGCTCGAGGGACGCACCCGCCCCAACCAGGCCGGTGATCCGATCCTGCAGATCGACCGCAAGAGCGGCGACATGAACCTCGCGCCGCAGGTGAGCCCGGACGGCAAGCTCGTCGCGTTCTTCGCGCGGCGTGGCTTGTTCGAGATCGAGCTGTTCGTCGCGGACGCGCAGACCGGCCGTGTGATCAAGAAGCTCGCGGGCCCGACCAGCAATTCGCACTTCGACGCCATCACCTTCATCTCGTCGTCGGGCGCGTGGTCGCCGGACAACCGCAAGTTCGCGTTCATCGCGCAGGCCGAAGGCAATCATGAGATCGCGTTGCTCGACGTCAACTCTGGCAATATCGAGCGCCGCATCCGCGTTCCCGGCGTCGGTGCCATCTCCAACATCGCGTGGTCACCCGACGGCCAGACCATCGCGTTCTCGGGACAGCAGGGCGGCATCGCCGACCTGTACCTGATGAACATCGCGGCAGGCACGGTGCGGCAGCTGACGAACGACCGGTATGGCGACATCCAGCCGACCTGGTCGCCGGATGGCAAGACGCTCGCGTTCTCCAGCGATCGCGGTCCGTCCACGAACTTCGAGACCCTGACGTTCTCCGACCTGCAGCTCGCGACGATCGATGTCGCGAGCGGGCAGATCAATGTCTACTCGCCGTTCGCGCACGGGAAGCACCTCAATCCGCAGTACTCGCCGGACGGCCGGAGCCTGTTCTTCATCAGCGACCAGGACGGGTTCTGCGACATCTACCGGCTGGAGCTCGCGAGTGGCGCCGTGTCACGCGTGACGCGCCTGTCCACCGGCGTGAGCGGCATCACCGCTACCTCGCCGGCGCTCACCGTGGCGCCGTCGAGCGGTCGCATGCTCTTCTCGGTCTTCGAGGATCAGGGGTACGCGGTCTATGCGCTCGACGCATCGCGCACGCGTGGTGAGCCGATGACGCCAAACGCCCCCTTGGTCGCTGCCGGCGGCGTGCTGCCTCCCGGCGATACCCCCGGGCGCGCCACGGTGACGAACTACCTGAAGGACCCGCTCACGGGACTCGTGAGCGGCGCTGACTTCACCATCGCCCCGTACCACTCCACGTTCGCACTCGACGCCGTCGGACAGCCATCCATTGGCGTCTCGGCCGGCGGGCCGTTCGGCACGGGCGTAGCGGGCGGTGTTTCGTTCCTCTTCGGCGACCAGTTGAGCGACCGCCAGATCGGCGTGGCAGTGCAGGCGAACGGCACGGTGCAGGACATCGGTGGGCAGGTCCAGTATGCGAACCTGAAGAACCGGTGGAACTGGGGTGCCTCGGTGGAGCACATCCCGTATCAGTACGGCTACTACGGGGCATCGCAGTCATCGACCGGTGTGATTTCGCAGGACCTGGTGCTGCAGCGGATCTTCCTCGACCAGGCGGGCATCAGCACGGCGTATCCCTTCTCGTCCACGCGACGCGTCGAGTTCGGAGCCAACGCCACCCGGGTGGGCTACAGTACCCAGATCCAGAGCGTCATCTACCAGAACGGCTATCCCGTCGCCCAGACTGTCCGGAGCGTGGATTCGTACCCTCCCGTCTACTACGCCGCGGGGACGATGGCCTATGTGGGTGACAACTCCTACTCGGCGTTCACCAACCCGATCCAGGGCGAGCGCTTTCGCTTCGAGGTGTCACCCACTGTCGGCACGCTTACCTACAGCTCCCTGCTCGCGGACTATCGCAAGTACTTCTTCGCCCGCCCCATCACGTTCGCCTTCCGCGGCCTGCACTACGGCCGCTACGGCCGCAGCAGCGACGATTCGACGCGGATGTACCCGCTGTTCCTCGGCGAGGAAACCCTGATGCGCGGCTACAGCGTCGGCTCGTTCGACCAGAGCGAGTGCTCGGCGAGCGACTGTCGTGTCTTCGATCGGCTTCTCGGCAGTCGACTGGCTGTCGTGAGCGCCGAGATCCGCATCCCGGTCCTGGGCGTACCCGAGTACGGGTTATTCAACTTCCCCTACCTGCCGCTGACGATCTCGCCGTTCGTGGATGCTGGCGAGGCGTGGAAATCCGATCGGCCCTTCACCCTCAACACCAACGCCGCGAACTTCCAGACGCCGGTCATCAGCACCGGCATATCGGCGCGCGCGAACCTGCTGGGTTACGCCGTGATCGAGGCGTACTGGGCACATCCGTTTCAGCGGCCCAACAAGAACTGGGTGTTCGGACTCCAGCTGGCCCCAGGCTGGTAACGTGCGTCGGACGATCACGACGTAGAGAACGGCCGGAGCGCGCTGCGCTTCGGCCGTTTCTCGTTCGCGCTGCAACGCCGCGTCGTTGCGCATCGTGCGTGACCAGTCGAGCCACGCGTTACTTCAAGCCATACAGCGCACGATACACCGAGGCATTCCGCAGCACGAGGCGGACATAGTCCCGCGTCTCGGTGAAGGGAATCCATTCCGTGAACAGCTCGGCATCCTCCACGCCCGGGCGCGATGACCAGCGCGCGACTCTCGACGCGCCGGCGTTGTAGGCCGCCAGTGCGCGCTCCGGCGGCGTGTCGCGCCGCAGGCTCGACGAGAGGTGCGCCGTGCCCAGCTCGATGCTGACGTCGGGCTCGAACAGCAGCGCGGGATTCCACAGGGGGTACTTGTGGCTCGCCGCGATGGCGGCGCCGACACTGGGCATCAACTGCATCAATCCCCGTGCGGCGGCGGGCGATACCGCGTGCGGATTCCAGCTCGACTCCTGGCGGATCAGGCCAGCGACGAGCGCCGGGTCGAGACCGTTCCGCCTCGACTCCTCCACGAGCGCATCATCGTGGAGCACCGGGTACGCGACGCGAAACAATGCGCGGGTGGCCGTCCCATGATCGATGGCGGCGAGGGCGATGCGCAGCGCCCGCGACGGTTCGCCGACCTGTACCAGCGCCTGCGCCACGGCCGGCGCGTCCGCGGCCACCCGGGTTCCACGGTCCGCCAGCGCATCGACCTCGAAGCGCGCCTCCACGTCCATCCCCAGCATGCGCAGTGCAGCGATCCGCTGGACCGCGGAATCCACGCTGGCAACGTGTGCGGCGGAATCGCTTCCCGTAGGTGGCGTCCACGCGCCGTCGTGCAGCCGCTCCGCGGCGCGCACGGCGTAGTAGCTCAGCGGCGACGCAGCGAGAATCGCGCGCCATCTCGCGACGGCGTCCGTGTGGCGCCCTGCCTTCTCGTACGCTCGACCCGCCCAGTACCGCGCGGCGTTCGCTTCCTCATCGCGCGGATAGAGTGTCACGAGCGAGTCGAACGCCGCCGCCGCGTGCGTGGCGGACGAGTTCCAGTCCAGCAGTCCGCCGCGGAAACGCGCCAATGGGGCTTGTGCCGCCGTGGGGTAGTGAGTCGCCAGCTGCGCCAGCGACTGCGACGCGCCCGCGAGGTCCCCGTCGTCCACCTGAAGGTCGGCGAGCAGCAATAGCGCAGGTGCTGCCGCACCCCGTACCGTGGCGTACCGCTGCGCGATGTCTCGCAACGCCGCACGTCCGCCCGCTCCATCACCACCCTGGACCTGCAGGCGCGCACGCTGGTACGCCGCGAGCGGTGCGAGGCTCGGCTCGCCGGCGAGCGATGCGTACATGCGAATGGCGTCTGCAACCTTCCCGGTGCGCGCGAGCACGGACGCGTAGGTCATGCGATCCGTCGCCGAGAGTGGACTCGCGGAAGCCGCGCGCCCGAATCCTGCCGCGGCGCGTGCCGCCGATCCCGCCACAGCGGCCGCGCGCGCGGCGACCAGGTCGCTGGCCGGGGTGAGCGGGCCGAGCTTGTCGAGCACGTCCAGGGCCTGACGGGCGTCCGGCGCGCTCGGCGACTTCGCCAGCCATGCGACGATCCGCGCCGCCACCGCACTGCGCGCCGCGGCATCTGTTGCGCCCTGCGCCTCGACGCGGAACGCGGAACCAACATCACCCGCGCGACGGAATGCATTCGCCGCGCCGACGAGGTCACCTGAGCGCTCCCGCGCCTGTGCGTCGGTGGACACGATTCGCGCACGTGCTGCGGAATTGCGAATTCGAGCCGCCAGCGCGGCACGGGCGACACTGTCCGCGGTGACCCCGGCGGCGCGGAGCACGAGCCAGTCCGCAACACGCGGCAGGCGGGACGCCGCTGAGAGATAGTGGGCGCCGGCGCTGTCACGGGCGTTCGCGCGATCGTGGGCGCGAGCCAGCAGGACCTCGCGCGTCATGCGGCTGGCACCGCTGGAAGCGTCCGACAGCGCGAGACGGGCGTCGGCGAGGGCATCCACATTTTGCTCGAGCTCGCTCCGCACGAGCAGCTCGCGACCCTCTCCGCCGTACGCACTGTCCAGCCACGAGGCGCCTTGCAGGAGCCGATCGACTTCCGTCCATCCTTCCCATCCGGCTGCCGCGCGCGCGCCCACGAGCCGCAACTCCGGCGATGCCGTCTGCGGAGAAGTGAGCCGTGAAGCAAGCAACGCGGTCGCGCGCCACGGCCGGCCGGCGCGCACGAGTGAATCGGCGCGCGCCGCGAGTGGATCGGTCGTGATCTGTGCCTGCTTATTATTCACCAGCACCACGTCACCGCCCCGCTCGGCCGGCGTACCTTCGGCGCCAGTGCTGCACGCCGCGGATACGATCGCGACCGCCAGATACATCGCTGTCGAGTTCATGCGCTGCAGGCACTCACGAGTCGTGCCAGACTCGGCGCCCGGACGGTGATGCAGGTCGCGGCATGGCCGCGCACGTTTCGTGTGCCGGACGCACAAATGGGCCGATGGCAGTGCCATCGACCCATTTGCGGTCGCTCGGGTTCGTGCAGTGCGCCCCACCAGCGCCCAGCATTTCTCCCTCGCTATCACCAGACAGTACGCAGGAATGTCGGAGAGTGTTGGTGGAAGAATGCGTGGCGTGATTTCTCTCAGGCCGATGCCTTCCGACCCTTTCCCTTCCGGCGACCGTTCCAGGCGCCACCGCGTTGCCCGGCCTGCTTGAGGTTGGCGTCGAACTGACGCTGATGCTCCGGCGTAAACGCCGCGCGGACATCGGCCTGCTCCCGCTGCATCAGTGCACGAAGCGTCTCCCTGTCCTCCTTCGTCCGCTCCAGGACAGCGCGCGCAGCCACCGTATCTCCCTTCTGTCGGTCGGCACGGGCCTGCGCGCGTGCGGGCGCGAGCGAGCTGTGGAGCGCCTTGACCTGCGTCTTGTTCTGCGCACGAATCTCCTTGATGCGCGCCCTTTCCGCAGCACTCAGGTTCACGCCGCGCAGGAGTCGCTCATGGCCGGCACGTTCCGCTCGCGCCTGTCGCGCGCCCGGCGCAGCGGAAGACGGAACGGTGGCCTGCGCCCCCGCAAAAGACGCCGTCGCAACCATCGACGCGATGATCAGTGCAATAACACGAGACTTGTACATCGTACCTCCAGTGAATCTGGGCGCACCATCGCGCTCCACCGGGCAGACGCCATCGTCCCGTCGTCGTTAAGGGCCGACCCACGCCACCGCGCTGATCTCGACGAGGATGTCGCGCAGCGCAGCGCCGACTGCGGTGCGACTCGGAAAGGGCGGCGCGAAGAATTCCGTGTAGACGGCGTTCATCGCCTCCCAGTCCTTTACGTTCGCGAGATAGATGACCACGCTGACCACGTCGGCCATGCTCGCGCCGGCTTCCGCGAGGAGTCGCTGCACGTTGGACAGTGTCTGGCGCGTCTGCGATGCGACATCGGTTCCCACCAGCGATCCCGTCACGGGGTCGCGTGGTGTCTGTCCGCTGACGAACACGAATCCTCCGGCGCGGACGGCCGGGCTGTACGGTCCCTTGGGCGGCGGGGCGCCGGGAAGGGCGATGCTGGTCCATTGTGGCATGCTGGGACTACGCTGGCTCCGCTCCTCGCGTTGACCCCTGTCGCGGCGGTGAGCACTCCACCAGACTCCACGCCATGGCGACGCGACGTATGCTCACTCCCGTTCCCGTGGAACATCAGCCCGTGCGATGGGGCGTCCTGGGTACCGCGCACATCGCGCTACGTGATGTCATTCCCGCGATGCAGCAAAGCCCGCACACGCCGGTCGTCGCCATCGCGTCACGCGACATCACCAGGGCCCGCGACGCGGCGGACACGCTGGGTATCTCGCGCGCGTACGGCTCGTACGAGGAGCTCATTGGCGATCCCGACGTCGACGCGATCTACAATCCGCTGCCCAACCACCTGCACGTTCCCTGGACCATTCGAGCCGCCGAAGCCGGCAAGCACGTCCTCTGTGAAAAGCCGCTCGCAATGTCAGCGTCGGACGCGGAACGGCTTCTCGAGGTGCGCGATCGCACCGGGGTGCAGGTCGCTGAAGCGTTCATGGTGCGCGCGCATCCGCAGTGGGCAGCAGTACGCGAGCTGATCGCGGAGGGACGCATCGGGGAGCTGCGCGTCGTGACAGGGCACTTCAGCTATTTCCGCCGGGACGCGAACGACATCCGCAGTCGTCTCGACTACGGAGGCGGAGGGTTGCTGGACATCGGGTGCTACCTCGTGACGCTTTCTCGCTGGCTCTTCGACGAGGAACCCGTGGAAGTGGTGGCCTCGATCGAGCGGGATCCCGACATGCAGGTCGACCGCATCGCGTCCGCGCTGCTCCGCTTCCCGTCCGGCCATGCGTCGTTCACGTGCGGCACGCAACTCGTGCCATTCCAGGGCATGCAGGTGTTCGGTACCGAGGGGCGCATCGCGATCGAGGTCCCTTTCAATCCCGCGGGCGACCACGCGTGTCGCATCCTCGTGGACGATGGCCAGCGGCTGGCCAGCGCAGGCGCGGAGACGATCACCCTGCCTGCCGTGAACCAGTACCGGTTGCAGGGCGAGCGCTTCTCCGAGGCGGTTCGCGGGGTCGGCGTGGTGCCGGTGGGGCTCGAGGACGCGATCGGCAACATGTCGGTGCTCGATGCCCTGTTCAACTCTGCGCGCAGCGGCCGGTGGGAAGCGCCGCGCCGCCGACACCGCTGACGCGTGCACCGGCTACTCGACGACGTTCTCGAGGATGCCGATGGGCGGAATGGCGAACATGACCGGTCGTCCGTGATGTCGAGCACCTACGCCAGGCGCGACGAGGGGTGATCGAGTCATATTTCAAAGCTGCGGTCCGTATCCGGAGCCGCCAGGCGCAAAGAATGATGAAAAGGAGATGACATGCAGCTCGTCGGCGGCAACCTGATCGGTGGCACGCCCAGCGCGGAAGGTGCCACGCAGTTTCGTGGCATCGACCCGCGTTCGGGCACCGAAGTGGAACCGGCGTTTCACGAAGCCACCGCCGCGGAGATCGAGCGCGCGGTGGAAGCGTCCGAGGCGGCATTCCGCATCTACTCGCGGACCTCGTCGTCGCAACGCGCACACTTCCTCCGCGCCATCGCTGACGAGCTCGTCGCGCTCGGCGCAGAGCTCATCGAGCGCGCGCACCTCGAGACCGCACTCCCGATTGGCCGACTCGAGGGCGAGCGCGCGCGGACCGTCGGACAACTCCGCCTGTTCGCCGAGCTGCTCGACGAGGGATCGTGGGTGGATGCGCGCATCGATCGCGGCGATTCCTCTCGCGCGCCGCTGCCACGACCGGAGCTTCGGCGCATGCTCGCTCCGCTCGGACCTGTCGCCGTGTTCGGGGCGAGCAACTTTCCATTCGCGTTCTCTGTACCCGGCGGCGACACTGCGTCCGCGCTCGCTGCGGGCTGCACGGTCGTGTGCAAGGCGCATCCGGCGCATCCAGGCACGTCCGAGCTCTGTGCCCGGGCCATCGACCGCGCTGCCGAAACCTGCGACATCCCTCGCGGGGTGCTCTCGCTCGTGCACGGCTGGTCGCACGAGGTGGGGCTCGCGCTCGTGCGCCATCCGCGCATCTGCGCCGTGGGCTTCACGGGCTCGCTGCGTGGCGGCCGAGCCTTGTTCGACGCCGCAGCCGCGCGGCCGGAGCCGATTCCCTGCTACGCGGAGATGGGCAGCATCAACCCGGTGTTCCTGCTGCCCTCTGCGGCCGCGGCCGAGCGCACGGAAGTCCTCGCGCGCGACCTCGCGACGTCCATCACCATGGGCACGGGCCAGTTCTGCACGAATCCCGGCGTGGTCGTCGGCGTCGGCGGCGCGGCCCTGGACGGCCTCGCGCAGGCGCTGGGGGAGCGGATCAACGCCGCCGAGGCCAGCGTGATGCTCTATCCGCAGCTGGCCGAGAGCTACGATGCCGCCGTGAAGCGCGCCGTGTCGCACGGTGCATTCGTGGTAGCGCGAGGAGCGTCGGACAGCGCGCACCGCGCGACAGCCGCGCTGCTGCGAGTCGAGGCGAGTCGGTTCGTCGAACGGCCGGAGCTGCGAGACGAGATGTTCGGCCCGGCGTCGGTGGTGGTAGCGGCAACCGACGCGGCAGAAATGGAGCGCGTCGCGGAACAGCTCGAGGGGCAGCTCACGGCTACGATCCATGGCACTGCCGACGAGCTGCGCGCGCACAGCGGCCTCGTCGCAATCCTTCAACGCAAGGTCGGCCGCCTCCTCTTCAACGGCTACCCCACCGGCGTGGAGGTGGGACATGCGATGCAGCATGGCGGCCCCTATCCCGCGTCCACGGATTCGCGTTCCACCTCCGTGGGCAGCGCGGCAATCTTCCGCTTCGTGCGACCGATCTCCTTCCAGAATTTTCCGGATGCGGCGCTGCCCGAGGACCTGCGCGACGCAAACACGCGTGGGATCTGGCGGCTGCTCGATGGCCAGCGTTCGCGCGACGACGTGCGGTAGCGCCGATCGCTAGCGCATCGGGAGGAAGGTCGCCATCAGCAGCGTAGTGACCATGGACGTCGCGCCCACGATCATCAGCAGCGGCGTCCACGATCGCAGCGATTCGACCTCGGTCACACCACCGATCTTGCTGAACACCCAGAAGCCGGCGTCGTTCATCCAGGATCCCATGAGCGAGCCGGAGGAAATGGCGGCGCCCAGGTAGACGACGTGGAACGGAAACGGCACGCCCTTGATCATGGCGCTCATCATTCCCGCCGCCGTGATCATCGCGACGGTGCTGGACCCTTGCGCCACCTTCAGCACCGCGGTCACCGCGAAGGCGAGCAACAGGACACTCGTGCCGGAGGCGCCGCCGCGGCTCGCGAACAACGCCTGGATGGCCGACCCGATCTGCGCCGCCTGCAGCATGGCGCCGAACGCGCCGCCGGCCGCGACGATGAGGATGACCACGCCAGCGCCCATGAGCGCCGATTCCACCATTGTCGCCATCTCGGCGCGCGACGGACGGCGGTGGGCGCGATAGAGCACGATCGCGGCAGCCGCGGATATCAGCAACGCAAAGTTCGGGTTGCCAATCACGGCAGTCACGGGACGCACCGCGTCCCAGAAGGCCGCATGCGCTGGCGCACGGACGCGTAGTGCCTCGACCATGGTACCGAGTGAGATCAGGATCACGGGCATGAGCACCGGAAGCACCGCGAGGGCGAGCGGAGGCAGATCACCTGCCGGCGGCGCAACGACCTCTGCGCCGGCGATCGGCCGCATCGGAATCGGCATGCGCCGGTCGACCCAGCGGCCGAACTGAAATCCCACGACGGCCGATGGGAGGGCAATCACGACCCCAATGAGAATCATCATGCCGAGGTCCACGCCGAGCACGTCCGCCACGGCGAGCGGTCCGGGATGAGGCGGCACGAGGGTGTGCGTCGCCACGCCACTCGCGGTCATGGCCAGCAGGTACTTCAGGTAGTGGCGCTGCGTCCGGCCGTACATCGAGCGCGCGAGCGGCGCGAGCAGGAAGAAGACGGTGTCGAAGAAGACGGGTAGCGAAAGGATGAACGCCGTCACCCCCAGGGCGACGGCATCGTGTCGCTCGCCCAGTATCTCGACGAAGGTGCCGGCGATCCGGTCCGCGGCGCCGCTCTCCGCCATCGCGGCGCCGATGATCGCCGCCAGCGCGATCACGATGCCCACGCTGCCTGACGTCCGGCCGAATGCCTGCGCGACTCGCTCCATCCGCAATGCCGCGTCGCCTGGCGCCAGGAAGCTCACGATGATCGCCGCGCTGATGAGCGCGAGGAACGCATTGAGCCTGAGCCCGATGATGGCGCCGAGGATGACGACCATGCCAATGAGCAGGATCAGGAAGGGATGCACGCGGTCCTCGGGCGAGTTCGCGATCGCGCGACGTGCCTGCTGCACGGCGCCGCGATACACGAAGGGTCGTGGCGGCCGGAATCTGGCACATTGCCCGGCGGTACGCAGGAGGACACTTCGCCATGGTGTCGGGTCGCGCCGATCGCGTCATCGGCGCCGGCCGTCACGAGTCGTGCACGTCCCGCTGAGAGGGCACACCAGCCGCGGTCACACTTCGCGGCGGCGTCTACCGGTGCGAGGCGAGCGTGGGCGTCACGGGCTCGTGCCAGAGGCGCACGGTGGTGATCACCACGCTGCCCGCGCGCACGTTGATGGTGCCCAGCGGCACCGCAGGCGCCCCGGAACCGGGATCGAGCTGCAGCTCGTGTGATCCCGGAACTGCGTGGATGCGCAGGATGGTGATTTCCTGCGGCAGCAGGTGCCACGAGCGAATGTCGGCGCGTTCGAGCAGTGACGCGCCGATGTTGGCAATCGAGCCCGCCACCTCGCCGTGCTTATCCTTCACCGCCTTGGCCACCGCGTACTTCGCGGCCGCACGCGTCACCGCGCGGATGACCAATGCGTTGCGCTCGCGCGCGGCGTCGGCTTCCGTCGCGTCATCGAGGCGTGAGGCAAGGCGCATTACCGGCTGCGCTCCGCCGTCGAGGACGACGTCCGGCACGGCCACGAGCGGGCGGCCGCGCCGCACCAACGGGAACGCCACGGACAACCAGTAGCCGGCGTCCTCGCCGGGGTCGTGGTGGCCATGACGACCATCCGCGGCAACGATCAGCGGGCCATCGCTGCGTGAGGCGTGGTCGATGCGGTCAGCCACGCGTGCTGCCATGCGCGACATGGGTCCTTCCTCGCCAGTGTGCAGCGCGTCGCGATCGTCATCGCGGAGGAACAGGTTGATCGTCTCGGTTGTTCGATGCGCCACGAACCCCCGCTCCACCACCACCACCACGTCGCCAGTCCCCGCCGGTGTGCGTCGTGCAAGCGTATCCGTGTCCTGCACGAGGCTCTGCGCGAGCCGGTAGGCCACCTGTGCCTCGTCACGCTCGCCAGCGCGTTCGAACACGACGCCCGTGAGGTAGTGCAGCGTCGCATGCACGCGACGCTCCGCGTCAGTCCTGTCGCCGGCATACTCCGCCAGGAGCGCACCCAGCCTCATCGCCTCCACGGCCGCGTCTTCCCACTGCTCCGTGCGCGCATACGACATCATGCCGTAGTACGGAATGAACAACCGCTCCGTGCGGCGAGGCTGGTATGGCCGCGCCAGGTCGTTGGTGAGCAGCGCGAGCGCGTTGCCCGATATGCTCGTCGTGATCCGGTCGTCCGCCAGCATGGCGGCGGAATCCATCACGGCAGCACTTCGCGCAAACTGCAAGGCGTAGTAACGGCTCACGCCAATGCCGAGCTGCCGCAGCAGATCGTCATCCTCGTGCCAGGCGAGCGCTCGCGGGAAGTCCGACTCCGCAAGCGCATCGCGCAACTGCTGCGGCGGGCGCGCGATGCCGCGCGGGCCCGTCGCGTACGCGTCCATGGTCGCGCGCAGGGTGCCGCAGGCCGACGTGCCGAGCAGCAGGGCGACGGCGGCAATGCGGCTGAGGTGGAGCGTCTGCGCGCTGGTGGGCATGCGCATGAGGCGTCCCGGCCCGTGCTACTTGCGTTCGAGCAGCACGAGGCGCTCGCGCGCATGGACGATCGCGTCGGCCAGTTTCGCATTCGCGTTGCCCTGTGCGTCGATCTTCTGGATCTCCAGCTGGTTGAGAAACAGGCGATAACGCAACTCGGCCTCACGGGGGCGCAGCAGCTTGTCGAGCGCGGTCGCCATCTTGTACTGCACGTCGGGGCCGGCGCGATCCACGACGCTCGCACGATCGTACCGGTCGAGCGCTGCGGTGAAGTCGCCTGCCGCCGCGAGCGCATCGCCGTCCTGCACCAGCGCGGCGGCGCGGACGCGGCCCGCGTCGCTCGCGTCCGACGCGCGACTCAGGGTGCGGAGTCCCTGCGGCTCGCGATACGTCACGCTCGACACCGTACCACCCACCAGCTGGACGAGTGCCACCACGCCCGATGCATCGCGGACTGCATCGCCGTCGCGCGGCGTGAGGACGGTGACGTCACCACCGCGCCGCACCACCCACGCGATGTCCGTTGAGCGGGTGGCAGCAAGCGTCTGCGCTTCGGTCATGCCGAGCGCGAGCTCGCCGCGTCCGAGGGCGGCGCACGTAGCGGGCGCGCAGTTCGCCAGCGCGGCGACGGTGATCGAATCGCGCCGCTCCCGCCCGGCGATCTGCGCGTCGAGCGCCTGCGTGGTCGCTGCGTCGATGGCGTGGACTGGTGTCGCAACGAGGTCGCCGTTGCGCATCACTGCGATCGGGCGTTCATCCACGCGCTTGGGATTGGCGCAGGACGCGGCGAAGAGGGCGCCGATGAAGACCGTCGGCGCGAGCTGAGGAATTCCGCAGGGGGGCATTGTCGGTGGTCCGGTGGAAGGTCAGAGGCCGAAGCGGGCACGCTCGATGTACTTCTTGATCTTGTGCTGGCCCACCCAGACTTTCGTGTTCGTCTCGAGGTCCACGAGCGAAGCGTCCGCCTGGTAGTAGACCACGCGTTCGCGTCCGTCCACGTCCTCGATGGCCTGCAGCTCGCCCGTCAAAGCATAGCGGGCGCCCAGTTCCTGTCCGGGATGCGACCGCGTATCGGCGCGCGAGTATTGCTGCTGGTCTGCGCGCTCGTCGCGCACTTGCTGCCGCTCCGTCCCGGAGGCGACGATGCGCGCTGCGCCCGTGATGATGAGCGCGCGCTCGATGTCCTTCACGAACGTGCCCACCGCGATGTGTTCGAGCGTGCGGTTCGTGAACGCGCCGACCACGACCGGCGGCGCATCGCCGCCATGGAGGTCGGTGTACCGCTTCGCCCAGCCGGCCGAGAGGGCCTGCTCGACAAGCTCGTTGGCGACGAGTCGGGAATCGGTATCGTTCCACCGGCCGGAGAGGTCCGTGACGGCGGAGGGCTCGATGCGCGTCACGCGCTTGCTGAAGCAGGCGCTGACAGCGAGCAGTAACGTCGCACCGGCGACGATCCTGAAGCGGGCGGACAGGTGACGTCGTGACATGGGTGAGCTCCTGGAGTTCGATCGGTCGGGAACCCGTCAGGCATTGCGTGAGCCGTATCACACCGCATCGTCAACTCGTTCGCCGGCAAGCAGTTGACGAACAACGTCCGCCATGGCTGTCCCCCGCGAAGGACGAGGGTGTTTCAGTTTGAGAGGACAACCCTGCCACCTCGCGGACCCGGCGCTATTTTGTCGCCATGGGTGACACCGAGGAGGACGGCTGGACCGAGCACGAGATCGAGTCGGAGTTTCCGCGCGGCGATGGCACCGCGGAAACGGAGGCGATTGTCGAGTGCCCGCACTGCGGCGAGGCGAACGAGATCGCACTGGATCCGGGCAGCGGTGACGACCAGGAGTACGTCGAAGACTGCCAGGTGTGCTGCCGCCCATGGCTCATGTACGTCCGCTACGGTCGCGACGGACGGGCCGAGGTCGAGGTTTACGCGTCCGATTCCTGAGCGAAGGCGCGCGCCGAGCCGCTGTCGCTAGTGGACCGAGGGCCCCAGTCCGCGTGACTTCCCCGAACGGAACAGCAGCAGCAGCGGAAGAGACGACATGAGCGCCAAGCCGCTGAACAGGTACAGCTTCGAGAACGCCAGCACGCTCGCCTGACCCTGCAGTTGCCGGTCGAGAATCTGGAGCGCCGCCTGCTTGGCGGTCAGCGCATCCGCACCCTTCGACATCAGTGCGCGCGCCAGGCCGTCCACGCGCGCGACGGACAGCGGATGGCCCCGCACGACGTGCTCCGCCAGCAGCGCGCGCGACTGCGCAGTGAATCGCGAGAGCAGCGTCGCACTGATCGCAATGCCGAGCGAACCCCCAAGCTGACGCGTGAGGTTGAACATGCCCGTGCCCTGCGCCAGCTGCTCCGGGCGCAGCTCCGCCATCGTGGCACCCGTGAGCGGCACGAAGATCAGCCCGAGCCCGACGCCGCGCGACACGAGCCCACCATCACGCCCACGCCGAACATCGCCTGCCCGATCCCGACTTCCCTGGGCGGGAACGCCTCGAACAACGTCGACTGCGCGGTGGACAGCAGCGCACCGCCGCCGAGCCCCTGCACCACGCGCCAGAAGATCAGCCCACCGAGAGAGCTGGCCGCGCCACAGAAGAACGAGGCCGCGACGAAGAGCAGGATCGAGCCGGTGAGGTAGCGCTTGCGCCCGAAGTAGCCGGAGAGCCAGCTCGCGAGCGGAATGACGATGACATTGGCGATGATGTAGCCCGTCGACACCCACGAGATCTCGTCGAGCGTCGCGCCAAGGTTCCCCATCACACGCGCTGGAGTACAGACCGTCACTACTTCGTGCTGACGTGGGCAAAGACAGACATGCCCGGGCGCAGCGGGTGCGCCGCACCACAGCCTTCCGTGATCCTGATGCGGGCCGGTACGCGCTGCACCACCTTCGTGAAGTTGCCCGTCGCGTTATCGGGCGGCAGGAGCGCGAACTTCGCACCCGTCGCCGCGCTCAGGCTCTCCACCGTCCCCTTCGCCGAGCATCCGCCATACGCGTCGATGTCGAGCTCCACGGGCTGGCCCACCTTGAGGTCGGAAAGCTGCGTCTCCTTGAAGTTCGCCGTCACCCACACGCCCGTGTCGGCGACGACGGTGAGCAGCGGCTGGCCCGCCTGCACGAGCTGCCCCACTTCCACCTGCTTGCGCGAGATGATCCCCGACACCGGGGCCGTGATGCGCGTGTAGGACAGCTGGAGCTGCGCGTTGTCGCGCGACGCCTGGGCCCCCGCGAGCCGCGCCTGTGCCAGTCGCACCCCCGCCTGCGCATTCACGATACCGGCGCCCGCCGCGCCGGCCGAGCGCTCGGCGGAGGCGAGCTGCGCGCGCGCGGCATCGGCGGCCGCCTGCGCGGCGTCGAGCTGCTGCCGTGAGACGATCTGCTTCGCGACAAGCTCGCGCATGCGCGACAGGTCCGCCTCGGCCTTCGTGGCATTGGCGCGCGCAGCGACGATGTTCGCGTCGAGCGCCGCCCGCTGGCCGGTGGCGTTCTGCACCATCGCCTGGGCTTGTCCCTCCACGCCGCTCCCGCCCGCGGCGGCCCGCGCCGCGGCCAGGTCGGCGTCGGACTGTGCGAGCTTCACGGCGTACTCGCGCTCGTCGATACGCACGAGCGTGGAGTCCATGCGCACGTGGTCGTTCTCCGCCACGCCCACCACGGTCACGTAGCCGCTGACCTTCGCGAGGACGGGCACGAGGTGCCCATCCACCTGCGCGTTATCCGTGGATTCGTGCGAGCGCCCGTAGAGCCACTGCTTCACGCCCCAGCCGAGTCCAAGCACGACGGCGAGGGCGACGAGGACGAGGACGATCCGGCCGCGAAAGCTCGGGGCCGGCTCGGCGGTAGCGGCGAGGGCGGGACGGTTGGAGGCGTCCTGCGTCTGTGATGCGGTAGCCATGGTGTGTGCGGGCGTGCGAGATGATATGATGTCCAGCGATGGTAAGCGATGGAGCGAGCTTCAGTCGATCGTGGCGATCAAACCTTGCGCCCTCGCGAGCGCCACGCGCGACGTCTGGTACGACGTGAGTGCGTCAACGAGCTGCGTGCGGGCGGTATTCAGCGTGAGCGCGGCGGTGATGACGTCGGCATTGCCTGCAACTCCCGCCTGAAACCGCTCGCGCGCCTGGGCAACTTCCTGTTCCGCGAGCGAGAGCCGCTCGCGCGCGGCTTCCACCGCCTCGGCGGATGACCGCAGGTTGAGTGTCGCCGTCCGGACGTCGGCGTCCACCTGCGCGCGAAGGTCGCGCGCGCGAATCTCGAGGTCGCGCGCATTGGAGACCTGTTCGCTCACGCGCCCTTCGCGGCGAAAGCCATCGAAGATCGGGAGCGACAGCTGGATTCCCCAATCGTAGGTCGGCAGGTAGCTGCGACCGTTCCGCTGGCTCAGCCCTTCATCGGCGAACACGCCGACGGTGGGCAACCGTTCCGCGCGAATCGCGTCCGCCTGCTGACGCGCCGCCTGCGCCTGCAGCTCGATAGCCTGGATGTCCTTCCGGTTGCGCGAGGCCGCATCCAGCGCCGCGGCTTCCGTCGTCGATCCACCCACCGGCATGGTGCCCAGTTCGTCGGCCAGTTCGAGCCGGACGAGCGGCAGCCCGAGGGTGCGCGCGAGGTCGACTCGCGTGCGGTCGCGCTCGTTGCGGGCCACGATGAGCTGCGTACGCGCGCCGGTGAGCTGCGAGCGCGCTCGCGTGACGTCGAGCGCGATGCCGGTGCCCGCCTTCAGCTGGTCCTGCGCAATGCCCACCAGGTCTGCAGCGAGTGTCGAGTCCGCGAGGCGGGCCGTGAACACGGCATCGGCGCGCAGAACCGACAGATAGGCATTGGCAGCGGATCCCGCAGCGCGGTCCGCGATGCTCGCCTGGTCCGCGCTCGCCGCGGCCACTCCGGTACGCGCCGTCTGGATGCGTGTACGCGCCGCGGGATCGTACAGCGCTTGCGACACGCGTGCACGTGCGTCGAACGTGTTCACGGGCCCGAGGATGGTGCCATTCGGGTCGAACAGCGCGGGTTGTCCGGGCACCGTGGGGAACTCGATCGGAAACGTCGCGCTGTTCGTCGTCGAGCCGCGTTCTGTCAGCGCACCGGTCACGTTCGGCAGCAACTCGGCGCGCTGTTGCGTCACGCGTGCCCGGGCCGCGTCGATGCGTGCGGCCGCCTCTTCCACGGAGGCGTTCTGACGGGCCGCCATGCGGACGGCGCCGCCGAGTGTGAGCCGAACCACGCTGTCGGCAACCGGCTGTTGGGCGGACGCGGATCGCGCCAGGAAGGCCAGGAGCGCGACGAGCAGCGTGAGCACCACTGCGGCGGAAATGGAACGGTGTAAGGGATGGCAGTTCATGTCAGGCGAGCTGGGGAGCGCCGGGTAATCCCGGACGCATGGCGTTGAGAAAGAATTCGCGGATCTGAGCGAGGATGTCGTCGGGCGGAATGTGCTGAATCGACTTGAAGCTCTGCCGCTGGTGGAACCACAACCCGTGCGTGACGAACAGCGCGCTGAGCATTCGGGCGCCGACCAGTGGATCCATGCGGCGGAAGACGCCCGCGTTCATGCCCTGCTCGAGCATGCCGCACACCAGTCGCTGCGCGCGCTCGATGACTTCCGTGGCGTAGAAGGCGGCGAGATCGGGAAAGTTCGTGAGTTCGGACGTTACCAGCCGGTGCATGGCCGGAAAGAGCGGCGATCGGAGCCAGGCCCAGTAAGTGTCCATCCACACGAGCAGCGAGCTTACGGGATCGCGCTCACTCTCGAGGAAGGCCTCGGCGCGCGCGATGTACGCCACGACCGACGTGCGCACGACCTCGCGGAAAAGCTCTTCCTTGTTCGGGAAGTAGAGGTAGATGGTCCCTTTGGATAGCCCGGCGCGCTTCGCGATGTCGTCGAGGCGGGCGGCGGCGAGCCCGCGCTCGGCGAACACTTCGAGGGCGGCGGCAAGGATCTGCTTTGGGCGCTCCTCGGGGAGGCGTCGCCAGCGGGGTTCGGTTGCGGTTTCGGACATGCGAGGCTGATGACCCGTCGTTTAATGACTCTATGGTCAGTTGAGGAAATCATTGACTGACCAGCGAGTTCCCGGTCTTTATAAATGACTGGTCAGTAAATTAATTCGCCCGAGGCGACTGTCAATCCGAGGACGTACAAATCGATCACTTATTCAGCGAAGAAGGACCGCCCCGCCGCCACGTCGCCCTGCGTGAGACCGTGCGAGGTCGGCTGCCAGACCAGGTCCACCGTGGCGCCTGCTGTGCGAAGCAATTCCGCGAGGCGTTCGGTGCCGGCGGGGGGAATCATCGTGTCGAAGCGCCCGGCGCTGATCAGCACCCGCTTTCCATCCAGCTCGGGAGTGGAGTCCGGTTCGAAGGGAACCATCGCTCGAAAGAGCGCGCCTCCGGCCAGCACTGTGGGACGTGAAAGCAGCAGGCTCGCGGCGATGTTCGCGCCGTTGGAATATCCGACGGCGTACAATCCCGACGCGTCGAACCCGTAGCGCTCAGCCGCCGCCTCGATGAACTCGGCCAGTTGTTCCGTGCGATGGTGGAGGTCCGGAACGTCGAATACCCCGTCGGCGAGCCGACGGAAGAATCGCGGGGCACCGTGCTCCAACACGTTTCCCCGCACGCTCAACATGGCCGCGCCGGGTGCGACGAGTCGGCCCAGCGGCAACAGGTCGCTCTCGTCGCCACCCGTCCCGTGCAGGAGCAGCAGTGTCGGAAGGCCTGGCCGGGTGGCCGGCTCCCACCGGTGCACGTGCAGGTCGAGCGCGGTCATGCGGCTGCCTCCGACGTGGCGTCCATTGCCACGGGCGGCGCAAGCGGGGGATACAGCGGAGCGAGGATCCCTTCGAGCTCGGCCCGACGGGACTCGAACTGGGGAGGCAGCTTCAAGGTGGTGCCGAGCGATGCGAGGGGTTCATCCACGGTGAATCCCGGTGCGTCGGTGGCCACCTCGAACAACACGCCGCCGGGCTCGCGGAAGTAGACCGAGCGGAAATATTCCCTGTCGATCACGGGCGTGGGATGCATGCCCTGCGACGCCCCGCCGTCCCACGTGCGCGGACGTACCGTACCGAGCGCGAAGCTGGTCGTGATAGGTCCGGGGGTCGTCGAAGTTCACCGTCTGCTTCACCAGCCGAAGCCCCAGCACACCGGCGAAGGAGTCGACGTTCTGCTGCGCGTCGCCCGCGATCGCGGTGACATGGTGGATGCCCGGTGACGTGTTCATGGTGCCTGTCATGGTGCGAGGTCAGCGAAACTCCACGAGCGTCTCGCTCGGGAGGCGATGGGGCCGAAATCCCTCCTCGGCCGGATATCCGATGGAGACGAGAGCGGGAATGCGGACGTGCGCCGGAAGGCCGAGCAGCGTCTTCACCTTTTCGGGCTCGAAGCCGAGCATCGGCGACGTCGCGTAGCCGCCGGCCTCCGCAAGGAGCAGCAGGTAGCCGAGGGCAATGTTGGACTGGGCGACGCCCCAACCTTCGCGCTCGTCCACCGACTGGCTCGCGAACGTTGCGCGGAAGCTGTCCACACCGGCATCGCGCTTGTCCAGCGGCATGTCCGGATGCATGGACTCCGGCATCCGCTCGAGGGCCGACTGCATGTCGCTGTAGATCACGATGGTGGCCGGCGCGCGGAGAATCTGCTGTTGTCCATAGGCTGCCGCGGACAATTGCTCCTTGAGCGCCTTGTCCTGCACGACGACGAAGCGCCACGGCTGGACATTGTACGCCGACGGCGCGCGCCCTGCGAGCCGGAGCAGTTCGCGCAACTCTGCCTCGGGAATGGGCGCATCCTCGTACTGGCGGATGGAGCGGCGCCGGTCGGCCGCCTGTGCGGCGGCTCCAATCACGGCCACGTCCCTGTCGAACGTCTTGGTTCGCATTCTGTACACTCCGTTATAGAATATTGCGATATCGAAATAAAATGCCAGACTTCGCCATTTTGTTCCGCCGTTCAGAGGGCAATGGCGGTGCCGAGCTTCCGACACAGCCTGCCCAGTTCCCTTTGCTCGTCCGGCGATAACACTTGCATGGCCCGGGCAACGCGTTCCACATGCACCGGCACCGCACTGTCCACCAGCGCCCGCCCCTTCTCGGTCAACTCCACGATCTGCACCCGCCGGTCAGCCTCGTCGCGTTGGCGTGTCACCAGGCCATCGCGCTCGAGGTTGTCGACCACGGTGGTCACGTTACTCCCGCTGCGCAGGATCTTCTGGCAGAGCTGCCCCTGCGAAAGGGCACCGAGGTGGACCAGCGCCTCGAGAACGGCGAACTGGCTTTCGGTCAGGCCGAAGTCCCGCTGAAGCCCCGGAATCAGGATCGCCTGCATCGCGTTGACGCTGCGCGCCAGCTTGATGAAGGTGTCCAGTGCCAGGACGTGGTCGGGCGGGCCTTTGTAGTGAGTTGGCATTGAATCGTTGTCGAATGATTCGATGTCGAAATATATCCCCGCCCGTCGCGTCGTCAAGGGACCCGATGGCCATCCCTTATCTTGACGAATGCAGAAGCGCGAAACGGGCGACGACGACGCCGGAGGGGTGCGAATCGACAAGTGGCTGTGGGCCGCACGGTTCTTCAAGACGCGCGCGCTTGCGGCGGACGCGATTGGCGGCGGCAAGGTTCTCGTGAGAGGGGAGCGCGTCAAGCCGGCGAAAGTGCTGCATATCGGCGACGAAGTCAGCATCCGACTGGGACCGTACGAGCACCTGGTGGTCGTGCGCGGGATGAGTGACAGACGGGGGCCAGCCAGTAGCGCGATGACGCTCTACGAGGAAACGCCCGCCAGCGCGGCCACACGCGCCAGACTTGCGGAGCAGTTGCGCATCGCACCCGCGGCGTTCGTGTTCGAGGAGAAGGGGCGCCCCACCAAGAAGGACCGGCGGGAAATCGAGCGGCTGCGGGACGCGCGACGGACATAGTGCGGAAGACGGTCGCTCAGTTCAGTGTCCGGCAAAACTGCCGGCGAGCGCCTCGAGCACATCCCCATCGATCAGGTGTCCGCCGTTGTAGCGCTGCAGCGTGTAGCTGACGCCAGCCATGGAGAGTCGCTCCCCTTCCGCGGCCACGACACCCGGGGTGGCAAATTCGTCGGAGTTGCCGGCGACGAGCGTGAGCGATGCCCCCTGCAATCGCTCGAACCACGCGGCGGGTTCCAGCTCTGGCGGGATGGCGCCGCCCCACAGCACGACCTCGTCCGCCCGATGGCCGCCCGCAGCGAGCCATCGGCTCACCGTCGCCGTGCCCTGCGAAAAACCGAGGACGACGATACGGGGTGAAGCGCCGGCGATGCGGTGCCTGACTTCACTGGCGACGCGGTCGAGAAACGACACGTAGTCGACGATCTCTGCCTCTCGATCCTCGCGCGTCATCCACGACGCGCCGACCCTCGGCGTGCGTTGGTGCCGGCGCTCGGGGATGGGATCGAGGTAATATCGCGACAGCGCCTCTGGCGCGACGATCAGTCGGCTGCCGTCATCGAGGCGTGCGAACTGCTGGATGAAGCGTGCGGCCAGCTGGCCGTAACCGTGGCAGACGAACCAGATTTCGCGCGGAAAGCCGTGCGTAGGCCCGAGCGTGTAGTAGCGCGCACTGCGCGACACCTCGATGGCGTGTGGCACCGGGGCGCGCGGTGCGTCCGAACTGCCGTCGCTGCGGTCAGACGCGGTCAACGCGCGGCAACCGGGATGACGAGCTTCTCCGCTGTGTCGACGTCGGAAAACCGCACCACCTTCGTCGCAGTGAGACCCGCCTTCTTCGCCGCAGTGAAGATCACCGTGTCGGCAATCGAAGGCACGCCGCGCGGGTGCACGGCCCAGATGGCACCAGTGCGCGCGATCTTCTTCGTGATCGCCGACAGCTTCGACAGCGATGCGACGCTCGTGACGCGCCACAGGACGAGGGAGGCTCCCGTTGGCACCTTGCCGGTGACGAGGATGGCGCCCCGGCTCGCAAGATCCTGCAGGACCCGCGCATCGGTCACGCCCAGCACCGCCACCTGCATTCCATCCGTCACGCCGAGCTTCTCGGCAAGGGATCGAGGCGACCGGATTTTCTGGGCCCATCGCGACGCGACGGCTTCGCCGAGGTCGAGATCCGCACGACCCTCGGCGTGCGTCACGCGCAGTGTACCGCCGCGGACTTCGACGGCGTGAATGCTGGCGAGCGGAATGCGAAGGCGAGTCTCACCGCGAAAGCGGAGTTCGTCGGTCTCGAGAAGGGCCGTGCCGGCAAATGTCTCCTTGCCCAGCCGCAGCGTGGTCCTCGCCTCCGCGCCCATTTATCCGACTCCTATCGCTTCTGCGGCGCGTTCGAACTCGTTGGGGTGTGTGCCGCCGCGAGGAGGGCGTTCTGCGTGTGCGCTGCCGTCAGGAGATCCACCGCGCGCGAGAGCTGATGATCCTCTCCGAGCGAGCGCTGCTTCGCGCCCGCATCGCCGAGGACGAGGCGTGCGACGCGTCGATCCAGCTCGCGATCGAGCAGCTTGGTCGCCACGGCCTCGTGCTTCGGATCGATGGTGACACCAGCCGCCGTAAGGCGGCGGCGCAACTCCGTCCGCCATGCCGGCGTTACCGTGAAGTCCCGCGGCGATCCCTTCAGCTCGAACGCGTACTGATTCAGCGTGGTGATGAAGGCCTGCGCCTTCGGCGCCACGGCGCGGTAGAACTCCTGTTCGGCGGTGGACAGCGTGTCATCCGGCACGATCACGTCGGGGCTGATGCCCCCGCCGCCATACACGGTGCGACCCGCGTCGGACTTGAACGTAGGCCGCGCGCGCTTCTCCGCTTCGGTCTCCAAAGAGTCCGGCTTTGTCTCCACGAGGCGGCCATCGGGCAGCAGCTTCCGCTCCCGATGGATGCTGCGGCCGCTCGGCGTGTACCACTTGCCGGTCGTGATCTTGAGGGCGTAGCCGCCATCGAGCGGGAAGAGCGATTGCACCAGGCCCTTGCCGAAGCTCGTGGTGCCGAGCACCAGCGCGCGGTCGTGGTCCTGGAGTGCGCCCGCCACGATCTCGCTGGCGGAGGCGGTATTGCCATCGGTGAGGATGACGAGAGGCGGCTGCGAGGAGAGGTGATCGCTCGAGGCGCGCGCGACTTCGTCGGGGGTGTTGCGGCCACGCACGTTCACGATAGGCTGGCCGTCCTTGAGAAACAGCGAGGTTACAGCGAGCGACTGCTCGACAATGCCGCCGCCATTATCGCGCAGGTCGAGCACGAGCCCCCTCGCGCCCTGGGCCACGAGCTTCGTTGCGGCAGCCTCGACTTCTTCCGCGGTGTTCTCGTTGAACGTCTGCAGCGGGATGTAGCCGATGTGGTCGCCCACCAGGGTGGCGAACGGCACGGCCGGCACGTGGATGATCGCGCGCTTGAAGGAGAGCTTGATCGGCTCCGGCACGCCGGGGCGCGCGTAGGTCACGTGAACCGTGGTGCCGGCGACACCGCGAAGTGCATTGGTCACGCTGTCGATCTTCGTTGTCCCCGTGACGACGAGCGAATCGACCTTCACGATCTGGTCGCCCTCGAGGACACCGCCCTCTTCGGCCGGCGTGTGCGGAAAGACGCGGTTCACGACGACGCGGATGGGACCGGTGTTCTTCTGCTCCTCCAGCGCCATGCCGACGCCGCCATAGCGGCCGCCGACGTTGCGATTGAAGTCCTCGTTGGCCTTCGGCGCGAGGAGTTCGCTGTAGGGATCGTTGAGCTCGCGCACCAGCCCCGCTGCGGCCTTCTCGTAGATCGTCGCGTCCTTCAGCGTATCGACATAGCGGCTCGCCACGATCGAGGCGACCTGATCGAACAGTCGTTGCGTGGGACGGATCGGTCCACCCTGGAGGAGAAACCCTCCGGCGGCCATGGGGAGCAGCAGCAGCGAAGCGACGGCCGCAGTACGGGGGCGGAGCATCGAACGACCTCTGGAGGAGGACACCGGAGGCGCGGACGCGCGACCGTCTTCAGCGAAATGTAGCAAATCGGGGCACCGATGTCCCGCAGTACCCTGCATGGAGCCCTACGGGCGCGAAACCGGGCGAAGTTTCCAGATACCGTTGATCATGTCGGAAGCATACACCGCACCGTTCTGGTATTGGACGCCCCAGACATACACTTGGTTGCCCTGATCCAGCAATCCGATGCCGAGCTCACGGCCCATCTTGCGCAGGTCGCACAGTGGGATGGTGCTGTTGGCGGGCAGGGACCGCTGCGCGTCGGTACAGGTGCCGAGGTCACCGCGGGCATCCAGGGCGCGGACGCCGCCATTGTAGTACGCCGCATAGAGGATTCCGTTCGCCTCGTCCACCGAGAAATTGTGCGTGCCGGCACCAGTCACGCTGTAGAACGCCACTTCCCTGGGCGTGCTCATGCTGCTGACGTCGACCACGTGGACGTCACCAATCGATGACACGCCAATGGACCCCGGCCCCTCTTCGCCCACGAATGCGTAGCGGGTGAGGCCGGTGACGGGGTCCTTGAGCCACCAGATGTTGTGCACCTCGCCGTTCCCGGTCCGCACTCGACCGAGTTCGACGGGTGCCGCCGGCGTGCCGCCTTTCCCTCCTCCGCCGATGTCCCAGATCGCGACGCCATCGTTCCAGAGCGCGAGGAAGAGGATGCCCTCCCGCACGAAGGTGTCGTGCACGTACGGGTTGCCGATGGTGATGGTGTAGATCTCCTGAGGAAATGCAGGACTCGAAAGATCCACGATGACCAGCCGCGCCGGCTGACCCCCGCCTGGGTCGATCGCCAGGAAGCCATACAACGTCCCATTCACGCGCCCGATTTCCACCGTGTGCACCCCCGCGGTGACATGCGTCGGCGCGAAGCGCCGCAGCAGCACGGGCTTTCGGGGATCCGCCAGGCTATAGGTGGCCAGCGACCCTGCCGATTCCGTGGCTACCACCAGCGTGGACCCATCGTCACTCACGGCTACGTCACCCAGCGTGCGGGCGCCGTCCACCACGACGGAGTCCACGAGGCTTGGCGCGTTTGCGGACACGTCCCATATGTAGAAAGCGCTCGTGGACGTGCTGTTCCCCCAGGTGGTGCTGTAGGCGGTGCTGCCGCGAACGGCCAGCTCCGCCGAAATTCGCGCCGGCTTGAAATCGCCGCGGCCGAGGACCGACATGGTCACGGGTGTGGACGACGTGACGGGCGTATCGGGGATCGTCGTGTCACCGCCGGTGCACGCCAAGCCAGCCAGCAGTGCGACCACGATCGTGACGCGTGAAGGTCGAAGCACGGAGTGAGGATTCGGGGAGCCGCGACGATGCGCCGTCGCGGACGATTCAGTGGGCATGCGGGGTGTTCAGCGTGCTTGCCATGCCGGCAAGGGGAGCGCCGCCGATATCGGCAACCCCATATCGCCCCATGCGTGCAAGCGGTGTCCCGAGGCCGAGCCGCAGTCCGGCGGTGACCATCCAGAAACGCGACGTTCCGTACAGTCGCTCGGGAGTGATGAGCGAGCGGGCGTCGCGTGGCATCGCCGACAGGCGCGCGACCTCGACGAAGGGGACCCCGGTGAACGCTCCGCGCGTCACGGCAGGCGCGGCGGCATGCAAGGTGGCCACGCGCCACCGCGTGATGCCGTTGATGCTCAGGTCCACGCTCGGACGTGGAGTGCGGAATGGCTCCTGGAGCCTGTCCTCCTCTGGACGTTCGCTCTGCTCCAGGCGAACGGCGATGCCGAGTGGGCCGGCACGCCACGCTCCCTCGAACAACACTGCCTCGTAGGCGAACACGCCGGCGTCGCGCGCGGGATCGTTCGCTGCGGTCCGCGCCCACTCCGCGAGCAGGTATCGCGCACCGTCTGCGGAACCGGCTCGTGCGGACACGCTCTGCTTGCGCTGGCCGAGCCCCGCACCAGATGGATCTTCCGGTGAGGCCACACGCGCATAGCTGCCCTGGAGCTCGACCGAGGGGATGGGGAGCACGGTCGCACGCATCGCCCACGAGTCGCCGAAGCGATCCAGCGTTGGCAGTGATGATGGATGTGCGGGTTCGTCCCCGCCGAAGGCACCGGCTTCGACGATGATCATGCCGGCGCGCGCGGCCCCGATGACAGCGGCGCGCTCGAGGATCTGCGCCAAGTGGTGGTCGATGGGAAACTTGACGAGCGGACGCACCATGGGGTCGTCGGTGCCGAAGGGCGCAAAGCCGCGACCCGCCGTCGCCGACAGGGCGACCGGACCCGCGCTCCCGCGGCCCGTGACCATGATCTCGTGCAGGTACGTGTGCGGATGGCGGCGGTCCACGAAGCCCTCGCCATATGCGCCGGTGTTCAACTCGCCGTTGGGCATCGTGAGTCCTTCGCCGTCGAGTGCGAGGGCTGCCGTCACGCGCCCGCGCAGGAAGGATGCGTGACCCATCAGCAGCAGTTGCGTGACCACCACCTGCTCCCGCGCAGTACCTCCGGCGGAGGGCGCAGCACGCGTCGCCAGCGGAATCGCCTGCACCATCACGTGCGTAACGGCGTGCGCTCCGCTGTCTGCGCCCATGGCACTCATGTCGTGACCCGCGTGCTGTGCCGCCGCACGGGCGCAGGGGAGCGCTGTCGCGACGACGAGGTAGCCGAGGGCCCGAATGGGACGCATGTGCGTAAGTTAGCTGTCCCAACCACTCACCCGGACACGCTGACGTGCTCTCCCGCCTGCCCCGACGTGCCGAAGTCGTCGCCATGTTACGCATCGCCATGCCGGTGGTGCTGGCGCAGGTGGGGCTGATGCTCATGGGCGTCGTGGACACGCTCATGGTGGGACGCGTGTCGGCGGTGGCGCTCGCCGCCGTGGCGTTGGGCAATCTCTACTTCACGGCGCTCGTGGTGCCCGCATCGGGAGCGCTGATGGTGCTGGATGCCGTTGTCTCCCAGGCGGTGGGCGCACGGGATCTCGAAGGGATCGCACGCGGCGTGCAGCGCGGGTTCATCCTCGCATTCGTGCTCGCGGTGGTGATGAGTGTCGTTCTGTTGCCCGTGCGGCCCGTCCTCATGCTGCTTCGACAGCCCGCGACGCTCGTGCCTGTCGCGAGTTCGTACGTGCTCATCTCTATTCCGGGCGTGCTTCCTTTTCTCGCCTTCGTCGTGCTGCGGCAGAGCCTCCAGGCGCTGCGACGGATGCGCGTGCTCGTCGCCGTGATCGTGGTGGCGAACCTCGCGAACGCGTTTCTCGACTGGGTATTCGTGTACGGACACCTCGGTGTCCACGCGCTCGGTGCGCCGGGTTCCGCGTGGGCAACGCTGGCGAGCCGGTGGCTGATGGTGTTCCTGCTGCTCGCGTTCGGGTGGAGTGCGCTCCGTCCGACGCTGCTTCCCTGGCGGCCGGAGACCCTGCACGTGGCGCCCCTGCGCGCCATGCTGGGACTCGGCGTTCCCATTGCGCTGCAGCAAGGCGTCGAGTTCGGGGCCTTCGCCGGCATCGGTGTGCTGATGGGCGTGCTGGGCACGGTGCAGATCGCGGCACACCAGGTGGCGCTCAACCTCGCGAGCCTCACGTTCATGGTGCCGCTCGGAGTTGGTGCCGCGGCCGCGGTCCGCGTGGGGCACGCCGCAGGGGCCGGAGACCAGGACGGCGCCCGCGAAGGCGCCCGCGCGGCGCTGGTGTGCGGGATCGGCTTCATGGCACTCACCGCTGCTGTCTTCCTCGTCATTCCCGGCACGTTCGCATCGTTCTACACGAACGATGCTCCCGTCGTCGCGCTGGCGACCGCCCTGATCCCAGTGGCCGGCGTATTTCAGGTATTCGACGGTGCACAGGCCGTATGCGCCGGCGTGCTGCGCGGACTCGGCGACACGCGGGCACCGTTCCTCATCAATCTCGCCGGATTCTGGGTCATCGGCCTGCCCGTGAGCGTGTTGCTGGGCTTTCACACGCGCCTTGGCGCCGTGGGCCTGTGGTGGGGGTTTGTCGCTGGCCTGGCAGCGGTGGCGGCCCTCCTGCTGCTGCGCGTTCGGAGTCGCATGCGGGCGCCCATCGCCCGCACCACGATCGAGGCGGACAGCATCCATGTCGCGACGGACCCGTAACGTTCCCATACGCGACGCGGTAGGATTGTACTCGGTTGGCCCCGGTGCCGGCCACCGGCTCGCCATCTTCCCTCCTGGACCACGTCATGCGCCACGTCCTGCTTCGTTCGCTCATGTGGGTCGGCCTCCTCGCATCGACCGCGTGCGCTGCCGCGCCGTCCGTGAATGGTGAGAAGGCACCGCGCGCGTCGGGGGATGATTTCGCCGGCCGCCTCCCCACCGGTGTCCGGCTCGATCCGGCGTCGCCGCAGCACGATGTGGGACAGATGCCGCTGGCCATGGTCCCCGCTCCGGAAAGTGATCGGGTCGTGCTCCTGCTCAACGGGTGGGGCGACGAAGGCATCCAGGTCGTGGATCGCGCGTCCGGCAAGGTCCTCCAGACGGTGAAGCTTCCCGCTGTCTTTCTCGGCCTTGCCTTCTCGACCGATGGGCGCATGCTGTACGCGTCGGGTGGCAACACCGACGTGGTCTACGCGCTCACGTGGAGCGCTGGTACCGCCACGCTTCGCGACAGCATCGTGCTGCAGCCGCGACCGACCCCGCGCTCGACAGGCACGCGATACCCGGCCGGCCTCGCCGTTTCTCACGACGGCCGCCAGCTGTTCGTGGTCGAGAATCTCGTGGACTCCATTGCTGTCGTGGATCTCGCGAGCGGCCGTGTCACGCAGCATCTCGCCACGGGCCGGTATCCGTACGCCGTCACCGAGTCGCCGGACGGCAAGGTGTACGTATCCAACTGGGGCGGATACGAGATCAGTACGTATGCCTCGACGTCGGGAACGCTGCGAGCGACCGGCGAGATCCTCGTCGGCCGGCATCCGTCGGTACTGCTGCTGAACCCCGCTGGCAATCGGCTGTTCGTCGCGCTGGCAAGCATGGACCGAGTGGTTTCCGTCGACCCTCGGCGTCGCCGCGTGATCGGGGAACTGCGCGACCCGCCGCCGATGGGGCCCGGCGAGGGCAGCACCCCGAACGCATTGGCGCTGTCCGCAGACGGCGGCCGGTTGTTCGTCGCAGAAGGTGATGCAAATGCCGTCGCGGTGTTCGACCTCACGCCATCCACGAGCGGGATCGCCGCCAGTACCGGTGACGATCGCATGGCGGGCCGCTTCGCGACCGGCTGGTATCCCACGGCGGTCCTCGCTTTCGACAACGACGTGCTGGTCGCGACGGGCAAGGGGCGCGGCACCCGCGCGAACCCGGACGGCCCAGGCCCCGTGGCGGCGCGCGACCGCGTGCAGCCGGTCGGCCGGAACACGACGCTCTCGCAACTGCGTGGCACACTGATGACGGTGCCGCTCGCGCGCGCCGATCGTGCGACCCTCGCGTCGTTCACGGCGCGCGTCGCCAGCGCGAATGGCTGGAATGGCGCGCCGTCGGCGGCGCGCGGCTATCCGCCGATCGAGCACGTCATCTACGTGGTGAAGGAGAACCGGACGTACGATCAGGTCCTCGGCGACCTTACCCAGGCCGACGGCGACACGTCCCTCGTGCTGTTCCCGCGCAGCGTGACTCCGAACCACCACGCGCTTGCGGAACGCTTCGGCATCTTCGACCGGTTCTTCGTGAATGCCGAAGTCAGCGCCGATGGACACAACTGGTCGATGGCCGCGTACGCGACCGACTATCTGGAGAAAACGGTCCAGCTGAACTATTCGCAGCGAGGACGGAACTACGACTACGAGGGCACCCAGTCGGCGAGGCGCGGGCTCGTCCCGGATGATGACGTGAACTCGCCCGCCCGCGGCTACCTGTGGGACCTCATCGCCCGAAAGGGGCTCACGTTTCGCGACTACGGCGAGTTCGTCGTGCCCTCGAGCATGGATTCCGACGACGTGCTTCCGGCTGGCTACCGCGGCAACAAGCCGTTCCTCGCCGCCCACACGAACCCGCGATACCCGGGATTCGACCTGGCCATTCAGGACCAGGTCCGCGCCGACATCTGGATCGCGGAGCTAGCAGAGTTCACGCGGCTTGGCGTGATGCCGGCCATGGAGATCGTCCGCCTGCCCAATGACCACACCTCGGCGTTCCGCGCGGGCACGCCGACGCCGCAGGCGATGGTGGCGGACAACGACCTGGCGCTCGGGCGCATGATCGAGGCGCTGTCGAAGAGCCCGTTCTGGTCAGGCACCGTCGTCTTCGTGCTCGAGGACGATGCGCAGAACGGTCCGGACCACGTCGACTCGCATCGTGCGCCGATGCTCGTGATCTCGCCGTACGTTCGCGCGGGCGTGGTGCGTCGTTTCGCCAACACGACGGACGTGCTGCGGACGATGGAGGAGCTGCTGGGGCTCGCCGCCCTGTCGCAGTTCGACTACTTCGGACGTCCCCTGCGGGACATCTGGAGCGCCACGGCCGACCTCCGCGCGTACGCTTCGCTGACGCCAGCCGTGAACCTTGGCGACCGGAATCCCGGCGGCACCACGGGCGCGCGGCAGTCGAGCGCACTCGACCTGCGCGTCGAGGACGCCGCCGACGAGGGGTTGTTCAACCGCATCCTGTGGGAAGGCGTGCGGCCCGGCGTGCCGTATCCCGGTGTGCGGCATGGCGGCCCGGCCGAGGCGATCCGGGCGCGGTAGCCCCGCACGGGCGCAATACAAAGCGGGGAACCTCGCTGTGCGAGGTTCCCCGATCCACGCAGCCCGCCGATCGGCTAGTTCTTGTGCCGGAAGGTGATGCGTCCCCTGGTGAGGTCGTAGGGCGACACTTCGATCGTCACCCGGTCGCCCGCGAGCACGCGGATGCGGAAACGGCGCATGTTGCCGCCGAGGGTTGCCAGCACGTTGTGACCGTTGGTCAACTGCACCCGGAACGTGGCATTCGGGAGCACTTCTGTTACGGCGCCCTCGAGCTGAATCGCGTCTTCTTTCGCCATCCGTGGTTGCGCTACGATGCCCGAAGGCTAGCGCGAGCGCTCGGTGCGGCTGCGGCGGCGCGCCGCGGCGGCCTTGAGCTGCCGCGCTTCACTGGGCTTCACGTAGTAGCGCTTCTTCCGGAGATCCTTGAGGATGCCGGCCTTTGCGATCTTCCGCTTGAATGCCTTGAGCGCCCAGTCCAGGCGATCGCTTTCTTCGAGATGAATCTCGACCATCAGTTCGTCCTTCCCGGATTGATGTGTGCGTTGCGACGCATCGAGGTCGCAGCCCCGAATATTAGCCGTGGGCGTCTGGACTGTCAATCGAATGCAAAGAGGGCCGCATGCCGACGGGGTGCCCCCCGAACGGACTGGAGGGCGAAGGAGCGAGCCGCGGCCCGCTCCTTCGCCCTCCAGCCCATGCTACCGACCCGGGCTAGGCCCGATCGGTCACGGAACCTGCTTCTTGTGGATGTCCACGTTGTTGCCGATGATGCCGCCGAGGATACCGCCGGCCGCCGCACCGATGATGCCGCCCTTGACGCTGTGGCTCGAGGCGCCACCGATGATCGCACCAGCGGCGGCGCCGATTGCGGCGTCACGATTCGTGTTCTTCTCCGTGACCGTGTGCGTGGTCGCGACTGTGCCTCGGCTGTAGCCGCCGCTGCTGCCAGACGACGTCGACCGATGATGGACGGTGGGCGTGCGGGCCGGTGCGGACGAACTCGTGCGAAGCGCGGTGGGTGAGGGTGCCGCCGCCGCGCGAGTGCGCTCGGCCGCGGAGATCGAATCCATGGTCGCGGTCTGGCGCGCCTGTGCCGCGAGCGTGAGATCATTGCTCAACGTCGCATCGGCCGGCTTGTCCTTGCTGCATGCCGCAGCGAAGACAAAGGCGGGGGCGATGAAAAGCGTCTTGATGGACGGGCGCATTGTACCTCCAGGTATGATCGGCGATTCGCCGAGGGATGTTCGTACACCATATGGCAGACCGTGTGCCACGTACCGAAGTCAGCGGGCCAGTATCGCGAGTGGGAAAAATGGCGCTGTGAGGTGCATCACACGGACGTGGCGACATCTGGTCTGGCGCACTCGACACACACGACTCCATCGTTCCGGCACGGTCGGACCGCCGTCGGGTCTGCCAGCACGTTCCCTCCCGCAGGAGCAGCCGATGAGCCTCTTTTCCAGGCGCAAGAGCGCCTCGCCCATCCAGCCCGGCAGCGGATATTCGCTGCTCGACAGCCAGCTTTCGATCTTCGGTGACCTCGACACGACGGGATCCCTCCGGATCGACGGGAATCTCGTCGGCAGCATCCGTCGGGCCGATACCGTGGTGCTCGGTACGGGCGCCGTCATGACCGGCGACATCCACGCCCGCGAGGTCATCGTCGGCGGCACGCTGACGGGCAACGTCCGCGCTTCTGAGCGTGTGGAACTCCAGCCCACGGCCATCGTCACCGGCGACGTGGTCACCCAAGTGGTGCTCGTCCAGGAAGGCGGCGTGGTAAATGGGAAGGTGGAGATGCTGCCGCCTGCCGCGATGCCATCGGGGGCGCGGGGCGCCGAGCGCGCTGAAAACGTTCCGGCCCGGAGCTGATCCATGTCACTTCCCCGGACGACTCCGCGCCTGATGGCCGCGATTCCGCAGCCAGCTCCCGTTCCGCATGCCTCGAACGGCGTGATCCCGATTCGCGGGATGACGCCGCGCACGCCGATGCAGCGTGTCGCCACGCCGGTCATTCCCATCGAGACGGTGCGCCGGCGCCACGTGCCCGTTGGCCGTCGCCCGTGGCGGGTGATGCTGGTGCCTCCCACGCCCGGCTCGCGCACACGGGCCTTCGCGCTGGCGCGCTGGCAGGCCCGGGCGATCCTGAGCGTCGTGCTCGCACTGCTGCTCGTCACCGCCGGTACCGTCACGGCCGTGCTGGTGGCCCTGAAGAGTCCTGACCTCATCACGCCCGGCCGCGAGCTCACGGCCCTTCGCGATCGACTTTCAGCGGTCGAGGACTCGCTGACGGTCGCGCGCGCGGTGCTGGCAGAGTCGTCAGCCCGCGCGGACTCGCTGGCCGCTGCGCCCTCGACGGGCACCAATCGCGCGCCGGCGTCAGGCGTGAAGAGTGCGGCGCCCATCGCACGTGTTCGGGCGCGCTCCACGGCCGCGGCGATGAAGATTCTTGGACCGGCCAGGCTCAGCCTGGACGGCCTACCCGTCGTGGGGACCATCGTGAGTGGCTTTTCTGCTTCACGCCGACACCCAATCCTCAACGTGCTGCGCCCGCACCGGGGCATCGATATCGCCGCCGTGCGCGGCACGCGTGTGGCCGCGCCTGCCAATGGCCGCGTATCCTTCGTGGGGCGTCGATTCGCGATGGGCCTGATGGTCGAGATTACGCACGAGGGCGGCATCACCACGCGATACGCACACCTGCGGGCCGCCTTCGTACGCGAAGGCCAGCAGGTGACGCGAGGCGAGGCGATTGCGACCGTGGGCACGAGTGGCCTGACGACGGGACCGCACCTCCACTATGAAGTCGCGGTGAACGGCGTCGCAGTCGATCCGCTCCACTTCAGGATGCCGCACAGCGAGGACAGTGTGGCCACCCTCGGAACGCCGCCAGTTCCGGTGGTCGCGGCGCCGAGCGCATCGGCCGCGCACGATGAAGCAGCAACGGGTTCGGTGCCCCGCTGACCGCCGCTCGGCGGTTACCTCCAGCATCAGGGCCCGCGTTCAGGACGCGGTCCACGGACTCTTTCCCGGAACCAGGCCCATCGGGTGTTGGGGTACGGCTCCTGCACTTCCCTGCCGCACACGTCAAGCTGGAGTGCGCCCGGGATGAGCAAGATGCTGCGCGGCCTGGCCGCGGGATATGGTGCGAAGAGGATGGGCGGCGGCTGTTTCAGCACCGTCCTCACCTTCCTCGTGTTGTGGTGGCTGCTGGGCCACTTCGGCATTTTCCGTTAATCGGCGCATGCCGGGTGAGGACGGTGTAACGGATCGCCGGGCGGCGAGCGAGCGACGCGCGGCAGGCGCAACGGACGGACGACGAGGCGACAAGCCGCGGACGTCCGCCTTGGCGTACGTCCTCCGCGCGATCGGCCTGATCGTCGTGCTCGTGGGCGTGATCGTCTACACGGTCGCCATTACGCGGCCCATCTATTCCACGAGCGGTACCCTTGGCGACGAGCTGCGAAAGCACGCGCCCGGTGTCGCTGCCGCAATCGCGCCGGGTGACAGCACGAACCTGGACCAGCTGATGGCGTCGTCGAAGTTCCGCGAAGAGAAGCAGAACTTCTACGAGGACCTCATGCGGTTGAAGCAGGTGGACTCTGCGCGGGCGGACTCCATCGCCCAGTATGCCGTGCGGGAGGCGTACATCCGCGGCATCTCGCCCGCCATCATCTTCGGCGTGATGCTCACCGAGAATGCGAAGTTCGTGTCGAAGGCGACCTCGAACGTGGGTGCGGTGGGGCTCATGCAGGTCTATCCCAAGATCTGGCTGACGAAGGAGTTGTCGTCGCTGCTCGGGAAGGATCTCGTGAGTGATTCCACGAACGTGAAGTACGGCGTGTTCATCCTGAGCCAGTACTTTCGACCGCGCACCAAGTCCGGTGCGACGACCGACCGCGACTGGCAGACGGCGCTGCTGCGCTACAACGGGTGCGTGAAGGGAACGAACACTCCGCGGTGCCACACGTACCCTGACAAGGTGCAGAAATTTGTCGAGGGTTCCGCGAAATCCATCTGCGACGGACGCAGCTTCTACGAGTGCATTGCGAAGCCGTTCATCTCCGGCCTGTTCGGTGCCACGAACGGCACGCAGAAGACCACGTCGGTGTCCACCGGGACGGTGTCCTCCCCGCCTGCGGCTTCGCCACCGCCGACAGCGCCTCCCGTTGCCACGCCGACGCCAGCGACCGTCGCGGCCCCGGCAACGACCACGCCCTCCCCACGGGCAACTACGGCGGCGGCACCGAAGAAGACGGCCGTGAAGAAGACAGCCGTGAAGAAGACGGCGACGAAGCCCCGCGCGCCGGTCAAGCGATCGAGCGCAACATCCAAGAAGCGCGGCACATCATCCACGAAGTCATCGCCGGCGAAAGCGGCCGCTCCCGCGCCGCCCAAGCCGATCCACGTGGTGGTGCCGGCGGAGTAGCCCGATCAGGCGTGCAGGGCCTCGCTGGCGGCGCACTCGCCCTCGAGCTGCAGGGTGACGTGCGTGATCCCGAATCCCTCGCGCAGGCACCCACACAGGGCCGGCAGCACGTCGCGATCGGGCCGCGAACCATCGACCGCAACGTGGGCGGACATCGAGATGCGTCCGCTGGCGATGGACCAGATGTGCAGGTCATGGACGGCCTGCACGCCCTCGACGGCCACCAGCGCGAGGCGCACGCTCTCGGGATCGATGCCACTCGGCGTGCCTTCCATCAGGACGTCGACGCTTTCCTTGAGCAGGGCGAACGCGGACCAGCACACGAGGAGGGCGATGACGACGGACGCGGCCGGATCCGCCCAGCGCCAGCCCAGGAATGCCACCGCGGCGCCTGCCGCAACCGTGCCGATGTTGCCAAGGGCATCAGTCGCCACATGCAGCCACGCCCCGCGAATGTTGAGGCTCGCGTGCCGGCCGCCGCTGAGCACCCACATGCCGGCGATATTGACCAGGAACCCGCCAGCGGCGATGACCATCACGATGCGTCCGGCCACCTCGAGCGGCTCCTGGAAGCGGCGCACCGCCTCGACGCAGACCCAGACCGAGATCGCGATGAGGGTGGCGGCGTTGGCGAGTGCGGCGAGAATCTCCGTGCGGTGATAGCCGTAGGAGCGCGCGGCTGTGGGCGGCTTCCGCGAGATCCAGACGGCGAAGAGGCTGAGGCCGAGTGCTGCGACGTCCGACAGCATGTGCCCGGCGTCGGCCACGAGCGCGAGCGAGTGGGATAGCCATCCGCCCACGGCCTCGGCGAGCATGTATGCGGCGGTGAGCACGAGCACGATGGCGAGGCGCCGACCGTTGGAGCCGTCGTCGTGGTGCTCGTGCGGTGCGTGCCCGGGGCCGTGGTGATGACCGTGATGATGATGATGACCCATGTCTGCGTATTCTATCGCGTCGGCGGCCGATCCGCGGACTGCCGACGCGATTTTACCGGGCTAGCCCTCGCGCAGCGCGCGGAGCTGGCGCGCGAGCTCTGCCCGTGGCGCGGCTCCGAGCTGGATATCCAACGCGCGCTCCATGTTGGCGAGGAGTGCTGTCGCGCGCTCATACGCCGCCCGGCCGCTGCTCGTCACGGTCGCCCGGATGGTGCGGCGGTCGTCTGGATCCGCGACCCGGGCGACGAAGCCGTCAGCCTCGAGCCGGTCCACGAGCTGCGTCACGTTCGACTTGCCGCAGCAATGCCGCTCCGCCAGGTGCGAGAGGGTGAGCGGCTCTGCGGCCAGCACCAGGTGCCGGAGCGCCCCGAGCTTGGCGAGCGACAGGCCGACCTCGGCCAGCGCCCCTTCCGTCCTGGCCTCGACCGCTCGCGCCGCATCCAGCAGCAGGAGGGTCAGGGCGCATCCAGGCTTCGAGGGTGGACCGCTGCAGTCAGACATACCGGAGGCTGTGGGAGATCGGGCGGAGACGCCAGTTTCGACGGGAAACCGGTCCTGGAAATGTAAGGGCTTGGTGCTTGCACAAAGGCTTGCTAGCATCAGTCTCCAGCCCTGCAGGTCCCTCAGTCTACCCACCGACGTGCACATGTTCCGTCCACTTGCACCACAGCGGATCGCCACCGCCGCGTTCGTCACCTTTGCCGTCGTGGCTGCGGGCTGCGCCGACCGGAACATTCCACCCAAGGCAGCCAGCCAAGGCGGTACTGCTGCCGGGGAAGTCACCGATACGGCCAAGCAGGCAGCGCCCGCCAGCGCGGCGATGGTCGCCGGATCGACTGTGCAGCCCGTGACGGCGCAGACCGCAACACCCACCGGCAACGTGCCGAATGACACACTGCTGCCCGCCGGCGTGCTGCCGAAGCGCTCGCGGCAGGATAGCGTCGCGCTGGCGAGCATGACGAAGCCCGAGCCGAAGCTCGACGCACTGTGGCCGGTGAAGATGCCGGAACCGCTGCCCGGCGCCCTGCTTCCGAAGTACCGGATCGTTGCATTCTACGGCAATCCTGCAGAGAAGCGCATGGGCGCCCTCGGCGAGTACCCGAAGGACGTGATGCTCGCGATGCTGGACAAGGAAGTGGCCAAGTGGGCCAGGGCCGACCCGACGCATCCGGTGATCCCCGCACTCCATCTTGTCGCGACGGTGGCTCAGGGGGCGCCGGGGAAAAACGGCCTGTACCGGCTGCGCATGCGCGACGCGATGGTGGACACGATCTACGCGTGGGCGAAGGCGCACCACGGCGTCTTCTTCATCGACGTGCAGCTGGGCAAGGACAACGTGCGCAACGAGCTGCCGCGCTTCCGGCCGTGGCTGGAGAATCCGGACGTGCATCTCGCGATCGATCCGGAGTTCGCGATGGAGACGTCGGGCGCGGTACCGAGCACCCGCGTGGGAACGCTGGACGCGAAGGACATCAACTGGGCGGTGAACTTCCTCGACGAGATCGCGACGTCGAAGAATCTGCCGCCGAAGATCCTCATCGTGCACCGCTGGACGCGGAAGATGGTGACCAACGCGAAGGACATCCACTTCACGCCGCACGTCCAGGTGGTGATGGACATGGACGGGTGGGGGCCGCCCTGGCTCAAGTTCGATTCCTACCACGACTACGTGAAGCAAGAGCCCGTTCAGTTCACCGGTTTCAAGCTCTTCTTCCACAACGACACCAAGAAGGGCAACTCGCTGCTCACGCCGGCGGAAGTGCTGCGCCTGAACCCGCGCCCGCTCTACATCCAGTACCAGTAACGCCAGGCAGGTCACTGGCGAGCTCGACGCGACACACCCTATCTTCCGGGTCGCCGCGACTCGTTCCGAGCCGCGCGTTCCCCTTGCCGTCAGCGAGCGATGGTAACCACACGCGACTTCGTCGATAGCGTCAGCGTAGAGTGGACCGTGCGCGAGATTGCGATTACGCAACTCGAAGGCACGCTCGCGCGGGTGCTGGAGCACGACCGGCGGAAGGGGGGCTGGCTGGTGTTCGAATCCACGGAGGGCGAGAAGCGCCGGCTCACCCCCTACCCGCCTGACTGGCGCACGATGTCAGCGTACGAGATCGAGCGGTGGTGCATGCGTGCTACCCGCGTTCCTCCCGCCCCGGCGCGACGGAAGCAGGACTGACCCAGGGCGGCTGCCGCTACAGGATGTTCACGGCGCGGGCAGCGATGAGCACGACCGTGGTGAACGAGATGATGGCCTGCACCATCATCGCGGCCTTCGCCCATCTGGACAACACCGGCGCGTCCGTGGGCGAGAACGCCGTGCTGGTATTGAACGCCACGAACAGGTAGTCGACGAAGTGCGGCCGCCAGTTCTGTGCCTCGGCAATCGTCTTGTCATCGGCTGTCGGCGACGACACCGTCATCTGCGGAAAGAGGAACGCTCCTTCCGTGTGCGCGTCCCGCCGTTCTCGCGCGTTCGGGCCGCCGGCGTCGAGGCGCCAGTACCATGATGCGAAGACGATGACGTTGATGACCCAGAGCACCGTGCCTGACTCGAGGAGTTGGGGGGCCTTTTCCGCACGGTGCAGAAGCGCGAGGAGGAGCGAGGTGACGCCGTACAGGAGCGCGACGGTGAGCACGGCGAGCGCGGCGTATGCGAGCACTGAATTCGCGCGATGCTGTCCTCGCAGACGGCACGCGTGGGCGCCCACGACCAGCACGCCGACCACGGCGGCCAGCGCTCCCGGCGGCCCCATGCGCAACGGCGCGGGAAGCGCGAAGTGCAGGGCCACCGCCGAGAACGCGGCGATGACGGCCGGCCATCGCGGCTCCGGTCGTTCGATGTGCTCGAGTGCTGTCATCCGGGGAGAGTACGCCACAGTCGATCGTCTGGCGAGTCGCCCGGAGTGATCCTCGTCGTCAGGCGGGCATCGCGCGCAGGTCGTCGTACTCGTGGTGCCTGTCCATGAAGCTTCGCACGAACCGGCAGGTCGGCACGACCTTCAGGTGCTGCGCGCGCGCGAAGTCCAGGGCGGCGCGGGCAAGTGCCGAACCGTAGCCCCCGCCGCCGACACTCGCCGGCACTTCCGTGTGGACGAGATCGATCCGGTCACCAAGGATTGCGTACTTCAGCAGCGCGATGCCGCTGTCCGTGCGCATCTCGAGCTGGTTGGCGGCGGTGTTGTTCACGACCGCGGGCACGTCGGACATGGCGGCTCCTCGATGAGTGTCGGCAGGATGTCCAAGCGTAACGACGGGAGCCCGCCCGTGCAGGCCCCCGGCGGGTGCTCACCGGGCGAACGCGTTCGCCAAGGCAGCCGATGCGCGATCCTCCGCATCCTTCGCCTTCGGGCGCACGGCCCCCATGCCGAAGAATTCATGCGTGACGCCATCGTACGTCTTCTGGTCGACGGTCACGCCGGCGGCGCGGAGCTTGGCGGCCAGCTGTTCCCCGTCGCTCATGCAACCTGCGCCACCCGGGCAGCCGCAGCGGGCTGCCATCGCGCGATGTATTCGTCGACGTCGTACTTGAGGAGCGCGCGTGACAGCGACATGGGGCGGATGGTGCCCCACACGGGTCGCGTGGTGAACGGGCGGTCGAACTTGCCGAAACACCACTGCACGCCCGCGACACTGGCCGGGTCCCGACCATCGAGGCTGTACTTGTCGTTGAGGTACAGCAGCCAGGTGAAGGCCTCGGCATAGGTGCGCGCCCAGCCCACGATCGCCTTGCCCCAGAGCATGCGGACGACGGGGTGCATCATGCCGGTCTCCATCAGTTCGCACTGCCCGGCGTTCCAGAGCGCATCGTCGGTGGCGGCGCGCTCGAGCGTGTCGAGCGAATACGTGACCTCGCGGTCGTCGCCGGCGTGGGCCGCCATGGAGCGCTGCGCCCATGTCGGCGCGCACGCGAGCGAGCCGTGATCGGGATTGCGCAGGCAGAAATTGAGCGACAGCTCGCGCCACGTGACCATCTCTTCCTCGAAGGCCTCGCGCTCCGCGGCGGGTGCTGCGGCGCGCACTGCCGCGAGCACCTCGAGCGGCGAGATCATGCCGTAGTGGAGATAGGGCGATAGTCGGCTCGTGCCGCCGACGTCGGACGGGTGGCTGCGACGACCTCGATAGTCGACCAACCCGTGCGCCACGAATTCCACGAGACGCGCGCGCGCCGCCGCGAGACCGCCACGCGCGGGGACGGCGGCCACGTCGTGATTCACGTTGCAGGAGCGCACGAGCGCGTGGAGGTCGACGGTGCGCGGGTCAACCGAGGGTATGGGCAATGACTCGAGCAACGCGTCCGCGAATGGACGCCGCGGTGCGCGATCCGCGACGGGCTCGGCGGCGTGGCCGAGCAGGGGCGCCAGCTTGGGGCGCATGGTGCGTGCAGAATATTCTTCGCGCGGGAATGACGCCGACGGCACGACGCCCACGGAATCCACTGTCAGCATCCGGCAGTCGAGCCGCGAGGCGAGCCGGGCCGTTCGTGTGGCGACGCCTTCCGTCGGGAACAGGTCCGTCACCACCAAGGCAGCATGCGCTGCGATCCGCTCGACCAGGGTGACGCAGTGCTGGCCTCCACGACACAACGCGAAGCGATACGTCAACCCGGCAGACGCGGCACGCTCGGCCAGCTCGGCCGCGCCCTGCAGCACGAACGTGTGGAAGCGGGCGCTCGCGTAGTCGTGTCCCGAGTCGAGCGTGTGGAGAATGAGCAGCGACTTGTTGATGCGGTCCGCCTCGACCGTGGCCTGGCGAAGCGCCCAGTTGTCCTCGATGCGTTGCGTGCTCTGCATCCAGTAGAGCACGAAGGCACGCTGTGCGCAGACGGCTCGATCATTGGCGGGCAGCGTGCGGAGCGACAACTGGTCGCGTACGAATGGCGAGCCGAGCGGATGCGTCATGTCGTGGTGTTGATGTGTCTGGCACGACGCGCGTCGTCCTGCTACCATGCGCCGCGCGAGTCGTTTCGCTGCGAGAAGTCCCGGGGACCACTTTTAGCATGAAGTGCGCCAGTCTGATCGTATTTCATGTATCAGATGGTCACTTTTTTCGCGTCTACGCGCCAAACCGTGTCAGAATCAATGAATTTCGCATTGCCTTGGCCGATTGCGCTGTGAGCGAGGACCGGGACACCATCGTGGACACACTGCGCGGCCGCGTGCTTCGCGGCTTGCAGTCGGGTGCACTGCGGGCCGGCGATCGCCTGCCGAGTGCACGTGAGCTGGCGGGTGAGTTCGATGTCGATTCGCGGCTCGTGGTAGCTGCGTACAAGCACCTCGAGACGGAGCAGCTGGTGGAGCTGCGGCCGCGCGGCGGCGCGTACGTGATGCCACGGCCGGAGGGCGAGTCCGGCTTTGCGCCGCTACCGGAGGCATGGCTGGTCGACGTGCTCGTGCAGGGACTGGCGCGCGAGCTGCCGGGACCGGAGTTGCACGAGTGGCTGCGCCGCTGCGTGGAAACGCTCCGGTTGCGCGCGGCGGTCGTTACCACCACGGACGACCAAGCCTTCGGACTCTGCCGTGAGTTGCGCGACGACTTCGGGTTCGAGAGCGAAGGAATACTCGCTGAGGAGGTCCGAGGCGTGGCGGCCATACCGCTTCCTGTCCGGCGCGCCGACCTGCTGGTGACCACCCAGGCACATGCCGCCTGGATGCAGACCCTGGCCGATGAGCTGCGCAAGCCGGTGATCGTCGTGGACGTGCGGCCGGAGCTGCTCGGAGGCGAATGGGCGCTACTGCTGCGCCGGCCCGTGTACGTCGTGGTCGCGACACCGCACTTCGGCGAGCTGCTCCTCACGTTCTTCGCGAAGCTGCCCGGCATCGAGAACCTGAAGGTGATCGTGTACGGGCGCGACGACCTGTCCGTGATTCCCGAGGGTGCGCCGACCTACATCACGCAGCGCGTGCGGACGGACCTGCGTGGGGTGCGTATTCCCGGGCGTGTGCTGCCGGCGACGCGCACGATCGCCACGGAGTCAGCGCGGGAGATCTTCGCGTTTGTCGTGCGGTCGAACATGGAAGCGATGTCGCGTTCGCGCCGGTGATGTCCTAGCCGGGAAGGTCGAGCCAGTGAGCGAAGTGGGGCGCCACGCCTTCGAGAAACGCAAGCTCTCCGGCGGAGATGAGCCGCGGACGGACGTCGAAGTGACAAACGGATCCCCACACACGACCACTGGCGAGGCGTATCGGGGTGCCACAATAGGAGAGCACGCTTTCGCGAGCCGCATGGTCGGCCAGCCGGATGTCGCTCCTCGCATCCTCCGTCTGGAACGAGGCGTTGGTGTCGCGGGTGATGCTGCAGTACGTCTCGCGAAGCGGCTTCACTTCGCCAGAAAGGCTCAGCGTCGGGTTCTCGCGATCGAAGAGTTCGATGGTGCGGAGCATCGGCGGGTCGGCGCGATAGACTGCGGTATACCGGAAGCGGGTGCGTGCGTTCAGGCAGCCCAGTACGGCGACGACGCCGCCGGTGCGGAAGGCGCGCTCGCACGCCGCTTCTTCGTCGGCATTCGAACCATCGCGCGCCTGGAATTCGAGATGATCGAGATGGACTCGATGCGATTCCGGTTGTTCGCCCAGCATGCCCCCTCCCGATCCGCGGCCCCTACCCGGATGCGGGAGTTGCATGGCTCGCGCCAGACGCCGAGGCCGATGCGTCAGGGACCGCTGCGCGGCGAAGGAGCAGTCATCAAAGAAGACGGTCTCATGGTCTCGCGGTCCTACCCGACTGCGGAAGACTCGCCTGTTCGCGCGACTGCTCCTCAGGTGCCTCCGTACCATTCGTAGCCCTGGTCGCTCCAGTACCCGCCGTTGCGTGCGGGCATGAACACGATCCTGGTGAGGTACTTGGTGTTCTTGTAGCCGAGCTTCACGGGGGAATGGAGGCGGGCGGGCGCACCATGCTGCGGACCGAGCATGTGTCCGTCCATCCCGTACGCGATGAGCGTCTGCGGATGCATGGCACTGGCCATGTCCCAGCTCTCGTGATAGCCGTCATCGAAGCTCTGGAAGTCCACGTAGCCGGCGTCCGCGGTGAGGCCGCACACGCGGGCGATGTCGCTCATGCGCACGCCGGTCCATTCGGCCCGCGCGTTCCATCCCTCGACGCAGAAGTGATCGACCTTCTGCGTGATGTGCGGAAGGCGCATGAGGTCGTCGACGGAGAGGGAGAGCGGTGTGCGCACCGCCCCCGTGACCTCCAGGCGCCACGTGCCGCGGACGGACGGGTCCCACACCGGCATGTGCTTCGACACGAAGTACTTCGGGAAGTCGCGGCCGGCGAGCTTCGCGGAACCGGGAACGTGATTCATGGCGTCATGCCGGAAGAGGCCCCGCTCCAGGCCTTCGTTCTTCCGCTCCGCGAAGGCGAGCGCGCGCGCCGCGCTGTCCGGGTTCGCGCCGCACGCCGAGAGCAGTGCGCCCGACACGGATGCAGCGGTGATGGTGAGGAAGCGACGGCGATCGATGCTCATGGCGCCTCCACGTCGATCGACCGGGACTTGCCTGGCCCGAAGAGGTGATAGAACGGCCGCGCGTTGCGCGCCTCCGGCGACTTCGCCCGGTTGTACCATCCACTGAACATGGAGCGCAGCGAGTACGGGTCCACCGCGAAGACCATGAAGACGTGCACGAGGGCCAGCAGGAGCAGGAGCGCCATCGCGGCAAAGTGGACGAAGCGCGCCCACTTGTAGTTGACGAACAGCCTGGTGATGAAGCCGAGCGTGACGGGCTTCCAGATGGCGAGGCCGCTCAGCACGATGACCAGTCCGAGGACCGGCATGATGAAGTACGCGCTCTTCTGCAGCGCATTGTGCTTCCCCTGCACCGGATGGTCGCGGCGAACGAACAGGTAGAAGCGGAGCATCTCGATGGCGTCGCGCGCGTCGCCGCGGCGCGGCGCGATGTCGCGCCACTCGCCGTGCAGAAAGAGGAAGCCGAGGTACACCAGGGCGTTGACGACGAGGATCCACATCATGGCGAAGTGCCAGTGCCGCGCACCGCCCAGCCAGCCGCCGAACGTGAGCCAGTTCGGGATGGAGCGGCCGTCCCACGGGTTCAGTGGAAAGTGCTCGCCCGGCCGCGCGAAGGCCGGGTGCGCATTGAAGATCCGCATGCCGCTTCCCGCCATGACGACGACGGCGAGGACGTTCACCCAGTGCGTGAGCCGGATGACCCAGTGATTGCGCTTGACCAGCTCCGCCATGCCTCATGTCTCCATGCGTTGACGCGTGCAGCGGACTGCCTGCCCGCGTGCCGACAGTTATATCACGCGCGCCAGCCGAAGTCGACCGGCACGAGCGCATGCGCGTACGCGCCCCTCATCTCACGCCATGCCCTCGCCCCGCAGGACCGCGACCACGCGAAAGCGCAGCGGCTCGAAGTCGCTGTCCGGCGCGCCGGACGTCCGGACTGCCTCGAGGAACGCCCGCTCGAAATCGTAATGCGACCGGCACGCGTCGCAGGACTCGAGATGCGCCGCGACCCGCGCCTGCCATTCGTCGGGGAGCGCCCCATCGAGGTACGGCCACAGCTGCCGGACGATCTCGCGACAGCGATCAGCGTCGTGCGTCATGGGACACTCCATTGGTGGATGGAACGATCGCGTCCGCGGACGAAAAGCCGGCGTCGATTGCATAGTCGACCAGCGCGGCCTGCAACTGCCGCCGGGCGCGGTACAGCCGCGATCGCACGGTGCCAACGGGAATGCCGAGCACCTCGGCCGCTTCCTCGTATCGCAGCTCGCCGATGTCCACGAGGCGGACCACGTCGCGAAACGGCGGCTCGAGCGCGTCCACGGCGCGCTGGATGGCGGGAGCGAGATCCAGTCGGGCGAACATGTCCTCCACACCCTTCTCGCGCGCCAGCTTGTGCAGCTGCACTGCCGCAAACGTCTCGAGCTCGTGGTCGTCGCCCACCGCGGTGATCCACTGCTGCCGCCCGCGCAGGCTGAAGAACGTATTGCGGCAGATGGCGGAGAGCCAGCGCCGGCAGTCGCTGCCCGGGTCGAACGTGTGCCAGTGCCGGAACGCGCGGAGGAAGGTTTCCTGCACGAGATCGTCGGCGTCCGAGGGGTCGCGCGTGAGGGCGTTCGCGACGCGCGCCACTGCGGGCAGCAGCGGCAGCGCGACGCGCGCGAAGTCAGCATCCCGGGTGGCGTTTGACGGCCCGTTCGTACTCATGTCCTTCAATAGCGGCTGACCCGGCAAACGGTTCCCAGAAAGATCCGGTTCGGCGGCCACAAGCAGATCCTTCGCTTTGCTCAGGATGACAAACGGGTCGCTTTGCTCAGGATGACAAACGGGTCAGGATGACAAGCAGATCCTTCGCTTCGCTCACGATGACAAATGGGTCGCTTCGCTCAGGATGACAAACGGGTCAGGATGACAAACGGGTCAGGACGGTGCGAGCGCCGCCGCCGCGACGCCCGCGCCCATCGTCACCACGACGGCGTGCTCGGCGCCGTCGTCCGACAGGTGGATAGCCTGATCCGGCAGCACCGACCCGTCCAGCGTGACGCTGGCTACACCAGTCGACGCGTGCTGGGGGTTCTCCACGCGAATGTCGTACGTCGTCGCGCCGTGCCGATAGCGAATGCCGTATCCGTCCCACGCTGCGGGAATGCACGGCGCGATGAACAGCAGGTCCCCGCGCTTGCGGAAGCCGAGCATGCCCTCGACGGCGGCGCGATAGCTCCAGCTCGCGGAGCCGGTGTACCACGTCCACCCGCCGCGGCCCACGTGGCCCGGTGCATCGTACACGTCCGCGGCGATCACGTAGGGCTCCACGTTGTACCGCTTCGCATCGGCGCGCGTGCGCGCGTGGGTGAGCGGGTTGAGCAGGTCGTAGAGGTGGAACGCGAGGTCGCCGTCGCCGAGCCCCGCCGCCGCCAGCACGACCCACAGCGCGGCATGCGTATACTGGGCGCCGTTCTCGCGCACGCCAGGCAGATAGCCCTTGATGTACCCGGGATCGTGCGTCGTGTGATCGAAGGGCGGCGTGAGCAGGAGAATCATGCGATCATCCTCGCGCACGAGCCGCTCCTGGACGGACGCCATCGCCATGCAGGCGCGGGCTGGCTCGCCTGCCTCGGACAACACGGACCAGCTCTGCGCGATGGAATCGACCTGCGCCTCGAGGGATTCCGCCGAGCCGAGCGGGCTGCCGTCGTCGAAGTAGGCGCGGCGGTACCAGGCGCCGTCCCAGGCATTGCGTTCGACGGCGGCGGCGTATTCGTCGGCGCGATGGCGGCAGCGATCAACCACCGCCGTATCGTTCCGCGCCGCGGCATGGTGCGCGAACCGACGCAGCGTCGCGATGAGGAACCACGCGAGCCACACGCTCTCGCCGCGACCTTCCACGCCCACACGGCTCATGCCATCGTTCCAGTCGCCGGAGCCCATGAGGGGCAACCCGTGCTCGCCGCGGGTGCAGGCGCGGTCGAGCGCGCGCACGCAATGCTCGTAGAGCGTGCCGAGCGTCTCGCTCACGACGGGCCGGTCGTACACCTCGTGCTCGTGCGGCTCGAGCTGCCGCATCTCGAGGAATGGCGCGAGCTCGTCCCAGACCCTCACGTCGCCGGTGACGTTGACGTAGTGATCGGCCACGAACGGCAGCCACGCGAGGTCGTCAGAGAACCTCGTGCGGACGCCGCGGCCGCTCGGCTCATGCCACCAGTGCTGGACGTCGCCCTCGCGGAACTGGCGCCCCGCCGCGCGCAAAAGGTGCGCGCGCGTCACGGCCGGCTCGGCATACACGAACGCCATGCCGTCCTGCAGCTGGTCGCGGAACCCGAACGCACCGCTCGATTGATAGATCGCCGAGCGCGCCCACATGCGGCAGGCGAGCGCCTGGTAGAGCGACCAGCGGTTCACGAGCGCGTCGAGGTCGTCCGACGGCGTGTCGATGCGAATGATGCCAAGGCGCGCGTTCCACGCGTCGATGGCGGTGCGCGACTGGGTCTCGGCATGTTGCGGCGGCCCGTAGCGCGCGATGATCTCGCGGACGAGATCCTCGCCGCGCGCGGCGCCGAGGAGCAGCACGACGTCTCGCGTCTCGCCTGGCTGCAGCGTGACGAGACAGCGCAGCGCAGCACAGGGATCGACGCCGGCGCCGAGGTGTTCCGCCAACTCGCCGGCGGCGAGCGCCGCGGGCGTCGCGAGGTCCCCGTTGCGCCCAATGAACGCGGTGCGGTCGCCGGTGGCGCTGGTCACGGGTTCGCTGATCCACGAGAAGGCGACCTGCGACGCGAAGTCCTCGCCGAAGTAATTGCGCGCGAAGATGGCGCCTGTGGCCTCGTCACGCGTAGTGTGCACGTGATCGCGGGTCTGCTCGCGATCGGCGCCGAGGGCCCATTCCACGTAGCTGGTGAGGATGATGCGGCGCGGCGCCACGCCGTCGTTGCGCAGCCGCAGGCGCGAGATCTTCACGGGGTCGTCGGTGGGCACGCTCAGCGACAGCTCACTGGCGATGCCGGCCCGTCCGTGCTCGAACGTCGTCACGCCGGGCGCGTGCACGACGCGGTACGGTGCCGGACCGCCGGCATCGTCGCGGGCGAGCCACGGCCCGGGCGTGGGACTCCATACGCTGCCCGTGTCCGCATCCTGGAGGTAGATCACCTCGCCCGCCGGATCGCTCACCGGGTCGTTGAACCACGGCGTGAGCCGATAGAAGTAGCTGTTCTCCGCCCATGCAAATCCGCCGCCGCGCTCCGTGACGCAGAAGCCGGCGTTGCGGTTGGCGATCACGTTCGCCCACGGGCCGGGCGGCACGTGGCTGCCATCCACCTCGATGCGGTAATCCTGCGCCTCCGTGAGTGAGCCGAAGCTGTTCCTGGTGACGAGGCGTGGCGGTATGGTCGCGTCGCGGACGCGCATCACGGGCGGCACGTCGGACAGGGCGCGCTCCGTCGCCGCGCGAACCGTCGCGGCAACCACTTCGCCGAGGCCCACGCCGTCACAGACCACATGGATGCTGGCCATGGCGCGCAGCAGCGCGACGTCCTCCGCCGGGAGCACGTCGCTGCGGCGGATGTACACGCCGCCCGGCACCTCGAGGATACCCCCCTCGCTCGAGGAGACGACCATGGCGGTGAGCTGGTCCTGCAGCTCCTGGATGTACGAGGGCTCCTTCGCGTTGAGGATGATGAGGTCGGCCTTCACGCCCTTGGTGCGCCAGTAGTTGTGCGCCACGAGGAGCTGCCGCACGCTCGGCAGCCCGACGTCCGCGCGGATGGTAGCCAGCACGATGGGCCAGTCGCCCGAGATGCCATGCGCCCACAGGGCGGACTGCGCGCGGCGGTTGGCCGCGCGCTCGGGTTGCGAGGCCCGCAGCGCTTCCCGCGGATAGATCAGCGCGCCGGCGAGTTCCTGGTACAGGGCCGCAGCGGCCGCGGAGACGTTCAGGTCGCGCAGCTCGATCTGTGCAACGATCCACGAGAGCGCCAGCGCGCGCTCGGCGGCACCGAGATCGTTGTGGCGGTCGGCGGCGAGCAGTGCGGCATCGCGGCTATCCGCCGCGATGGTGGTGAATGCGACGGTCGCCGAGCGGCCGGGCTCGAGGTGGATCCGTACCCGCAGTGCGGCGATGGGATCGAGCACGGCCCCCGCCCCGTTTGCGAGGGGGCCCGGTGCGTCGAGCGCCGCGGGCGATTGCACGGTGCGCCCGCGCCCGATGAATGCGGCGCGGTCCGTCTCGCACGTCACCTTGGCGATGGACTCCGGGCCCACCGCCACCACGTGCGCGCACCACGGACGCCGCTCGCCGGACGCACGCGGGCGCCGGCTGGCGAGCACGGCGCACTGGTCAGGCAGCCACTCCGTCTCCACGAACAGGTTCTGGAAGGCGGGATGGGCGCGATCCGCGCCGTTGGTGGTGAGCACGATCTCGCCGTAGCTCGTCAGCTCCAGGTCGCGGTCGCTACGCGTGCGGTTCGTGACCGTGACGCGGCGGATCTCCGTGCGTTCGCGCGGGACGACGACGATCTCCGTGCGCGTGTCGATGCCGCGATCGGTACGCAGGAACACGGCGCGGTCCGAAGCGAACGACACGTGGTAGTTGACCGGTTCCGCGCGCACCGGCTGGTGCGCGGCGGACCAGAGGGCCCCTGACACGACGTCGCGGATGTAGATCCACTGGCCGGTGGCGTCGCGCGTACTGTCGGCGCGCCAGCGGAAGACGTCCATGTCGCCACTGCGGCTGTATCCGCCGCCGGCGTTGGTGAGCATGACGCAGTACGACGGCGCGCCGAGGAGCGCGACGCGCGGCTCGGGCGTGGCGGCCGTGTCGAACTCACGCGTGACCGTGCGCGCGCGGGGCGCGCGGACGAACGGATTCGTCGCGGCATCGGACTGCGCCGTGCGCGTGGTGTAGCGGCGCGGCACGCGCTCGTCGAGCAGCAGGGCGGCGGCGCGCACGGCGGGGTCCGACATGAAACGCCGCTGCCAGATGCCCTGACCCCGATCGAGGTCCAGCGCATTGTGCAGGGCGACCAGCGTCATGCCGATGTGATGCGCCATCACCGTCCGGACGATTGCGGGGCCGGTCACCGAATCGGGACGCGTGTAGTCGAGCGCGTCGAAGTATCCATACGGTCCGAGCGCGCCGAGCTTGTCCAGCGCCGCCAGGTTGCGGAGGGCCTCGTGCGGGGAGACCGCGAGCGCCAGCGCCGACGCGTAGGGCGCCACCACCAGCTCACTGCCGAGGCCGCGCTTGAGCGCGAGGTCGGGCACGCCAAAGGCGCGATACTGATACGTGTCGTGGCGGTCGCGCACGTTGTACGCCGACTCCGACATGCCCCATGGAACACCGCGCGCATGGCCGTACGCGATGTGCCGGCGCACCGCTGCCTGGTGCGTCTGGTCGAGCAGCGAGAAGGGCCGCGACGGCATCACCAGCACGGGCATCAGGTACTCGAACATGCTGCCGGACCACGACACCAGCGCCGTGCCCGAATCCGTCGTCGTCAGCGACCGTCCGAGATGGAACCAGTGCTCGGCGGAGACGTCGTCCTTGGCGACGGCGATGAAGCTCGCCAGCCGCGACTCCGAGGCCAGCAGGTCGTACGTGCCGGCGTCGAGCCGGCCAGTGCGGGCGTCGTATCCGATCGCGAACAGTCGCCGCTGCTCGTCGTAGAACAGGGTGAAGTCCATCGCCATCGCCAGCGCGCGCGCGCGATGTCCGATGCGCGAGAGTCGCTCCCGGTCCGCATCGGGGGTCGCGTCGCCCTCGCATGCAGCAGACAGGGCGATGAGGTGGCCGGCCAGGTTGCCGGAATCGACGGCGGAGGCATACGGCGGATCCAGCACGCGCAGGTCGTGCAGGTCGTACCAGTTCATCAGGTGCCCGCGCACCTTCGTCATCTGCTCGACGGAATCCAGCGCATGCTCGAGCCGCTCCAGCATCTGCTCGGCCGCGATGAAGCCGAGGTCGTGTGCCGACATGGTGGCGAGCAGCTGCAGGCCGATGTTCGTCGGCGAGGTGCGCGTGGCGACGACCGGCTCGGGCGTTTCCTGATAGTTGTCGGGCACGAGCCAGTGCGTGCTCTCGTTGGCGAACGTTTCGATGAAGTTCCAGTGCACGCGCGCCAGCCGCATCGCCACGTCGCGCTCGGCCGCCTTCAGGTCGAGGTCGGCGCGGACGATGGGCTTGCTCAGAACGTAGCCCACCTCGGGCGCCGCGATCCACGCGAGTGCAAGCACGGTGAGCAGCGCCCAGGATAGCGGCGCGTCATGCCGTGTTGCCGAGCATGCCGCCATCGCGTTGATCGCTGCGCAGGCCAGGACCACCGCGGGCCACATGCGCCGCCAGACGACGTGGCGGCCACCTCCGCTCGCGCGCTCCACCTGCGACGCGGTCTGCCACTCGAGCAGCCGCCGATGGGAACCGTAGACGCGATAGACGGTCCGCACGATCGCGTCGGCGGCCACGAGCGCCTGGTGCGGGAGCATCACTACGCCGAGTGCAAGCTGCTGCGCCGAGAGCGACGCGTCGCGCAGGAGGGCGGCGTAGTACGGCGCCCACGACTCGCCGCGGGGGGGACGCAGCAGCGAGACGGCCAGGGGAATGGCCCAGGGGGCGAGCATCGCCAGCAGCACCACGAGCGCCCACTTCGAGCCGGCATGCGGCAGCACGGTCCACCCCGCGACGAGCCACGCGAACAGTGTCACGGGCGACACGCTGCGGCGCATGTTGTCGAGGATCTTCCAGCGGGAAACGGACGACAGCGGATTCAGCGTCGTGCCGTCGTTCCCCGGCACCTCGTCGAGCAGCCATGGGATGAGCTGCCAATCGCCCCGGATCCAGCGATGCAGGCGACGCGAGGCCGTGAGGTACCGCGTGGGATAGTCGTCGAACACTTCGACGTCCGTGACCAGGCCCGCGCGGGCGAACGAGCCTTCGATCAGGTCGTGGCTCAGCAGCGAATTGTCGGGGAACCGACCCTCCGTGGCGCGCTCGAACACCGCCACGTCGTAGATGCCCTTCCCGGTGAACGTCCCCTCACCGAAGAGATCCTGGTAGACATCCGACACGGCGGTGGTGTACGGATCGACACCCGGATGCCCGGCGAAGACAGCCGAGTAGTGCGAGCCGTTCGCGCTGGCGAGCGACACGCTGACGCGTGGCTGCAGGATGCCGTACCCCTTCACGACGCGGCCGACTGCCTCGTCGAAGACGGCCCGGTTGAGCGGATGCGCCATCGTACCGATCAACGCCGTCGCGGCATCACGCGGGAGCACGGTGTCCGAGTCGAGCGTGACGACGTAGCGCGCGCCGTGAAGCCAGTCCGTCTCGCCCTCGACTACCGAGAAGGCGCCTTCGTCCTTGCGGAGCACGTACCGGTTGAACTCCACGAGCTTGCCGCGCTTGCGTTCCCATCCCATCCACACGCCGTCGGCGGCATTGAGGCGTCGCGGGCGGAAGAAGACGTAGAACGGCAGCCCCGCACTGTCGTCGCCGGCGGAATACGAGTCGTTGAGGGCACGCACGCCATGCACCGCGGCGCTGACGATGGCCTCGTCGCCCGGCGTCGTCTCGAGGGCGGCGTCGAGGAAGTCGCCAAGCAGCGCGAAGCGGATTTCCGGATCGCGATTGGCGAGGTACTGCGCCTCGAGATGATCCAGCGCCTCGTGCACCGCATCGGCGCTGGCGAGGAGGATGGGGACCACCACCACGCCGCGGTGCTCCGCGGGCACGCCCGACTTGAACGCCATGCGCGGGAGGCGGTCAGGTGGCAGGAGCAGCGTGACCAGCTGGTTCACGGCGGACACCGCGGCATCGGCCGCGGGAGAGAGCGCGAGGAGCACCGCCGCGAGGACGCCAAAGCCGACCGCGCCCTCGAGGGGTTCGAGCAGGAGCGCCAGCGCGCCTGCGACGCCCAGCCCCATCGCGATGAAGTAGACGCCGCTTGGCGCGTCCGTGGCCGCGCGATACACCCGCTCGCGAAGTCCCGGTCGGTAGCCCAGTGCCGCCTCGAGCGCGCGGCGTCCCTCGTCGATGAGGTGGTAGCCGACGTGTGCCGGGCGCGCGCTCATGCCGGAGGTGCGTTCGGCGGCGGCGGCCGCCTGGATCGCCGTCGCTGCGACTTCGTGCTCCGATATGTCCGTGCGACGCGAGAGGTGCTCGACGACGTGCCGATAGCGATCGCGCGTCGTGAACGTCATGCCGCCGTAGACGCCGCTCGGGTCGCGCCGCAGCACGGCTTCCGTGGCGCTCGCCGTCTCGACGAACTCGGACCAGTCGATGTCGCCCACCTTGCGCAGGCTTGCGATGCTGTTCGCCATCACGAGCTGCGTAACGGCGAGGTGCTGTGTCGAGCGCTGCACTGCCTCCTCGACACTCATCACCTCGTCGGCGATCCACTGCTCGAGCCACAGCAGCGGCGTGAAGTCCGCGCGCCGGCTGCGGATCTGCTGGAGGAAGCGGGTGAGGAATGCCGGCGTGAGCGACGGCGGGTGATGAATGAGGTCCTCGAGCACGTGGGCAAGGGCGCGGCCTCCCACGTCCTCGGCGCCGAGCAGGCGTGTCACCCACTCGTCGGCGCGCTGCGTGTCCGCGACGTCGGCCGCGGCGCGCACCGCCATGTGGCGCACGTTCTCGAGGAACCCCATGCGCAGCATGGCCGGCATGGCCCACAGCTCGCCCATGGTGAGCGGCGCGATGCGCTGGTACTGCTCCACCATGAGCTCGAGGAGCGCCGGGTCCAGGCGGCCGTCGGTGTGCGCAATGAGCTCGATGGCGATCTCGTACACGCGCGGATAGCCGGCGAACGCGCCCGGCCCCTGCAGCTTCGGCAGCTCGTGGTAGTAGTCGCTCGGGAGTGTGGCGCGGACTTCCTGCACCTGCTCCAGCACGACGTAGAAGTTGTCGAGGAGCCATTCCCCTGCCGGGCTCACCTCCGTTCCTTCGGCGGCCACGGCGGCGAGCGTCGCATGCACGTTGCGCAGCACGCGCTCGGTGGCGGCGAGACGGGACAGCAACGGCCCCTTGCCGCGCGGACGCAGTCCGCGCGGCAATTCGACGATCTTCTGGCTTCGGGCGAGGTGCCTGCCGTGTCGTGCAAGGCGGTCCGTACCGAACGGCTCGCCGAGGATCACGTCACTGGGGGCATCCGCTGCCCGCATGTCGCTGAGACTTGGCGATCGACGTCGCCAGCCGCGGGGAAAACGCACGCTTGGTTCTGCTCCGGTAGTCTGTCGAGCTCGTTACTTTCGTCCCCTGCCCGCGGAGCATCCGGCGACCCAGAGTACGCGCGTTCGTAGATGCAGAATGGGGTCCACGGCGTTGCGGACGACGACACCGCGTCGTAGATCACGCCAATGGACCGCCTTGGATACGCCTCGCCGACCAGCCTCGCACCGGCCATCCGGCTCGAGCATGGGTCCGCTTCCGCCACCGAGGAGACGCTGGCTGAGGAGACGCCCGTGACGTTCGCGTACAACGGCGTCTCGCATGCCGTCATGATGGCGACGCCAGCCGACCTCGAGGATTTTGCCACGGGCTTCTCGCTCACCGAGGGTCTGGTGGGAGACGGCAACGCCATTTCGTCCATCGCGGTGGTGCGCTACGGCAAGGGGATCGAGCTGCAGATCGACACCGCCGCGGAGGTCGCCACAGAAGCACGACGGCGTCGGCTCTCCGGGCGTTCCGGCTGCGGCATCTGCGGCATGGCGGACATCGAGCAGGTGTTGCGCGCCCTTCCGCGCGTGGAGTCGGCGACGCGCTTCGCGAGCCGCGCCGTCTCGCGGGCCATGCGGGAACTGGCCGACGCGCAGCCGCTCAACCGCGTGACGGGCGCCGTACACGCTGCCGGCTGGGCGTCGGTGGATGGCGGCGTGCACATCGTGCGTGAAGACGTCGGCCGGCACAACGCGCTCGACAAGTTGATCGGCGCGCTCGTGCGCGGCGGGATCGATCCGGCCGCCGGCTTCGTGGTCCTCACGAGCCGCGGCAGCTTCGAGCTCGTGCAGAAGGCCGCGGTGTTCGGCGCAGCGCTCGTTGCTGCGGTCTCGGCGCCCACGGGGCTCGCCGTTCGCATGGCGGAGCAGGCCGGCATCACGCTCGCCGGTTTCGCGCGCGCCGATCGCCTCACCGTGTACACGCACGCGGCGCGTATCAGCCGATAGGTATCCCGGGTGCGCCGAGCCGGGACCACCCACTCTGCACCGTGACGGGCATGCTGACAATCGGGATCGTGCTCCTCGTGATCTGGTTCCTGGGCTTCATGATCCTGCGCAAGGTCGTGGGTGCGCTCATCCATGTCGTGCTCATCGTGGCCATCATCGCCCTCGCGTGGCACTATCTCGGTGGGACCGTTCGATAGGCGGCCGGCGGCGCACGGCGTGACATTCCATTAGCGTGTGGGATGCGATTCCTGCCCGCCGTCCTCCGGTCCGCACCCATCGCTGCCTGCGTCGTCGCGGCATCGTGCACACACCCGAGCGCCTCGCCACCCGTGAGCGAGCCCGCCGGGTCCACGCGCATTCCCGCGACGCGCGTCGAGCGCGCGGCACTTCCGTCACCGCTGGCGACATCCCGACAACTCGTCGTCGTGGTGACACCCGACTGGAACGCCACCACGGGAACGCTGCGGCGCTTCGCGCGCTCGGACGTGCGCGGTGCGTGGGAGCCCGTCGCGCAGGCCGTGCCGATCGTCGTCGGCCGGACGGGACTTGCATGGGACGGGCCCGCGCTGGCGCAGTCGCCTGCGCAGCCAGTGAAGCACGAGGGCGATGGACGCTCGCCGGCGGGCGCGTTCGCGCTCGACACGACGTTCGGCTTCGCGCCGCGCGCCGACCTCGCGTGGCTGCGCATGCCGTACGTCGCGCTCCAGCCGGGGAGCGATTGCGTGGACGACGAGGCGTCGGCCCACTACAACACCGTCGTGGATCGCGCGACCGTGAATCGTGTCGATTGGCAGAGCGCGGAACACATGCGGCAGATCGGCCAGTACCGCCTCGGCGTGATCGTCGGCTACAACGCCGCGCCGCCCATGGCGGGCCGAGGGTCGTGCATCTTCCTGCACATCTGGGGTGGTCCACATTCCACCACGGTGGGCTGCACGGCGCTGGACGCCGGCGAACTCGAGGCGCTCATGCGATGGCTCGACGCCGCACGGCATCCGGCACTCGTGCAGCTGCCGGCCGCCGAGTACGAACGGTTGCGCGAGGCGTGGCACCTGCCGGTGCAATGAGCGTCGGCGTTCGACGCAGTCACATGGCTGTCGCAGTACTGGCACTGCTGGCGATGGCATGTGGTCGCGGCGACGCGAGGCGTACGCGTCCTGCCAGCGCGCCCACGAACGACTCCATCGCGGTGCTCGTCGGAGCGGGTGACGTCGCCGATTGCGGTACCGACGGCGCTCCGCGCACCGCGCGCCTGCTCGATTCCGTGCCCGGCACGATCTTCATCGCGGGCGACGTCGCCTATCGCACCAGGCGCGATCCACATCCCCTGCGCACCTGTTTCGATCCGGCCTGGGGCCGCCACCTCGCGCGCATCCGTCCGTCACCCGGCAACCACGAGTATACCGACGGCGACGCGGGCGAGTACTTCGAGTACTTCGGCGAACGGGCCGGAGCGGCACCGGGCGGCTACTACAGCTACGACCTGGGTCGCTGGCACGTCATCGCGCTGAACACCAGCATCGCCATCGACGCCGGCTCTCCGGAGGTCGCGTGGCTGCGCCGCGATCTCGCGGCACACCTGGGCCGATGCACGGTGGCCTACATGCATCACCCGCGGTACAGCTCCGGTCCGCACAGCGGCCACGAGCTGCTGCGGCCTGTCTGGGACGTGCTCGCGAGCTACGGCGTGAGCATCGCGATTGCCGGACACGACCACATCTACGAGCGCTTCACGCCGATGAATGCCGCGGGCACGCCGGACAGTGCCGGCGTGCGGCAGTTCGTCGTGGGCACTGGCGGCGCGCACCGGTACGCGGTGAACGCCCTGCAGCCGGGCAGTCAGGCGCACTCGTCGGAGACGTTCGGCCTGCTCGAGCTCACGCTGCTGCCGGACCGTTATCGCTGGACCTTCCTGCCCGTGGACGCCGGCGCGTTTCACGACGCGGGCGAGAGCCCCTGCCATCCGACGCATGCCGACCGCTGAGCGGCGCGTAGCCCTTCGCGTGCTCCAGGCGGGCGCCATCGCCGTGGTGCTGGCCGCGGCGCCGTACAAGACGTTCGACCTCGATCGCTTCTTCGTCCCAAAGGAGCTCGTGCTGTGCGTGACAGCGCTCCTGGCCGGATTGCTGTGCCTCATTCGCGTGCGGCGCATCGCGCTGTCGCGTGTGGACCAGTTGCTCGCACTCTGGCTCCTGCTTGGACTCGCCTCCGCACTCTTCGCCACGAACTGGTGGCTCGCGGGTCGCGCCGTGGCCCTGTCGCTGGCGAGTGTCACGTGCTTCTGGTGCGGACGCCTGCTGGCGCGCGAGGGCCATTCACGTGCGCTCGTGGCCGCGTTTGCCACGGCGGGAATCGTCGGCGCGGCAACGGCGCTCCTTCAGGCCTATGGGGTCTCGAGCGAGTTCGTGAGCCTCAACCGCGCGCCGGGCGGCACGCTCGGCAACCGGAACTTCATGGCGCACCTCTGCGTCATCACGCTGCCAGCACTCCTCTTCTGCGGACTGCGCGCGCCCACGCGTGCGTCGCTGATGCGGTGGTGTGGCGGAAGCGCGCTGGTGGCGGCGGCACTGATCCTCTCGCGAAGTCGTGCCGCATGGCTCGCGCTCATGGTGGGCATGATGGTGCTCGTGATCGCCGGCATCATCGCGCTGCGTCGCCGCGACGGCACACTGAAGCCCGCGCGGCTCGTGCTGCTCCTCCTGGCGGGCGCCGCCGGCGCCGGCATGGCCCTTGTGCTGCCCAACACGCTCGACTGGAACAGCGACTCGCCCTACGCGGACACGGCGCACAGCATCGTGAACTACAAGGGTGGCAGCGGACACGGGCGACTCATCCAGTACGGCAACTCGCTCCGCATGACGCTGCATCATCCCCTGCTTGGCGTCGGTCCCGGCAACTGGTCAGTGGTCTATCCGCGCTTCGCCTCCCCGAGCGACCCCTCGCTCGGCCGCGACGGCATGACGTCGAATCCGTGGCCCAGCAGCGACTGGGTGACCTTCCTCTCGGAGCGCGGTCCGCTGGCGCTCGCCGTGATTGCCGGCGCCCTGCTCGCGCTACTGGTGGACGGCCTGCGTGGGCTCGGGGGCGGCGACGGTACGGAGGCCCGAGTGACCAGCGCGGTGTTGCTGGCGACCCTCGCCGTGATCGCCGTCGTTGGCGCATTCGACGCGGTGCTCCTGCTGCCCGCACCGGCACTCATCGGATGGACACTCGTGGGCGCGCTCTCCCCGCCGGCGCGCGAGCGTGCCAGTTACGCGGTCGGTCCACTGCGGCGGCTCGCGATGCTGGTGCTGGTGGCAGGCATCGGCGGCCTCGCGGTGATGCGCAGCGGGGCGCAACTCACGGCCATGGCCGTGTATGCGACGAGCGCGAAGGCGTCCGTGCTCGAACGCGCATCGACCATCGACCCGGGCAGCTATCGGATCCACGTGCGCCTCGCGCAGCTATACGTCGGTCGCGGCGACTGCCGCAAGGCACGACCACACGCGCAGGCGGCGCAGCAGCGGTTCCCGATGTCGCCGGCGGCGCGGCGGCTGCTGGCCGCCTGCGGATAGCTACTCGATCAGGCGCCGGCTCGGCCTCGACGCGCGCGCCGCCCGGGCGCACATCGACTCGAGCTCCTCGACGGACGCAAGTGCCCACTGCCGGGGAATCGGGCGCAGGCGTCGCTTCTGATGGGAACTCTCGAACACGAGCCAGCCGTCGCTGTCGCCGTCGCTGGGACGGAGGCGCACCTCGTGACGCTTTCGACGATCCTGCTCGTCGCGAGGCGCGATGCGACGCTCCCGGAGGCGACGGCGGTCCACGGACTGCGGAACGACCTCCCACACCTGCCAGGCAACGCCGTTGCTCGCGACGAATTCCCGGTGAGCCATGGCGGGTCCCCTTGCAGCAATGAGGCCACCAAGCCAACGCGCAGGGCGTCTACCCTGCCCGCCGTACCCCGCCCGCGGTATTCAGCTCATCGAGCAGCAGCGTCACCCGCTCGATCTCACCTGCGGCGATCATCTGCCTCGGCGTGCGACCCTCGAACTGCGGCAGCGGCGTCTCGAGCCACGCGATGGCGTCCGCCGGGTCGGTGAAGAGTACCGCGAGCTCGACGAGGAGCATCCGGCGCACACGTTTCTTCGCGATGCGTTTGTTCATTGCGTCCTCATCCTGCGTTGGGGGGTGAGCGCCTGCCATGAGCAGGATGAGTGCCGACGCGAACAGTTGGCCGTCCCATCGATCGCCGGTGGCGGTCCGCACTGACGAATGATACACGCCGCACCGTCAGCGCCGCATCGGCAGCGCATACCACAGGACAGCCGCAACGTGGGACATGCTGCCTGCCAGCACGAACAGATGCCACACGGCGTGGCTGTAGCGGATCCGCTCCCACACGTAGAACACCACTCCGCCGGTGTACAGGAGGCCGCCGAGCGCCAGCAGGTGCATGCCCGGCGGTGCCACGTGCATCGAGAGGGGGCGCAACGCCAGCACGATGATCCAGCCCATCACGAGGTACAATGCCGTGGAGAGCATCGGGAGTCGCGCGCCGAAGCTGCTCTTCAGCACCACGCCGACGATCGCCATGCCCCACACGACACCGAAGAGGCTCCAGCCCCACGCGCCGCGGATGCTGATGAGCGTGAACGGCGTGTACGTGCCGGCAATGAGCAGGTAGATCGATGCGTGATCGATGCGCTGGCAGACCTCCTTCACCCTGGGCCCGCGCACCGAGTGATACAGCGTCGATGCGGCGTAGAGCAGGATGAGCGTCGCCCCGAACACGCTCACGGCAACGATGCGCCACGGGTCGTGCGTCGCAACGGCGACCGCGACGAGCACCGGCGTCGCCACGAGACTCAGTGCGAGACCGACGCCGTGCGTGATGCTGTTCGCCAGCTCCTCCCCTGGCGATGGGGCGCGCGCTGCCACCATGCTGCAACCTAATCCATGCGGCGACCCGCACCCACGCGATGCGCGTCCGCGCTACAGCACCGAGGCCGCGGCGCGGCCGGCCACGCGTCCCGAGAACAGGCAGCCGCCAAGAAAAGTGCCCTCGAGAGACCGGTAGCCATGCATGCCCCCGCCGCCGAATCCCGCCACCTCCCCCGCCGCATAGAGGCCGGGAACGGGCGTCCCATCCGCGCCGAGCACCCGCGACGAGAGATCGGTCTGGAGGCCGCCAAGGGATTTTCTCGTGAGGATCGAGAGGTGGACAGCGATGAGCGGGCCCGCCGAGGGATCGAGGAGGCGGTGCGGCCGCGCGACGCGAATGAGGCGGTCGCCGAGATAGGCCCTCGCGCCGCGGATGGCGGTCACCTGTGCATCCTTGGCATATGGATTCGCGAGCTGCGAATCGCGCGCGACGATCACGCGCTCGACCTCCGCCGCGTCGAGGCGCGGCACATCGGTCAGCGCATTCATCCCGCGCACCAGCTCCGGCAGCGACCGGGCAACCACGAAGTCCGCACCATGCGCCTTGAATGCTTCCACGGGCGGCGTGGCTCCCGGGAGCGCGCGCGCGAGCACCTGGCGCACGCTCTTGTCCGTGAGGTCGGGATTCTGCTCGGATCCCGACAGCGCGAATTCCTTCTCGATGATCTTCTGCGTGAGCACGAACCAGCTGTAGTCGAAACCCGTGCCGAGGATGTGCTCGAGCGTGGCGAGCGTATCGAAGCCAGGAAAGCATGGCGCAGGCAACCGGCGCCCCAATGCATCCAGCCACAGCGACGACGGGCCGGGCAGAATGCGGATGGCGTGCCGGTGCCAGATGGGATTCCAGTTCTGGATGCCTTCGGTGTAGTGCCACATGCGGTCGCGGTTGACGATCCGTCCGCCCGCCTGCTCGGTGATGCCGAGCATGCGGCCGTCCACGTGCGCGGGCACGCCGCACAGCATGCGCGCCGGCGCGGCGCCCAGCCGTGCAGGCCAGCAGTCGCGCACCAGGTCGTGGTTGCCTCCGATGCCGCCCGACGTGACGATCACGACGGGCGCGGTGAGCGTGAAATCTCCCACCACGTCGCGCGAACTCGCCACGCCGCGACCCGCGTCACTTGGCGCGAGGACGTCGCCCGCCACGCCGGTGACCGCACCGTTCGCAGTGCGGAGGACGTTCACGCGATGCCGGAAGCGGAACGTCACGAGCCCCCGCGCGACGGCATCGCGCACCCGTCTCACGAATGGTGCAAGCACGCCGGGACCGGTGCCCCACGTCACGTGAAAGCGGGGCACGGAGTTGCCGTGCCCCGTGGCCAGCGCGCCGCCGCGCTCCGCCCATCCTACTATGGGGAAGAAGCGCACACCCTGTGCGTGCAGCCACGCGCGCTTCTCACCGGCTGCGAACTCGAGGTATGCGTCAGCCCAGCGTTGCGCCCAGTCATCCTCCGCGCGATCGAAACCCGCGGACCCGAACCAGTCCTGCCGTGCCAGCTCGAGCGAATCCCGCACGCCGAGCCGGCGCTGCTCAGGCGAGTCGACGAGGAACAGGCCACCGAATGACCAGAACGCCTGACCGCCGAGGGATGCCTCAGGTTCCTGCTCGACGATGACGACGCGGCGTCCAGCGTCGGCGAGTTCGGTGGCTGCGACGAGGCCGGCGAGTCCCGCGCCGACCACGATGACATCAACGTCCATGCGGCGATTCCGGCTCAGGGTCGGGAGCTACCCGATGACGGGATGCCCCCGCGCCGAAGACGGTCGTGCCGACAGCGCTTCGCGCGCGCGGTCGAGCGCCGCCTCCAGCGAGGGCACGATGTTGTGCTGCCCAATCTCGCTGCCGGTCTCCGATTCGGTGAGGGCCATCAGCGGCTGCGGGGGTGCCTCGGCGATGATCACCACCGTGCCGTCCTTTCTCGTGCGATGCACCACGTCGCGCAGCGTGCGCATGCCGGTCGAGTCCAGGAGCGGCACGTGCCGCATGCGGATGATGAGGACCTTCGGGCGTCCCGCCACCTGCCCGATCGTGTCGCGAAAGGCCTGCGCTGCACCGAAGAAGAACGGACCGTTGATCTCGTAGACCTCCACGCCGGCGGGAATCGTCCGGCGGTCGAGCAGCGGGCCCTCGTGCTCCTCGTCCGCGGTGGTCAGCGCCGCCGTCACGTTGCTCACGTTCGCCACGGCGGCCATCCGCTGCATGAACAGGAACGCCGCGAGCACCATGCCCACCTCGATCGCCACCGTGAGGTCCACCAGCACGGTGAGCGTGAACGTGGTGAGCAGTACCACCACGTCGTTCCGCGGGGAGCTGAGCTCCGCGCGGAAGGCGCGCCATTCGCTCATGTGATATGCCACGACGACGAGGATCGCGGCCAGCGTGGCCATGGGAATGAAGGCCGCCCACTGCCCGAAGAACAGCGTGATGACGAGCAGCGTCACCGCGTGCACGATCCCGGCGACGGGAGTGCGTCCGCCGTTCTTGACGTTCGTCGCCGTGCGGGCGATGGCACCGGTGGCGGGAATGCCGCCGAACAGCGGCGACACCACGTTGGCCACGCCCTGCGCAACGAGCTCCATGTTCGAGCGGTGCTGGCCGCCGATCATGCCGTCGGCGACGACGGCCGACAGCAGTGACTCCACCGCCGCGAGCACCGCGATGGTGAACGCCGGTCCGACGAGCGATGTGACCTGGTCGATCGTGAGGTGCGGAAAAACGGGATGCGGGATCGCGGCCGTGAGCGCGCCGAAGCGGGAGCCGATCGTCTCCACGGGCAGGTGCAGCAGCCGCGCCGCCAGCGTCGTGACGACGAGCGCCACGAACGGAGCGGGCACGCGCGTGCTGATGCGCGGCCACCAGAGGATGATCGCCAGCGCCGCCGCCGCGATGGCGACGGCGGCGGGGGTCGCTGTACCGGCAGCCGTGCCGTACGACAGCCACTTCGCAAGGAAGTGCGCGGGCACCTCACCCATGTGCAGGCCAAGGATGTCCTTGATCTCGCCCGAGAAGATGATGACGGCGATTCCGCTCGTGAACCCGGTGATGAGCGGGTGCGGGATGAACTTGATGGCGTTGCCCGCCTTGAACAGCCCCATCGCGATGAGGATGATCCCGGCCATCAGGGTCGCCACCGTGAGCCCATCGATGCCGTACTTCTGCACGATGCCGTAGACGATCACGACGAACGCACCCGTGGGCCCGCCGATCTGCACGCGCGAGCCGCCGAGCGCGGAGATGAGGAAGCCGGCGACGATGGCGGTCCACAGGCCGCGGTCGGGCGAGACGCCGCTGGCGATCGCGAATGCGATCGCCAGCGGCAGCGCGACGATACCCACGATGACGCCGGCGCCGGCGTCGCTCAGGAACTGCGCGCGATCGTAGGTGCGGAGGGTGGAGACGAGCTTCGGGACGAACACGACGCCACGGCGTGGGGAGAGTTCCAGCGGTGCCCCACGCCGCAGGGCGCGGCACCGTTACTACTGGAAGCTACATCCGGCCGCGGCCGTCCATCATCCCACCGCGCTGCCGCATGCCGTCGCCGCGCATCATCATGCCGTGGCCGCCCTGCCGCGCCATCATCTCCCAGCCCATGGCCTGCTGGTCGGGCGTGAGTACCGCGATCGCATCGCGCACGTCCGCGTGCGCCTGCTCGAACATGCGCTCGGCGAACGCACGTTGTGCGGCCGTCGGCGCGGCCGGCCCGACCGCACCACGGCCGCCCGCGGCGCCACCCATCTCTGCGGGCCGCGGGTCGCGCATCGAGTCGACGCTCGCCATCATGGCCTTGCGCCGCTCCGAGGTGCGCCGCGCGATGGCGGCGAGCCGCGTGACCTGCTGGTCCGAGAGCTTGAACTCACCCGTATGCGCCAGGAGCATGCTCGCCGCGTCCATCATGCCGGGACCGCCCATCGGCATGCCGTGCCCTCCCGCGCCGCCAGGTCCACCCGGCATCGGCGCCGGACGCGCCGGTGCCTGCGCCATGGCTACCGAGCCCAGCGCCAGCATGCTCACCACCGTCATTGCTGCCGTGAATCGCGACATTGTCATTACACCTGATCGAGGGAGTCGGCCACCACGCGCCGGCGTGCGACCGTGCCGCACCCGTCCCCTATACACCGGGACGGGTGTGCTGGTTGGCGCTCCGGCACAGGCGCCTACTTCTTTTTCGCGGCCTTTTCGGCCTTTGCCGCACCCGGTTCGCGGTAGACCATGTTCTGGCCGACGTATCCGAATTCCAGGCCGCTGCTCTGCTCCACCAGCTTGATCGCCTGCATGCCGGAATCGAGCGACACGCGCAGCGAGACGGGCCGCGCCAGCAGCGCCGGCTTCGGCACGCGGATGTCGTAGCCATACCAGCGCTTCATGAGCGTGAGGGCATGCTGCAACGAACGGTTCTCCAACACGAGCATGCCCGACGTCCAGCCCGTCGCCTCCTCACGCTCCGCCACGCTGGGCGCATGCATGGTGCCGTCATCGTGCACCACGAGTCCCGCGTTGGCGGCCACCGTGTGCACGGAATCACCCTGGTGCACTTCCACTGCGCCCTCGCTCACCACCACCGTGAGCACCGAGTCGCCGGGATACGCGCTCACCGTGAACGCCGTGCCCGTCGCCACGATACGGGCGTTGCGCGCATAGACCTCGAACGGCTGCTCGAGTCCCTTGGCGACGTCGAACGTCGCAGCGCCCTCGATCTTCACCCCGCGGAGCTTCTCGCTGAAGTCCCTGGGGATGAGGAGCTTCGACTCCGGCGCCATGTGCGCCGTGCTGCCGTCCGTGAGGTTGATCGTGCCGGCGCGGCCGGCCGGTGTCGTGATGGGACGTGCATCCTGCGCATTGACCGCCTTCGCGACCCGACCCTTGGCGGCCACGCGATCGACTGCCCACATGCCGAGCGCCGCCAGTGTGATCACCACGCCGCCGAGCACGAAGGCCAGCCAGAGGGACGACGACTTGCCCACCGCGCCGATGTGGTCGGCTGCTTCGTGCCGGGATGCCGCGGCGAGCGCGGCGAGTGCGCCCGGGCTGTGCTCCTCGCCATGCAGGGCATGCTGGATGTGCAGCCACGACTGCTCGGCGTTCATCTCGCCGGACACGGCGTGTGGCACCTCGTGTCCCGGCGCCGTGCCGAAGCGGTGCGCCGCTGCCTTCCGGCTCAGGGCACGCGCGGCGGCGTGGTGCACGTCGGCGACGAGGAACTGGTGCAGCTGATCGGCGGTCCGCAGCTCTGCCCGCGCGTCCCACGCACGGACGAACGCGCCTTCCACGACCTTGGGGACGAGCCCGACCGCGTCGCCGAGATCGGCGCGCGCCTCCTGGCTCAACGAGGGGTATTCGGCGAGGAACGCGTTCTTGAGCGCCTCCTCGTCTCCGAGCGCGTGGTAGGGCTGCGCGGAGAGTGACTGCGGCGCGTTTGCGTCGCGCGGCGGAACCGACATCGACATGATGGACTCCAGTCGTGAAATTGGGCCGACTGAAACGCACACCGGAAATTGCGGCTAACCCATCGACTATACGGCGCGCGCCGCAGGGCCGCCAGACGCGGGAGACCGCCGGCTCAGCGCGCCACGGTCCTCGATGTCCTCATCGCGAACGGTGATGCCGACGAGCACGGGGCGATCGGTCGATTCGTGGCGCTGTTCGGCGTCGGAACCGCCCGACGAATGAGTCGGCGACTGGAGCATCGTGGCCCGCCTGGTGATCGATGCAGGCGCCGTGGGCGGAGCGACCGGTCCGGTCGCGCGGCGAGCGGGAAATGCAATGTTCACACTCGCTCCCCCCGCCCTCGTTGTCTGGCGAGGGCCGAACTTCCGTCAGGACACCGTCACCGTGGCCGCTGCCGCATCGTACACCAGCGTGCGTGACACGAGCGCGCGCGTGGCGGGGCCCAGGGTCACCGCGCCCGTGCTGTCGTAGCGCGCCCCGTGATTGGGACAATCGAAGATCTGCCCGACGATGTTGACCTTCGTGCCCTGGTGCGTGCATGCCATGCCGAGTGCGATGAACGAGGTCGTGCTCATCCGCACGACGGCCACGCCGGAGGCGCCGCCCGACGCCGTGCGGATCTCGACGGGCTGGCCGACGGTGGCCAGGCCCGCATAGTCCGACACCTTGATCGTGATGGCGCCGCCTGGCAGCGGGCCCGAGCTCACACCGGTCAGGTCGCTCGCGCTGACACAGCCGGTGACGATGAATGCGCCCGCGACGATCGCGACGCGCCCGAGAAAGTCGCGGCGCGAGAGACAGCTCTCGCAGCCGCCAGAAAGTATTCCCTCGTCCATGTCCCTACCCAGTGATGAAGGCTGCAGCCCATTGTGCGGTATTGAGGTCCTGCTGGTACAGCGTGTCCACGTCGACCACGACGGCCTGTCCGTCCTTCCGGATGGCCAGCCGGTCCATGTCGCGCGTTGCGCGCCCGTCGATGAACGTGCCGTCCGGCTTGTAGTGCGACTTGTGCTTGGGGCAGGTGAACTCCTTGTCGTCCGCGTTCCAGCGAAGCGCCGTGTTCTGGTGCGGGCATCCCAGCGAGAACGCATACACCTTTCCGGCCGCACGTGCGATGATGAGGTTGTTGTCCTTGTCGATGGCGACGCCGTCGGTGGTCGGCATCGGATAGCGCTTCTCCTCGTGACGGTCGCCCGGCCGCGCGGACATCGCGCGTGCATCGCCCATCAGGGGTGCCGCCTCGGCGGCCGCCGTCCGCGAGCCAAGTCCCAGCAGGCCAAGGGACGCGAGGGCCAGTGCACCGGCGCGCAGGAACTCGCGTCGCTCGATGACCGCGGGAGCATTCAGCGCATCGTGCAGCGTGCACCCCCCACACTCTGCGCCCTCGGGTGCTGCAGTCTCACGAATATCGATCATTGGCCCATGCTCGTCGAAGGAATAGTTGTCCTGCGTCTCTTACTACCCGCGAGCCCCCACCGTTGGTCCACGGCAGGCGCGACCGCGCTAGTGGTCGCCCACGAGCATGATGCCGTACCCAGCGAGCGCCGCACCCATCGAGTAATAGGCGACGTTCTTGTGCTGGTTGCGCGCATCGGAATCTTCCTTTGCATCACTGGCGAGCTTGATCCCCGACCACGTGAAGCCGGCATCGGACGCGAGCAGCAGCGCCGAGTGCAGCAGCCGCTTCGTACGTCCGACGTCGTTGTCCCGCGACTCCCACAGGTTCCACAGTCCGGTCACCGTGTTGATCGTGAAGACGGTCCCGATGGCGGCGGCGCCAAAGCTGTGCGTGTTCGACGCCCACGATGGCCGCGGCGCCCCCGAGTTGTCCGCCTGATAGAGCTGGTTCCCCGCGATCGACTGCACGATGAAGAGCGGAATGATCGTGTACGATGCATAGCGGTGGATGCGAAGGCGGAGCTCGTAGGCGTCACTCACCTCCACGGCCTTGGGACGCCGTCGCACGGTGTCCTGCGGCGTCTCGGACGAGAGCGTCACCGCGACGGGCGCATAAGCGGTCAACGATGTGGTGGGCGCCGCTGCGGTGCTGTCCGCGGAGACGGACTGCGCGTGGGCGGTTGATGCCGCGATCGCGAGCGCGCTGAGTGCCACCAATGCTGTCTTCATGGTCGGGACGGTGCCGGTGCGGAGTGGGTGATCGTCAGAACGGGCCGATCGCGCGGCATCATCGGAGCGACTTCACTTCCGACACGTGACGCCGAGTGTTCCCTATGTCGGCGCGAGATTCGTGCGCGACGTGTGACAGACCCGGGGGCGGAGCGACCGCGTCACCCACACTCATGTGCCCGGCTGGGAACCGGTGCCCGCATTGCGGTGCACGTGTGCCGGCGTGGCAGGTTCGCCGGCGGTGATCGAGCGCATGAATGCGAGCGCGAGCTTGACCGCGATGGCGTCGGCCGCCCCGGTCATGGCACCCAGCGTCTTCGACGGCGCCGAGCGCGCCGCATCGAGCGTTGCGTTGCCCGCCTGCTGCGCGGCGCGGCCCGCCACAGCCGCGGCGCGCTCGTCCGCGCCGGTGGCGGCCACGAGCGCGCCGGCACCAATGGCAACGGCGAGCGACGTCCATGGATGACCCTGCACCAGCGCGCCAACATCGAGTCGCGCGCGCACAGCCGCGACGGGCGCCGTCACGCGGTCCTCGAGTGCGGCGAGTGTCTCGATGACCTGCGCGCGGCTGCGCTCCACGTCACTGCGTGCGGACTCGATCTCGGCGGACGACATGGTGCACTCCAGGTTGAGGGTGGTGGGCCAGCGCGCGCCTGATTGCACGTTTCGGGCACAAGGCCCGGCCTTTGCCAATCGCCGGGACGCCGTGCACTCCCGCCGGCATCACCCTTCTCATCGCCGTGTGACGACATGAGCCTTCTCGACCTCGTGCAGCAGCAGCTCGGCCAGGGCGGCATCCAGGACATCAGCCAGCAGCTGGGCACCGACCCGACCACGACTGAGCAGGCCATCTCGGCCGCGCTTCCGATGATGCTCGGCGGGATGGCGAGCACGGCGCAGCAGCCCGGTGGCGAGAGCGCGCTGCAGGCCGCCATCGGCGCCCTGGGCGGCGGAGGAACGGACGGCACCGGCGGAATGGGCGGCCTCGGCGGCATGCTCGGCGGTGCCGGGCTCGGCGGCATCCTGGGCAGCATCCTGGGCCAGCATCACGCGACGGTGCAGGACGGCGTGCAGCAGGCCTCCGGCCTCGATGCCGGCAAGGCCGGCAAGCTCCCGATGCTCCTGGCGCCGTTCATCATTCGTGCGCTGGCGAAGCACCAGGCATCTCCTGCGGCGCAGCAGAACGGTGGACTCGCCGGCGGGCTGGAGCAGGCCGCGAACCACGCCGCGCAGTCCACGTCCGCACCAGGCATCGGTGGCATCCTCGGATCGATACTGGGCCGCTCCTGAGCGTTCGATTTGCACGCACGGGGATACGCTTCGGCGTATCCACGCGTGCCTTTTTGCACGGTCATTCGCGCGTATCACAATCCTGTCGGACGGGGGAAATGTCGGGCTCGACGAATCGCACGGACGAGGCCGGCTGGTTCGACCGAACGCGACCATAAACTAAAGCTCCACAACGCTTTACGTGCGACCGTCAATCCATTACTCTTGTTGAAGCACTGTGAGAGTCTGCGACTGGATCCATCGTCGCCGCGCGGTGTCCCACCTCAGTACGGCAGTTCCCCTTCCGGCGCCTTCGCGCCCCCGCCAGTCCCCCAGTGAGGTTCGACGTGCGTGCACCCCGCTATTTCCTCAACGCACTCGTCGGCGTCAGCGCGGTCGTGTTCGGTTCGGCGCATTTCGTTCACGCGCCCGAGCGGTCCGGCCCCGTACTGACCGCCGCCGTGTCGTTCGTGACCAGCACGCCCGCAACCACGGCGCCCACGATGAACGCCGCTGCGGAAGTGGCGGCGGTCACGAAGGCAGCGCTCGGCGCGTTCACCGGCACTGTTCGTCCGCTCAGCCGGCCGGAGGCGCTAGAGGACGCGTTCAAGAGCTACTTCGCGTACAAGACGGCGCATCCCGCCGAGGTACGCAAGCCGTTCCTCTATTTCGTCGACTACGGGCTGCCGAGCACCGAGGCGCGCGGCTACGTGTTCGACATGGATTCGTTGAAGGTCGTGGACGGACCCTTCACCGTCGCGCACGGGCGCGGCTCCTCCACGTCGCAGTACGGCGTCCCGACGCGCTTCTCCAACGCGTCGAACAGCTATGCCACGTCGCTCGGCCTTTACGTCGCGCAGTCCACGTACGACTTCCACGGCCACGCGGGCGGTCACGCGTACAGCTCCATCGGGCTGCGGCTCGAGGGCGTGTCGAGCGGCTTCAACGACAATGCGCTGAACCGCCGCGTCGTCGCGCACGGCGCACCTTACGTGACGGCCACGCGCGCCGGCCGCAGCGAAGGCTGCCCCGCCATGGAACCCTCGCGCGCGCAGCGCCTGCTGCCGAAGCTCGCGGGCGGCGGCATGGTGTTCCTCTTTGCGCCCGACGAGACGTGGATGTCGCGTGATCCGTGGCTGACTGCGAATGCGGGCTGACGCCGGCGCGACGCCGCACGCTGCACCAGGCGCGACCTTCGGGTCGCGCCTTTTTAATGGGCGCACCTGAGGTCGCGTTTGCGGCAGCGGCGCGTCCCCGATAACCTTCGCGCCGAAGCGGCCGCGCCACACGCTGCGGGGCTGCGCCACGAACAATCGAGAATGCCTTCCTACCGCGCTGATGCCATCGTCGTGCTCGGCCGCGGTGTGGCCGCCGACAACCGTCTGCCCCGCCTGGCCCAGCAGCGCGTGGAGCGCGCCGCCGAGCTGTTCGCGTGGGAGACCGCACCGCGCATCATCTTCAGCGGCCGCTGCAGCCTCATGACGGAGGTGATTCCTTCCGTCACCGAAGCCCGCGCCATGGCGGACTACGCCATCACGCTCGGCCTGCCGCGTGAGGCGCTGCTCGTGGAAGAGGAGTCGCGCGATACCATCGGCAACGCGTACTTCGTGCTGCGGCGCTTCCTCGAGCCAAACGACTGGACCTCCGTCCGCGTGGTGACGTCCGACTTCCACATCCAGCGGACGGCGTGGGTGTTCCAGAAAGTGTTCGGCGTGGGCTACGACATCTCGTTCTCCGCCGCGCCCTCGGAGCTGGACCACTCCACCATTGCCGTGCGTGCGCGAGAGGAGTCCGACATCACCGCCTTCCTCATGGAGTGGCTGGCCGACGTGCCGGATGGCGATCCGCTCGCCCTGGCGCGGATCATCTGGCAGGAGCATCCGGGGTACGCGCCCGAGCCGCACGTGACGAAGGCGGACATCCAGTCGCGCATCGAGGCGCTGGCGCGCGTGCATCGCGGCGAGGTGCCACGCGTGCGCGGCCACCGCGTGCGTCAGGAGCGCATCGCGGAGCTGTAGGGTGGCCCACGCACGACACGGGGCCTGCACCTTGCCCTTGTGTCCGGTGCATTCACCTCGGAGCGATGGGCATGATCTGCATCCTGCACGGCTACCTGCTGGAAGGTTCGGGCAGCAACCTCTGGACGCGCTGCGTCGTCGAGTCGCTCTGCGAGCAGGGACACACCGTCCAGCTCGTGTGCCAGGAGCCCTACCCGGAGCGATACGACTGCATCGCCGAGGCGTGGCGATACCACCCGGACGGTTCCGTCGAGCAGGTGCTGCAGCGCGAGGTGCCATATCCCGGGCGGTGCATCATGCACAAGCCGCAGCTCGGCGACACGCTGCCCGTGTACGTGTGGGACAAGTATGACGAGTTTCCCAACGTGGTGCCGATGGTGAACATGGGCGACGCGGAGATTGAGATGTACCTCGAGCGGAACGCAGGCGTCGTGCAGCGGGTGGTCGAGGAGCGCGGCGTCACCGCGATGCACGCGAACCACGCCGTCCTCATGTCCGTGGTGGCGCAGCGCGTGAGTGCGCGCACCGGCGTGCCGTACGCGATCATGCCGCACGGCAGCGCGCTGGAGTACGCGGTGAAGCCGGACCCGCGGTTCCACGCGTACGCTACCAGCGCCTTCTCCGACGCGCGCCACATCTTCGTGCTCGGGGAGGAGATGCGCGCGCGCGTGGCAACCATCCTGCCTGGCGTGACGGACCTCGACACCAAGTTCAGCGTGCTGCCGCTCGGCGTGCACACGTCGCAGTTCGCGCCGGTGCCGCGCGAGCGGCGGCGCGAGAAGATGGGCCGGCTGTGGAACGCGCTCTCGGCGCTGCCGCGTGGTCGCCGCGCCGCACAGCTCGACGAGATGCTGGAGCGCGTGCGCAACGCGCCCGACCCGGCGTCCCTGCGCGCGGCGTTCGGCAGCATCCGGTACGAGACGAAGGCGCCCGACGAGGACGTGGAGGAGAAGCTCCAGCAGATCGACTGGGAGCACGACGCGGTGCTGTTGTACGTCGGTCGCCTCATCTCCGCGAAAGGCGTGCAGGCGGGACTGGCGGCGCTGCCCCTGATCCTCGCGGAGGATCCCGGCGTGCGCCTGCTGCTCGTGGGCCACGGGCCGCTGCGCGAGCCGATGGAAGCCTTCGTGTGGGGACTCGAGCATGGCGACCGCGCGCTCGTGCAGCGCATCGTGGACAGCGGCCGCATGCTCGAGGGCGACCCCGACGGCGCCGGCGGCAACCAGTCGCTCGGCAAGGTGAAGCGCTTCTTCGAGGACCTCGATGCACGTGGGGAGCTCGACACCTACTTCGCCCTGGCGCGCGAGCACGTGCGGCGCGAGCGCGTGATCTTCACCGGGTACCTCACGCACCACGAACTGGAGCACCTCTTTCCCTGCTGCGATGCCGGTATCTTCCCGTCGATCGTGAAGGAAGCCGGCCCCCTCGTGTTCCTCGAGGCGCTCGCCTCCGGCTGTTTCCCCCTCGGTACCTACTTCGGGGGCATGAAGGCGAGCATCGACGCCATCGCCGACCTGTTCCCGCCGGACATCGTCGCGGCGATGAAGCTGAATCCGTTCGACACCGTTGCGGACATCGCGACCAATGTCTCCACCGCGCTCAGGTTCGGCGTGCGCTACAAGGACGTCCTCAGCCGCACGGCGCAGGAGCGCTACGACTGGACGAGCGTGGGCCGGACGCTCGTGAGCGAGCTCGAATCGCTCAGGGAAACGCCTCGATGAAGGACTGACGCGCCGCATCGGTGGGATCGGGCCGGCCGCGCTTGACCGCGGCGATGGCGGGCGCGATCGCGGCCGGCGCCGACACACGGCGCAGAAGCTCCGCCAGCGGATAGCGGGCCGTCGCGAGCGAGTAGTGGAACCGGCTCTGCTCGACACGCGCGCCGGAGAACCATACCGTCACCACGTCGCTCTTGGGGAAGTAGCGGAACGTGGAGCGATACACCAGGTCCTTCATCGCGGGGATCGCGCCCGGCGCCAGCAGCGGCGTCGGCGACGCCGTCCACGTGGTGCCGTTGCTGCTGCGCGCAAAGTACACGGCCGTGTGGCTGCAGTCGGTGCCGTCGGGATACGCCGCCACCAGCGCCCAGTACTCGGACCTCGAGCGGATGGACTGGACGTCCAGGTGCCAGGGGACCTGACCCGGGATCAGCAGCGAAACAGGGGCTGGTGCGTCCCACTGGATACCGTTGCGTGATCGGCGCTGCGTGAGTGCCGTCATCGTTGCGCGACTGCGACACCCGGCGGCCGCAGCGCTCACCGTCCAGATGCGCCAGGATCCGTCGGGCTCGCGTACGATGGCCGGGGAGATCAGGCCGTAGCGCACGTCCTGCAGCACGAGCGTGGGCTCGCTCCAGTCCGAACCGGTGCGGCTCGTTCGCAGCCAGACTTCGTCCACCATCGGTGTCGTCTGCCGGTAGTAGAGTCGCATCTGGTCGAGCGCAGGATCGAACGAGAGGTCGGGGTCCGACAAGTGGGCGGACGCCGCGGGACGCGCCACCGGATTCGCGACGCCCGGAATGGACATCCACTCCGTCGGCTCGTTGCCGGCGTAGGCGGACGGATTCTCGAACGACGGATCGCCGAATGGATAGGGCGTGCCGGCGAACCAGTACCGGTTGCCATGCCATTCGTGCGGGAAGACCATCGCATCGGGGTGCACCATCTCGCCGCTGCCGTCGTAAGTCACGACGGCCAGGGCGAACGGATCGACAATCTGGTCGGCCGTACCGGACACCGGATCATCCTGCTGGACGATCTCGGGGGCGAGTGGCACGACGGGTTCGTCGGGCGACGCGTGGCACGCGAGGGAAAGCAGCAGCGCCGGCAGCGCGAGGTGGCGCGCCCGCGTCATCGGGTGGGGATGACTGGCATCCCCGAAACGTGGGCGCGGGGACATCCGCAAGCTAGTCCGCCGGTTCGCGGTGGCTGGGGCTCAGTGCGGGAGAGAAGGACGCGCGGCGCCGTATGCCCACGTGCCTGCGACGGCGCCGAGGAGCCCAGCAACCTGGGCTCGACGACGATCGCGCCGTAGGTCGTCGGCGACGTCCACAGTACGGCAGCAGCGGCGGTATCGGCGGCACCGTGGGCGGCCTGATCGGTAGCGTCGCAAATTCGGGTTCCTGCTCGCGTGCGCAATGGCGGGCCCGCTAATTGATGCACGCCGGCGCATCGTTACGGTGCCTTCGGCCACACCGCTGGCGCGCCATCGACCCGCTGGAGAAATCATGACCGAACCTTCTGATCGCCTCAGGCCACACCCCGCCGACCGGTTCGCCGGCGCCGAGCATCTGCTCGACATCCCGGCACAGCTGCGCGCGCTGCGGTCCGAGAGAAAGGCCGGCGTGCACGGCCATCGCCAGATCGCACTCATCCACCAGGGGCCGGTGCGCCTCGTGCTGTTCGCCTTCGAGGCCGGCGGCGCGATGCGCGAGCACTCGGCGCCGGGCTGGGTGACGATCCATGCCCTGCGCGGCTTACTCACCGTGCGCACCGCCGACGCGCGGCACGTGCTTCACGAGGGAGCGCTGCTGTCGCTCGCGCCGGGCGTGCGGCACGACGTGCAGGCGGACGCGGAGGCCGACATGCTCCTCGGCATCTACCCCGAAGCAGGGCGCGACGGGTAGATGGCGAATCCACCGTGCTGGTGTCCGGCTTCTACGCTGCGCCCGGCCTGGTCGACACCTACAACCTCATGGCGCGCAGCACGGTGGGTGGGCACCGAGGTCGAACTCGATGCACTGCTGCCACCGGCGAGCGGATGGATGCAGAAGCTGGCGCGACCGGTGCGCTCGGCGATGTAGTCTGTGTCATCCCGAGCGCAGCGAAGGATCTGCTCGTGCTGCCGGCCGAAAAGCAGATCCTTCGCTCCGCTCAGGATGACAAGGGAACCGATCCTTCGCTGCGCTCTGGATGACACGGGGTGCTGCGCTGGCCGCGGGCGGCGCCTCCTGATAGGCTTCGGGGAACGACGAGCCACCCGGGACATGCACCTGCTGATCATTCGCCACGCCATCGCCCTCACGCGCGAGCAGTTCGCCACCACGGGCGAGGACGACACGCAGCGCCCACTCACCAAGGTGGGTCGCCAGCGGATGCGGCAGGGCGCGCGCGGACTGCGGCACGTGGTGGGCAACATCGACCTGCTGGCCACGAGCCCCCTCGTGCGCGCCGCCGAGACCGCGGCGATCGTGGCTGCGGAATTCGAGGACATCCCGCCGGTCACGCTCGCTGCGCTGGCGCCGGACGTCCCGCCGGACGAACTGCTCACATGGTTGCGGCGGAACAGGACGGCCGAGCTGGTCGCCGTCGTGGGCCACGAGCCCGCGCTCGGCACGCTCGCCACGTGGTTGCTCTCGGGCGTCATGCAGCCGCGCATCCCGCTGGGCAAGGGCGGCGCCTGCCTCATCGAGTTCGTCAAGCGTCCCACGGCAGGCGAGGGGATCCTGCACTGGGCGCTCACTCCGTCGCTGCTCCGGCGCATCGGCGGGTCGTAGCCGCGGCGTTGCCACCGCCCGCCACGGGTGCGACCTTGCCCCCAATGGAATGGGACCGGTGGCCGCGGGAACGACTGCTCGACGTGAAGATCCGCGACCTTGGCCTCCGGCTCGAGGGCACGTGGGTGGAAGCCTGCATCGAGGAGCTGTACGGCGAGATGGCGCGCCGAGGGCTCACGCTGCGCCCGCACTGCTGGCTGTCCGACGAATGGTTCTCGCCCACCAACGTCCCCGGCATCGGCATCCCGTTCTACCTCGTGCACCCGCGGCTCATCCGACTCGAGCGCACCATGATGCTCGAGGCGGAAGGCGCGAGCCGCGCGGAGTGCATGCGCATCCTGCGTCATGAGGCGGGCCACGCCATGCAGCACGGCTACCGCCTGCATCGCCGCGCGGCGTGGCGCCGGATGTTCGGGAAGTCGTCCACACCGTACCCACTGTCGTACCGTCCGAAGCCGGCGAGCCGGCACTTCGTGCAGCACCTGCGCGCGTACTACGCACAGGCGCACCCCGACGAGGACTTCGCCGAGACGTTCGCCGTGTGGATGCAGCCCCGCGCGCGATGGGAGCGACGGTACGAGGCATGGCCCGCCGTGAAGAAGCTGGAGTACGTGGACGCGCTGATGGAGGAACTCGCGGGCGTGCGTCCGCCGGTGAACACCCGCGTGCGTCCCTACCCCGTCTCGAAGAACGGCATGACCCTGCGCGAGCACTACGACGCCAAGCGCGCGTTCTACGCCGTGGACTACCCCGTCACGTACGACGCCGAGTTGGGCCGGGTGTTCTCGTCGGCGCCGCGGCACGCCGCGAAGGAGCTCGCCTGGCGCTTCATCACGCGGCATCGCGTGGAGATCCGGCGGCTCGTCGCGCGGTGGACCGGTGAGGGCGACTTCACCATCGACCAGCTGCTGCACGACATGATCGGTCGCAGCCGCGACCTCAAGCTGCGCGTCGACGGACGCGATGCGCACGTGCTGATGGACTTCGCCGGCATGCTCGCCGTGCGGTCCGTCCACTTCCTCTATCGACGGCGCGTTTCCATCCCCCTATGAGCCCATCCCGCCGCAAGCTCCGCGTGCTCGTCCTCATCGCGCCCGGCATGACCCCGCCGGACGACATCGAGCAGCGCAGCGAACAGGAGCGGCACGGCTGGAAGACCGAGTACGACATCCTCACCACGCTGCGCGCACTGGGCCACGAAGCCAGGCCGCTGGAGGTGCAGGACGAGCTGGCTCCCATCAGGCGCGACGTGGAGGAGTGGAAGCCGCACGTGGTCGTGAACCTGCTCGAGGCCTTCTTCGACCTGCGCGAGTTCGACCAGCACGTGGTGAGCTACCTCGAGCTCCTGCGCGTGCCCTACACTGGCTGCAACCCGCGCGGACTCGTGCTCGCGCGCGACAAGTCGCTGGCGAAGAAGATCCTGACGTACCACCGCATCCCCGTGCCGAAGTTCGACGTGGTGCACGAGGGTCGCCGCGTGCGGCGCCCCAAGGCGCTCGGCTTTCCCCTCATCGTCAAGAGCCTCACGGAGGAAGCGTCGCTCGGCATCGCGCAGGCCAGCGTGGTGTGGAGCGACGAGGAGCTGGAGACGCGCGTGAAGTTCATTCACGAGAGCATCACCGGCGACGCCCTCGTGGAGGAGTTCATCGATGGACGCGAGATCTACGTGGGCGTTCTCGGCAACACGCGCGTGACGGTATTGCCCCCGTGGGAGCTGTTCTTCGAGAACACCGCGCCCGGCAGCATGGCGATCGCCACGCAGCGCGTGAAGCACAACCTCGAGTACCAGTCGCGGCACGGCATCTCGGAAGGGCCCGCCGAGCTCGAGCCCGCGCGGCGCGACCGGCTCGTCGCCACCGCGCGCCGCATCTACCGCATCCTTTCGCTCGACGGATACGCCCGCCTCGATTTCCGGTTGCGCGCGGACGGCACCGCGTTCTTCATCGAGGCCAATCCCAATCCCGAGATTGCGCGCAAGGAAGAGTTCGCGCAGTCCGCGCTCCATGCGGGCATGAGCTACGAGCGGCTCATCGAGACCATCGTCGCCCTCGGGATCCGGCGCGGCGCGATCTGATCCGCGCCGGGGTGCGGCCGCCTGGTGACAGGTTCACCGACCAGGACGGCATGCACCGGAGAGTGAGCTCACCGGGCCGCCCGCTGTAGGGAAAGCGCCTGTCAGGCGTACTCCGACGAACCGCCGCGAACTTCCCCTCAGACGTTCGGTGAGGTTCCCGACGAATTGCATGCCCGAAAGAAATGATCATATCGGCGTGTACAATTCACCATCTCCGAGACGATAGATGCTCTCCCGGACCGCTGAGTATGCGGTGCGCGCCACGATCGTGCTGGCGAGCCACTTCGGCGAGCGGTCCGTCAACGTCGACGAGATCGCCTCGATCCTCGGCGCCCCGCGCAACTACCTGTCGAAGACGCTCCACGCGCTGGCGCGCCGCGGCATCCTGACCAGTACGCGCGGGCCGGGGGGCGGCTTCTCGCTCGCCGTCGCGCCGTCCGTCCTCACGATTGCCGACGTCGTCGACGTCTTCGCGGAGGCGAAACCGACGCTCGCGCGGTGCCTGCAGCGCGAGGCGCCCTGCGATCCGGCGCATCCCTGCAGCGCGCACCAGCGATGGACCCAGATCACGCTCGGCGCTCGCGAGGCGCTGCTGCGCACGGTGATCAGCGAACTCTGTGGTGAATCGCGCACGCAGCACGCCACAAGTCGAGCCCGGCAATCCCCGTGACTTCCGCCGGCCGGCAACCCTCCTCAACAGGACACGAGATCATGCAGACACGCTCATCACGCAGGTACTGGCTGGGCGCTGGCGTCGCGGCTGTGGCCGTACTTGCGTTCGCGTGCAGTCGTAGCGGACCGGCCAGCTCGAACCTCGTCAGCGGCGACGCGGCGACGCGCGTGTACGTCGCGCCGGGCCAGAAGGACGAACTCTATTCGTTCATGTCGGGCGGCTTCAGCGGCCAGGTGTCCGTGTACGGACTCCCCTCCGGCCGTTTGCTCAAGGTCATTCCCGTCTTCTCGCAGAATCCCGAGAACGGCTGGGGCTACACGGAGGAGTCGAAGCCGATGCTCCAGACGACGTTCGGCTTCATCCCGTGGGACGACACGCATCACACCGAGTTGTCGCAGACCGACGGCGTGCCCAACGGCAAGTGGCTCTTCATCAACGGCAACAACACACCCCGCATCGCACGCATCGACCTCACGCGATTCGAGACGGAGGAGATTCTCCAGATCCCCAACGCCGCTGGCGGTCACGCGTCGCCCTTCACCACCCCCGACGGCCGGTTCGTGGTGTCGGCCACGCGGTTCAGCGTGCCCATCCCGAACACCGACGAGCCGATCGCCGACTACAAGGCGAAGTTCCGCGGCACGCTGTCCTTCATCACGGCCGACCAGCCGGGCAAGATGGACATCGCGTTCCAGATCATGATGCCGGGCTACGACTACGATCTCGGGCATGCCGGCAAGGGTCCGTCGGAGGGCTGGTTCTTCTTCACGTCCTACAACAGCGAGCAGGCGAACACGAAGCTCGAGTCGAACGCCTCGCAGAACGACAAGGACTTCATCGCCGCGGTGAACTACAAGCGCGCCGAGGGGTGCGTGGCGGAGGGCAAGGCGAAGACGTTCCCCTCCGAGTACATGCACAACTGGATGAACGAGACGACCCGGTCTGCCGTATCGGAGACGAAGACGAGCGTGAAGATGCTCGATCCGCGCGACTGCACGGACATGGTCTACTTCCTCCCGACGCCGAAGTCGCCGCACGGCGTGGACGTGGATCCCACCGGTGAGTACATCGTCGCGGGCGGCAAGCTGGCCACCGTCATTCCCGTGCACTCGTTCACGAAGCTCCAGAAGGCGATCGCCGACAAGGCGTTCGACAAGGTGATCGACGGCATTCCGGTGCTCAAGTATGCCTCCGTCATGGCCGGCGAAGTCCAGAAGCCGGGCCTCGGGCCGCTCCACACCGAGTTCGACGGCAAGGGCTACGCGTACACGTCGATGTTCATCTCCTCGGAAGTCGTGAAGTGGAAGCTCGGCACCTGGGAAGTCGTGGACCGCGCGCCGACGTACTACTCCGTCGGCCACCTGATGATTCCGGGCGGCGATTCGAAGCAGCCGTACGGCAAGTACCTCGTGGCCATGAACAAGATCACGAAGGATCGGTACCTGCCCACGGGTCCGGAGCTTTTCCAGTCCGCGCAGCTCTACGACATCTCGGGCGACAAGATGAAGTTGCTGCTGGACTTCCCGACGATCGGCGAGCCGCACTACGCGCAGGCCATTCCAGCGAGCCTGATCAAGGACAAGCAGGTGAAGTTCTTCTCGCTCGCCGACAATGCGCATCCCTTCGTGGCGCGCTCCGAGAGTGACGGCGGCATCGCGCGCACCGGCAAGCGGGTGGACATCAAGATGGTCGCGCTGCGCAGCCACTTCGCACCGGACAACCTCGAAGGCATCATGCTGGGCGACACGGTCTACTTTCACGTGACGAACATCGAGCAGGACTGGGACATCCTGCACGGCTTCGCGGTGCTCGGCGCGCAGAACTCGGAACTGGTGCTGATTCCGGGCGAGACGCGCACGATGAAGTGGATCCCGACGCGGGCCGGCGTCTTCCCCTTCTACTGCACGGACTTCTGCTCCGCGCTGCACCAGGAGATGCAGGGCTACATCCGCGTCTCCGTGGCGGGCTCGAACGTGCCGCTCACGGCCAACGTCAGTCCCAGGGCGAAGGCCCAGCTGAGCAAGGCCGGACAATGACATCGCTCTCCGTTCGGTCGCGAGCCCTGACGGCCGTGGCGGCCCTGCTCGTGCTTGCTCTCTTCTTCGTCCCACTGTGGCGCATCCAGCTGCAGGCGCCGCAGTACCCCGAAGGCCTGGGCATGCTGATCCGGGTGAACACGATCACCGGGCTCGCGCCGACGGACCTGCACAACATCAACGGGCTCAATCACTACATCGGCATGAAGGCGATCGAGCCCGAATCGATTCCAGTGCTGCACTACATGCCGTGGGCGGTGGGTGCGCTGGCGCTGTTCGGGTTGGTCACCGCGCTGGTCGGGCGGCGCGCCCTCCTGTTCGCGTGGATCGGCAGCTTCGGGATGGCCGGCGCCGCGGGACTCGCCGAGTTCTATGCCTGGTCGTACGACTACGGCCACCACCTGGCGGCGGATGCTGCCATCAAGGTGCCGGGCATGACCTACCAGCCGCCCTTCATCGGCAGCAAGCAGATGCTGAACATCACGGCCTCGTCATGGCCCGCGATGGGTGGATGGCTGGCGGCGGCAGCGTTCGTGCTGGCGGTCGTGGCGCTGCGGCCCTTCCGCCACCGTGCGCGCGTCGCGTCTGCAGCGCGGCCGGCCGCGACACCGTCGACGGTGGCACTCGGGGTCGCGCTCGCGATCTCGGCACTGCTCGCCGCGTCGCCCTCGCTCGCGATGGCGCAGGCCGCGATGGAAGTCGTCGTCACGCCGGCGGGTCCGGTGCGGTCGATCGCCTCGGCGCTCCGCCTCGTTCGTGCGGGCGGCCGTATCGTGGTGATGGCGGGTCGCTACCAGGAGCAGGACATCGTCATCGACCGGCCGGTGGAGATCATCGGCCGCGATCTGCCGCTGATCGAGGGCGACGGCGAGCATGGCATCATTACGGTGAAAGCGGACGACGTGACCGTGCGTGGCCTCCGCCTGGCGCACGTCGCCACCAGTTACGTGGAGGATCGCGCCGCGATCCGCGTCCAGAACGCCCGACGCTGCGCGCTGCTGGACAACCAGCTGGACGACGCATTCTTCGGGATCTACCTCGCGAACGTCACCGACTGCCGCATCGAGCGCAACACCCTGCACGCCTCGCACAGGACCGAGACGTCATCGGGCAACGGCATCCACCTCTGGACGACGCGCAACGCGGTGATCGCCGACAACAGCGTCCACGGTTTTCGCGATGGCATCTACTTCGAGTTCGTGCACGGCACGCATGTGTGGCGCAACACGAGCGAAGGCAACCTGCGCTACGGCCTGCACTTCATGTACTCCGACGACTGCGAGTACATCCGGAACACCTTCCGGCGCAACGGCTCCGGCGTCGCGGTGATGTACACGCATCGTGTGCAGATGATCGGCAACCGCTTCGAGCACAACTGGGGCGCCGCTACCTACGGCCTGCTGCTCAAGGAGATCAGCGACGCGCGCCTGGAGCACAACCTCTTCTACCGGAACACCACGGCGCTCGTCGCCGACGGGGCCAACCGCCTCGTGGCGGATCGCAACGACTTCATCGAGAACGGCTGGGCCGTGAAGCTCGACGCGAGTACGGTGGATGGCGCCATGACGCGCAACAACTTCATCGCCAACACGTTCGACATGGCGTCGAACAGCCGCGACCCCTCGACGGTGGTGGCCGGCAACTACTGGGACGCCTACCGGGGGTACGACCTCGATCGCAACGGCGTGGGCGACGTTCCCTTCCGTCCCGTGAGGCTCTTCTCGATGATCGTCGAACGCCACGAGCCGGCGCTCATCCTGCTGCGCAGCGGCTTCGTCGAGCTGCTCGACGCGGCCGAACGTGTCCTGCCGGCGCTCACGCCGGCGACCCTCGCCGACGCGCGGCCGGCCATGCGGAGACTCCCGTGATCGAAGCCCGGGGACTGCACAGGCGATTCGGTGCGGTGGAGGTCCTGCGCGGCCTCGACCTGCGCGTTGCCCGCGGACGCGTGACGGCCATCGTCGGGCCCAATGGCGCCGGCAAGACCACGTTCATCAAGTCCGTGCTCGGCCTCACACGTCCGGATGCCGGCACTCTGGCGTTCGACGGCACGCCGATCGGCCGCGACGACGCGTATCGCGCGCGGATCGGTTACATGCCGCAGATTGCCCGCTTTCCCGATCACATGACGGGCGCGGAGCTGCTGGAGCTGCTGCAGTCGCTGCGCGGTGGCGACGCGACGAACGAACGACTCGTGGAACCATTCGGACTCCAGGGCGAGCTGCGCAAGAAGCTGCGCGTCCTCTCCGGCGGTACACGCCAGAAGGTGAATGCCGTCGCCGCCTTCCTCTTTGCTCCCGAGCTGTACGTGCTCGACGAGCCGACAGCGGGACTCGATCCCGTGTCATCGGGGCTGCTGAAGGCCCGCATCCTGGACGAGCGCGCCCATGGGCGGACCGTCCTCCTGACGTCGCACATCATGAGCGAGATCGACGAACTGGCGGACGACGTGATCTACCTGGCGGAGGGTCGCGTGCGATACAGCGGCACGCTGTCCGCCCTGAAGGACGCCATGGGACACACGCATCTCGAACGCGCGATGGCAGAACTGATGTTGCGCGAGGCAGCCGCATGAGCCCCACCGGAGCGCCCGCCGCGCTGCCCATGTACCCCGGTTCGACACGCGTTGCGGCACCCGCCCGCGCGACGGCCGTCGTGATGCAGGTAACGCGGTACCAGGCGCGCGACGTGCTGCGGAGCCGCTGGCTCGCGTCGTACGCCATCTTCTTCCTCGCCGTCACCGAGGGCCTCCTGCGCTTCTCGGGCGGTGATGCGCGCACGATCCTCAGCCTCGCGAGTCTGGTGTTGTACGTCGTGCCGCTCGTGGCGCTCGTGTTCGCCACGGTCTACCTGTACAACGCCCGGGAATTCACGGAGCTCCTGCTCGCCCAGCCCGTGAGCCGGACGCGACTCTTCTTCGGCCTGTACCTCGGCCTCAGCGGGCCACTCGCCGGCGCCCTCCTGGCCGGTGTGGCCGTTCCCTTCGCCGTGCACGGCTTCGACGACCCCGCACAGCGCGCCATGCTCGCCGCACTGATGGGAGCCGGCGTGGCACTCACGATGATCTTCACCGCCATCGCGTTCTGCATCGCGCTGTGGTGCGACGACCGGTTGAAGGGGCTCGGCGCAGCGATCGGCGTCTGGATGCTCGGCGCGATCGTGTACGATGGTCTCGTCATGGCGGCCGTCGCCGCGTTCGCGAACTATCCGCTCGAGCGTGCGCTGCTCGTATTGACGCTGGCCAATCCCATCGACCTCGCACGCGTGACACTGCTGCTGCAGCTCGACGTATCGGCCCTCATGGGATACACGGGCGCGGTGTTCTCGCAGTTCCTCGGCAGTGCGGCCGGCACGCTCGTGGCGGCCACCGCCCTTGTGCTGTGGATCGTCGCCCCCATCGCGCTCGGCGTCCGGGCGTTCCGACGGAAGGATTTCTAGCCCTGCGTCGTGCGAACGACGGAACAGCCACACTTCACTCCCCTCTCCAGGACTGACACTCATGATGTACAGGATGAATCGATACGGCACGGTGGCACTCGCGCTCTGCGTCGCGCTCGGCGCGGCCGCATGCGGCAAGGACACGGGCAAGGCAGGCAGTGGCGCGTCCGGCGACGCGGATGAGAGGCACGACGGAGGCGCGGGGCACACGATCATCGTCGAGGCGTACAGCGACTCGACGGGCAACTACTTCAAGCCGAACGAGATCACGGCGGAGACAGGCGACATCATCCAGTTCACGCTGAAGGTCGGCGTGCACAACGTGCACTTCCTCCCCGATTCGAACCCTGGCAAGTCCGGCCTGCCCCCGGCGAGCGATATGCTCCAGCTGCCCGGCCAGACGTATGACCTCCCCGTGACGTTCGCGCCCGGACGCTACTACTTTCAGTGCGACCCGCACGCCTTGCTTGGCATGAAGGGTCACCTCACTGTCAAAGGAACCTGACTCGGAATCCTTTCATGCGTGACGACGTCGTTCCCGTGGCTCACCGGCCGGAGCTCGAGGTGACGTCGTCGCCGAATACCGGTTGTCGAGCCGTGATGGCGCGGCACGTTGCGGAGCGGTCGTCTCAGAAGCGCTCGCCGCCCCGCTCGCGCGCCTGGCTTCCCACGGCGCGAATGCGCGGCCACATGTTCGCGAAGAAGATGAGCAGCCCGGCAATCTGAGAGAGGCCGGCGATGACGATGGTCCACCGCAGCCCGCTGGTGTCGGCGCGCGCGTGCAGCAGCTCGCCGCCAACGCGCACCGCTGTCGCGACCGTCAGCACCCAGTACGCCGCCTCGGCGAGCCTGGGACTGTATCGCGTGTCGTCCTTTGCGGGGCGCGGGAACATCCACTGCGCGACGCCGAGGATCATCATCATCACGAAGCCGACGAGAATGGCGTGCGTGTGTGCGCTCGTGATGTACGACGAGGGCTGGCGTCCCGTCAGCTCGCGCTCGACGATCATCCATCCTCCAATTGCCAGTCCGGCGGCGAGAAAGAGGATCGCGGTCTTGAGAAAGCGGCGGACGAGCGACGTCATGCGTGCCTTCGGTGGTCGGTCAAGTCGCAGCGGCGGAGGGCCTGCCACTTGATCTAGCGCATGCGACCATCGTGCGGCAGTACCCGGTCCGGTGCATGACGCGCTATCCGTCGGACGGCGGCAGGCCCCTCAGCGACGGCTGATCTTCACGCGCCACAGCTCCGGCCCCTCGGCCTCGTACTCCCAGTCGAATGCCTCTGGACGCTCGGCCGCAAACTGGTAGCGCAGCGGGCGCGGATCGTGGTCGTTCAGGATCACGAGTGCCTGACCGCTCTCCAACCCGTCGAATGCGCGGAAGATGGCGGGGTGCTTGTCGCGGGGCGGAATGACGCGGACGTCGAGCTCGACCGATTGTGTGGACATGGACTCGTGTTCTCCTGAAGGTTGAATGGAGGGTGATGCATGCCGGATGCGCATGAGGACGCGACCCGGTTGCGACGCGTCGATGTCGCAGATGAACCCGCGCTCAACGAGCACTGGAAGGAGGAAGATCGGCACGCGCGCGTTGACCTGGACGAGCACGTGGCCGTGCGGGAGCGACTCGAGCGCTGTCAGCGTACGCGTCATCGGCTCCGGCGGTTCGAGCTCGCGGACGTCGAGCCACGTCTCTCGCGTGTCTGTTTCCGCGGTGCCTGGACGCCAGAACCAGACGGACCAGTCGTCTGCCGCGGCGGCCCGCGATTCGTGTGCGAAGCCGCGCTTCCCCAGCACCTTGAAGAGGGGGACGGGCTCGAACGTGCTGCGCAGCAGCAGCACGTCGGCATCGCACAGATCGGACACCGCGGCCATGATGCGCGAGAACGGTTCGCGTCCGGCGCGCAGTTCCTCGCGCACGTCGAGCTCGACGATCGCGGCATTTGGTGGATGCAGGAGCGGTGCGGCCTCGCTCAGCTCCGCGGGCCGTTCGTCGGCCTGGTGGGTGGACGTTGTGACGCGGGTACTGAAGAAACTCTTCATGACTTGCCTCCCATGGCGACGCGCGCGATCTGGCTGACGAACAGCAGCACCCCACCGGCCCACAGCACGGCGCCGCAGCGCGCGACGTGCGGGGATGCCGCTCCGATTCCGGAGGCGAGGAGCGTGACACCGAGCGCCATCATCGCGAGCTGCACATGCGCGACGCGTGACGAGTACATCTGCGCCACGGTGGGCACAGGCTCCTTGCCCATCCGTCCGCGATAGCGCGCGGTCCAGGCAAGCAGCGGCACGATCTTGTAGAAGAAACCGATGACGAAGAGCACGATCCCGCCGAGAAGCCCGACCAGCACATAGGCAGTCGCAAGCCGCATGTGCGTCATGCCGGCCACGAACAGCAGGTTGCCCAGCACTGCGCTCACGGCAAGGAATGCCAATGCGATCCCGGCAAACCGCATCCCGACGTCCACCTTCTTCCGCACGCGCACCCTGTAGAACGAGTACGCCTGCCAGAGGAAGCAGGTTACGCCTGCATCGAGCAGCACTGTGCCGAGCGCGGTGATCAGCGTCGTCCGTGAGACCAGTCCGAAGCCGAGCGCCACCACGCCGCTGCCGAGGAGCGCGAGCGCGCGTTTCGTCCAGCGGGTGTCCGCGCCATGTGCGAGCAGGAACATCGGCAGCAGGCGGTGGGACACGCCCACCATCATGATGAGCGCCCAGCCCACGAGCGCCACGTGCAGGTGCGTCGCCAGCACGCGGATGCGCGCGTCCGCGATGAAGCCGGTGTGGATGTTGTGCAGGAGGACGATTCCCAGCACGAGCGTCGACGCGAGAAAGGTCAGCGCGAGCACGATGGCTGCCCACGTGACATCGCGTTTGGCGGCGCGCGGAAGCGTCGAGCCGATGTTCCCCATGGCCAGCAGGATGCCGGTCGCGACGAGCGCGAGGCCGGAGTGGTGCAGCATGGTGATGCCACTCGCCACGCCGCAGGCGAAGAGTCCCGCTCCTGGCGCGAGGGTGCAGAAGCTCGCGTGGCCCACCCACCTCGACCGCACGGGTGCACCGAGTGCCACCGGCATCAACTGGTAGAGCGCGCCGAAGATCGTCGTGGTGAGCCAGCCGAGCGTGAAGAGATGCGTGACGCCGGCCACGTGCGGCGAGAGATAGTCGCCTGCCGCGAGGTCCGGCGCGATCCACACGAGGCCCACCGCGCCGGCCACGAGATACAGTATGGCCGCCGCGAAGTGTTCACCGGCAAGGCGGATGAAGTCGCCCGCCGGAACAACGGGAAGACTGACGGGTGGTCGCACTGCCGGCGCGGGTGACGCGGTGGGCACCTGGAGTGCGGGCATCGTCATCGGTCGTTCTCCGTGGCGACGTGTGCCCATCCCAGCGCGCCGGCGATCCCGCGCGCGATGCGATCGAACGCCTGGCCGGCCGCGCTCTCGGGCCGCGCGATCATCGTGGGAATTCCGGCGTCGCCCTCGGTGACGATTGCCTCGTCGAATGGCACGGCGCCGAGGAAGGGCGCGTCGAGCTCCGTGGCCACCGCCTCGGCTCCGCCGCTGCCGAACGGACCCGTCATGTTCTCGATGATGCCGAGGATGGGTACCTCCAGCGCCCGGAACATGGCGGCGGCCTTGCGTGCCTCCGCGACCGCGACGCGCGGCGGCTGCGTCACGATCACCGCGCCCGACAAAGCGACAGACTGCGCCAGGCTGAGCGGAATGTCGCCCGTTCCGGGAGGGAGATCGACGACGAGCACGTCGAGCTCCGGCCACTGCACGCCGCGCGCGAACTGTTTCACTGCCTTGGAGGCCATCGGTCCACGCCAGATCGCCGGCGAGCCGAGCCCGAGGAAGAAGCCGAAGCTGATGACCGGCAGGCCGTGTGCCTCCAGCGGGAGGATCGTCTTCTCGTCCGTCATGCGCACGCGCGCCGCGCCGTCCTCGATGCCGAGCAGGATCGGCAGGCTCGGCCCGTAGATGTCGGCGTCGAGCAGCGCGGTGCGCAGTCCCTCGCGCGCCATGGCCAGCGCGAGATTCACCGCCACTGTGCTCTTGCCGACGCCACCCTTGCCCGCCCCCACCGCGATCACGTGGCGCACCGAGGCCAGCCGCACCTGGTCGGCCCACGGATCCGGTATGCCGTGCTTTACCGGCAGGGGAGTGGACGGCGGTGGCACGATCTCCACCGCCACGGAAACCGCGCCGAGGGCCTCGAGCGTCTCGGTGATGCCGGCGCGGATCTTCGACGGCGTTGCATCGTCGCGCGTGCGCAAGGCGAGCTGCACCTTCACTCGGCCGTCGCACACGGCGACGTGTTGCACCATGCCGAACGACACCAGGTCACGCGAAAGACCGGGGTACATCACGCGGCCGAGCGCGTCCATCACGCTCCCCGTCGTGAGCTCCTGCGGGCTGGTGGTCGTCCCGGACATGCGGTCGCGCTTCCTGGTGGAGGAATGCGAACGATCGGCGGCGGAGCGATGCCGCGACGTGACGGTTGTCTCATTGCGCCCGGCTACTCGTAATTGGCGCGCTCACCGGGGCGGCTGAGTGTGCGCAGCCGGCCCACGTCCGGAATGCGGATCCGCTTTCGCGCGAGCGGCTCGATGACGCCCTTCTGCGTGAGCTGCTTGAGCGCGCGCGACACCGACTCCCTCGCGGTGCCCAACTCGAACGAGAGTTCTTCGTGCGTGCGGTTTAGCGTGATCTCCACGCCCTGGTCCGTCTGCTGTCCGGACCGCTCGGCGTAGTCGGCAAGGAACAAGGCGAGGCGCGCGGCCACGTCGCGGAACGCGAGCGTCTCGGTGACGTGCACCAGATGGCGGAGGCGCCTGCCCAGCTCGTGCACGATGGCCACGGCGACGTCCGGGTTGTCGCGGTAGAGCGCTTCGAACTCCGCGCGCGGCACGAACACGAGACGCGACTCCACGTCCGTCATCGCCGACGCGGGATACGGCCCGCCGTCGATCAGCGGCAGCTCCGCAACGGCCTTTCCCGGTCCCTCGGTGTGCAGCACCTGTTCGCGGCCCGCCGGACTCGTGCGGAAGATGCGAACGCGGCCGGACTCCACGATGTAGAGCCCGCGACAGATTTCGCCGGTGGTGAACAACACGTGGCCGGCCGCGTAGGTGCGCGCCACGCTGCGCGCCGCCAACCGGGTGAGCGCGTCGTCGCCGAAGGCGGCGAAGAGCGGAATCTGTCGAAGCAGGGAGCTCGTTTCCACGACACCTCGTCTCGAGCCATCGGCACGAGCGCCTGTGACAATCGTCACGCGGTCCGCTCCACCGCGATGTGAGACTACGTGGCGCGTCGGCGCCGTGTCTCGCCCGACGAAACCTACACTCCCGCGTGACGATGCATCCACCCGATCCCCGACTCGATGCGCTGTGGCACGCCATGGGCACGGTGATCGATCCCGAGATCGGGCTGGACCTCGTGACGCTTGGGCTCGTCTACGCGGTGGAGATCCGCGACGACGTCGCGTGGATCACGCACAGCCTCACGACGCCTGGCTGTCCGATGGAGCGCATCATCACGGATGGTATCCGCGGCGCCGGCCTGCTCGTGGACGGCATCTGCGGCGTGGAAACGCATCTCGTGTGGGATCCGGTATGGCACAGCGGGATGATCGCGCCGGATGCGTGGTGATCTGCTTCACCCGCTACAACACAGGGTTCACAAATGACAACTGACAACAACACGTACTTCGATCCTGCCTGGACCGTCAACGAGACGATGGCGCGCTATCCGGCGACGATCGCGGTGTTCAACAAATTCGGCATAGACACGTGCTGCGGATCCGGCTCGCCAATTCGCGAGGCCGCCTTTCGCGACGATGCCGACGCCGACCTGCTGGTAGACGCCCTCCGCGTCGCCGTGGCACGCTCGTGAAGAGCTACGAGCCTCGACGCCTCGCCGCGGATGCGGTGGGAGCGAAGCCGGAGCGGCCCGCCACGGCCGTCGTGCACGATGGGCCCGATGCACGGCTCGTCGTCTTCCGAATCGAGCCGGGCCAGAGCGTCGCGCCGCACACGAGCACCTCCACGGTCGTGCTGTCGGTCGTCGCCGGCAACGGAGTAGTGAGCGGCGCAAGCGGCGAGCGCGCCGTGCAACCCGGCGATGTGATCGTCTACGAGCCGAACGAGCTGCACGGCATGCGGGCGCTCGTGGAGCAGTTCGTCGTGCTTGCGACGATCGCGCCGCGCCCCGGGTCATCCGCCCTCGGGATCCGGCGCGGAGCGACCTGATCCGCACTGGGCGCGACAGCGGGGTGACAGCTTCGCCGACTAATATGCGCCGATGGTGATCGATTCCAGGATATCCGGCGTATCACGCACGCGCTTCGCCACGGAGCACCCGCGGGCATTCCTCGCCTTCGAGGCCGCGGCCGGCGTCGTGCTCGCCGCAGGCTCCCTGTGGGCCTTTCTCGCCATCGCCGACGAGATTCCCGAGCGCAGCCGCATGGTGCGCACGGACCTGTTCGTGGAGGCGTGGCTGCAGCGCGTTGGCACCGAGACCGGTGAATCGATCTTCTCGGTCGTGAGCTGGCTCGGCGCGCCCGTGCTCGGCGCCGTGCTCGTGGTCGTGATCGCGACGCTCGCCTGGAAGCGCGACTGGCGGCGTACCATCGCGCTCGCCATCGCGTCGGGCGGCGGCATGCTGCTGAACTACGGGCTCAAGATGCTGTTCCACCGCGGCCGCCCGGAGTACGCGTCGGAGTTCGTGCACCGCCAGTCGTGGAGCTTCCCCAGTGGGCACGCGATGGGTTCGCTCATCACCTACGGGTTTCTCGCCTTCCTGCTGCTCGAGCATACGCGGCAGCCCCTGCGACGCCGTCTCATCGTGCTCGCGACAGCGCTTCTCGTTGGCGCCATCGGGTTCAGCTGCATGTACCTGGGCGTGCATTACCTGAGCGACGTCGTCGGCGGGTACCTCGCTGGCATGGTGTGGTTGCTCGCCAGCATCGCGGGCTACGAGTTCTCCGGCCGATATCCGGTGGGCGTGACGGCACGGCGTTCCTCCCCGGTCACGCCGACGTCGCCCTGACCGAAGCAGGTCCTTCGCTGCGCTCAGGACGACACAAGCAGGTCCTTCGCTGCGCTCAGGACGACACAAGCGGGTGCTCAGCTCAGGACGACAGGCCGTCGCCGCAGGTGCGCGCCCACGGGATGATATCCAGCCGCTCGTAGGGAATCTCGCGTCCCGTCTCCTCGCACCGGCCGAACTGCTCGGGCGTCTTGTACAGCCGCTCGAGCGCGGCGTCGATCTCCTGCAGCTCGTTGCTGGCGCGCGTCGCGTTCGAGGCATCCACTTCCGCATCGATCGTATCGGTGCCGAGATCGGCGGGATGCGACGGCATCAGGGAGAGATCCCCTGCCTCGTCCTGCTGAGTCTCGCCGCTCGGATCACTGAGTCCATTGATGAGCTGCACCGTACGCGTACGCTCCTCCCGCAGACGCTTGCCGAAGTACTCGAGCTGCTTGGACGAGAGGGGCATGACCTGTCTCCGTGTGGTGCTGGTGAATGCCGCATGCGACGTGCAGTCCGTCGCATCATTTCAGGCGAACCGCAACGTCGAATGATATACGCGCGGCGGGCGCACCAGGTCGGTCGCGAGCACAGCAGATCCTTCCCTTCGTCGCTTTCGCTCCTCGAGGGCAGGCTGCTCCGCTCAGGATGACAGCCACTGGAGGATCCGTCGGCGGTGAGACGACCGCCCGATCACTCGACGCCACCGTAGCGCTCGGTGCGGACGTGTGCGGCCGGCAGGCCATCGGCGACGAGCGCGTTCGCGACGGATTCGACGAACGGCGTCGACCCGCACACGTATGCACGCGCCGGCTGCCTGCCCCATGCCGCAAGGATCTCCCGAAGCGCCTCTGCGTCGAGCCTGCGGTCGTAGTCCGTCGGCCTGCGCCGCGCTTCGCGCGTCGTCGTGAGGACGAGGTGGAACAGGCTGTCGGCCGCTGCGGCCTCCTGCAATTCGTCGCGGAAGATGATCTCCTCCCATCGGCGTGCGGAGTACGCGAGCAGCATCGGCGTGTGCGGTGCCGTGTGCTGCCGATGCCGCAGGATGGCCATCAGGGGCGCCACGCCCGAGCCGCCGCCAACGAGCAGCACCGGCCCCACGTCGGAGGGCCGCCAGATGAAGTGGCCGCCCAGCGGACCGCGCACCTCGATGGTATCGCCTTCGCGCGCGACGTCGACGAAGAAGGGTGACACCTCGCCGTCGTCCAGCCGCTCGACGGCCAGCTCGAGGCTCGCCTCGGCGGGCGCCGAGGCGATGGAGTAGCTGCGCTGCGCCTGGTAGCCGTCCGCGGCGGTGAGGCGCACGTCAACGTGCTGTCCCGCCTCGTGCGTGCCGATGCCCACTCGCAGGAAGATGCTCGCGACGCGTGGCGTGCGATGCACGACGCGCTCGATCACCGCTTCGTGCCACGGCGACGACCGCGTGGGCGTTTCCGCCTGCGTCATGGGTCGTTCGTGTAGCGCTGCTCCCGCCAGGGGTCGCCATACATGTGATAGCCGCGGAGCTCCCAGAAGCCGGCCTCGTCGCGCGCCGTGAAGCGCAGTGCCTTCACCCACTTGGCGCTCTTCCAGAAGTACAGGTGCGGCACCAGCAGCCGCGCGGGCCCACCGTGTTCCGCCGCGAGCGGCGCGCCGTCGAAGCGCGTGGCGATCATCGCCTGGCCACCGGTGAGGTCGGCCACCGGCAGGTTCGTGTCGTACCCGTCATGCGACTGCGCGAGCAGGTACGCTGTCGGCGCCACGATGCCCGCGGCCGCAAACAGGTCGTCGATCATCACGCCTTCCCACCGCGTATCGAACTTCGACCACTTCGTCACGCAGTGGATGTCCGTCTGGAGCGTCGTTCTCGGGAGCGCCTCGAACTCGTCCCACGTCCAGCGGAACAGCGGACGCGGTCCGTTGTTGATCGTGAACGTCCACGTCGCCAGGTCCACCACGGGCGTGGGGCCGAGCGACAGGACGGGAAAGCCGTCCTCGCGGTACTGGCCAGGCGGCAGCCGCTTCGCCACCTCGTCCGCGGGCCGCCGTCCCACGAAGCCACGCGTCGGCATCGTCAGACCGCCGTCACGACAGCGGCCGGTGATGTCGCACACCGTCCGTCGCGACGGCCAGCCGCTCGACGTAGGCCACGATGGATTCGTGCGGATGGCGCATGGGCAATGCGAAGTGCGGGTCGTCCGGCTGCGGCGACTTGCCCGGCGGCGCCTCGTCCACCATCAGGTCGCCGCCGCGCGACTGCACGGCCGCCTCGAACCGCTCGACCGCCTCTTCCAGTGTCGCGAGGTCGTCCGGGCTTTCGCGCCCATCCAGCGCGATGCCGAGTGCGGCGAGGCGCGCGGCAATGAGTGCAGCGTTGCGCGTGAGCTCGTCGTCGTCCCCTGGAACCGCGTCGTTCTTCTTCGCCATGGCCTCACCGTGGCTTGCGTGAACGGATGTGCCGCGAGCGCGGCGTCACGCATGGATATTAAGCAGCCTGCGATCGCAGCGCTCGCGTGTCCTGCCTCGTGCGATCCTGCGCGGCCCGTGGTGCTGGACGAGAGGTCCACGCTTGCCAAGACGGCCCGTTGGTGCCAGCCTTGGGGTCGCACGGCCGCATTGCTGGTGCCATTTCCCTGTTGCCGCCGTCCGCACCACCGCCCTGCGCACCGTTCCCGGAGGCACACGCCATGGCGAGCAACATCTGCAGCTGGACAGGACCCTGGTCCCCCACGCCCGATCTCGACGTGGCGCGCGAAGCCCACACGGCCACGGTGCTCAAGAACGGCAAGCTCCTCGTCTGCGGCGGCGTCGCGGCCGGCGCCACCGTGGCCACGACGATGCTCTACGATCCCGCCACCGGCACGTATGCGTCGGCGGGCAGCCTTGCTGTCGCGCGCCATGGTCACCAGGCGACGCGGCTCAAGGACGGCAATGTGCTTGTCACCGGCGGATTCTCCGTGGGCACGGGGCAACTTGCCAGCGCGGAGCTCTACAACTGGCTCGCCGGAACGTGGTCGCTCCTGCCGGCGCAGATGACCAGCCGCCGCCAGGACCACACGGCGACGCTCACGAACAACGGGGACGTGCTCCTCGTCGGCGGCTTCGGCGGCACGGCGGCGGGCTCCGTCATCCTCGACACGATCGAGATCTACATCCTCACCAGCTCCACCTTCACCGCCATCAGTCACCGCATGCAGGTGCCGCGCATGGGGCACACGGCCACCATGCAGGAGAACGGCGCCATCCTCGTTGCCGGCGGCCAGGACATGCAGGGCCCGGTGAAAAAGGCGGAGACGTACGATCCGAGCCATCCGCCGTTCAATCCCGTGAGCGACATGTCCACGCCGCGCTCGGGGCATACGGCGACGCTGCTGCCCGGCGTCGGTGTCCTGCTCGCGGGCGGTGCGGGTCCGTTGAACAATTCCGGCACGGCGAACGTCATCCAGTCATCGGCGGAGATCTTCGACGGCGCGCACTTCACGTCCGTCGGCGCGATGACGGCGGCGCGCGCCTCCCATGCCGCGGTGGATCTCGGCGCTGGACAGGTGCTGATGTGCGGTGGAGAAGACGCCGGCGGCCCCGTCGCGAGTGCGGAGCTCTACGACAACGGACAGCGCAGCTTCCTGGCCGCCGGCACCATGGGCACGGCGCGCGCCCACCCTGCCGCCGCCGCCAGCGGGGACGGCGGCGCGCTCGTGTGCGGAGGTCGCGCCACGGCGGCGTCCGGAGGTGAGGTGCGCTCGTCGGAGCTGTTCGATCCGCTGTTCCGCCTGACGAAAGGCAAGCTGCCGGAGCCGCGCGAGCGGTTCACGGTCACGCGACTCGGCATCGAGAACGCGCTGCTGATCGGTGGGCGGAGCTTCACCGGATTGCCGTCGAACCTCACCGCTGTACTGCGGTACGCTGGCGCGACCCAGACGTTCGCGCAGACGGGATCGATCGCGACGCAGCGCTACGACCACACCGCCACGCTGCTCACCGCTCCCGATCGAATTCTCGTCGTCGGCGGGAGCTCAGCCGCCAACCAATCACTCCAGTCGGCGGAGCTGTTCGACCTTGGCAGCTCCGCGGTGATTCCGGTGGGGCAGCCGGTGGCCGCGCGCACCGAACATACGGCCACGGTGCTGCCCGGCGGAAAGGTCCTCATCGTGGGCGGCGCGCTCGCCGGCACTCCCCTCGCCACCGCCGAGTTGTACGACCCGACGACGAACACGTTCGCCGCCACCGGCACCATGACCTATGGCCGCTTCGGTCACTCGGCCTCCGTCCTCCCCAACGGCACGGTGCTCATCGCCGGCGGCATGAGCACGGACAGCGCCGTCCCCGGCGGAACGGGCATCACCTTCACCAGCGAGATCTACGATCCCGCCACGGGCGCGTTCGCGCTGCAGCCACAGCCGAGCCGCCTCCAGGTGAACCGCGCCTTCCACACGGTGACGGCGCTGGGCAACGGCAAGCTGCTCTTCGCGGGTGGGCTCTCCGTGAGCATCCAGCCCACCAACAAGGCCGAGCTCTACGACCCCGCCTCGAACAGTTTCGTACAGACCGGGGTGATGGCCGATCACCGCTATCGCCACACGGCGACGCTCACCGCGATGCCCAACGGCCAGGTGATGATGGTGGGCGGCATGACGTCATTCACCGGGCCGGCCAGCCTTGCGGTCGAGCTGTACGATCCGGTCTCCGGCACCTTCGTGCGCACGGGCGACTCGATGCTCGGCCGCTGGGATCACGCGGCGGTGCTCACGACGCTGCAGAAGGTGCTCGTGATCGGCGGGCACGTGCAGGGCGACTACAGCACGGCGGAGGTCTCGAAGCCCACCGATTGCAGCGTAACGGCGTCACCACCGACTTCGAGCTGCTTCATCGCCACCGCGGCGTATGGCAGCGAGATGCATCCCCAGGTGGAGCGGCTGCGCGAGTACCGTGACGCCGTGCTGATGCGGAGCGCGGGTGGCCGGCTGTTCGTGCGTGTCTACTACCGCTGCTCGCCGCCACTGGCTGCCGTGGTGCGGCGCAGCAAGACGCTGCGGGCGCTCGTACGGTACCTGCTCAGCTGATCCGATGGGACGACCGCGGCGCGATGCGCCGCGGCCGACTTACGCGGGCGAGCGGCGGACCGGCTGCTTCTTGCTGCCGGACCTGGACGCGAGGGTCCGTGCGCGCGACGACGTGGCGTGTGCCTTCCGGCGATGCAGCGGGCGGCGCACGGTTCCACCGCGCACCCAGCGTGCGAGCGTGCCGCGGACGTCGATGTGCGCGAACGGCCCGTGGCTTCCCTCGGCGTGGTAGACGCCCGTGCCGCCGACGAGCTCCGGATACTTCGCCTCCACGCGCGCCACCGCCGCGAGGATCATGCGCACGTCCTTCATGTCCACGCGGCCGTCGTGGTTCAGGTCATCCATGCGGCCGTCTTCATTCGCGTCGATGTACACGTCCGCCGCATCGCCGAACTGATGCCGGCTGTCTTCCGCGCGACCGCTCGCGTCACCGAGCGCCTGGTTGTGGTCCGGCGTACGGAAGCCGGAGAGAACGTGGATGTGGTCGGCCGGCACGCCGTGCACCTTCAGGTCCTCGATCACGAGTTCCAGCTTGTCGAGCAGCTCTTCGCGCAGCACGACGTACTTCGGCCACACGTCGCCCTGGTCGTGCGTGAGGAAATCGCGCAGGCGGAAGTGCTCGGACACGAACAGGTCCTGGTTCTCCGGCGTGACCTCGATGAACCCCTGCGGATTCTCGTAGGCCGCGTTGCGCACGTGGCCGCGCTCCGCCGGCCAGAAGCCCATGCGGTACCCGCCGACGTAGCCCTCCGCGGACTTGTCGTCGAACGTGTGCATCGAGATGAGCGAGAACGGGCGCGCCGTGGTGCTGGCGGTGTTGGCCATTCGCTCCACGCGCGGCGTCCAGTTGCCCTGCCGGTCGCCGAAGAGCCGGGAGAGGACCGGCACCGCCAGCGCATGCGTTGGCGTGACGAAATGCGCCAGCAGCTTGCCCGACCGTCCCACCCACGCCTGCACGAAGTGCGAGACTTCCATGTGGGCGATCGCCTGCGTGAGCGTCAGCGAGTCGACCGTCGGCATGGGACCCTGCGCGGCCAGCGCCGGCGCGTGCAGCACCAGTGCGGCGGCGCCGAGACGCAACGCGAAACGGATCGCGACGGATGTGGGTGGCAGGAAGGGTCGCATGAGACGGACGGGATGCAGCGGCTCGGCAGATACCGGTTCCCGGGGAGGGACGCGGCGATGGCACCGGCGGCAGGCGGTGGGAACAGCGTATCGGAACAGGGCGGTCGGAGCACCAGCAACATCGCTCCGGATCGTCCGGAATGCCACCCGCGGGGGAGGGAACTGCTCGGCGGGGCCTGGTTCGAGGACAGCGTCGTCGTCGGACGGCGGGTCGCGCCCCCGCAGAAGTGACGGCGTCGTCACGCGGATGGGCTGCAGCCAGTCGTCACGGGGAGGACGAGCGATGTGGCGGGCGGTCACTGCGCGCAGCAGTTCCGGCGTCCCCGGCAGAGGCTCAGGGCTCAGGGCTCAGCGCTCAACGCTCAACGCTCAGGACTCAAGACTCAGCGCTCAAGGCTGAAGCAGATCCTTCGCTCCGCTCAGGATGACAGCAGATCCTTCGCTCCGCTCAGGATGACAGCAGATCCTTCGCTCCGCTCAGGATGACAGCAGATCCTTCGCTCCGCTCAGGATGACAGC
>JBBRZK010000005.1:0-98039 GCA_038236775.1 Gemmatimonadales bacterium
GTCGAGCAATTGATCGTCGCCATCACGCAGTACTGCGACCAGCGCAACGCACAGCCAACGCCGTTTGTCTGGACCGCCACCGTCAAGCAAATCCTGACGAAGGTCGGTAAAGCGAACGCCACTTTGGCGACACTACACTAGGTGTCGTCGGCGCGCATCACGTGACGCTCCGCCTACCGACGCTGGACGACATTCACGCCGCACGGGATCGCATCGCCGGCATCGTCGTGCGCACGCCACTGCTCCGCTTTCCCGGCGACACGCGGGACATTCACCTCAAGCTCGAGAACCTGCAGCCCATCGGCGCCTTCAAGCTGCGTGGTGCGGCGAATGCCATGGCCCTCGCGGGAAGCGACGCCCTGCGTCGTGGCGTCTACACGGCGAGCGCGGGCAACATGGCGCAGGGCGTCGCGTGGTGCGCGCGGGAGCGCGGCGTCGCCTGCAAGGTCGTGGTGCCCGAGCACGCGCCGCGCGCGAAGACCGATGCCATCGCGCGCCTGGGCGCGGAGGTCATCCCTGTGCCTTTTGCGGAGTGGTGGCAGACGCTCGTGAACCGCGGACATTCCTCGCTCGATGGATTGTTCATCCATCCGTTCGCGGATACCGCCGTGATGGCCGGCAACGGCACCATTGCGCTCGAGATCTTCGAGGACCTGTCCGACGTGGACGCGATCCTGGTGCCCTACGGCGGCGGCGGACTCGCGTGCGGCATCGCGGCAGCAGCACGAGCGCTGAGCCCGCGCACGAAGGTGTACGCCGTGGAGGCCGACACCGCCGCGCCGCTCTCGGCGTCGCTGCACGCGGGCACGCCCACGCCGGTGGTGCGGACCCCCACCTTCATCGACGGCATGGGAAGCGCCGCCGTGTTCGACGAGATCTGGCCGCTCGTGCGCGACCTGCTCGCCGGCAGCGTGGTGGTGAGCATCGCGCAGTGCGCCGCCGCGGTGCTGGCACTCGCGTCGCGCGCGCGCGTCGTCGCCGAGGGTGCCGGTGCGGCAGCGCTGGCGGCGGCGCAGGGCGGCGAGTTCGACGGTCAGCGCGTGGTCTGCATCGTCAGTGGCGGCAACATCGACATGCACACGCTCGCCACGATCCTGCGTGGCGAGCTTCCCTGACACTCCGGAGTAGCAACATGTCCAAGGACGACGTCGAGTACCTGCCCTTTCCCGTGAAGACCTCACTCCCCTTCTCCGCCGCAGTGCGCGTGGGGCACATGCTGTACCTCTCCGGCCAGATGGGCACCAACGAGTCGCTTTCCGCAATCGTCCCGGGCGGCATCGAAGCCGAGACGCGGCAGACGCTGGCCAACCTGCGGGCGATCCTCGAGCGGCATGGCTCGTCGCTCGACCGCGTGGTGAAGGTAACCGTCATGATGGCCGACATGAGCGAGTGGCCGGCGATGAATGCCGTGTACGTGCAGCACTTCCCCGCGCACCTGCCCGCCCGCAGCGCATTCGGCGCGGCGAGCCTCGCCCTCGGCGGGCGCGTGGAGATCGAGTGTATCGCGACTGTGGGGTGAAGCGGGCAACAGAAGCAGGTCCTTCCCTTCGGCTTCGCTCAGGGCAGGCGCTGCGCTCAGGACGACAACCCTTCGCTGCGCTCAGGACGACAAGGCCCTCGCGCGCCTCAGCCGGCGCCGGCGCGCACCACGCGGGCCGTGACCGACAGCTGGCCCACGTGGCGCATGGAATGCTCGGCGCCATGCACCAGGCACCCGATCACGGTGGACGGCAGCTGCGCGCGACCCACGCCGCGGAATTCACCGAGCGTGGCGGGATCCACCGTGCGCAGCTCCGCCAGGGCGTCGGCGATGCGGAAGTCCAGTGTCGTCAGCAGTACGGGAATATCCACCGCGGACACCGCCGCGCCTTCCATGCGCAGCGCGGCAAACTGCTCCTCGGTGAGCGGCTCGCCGCGCGCGTACGTGAAGAGCCGGTGCACCACGCCGGGAATGTGGCGCACGTGAAAGGCCACCGAGGCCACGCCGCCGGGACGCGCGTTCCACTGGTCGGGCGTGAGCCCCGCCACCAGCTCGCCGACACTCTCGCGGACCTGGAGCAGGATGTGGGCGACCGGCTGCAGGAGGTCCGGCACGCCCTCGACCCTGCCACGCTGCCACCATTCCGTTTCAGCCATGTGCGCACCTCAATGCGACACGCCCGGCCCCTGCATGGCATCGCGCGTCGGTGACTCGTCCTCGTTCCACGGGAACGGCGCGCCCTTCACCTTCCGCGGATACATCTCGTCGAGGTTCGACGCGTCGTACAGCCGGCCGTTCTTCATCACGTAGCGGATGCCGATGGTGTTGCGCAGGTCGGAGAGCGGATTGCGGTCGAACACCACGAGGTCCGCCAGCTTCCCCACCTCGAGCGAGCCGACGTCCTTGCCGAGTCCGAGCGCATTCGCGCCGAGAATCGTCGCGATGCGCAGGGCATCCATCGGCGTCATCCCGTCGCCCATGCCCACGTTCCACAACTCCCAGTGATAACCGATGCCCTGCTGCTGTCCGTGCGAGCCGACGCCCGCGCTGCCACCGGCATCGATGAGGTGCTTGAGGTCGGTGCCGACGAGGCGCATGGGATACTGCGTGTCGTGGAACCAGCCGGCCTGCGCCATCGTGGTCACCGCACCGGCAGAGCCGCCGCGGCGCAGGATCTTTCCCTCGAGGTCACTCCACGGCGTGAAGAGCTGAAGCTTCGGGTCATGCAGCAGGTCCATGTGCTCGTACCAGTAGTTCTCGGCCCATGGCGCACCGTACGCCACGATGATCGTCGGCGTGTAGGTGATGCCGGATTCCGAGAGCAGGCGAATCACGTCGGACTGGAGCGGGTACGTGGGGATGGTGTGCTCGTGGCCGCTGTAGCCGTCGATCGCCTCGGTCATGTTCATCTTGTAGTCGAGGCCACCTTCCGTGGTCGGCATGAGCCGCAGCTCGTTCGCCGCCTGGATCACCCACTGGCGCACCTCGCGGTTGCCCGTCATGTACTCCTTGATCGTCTTGGTGTCGTAGTACTCGGCATAGCGCTTGAGCACCGTGCGCGCGTTGTCGAGGCTGCGGATGTTCTCCGCCGCGAACACGCCGGGCCCCGTGGAATAGATGCGCGGCGCGAGCACGAGGCCGGCCTTCTCCTGATCCTCGTACGAGAGCACGTCCGTGGTGCCCGTCTGCGGATCGCGCGCCGTGGTGACCCCGTACGCGAGGTTGGCGGCGTAGCTCCACACCGGGTCGCGATGCACGCCTGACGCGAGGCGCAGGTGCGCATGCGTGTCCACGAAGCCGGGGCTGATCGTCTTGCCGCTGACATCGATCTCCGTGGCGCCGCGCGGGATGGCCACCGTGCCGCTCACGCCGAGCGCCGTGATGCGGTTGTTGGTGATGACGATGTCCCCGCGCTCGATGACCTGCGTGCCGTTCATCGTGATGATGCGCGCTCCGCGCAGCACGGCCGTGCCCTGCGGAATGTCACGCGTGGCGGAGAGGTGGATGCGCGTCTCGGCCGGCTTGTAGAGTGGCAGTGGCGGTCGGTTGCCGTCGCGGCCGCGTACGCCGGACGGATCCGCGGCGGAGTCTCCGACAAGTGCGCCGGCGGCGGTGCGTGCGGCCGTCATCGCCTTGCGCACCGAATCGTCGAATGCCGTCGCGCGCGCGACGTCGTACACCACGTGCGCATTGCCGATGGACCAGTGGATCGTGCTGCCGTCCTGGCCCCAGTGGGGAAACTGCGCGCCGATGTCCGTGAGCCTCCGCGTGGGAAACGCCGAGCCGGCGGCGGCCGGCGGCGCATCGCTGCCTGTGCCGCCCGTGCCGCCTGTGCCGCCCACGGTGATCGTGGGCTCCGGTCCGCCGGGCCACGGCACGTCGGGGATGTAGTAGAGGTCGAGGTTCACCTGCGCGAGCGCATGCTCGCCGTCCGGCGAGAGCTGCAGCCAGCTCGCTCCCGCGCCGCGTCCGCCCGGCGGCGCCCCTGGCGGCACCGGGCCGATCACGCGCAGGATCGACTTGATGTCCGTGCCGTCCCACCGCATGGAGTAGAGGCCGCGCAGTGCGGTGTACGCGAAGATGCGCGACGTGTCGCGCGCGCTGAAGTGCGCGTCGCCCGCGTTGCTCGCGATGAAGGTGGACGCGCCGCCGGCGGCCGGGATCCATACGAGGTCACCCGGGCTGCCGCCACGGCCGCCTGCACTCGTGCGGAAGCTGCGCGAGGGCGCGCGCGTGGCGACGATGCGCGTGCCGTTCGGCGTGTAGACGGGGTTCGTCCACATCCCTTCCTGCGGCGTGAGCCGCTGGGGACGTCCGCTGCCGTCGCTGCGCATGCGGTTGAGGTATCCGATGCTGTCGTCCCACGTGGTGTACGCGATCCAGAGCCCATCGGGGCTCCACACCGGCTCGAACTCGCCCTGGCTGACATTCGTGAGGCGCTTCGGTGTTCCCGACGGATAGTCCATCGCGTAGAGGTGATCCATCGCCACGAACGCGAGCCGGCGTCCGTCGGGACTCGGCGTGGCGTCACGGATCTGCTTCACCGTGAACGTCGAGGAATCCGGAATGCGGTAGTCGAAGGCGACGTGCGGACCGAGGGCCTGCTTCACATCGGCCTCGAACGGGATCTCGGTGGCGTGCTTCGTGGCCACGTCCACCTTCCACAATTTGCCGCCCCACGTGGTGACGAGGTACTTCGAGTCGGGCGTGAAGCTCATGCCGGGATAGACGTCGAGCGTCGCGAGCGATTCCTGGTCGTCGCGCTGCACCGCGCCGGTGAGCCATTCGTCCTCGCTCGTGACGAGGTTGCGCAGCCTGAGCCGCGTCTGGTCCACGTAGCGCGTGCCGTACACGAGCCACTTCCCGTCGGGCGAGAGTGTCGGCCGGAACGCGGAGCCCCACCGGTTCTCCTTGGTCGTCACGCGTCCCGTCTCGCGGTCGTACTGCATCAGGTCGTAGTCGCCCAGCGGGGTGTTGTACACCCAGCGGCCGCGGCGCTGCGCGAAGTAGATGTAGCGCGGGTCGTTGCCGAACGCCGGCCCTTCCTCGCGCGTCACGTCCGGCGTGCCACCGGCGCGCCCTGCGGTCGTGGAGTCGCGAATGAGCTGGATGCCGCTGCCCCCGCTGGCAGGGAAGAGCCACAGCTTGTTGCCGCGCGTCGCCACGATGTACTTGCCGTCGGGCGTCCACACCGGCGACTCGTACGTGTTCGTGTTGCCGGTGGTGATCTGCACGGTGTCTTTCCGGTCCAGCGAGATCGTCCACAGGTTGTAGCCACCGGTGCGGTCGCTCACGTACACGATCTTCTTCCCGTCGGGCGAGAACCGCGGCTGCGCATCGAAGCCCATGCCGCTGGTGAGCGCCGTGGCCTTCCCGCCGCTCATCGGCATCGTGTAGATGTCGCCGAGGAGGTCGAAGACGATCGTCTGGCCGTCGCGACTCACGTCCGACGACATCCAGTGGCCCGTCGTCGTGGTGAACGCCAGTGTGCGCGTGGGTCGCAGGGGCAGCAGTTCCTGCATCGGGTCGCGCGGCGGGCCGCCGCTTCGCTGTGCATGAATCACCGCGGGAACGGCGGCGAGCATGGCGGCGGCGCATGCGAGCGTGCGGAGCGAACTCATGCGACGGCGATGAGAGGGCAAGGTCGCGATCATCCTGTTTTTCCTTGGCGGCCGGCGGAGGGACGAGCGGGGCGGTGAGGGAAAGTGCAGGCCGGCCGCCCGCGAGGCAATTCGCGTTGCCATCCGGCAATCCCTGCGGTGCGGGGAACACCGGCCGGCGCAGGGGCTATCACCAGATGTTGATGCTCCGAGGACCGTGATCTCCGTCACGCGTCCGACGGGTATCGTCGGCTAGAATTCAGTGATGCTTCGATCTGTCGAATCTCCCACTCCCGCGGCGCTGGCGGACCTCGTCTCGCGCTGTGACCAGATCAACCGCTTCGAGACACAGCTCACGGCGGCGGAGGAAGTGCGCGTGGGTGCGCTGGCCTCCGGACTCGTCGTGATGCGCCAGGTGCTCGAGCTGGTGCCCATCGAACCGGAGAAGCTGCCGGCCCGCCAGGGGCGCATCACGCACTGGCTGCTGAGCGGTGGCCATCTCGAGGCGGTCGAGACGGCGGCCATCCGTGAATTTCGCGGCGCCCTCGCGCTGGACGAACATGAGCAGGTGAAGTTCCTCACGGATCGCACGTGGCGCGGGCAATGGCGCGCCGTCACGCTCTGGCGGAGCGGCGTGTTCGACATCAGCTCGGCCGCCATGATGGAGTACCTCGCCGCGCTCACGGCCCTCGCGCACCAGCGCGCGCCTGACGTGGCGCGCGCGCTGCTCCTGCGCGCGGAGGCACTGGAGGCGTCCGAGGCCCTGCTTGCTGGCGGACCCCGCTCGCGCCAGAGCGGCGAGCGTCCCGGAGTGGATCGGTAGCATCACGCGCTCCGGTACCCCGCGTTCCGACGCCCGCAGCGCGTCGATGCGCGGAGCGCCCGCGACCTACTTCGACCAGGGTGGCTTCACCCCGTTCACTCGCGCATACGCGATGAGCTGGCCCAGGTGCTCGTGCAGGTCGCCCGCCATCAGCAGTGCCGCGTTGTCGAGCGTGGTGCCCCACGGCTTGTAGCTGCCGGTGAGGTGCGACGCATCCGCTCCGCTCACCTGCGCGCGACCCTAGGTCCACGATTTCGCGAGTTCGTCGAGCACTTCGCGCTTTCCCGTGATCATCGCGAGCCGCGTCTCGGCCTCGCGCGGCGGCCCGAAGTCCTTCGGCGCGGCGCCCCCCACCGACGTCGGCACGTAGTAGTACCACTCGTGCGCCACGTGCGTGAGCACCTCCGCCACCGAGCGCACGCCGGGCGCGGGTCGCCATGCGTACTTCTCCGCGGGGATCGCCCCGGCGAGGGCCACAATCTTGGCGTGCAGCGTGTCGAGGTCCACGAGGTACTGCGCGCGAACGTGGAGCGCGGACTTCGCATCCAGCGCATCCTGGGCCCGCGCCGCGCATGGCGCCGCGAGCCCCAGCACGAGGAGCAGGGTGACACTGGCGAGGCGCCGACTGGTGGGATATGTCATGGAGTCTCCGGAACGGTGGTCGGCCAATATGCCCTTCGGCAGCGGGCGCTTCCACATTGTGTGGTGGATCGTCGGGTCATCGGGCTCACGCCGTGGATGACGTGTCGCTCGACGTGCGCAACTCGGGGGTCGTCGACTTCCTGCGCTATCGGATGACTCCGGAAGAGCGGCAGTGGCCACGCCTCGCCCCGCGCTTCCGATTGGTGGGCGAGGTACCGATCGGCGAGCTGCGCGTGCACCCCGACCTCATCGATCGCCTGGTGATGCTCGATGCGCCGATGGGACGACGGCACCTGCGCATGGAAGACCGCGTCGCTCGCCAGCCTCCAGCTCGCGGTGGGGGCGGCACGTACGGCGGTCGAGGACCTGTCGCCCGACGCGTAGCCTGCGCGCGCCGCACCAGGTCAGGTCGCGGCAAGCACCTGCCTGAAGACGTCCATGCCCCGGTGCATCTCGTCGAGCGTGCCGATGGAGATGCGCACATGCGTGTCGAGCGGCGGGAAGGGACGGCCCACCAGGACGCTCGCGCTCCGGCACGCGTCCCGGAATGGCTGCGCGTTGCGCCGGAGGTTCACCATCAGGAAGTTCGCCTGGCTGTCCGCGGCCGGATATCCGGCAGCGGCGAGCGCACGCAGCGTGAACGCGCGCGCGGCGCGGTTGAGAGTGCGCTCCTGCTCCGTATGCGCGCGGTCCGCCAGGCCGGCCGTCGCCGCCGCGGCGGCGAGATGGTTGACGCTCATCGACAGCGTGTGCGGCGCGATCGTCCCCATGGTGCGCGCGTTGCCGAGCCCGAACCCCACGCGCATGCCGGCGAGACCGTAGACCTTGGAGAAGGTGCGCGCGATCACGACGCGCGGGTTGTCGAGCGCCAGTGGCAGCGCCGTCGCATAGGTGGGGTCGTCCACGTACTCGTGGTACGCCTCGTCCACGAGCACCGTCGTTTCGGGCGACTCCGCGTGAATGCGCGCGACGAATTCGCGGATCGCCACCGCACCATGCACGGTGGACGTCGGGTTGTTCGGGTTGCTCAGGTACACGAGGCCGACGCCGCGCGCGGCGGTCGCCATCGCATCGAGGTCGAGCTTGAGGTCGGCGGTGACCGGCACCTCGATCACGCGCGCACCGAGCCGCCGCGCATCCTCCGGCGGGCTCTCGTAGCTGGGCCGCGACGTCACGAGCGGCCGGTCTGCAGTGACGAACGCGTACACGCACGCGCGGAGGATGTCCGACGACCCGCACCCCAGCACGACGCTGTCATCGTCGATATGAAACGACTCGGCGATGGCGCTCCGAAGCCCCGTGATCGAGACGCGCGGATAGCGGTTCGCCTCGCCGAGCGCACCGGTGATCGCCGCGAGGGAAACGGCGCCTGGTCCGTTGGGGTTCTCGTTGCTGTTGAGGCGGATGACGCCCGGCGCACCAGGCCGCGTGTCGACACGGACGTCGCGCTTCCCGACGAGGGACTCCATTCCGCGCGCCGATGCCCAGGGGATGAACAGTGAACCGACTGCGCCCGCTCCGGCGACCTGCAGAAACCCGCGACGACTGACGGCCATGGCGCCGCCCCCAGGGAACGTGGATGGCCGAACATAGGGACCCGGGGCGGCGGCGCCAGTGGCGACCACCCGTTGCGCTAGGTTCGCGAATGGCTCTGCAGCTGACACGCGCGCTCCGGTCGCGGAATTACCGCCTCTGCTTCGGCGGGCAGGGCGTCTCGCTCGTCGGCACGTGGATCACGCGCATCGCGACGAGCTGGCTCGTCTACCGGCTCACGGGCTCGCTGCTGCTGCTCGGGATCGTCGGCTTCTGCGGACAGATCCCCACGCTCGTGCTCGCGCCGTTCGCGGGCGTCCTCGTGGATCGGTGGGATTGCCAGCGCATCCTGGTGGTGACGCAGGTCTTCTCGATGCTGCAGTCCGTGGCGTTGGCGGCGATGGTGTTCTCGGGAGCGATCACGGTCGGCTGGATCCTCGCGCTCCAGGTCGTGCAGGGCATCATCAACGCGTTCGATACCCCGGCGCGGTAGGCGTTCGTCGTCCAGCTGATGGAGAACCGGGCCGACCTGCCGAATGCCATCGCGCTGAATTCCTCCATGGTGAACGCGAGCCGCTTAGTGGGGGCCGAGCATCGGCGGGGTGATCATTGCGGCAGTGGGCGAGGGGTGGTGCTTCGCCATCGATGCGCTCTCCTGCGTGGCCGTGATCGCGTCGCTGCTGGCCATGCACGTGGAGGGTCGCGCCCTGCCTCCACGCGGCGGACGGATGGTGGACGAGCTGCGTACCGGCTTCCAGTACGTGTTCCGTGTCGTACCGGTACCATTCGTTGGTGGCGGTATGATGGTGACAATGGCCGCGACGAACACGATGATCCAGACCATCGTGACGGAGGAGCTTCGGGGCCGAGTGATGGCGTTTTATGCGATGGCGTTTCTGGGGACGGCGCCGGTCGGGAGTCTCGTTGCCGGCGTGGTGGCGGATCGCGTCGGGCCGGCGCTGACGGTCCTTGGCGGCGGCGTGGCGTGCCTGATTGTGACGAGGTGGTTTGCCCTGCACCTGCCGAGGCTGCGCGTTCTGGTGCGGCCGATCCATGTGGAGCGTGGGATCATTGGCGCGGCGGAGATCGAGGCGGGCACGAAAGCACCATAGTATCAATTGATATTTATATATAGTTTTCGTATTCGGGGTCGGGACGCGAGCCGGCTGACGGCTGACGGGGTTCACGATTCACGGTTCACTGTTTCACGGTTCATCTCTAGCCGTTGGCCGTCAGCCGTCAGCCAACGTATTAATAGTTATTGATTTATTAGACACCAGCCAGATACCGCAAACCAACCCCCAGCCGCCGATACCCAGCCCCGACGAACGCCTCCGCCCAGCCGGAGCCCGCGGACCGCACGCCATCGATCGTCGCCACCACCACGTCACGCTGCCGGGCGGCACCAACGCGGCGCACCAGGTACGAACCCAGCGCCAGCGCCGCCTCCCGCACCTCCACTTCGGTCGCATCCTCGCGGATCCGGAGCGTCGCACCACGGCGCTCCGCCGCGATGATGATGCGCCCCCCCTTGGTCACAAGCAGCGCGCCCGCCCCGCGGGGACGCGACAGTGGATCGGCCGCGACGCCGTCGGCACGTGGCAGCGCATGCGCGTTCGCCGGATCGGCCACCGACATGACGACCATCGAGTCCTGCGCATCCCCGGCCGACACTCGCAACGCCTCCACCGCCTCCGGCAGCGCGAACTGTGCCCCCGCCAGCCCGGCCACGAAGTAGCCGCGCTGCACTTCGCCGCGAAATTCCAGCCGCTTGAGCTCGTGATAGATTGCGCGCCACGGAACGTTGGGACGCTCCTTCTTGAACCAGTCCCGCGACATTATACCGTATCTATCGAGCCACTTCCTCGCTATCAGCTCAGCGTCCTGCTGATCCTCATTCGGCACGCCCAGTGTGCCCGGCGAATGCACCAGCGACCAGCGACCTCCCCAGTTGCCGCTTCCGTCCGGTCGATCGGGCCGACGCCATTTCGGTAGCCGTCGCAGGTTGGGGCGACGCTGCACGATCGGACGGTTCACGGAAGGAATGAAGTCCGCGGGCAGCCACCGCGCGGGATCCGGCGCGTCGCTCCGCGTGAGCGGCAACACCGGGCGCCAGCGCGTCACGTCCCGCAATGCGTCCACGGTGTCATTGGTGACGAGACCAGCCGCGACCAGCTCGTGCAATGCGTCGCGCGTGGCCTGGCTGCCGAGCCCCGCTGCGGTCGCGAGCTCCGCCGTGAACGACGCGCCCTGCTCGCGCAGCACGCCATGCAGGCGCTGCGCATTCGAACTCGCGCTGGCCAGTTCTCTCGGCGTGCCGAGCCACAGGCGGCCGGTGCCCCGCTCGAAGAACCGGATGCGGCCCACTCGCGGCGACGATGGCGCCACGGCGTCTGTCGTTGGCTCCGCCGCCCAGACGAGTACGCCCGACGCCGCCTGCCGGCCCAGAGATGCGCCGTCATATCCCTCGACGCGCGACGGGAGGATGTCGCGCTCCCAGGCGTCCGCGGACCGGGTCACGCCGTACAACTGCTCCAACGCCGCCGCGGTACCGTCCGCGCCCGACAGCCGAGTCCCAGGCGCGAGGTGCTGCCACCGCTGGAGGTACCACGCGAACTGGTCCAGCGCGACGGCCTCGATCTGCTGCCGCGCGTGCGCCAGCTCGCGCCGGCGGGCCTGCTCGAGCACGCGGCGGAAGGTCCACCGCGTCGTCCCGCGATCGCCGCCGAACACCCCCTGTACCAGCACGTCCTTCTTTTCCCACTCCGCCAGACGACGCGCGATCCACCGCTCGTCGAAGCCGTATCGCTCGTGTGCCTCCGCCACCGTCACCGGACCGGCGAGCGACAACCACCGCAGCAGGATTTCGCGCCGCGCCGCGCGGTAGGTGAGTGCGGGTTGCCGAAGTACCTCCGGCACGACATCCGCCGCGGCCCGCACCGCGAGCTCCGCGCCCGCCCGCACCGTCGCGAGCGCCGTCTCGCTGTACGCGGCCACATACCGGGCGAACGAATCCACGAGCACGAAGCGTGGCTCCTCGCCCCGCGGCGTCGGAACGGCGATCTCCACGAGGCGTCCGCTCGTCAGCAGTGCCGCACGCGGATCGTCCCGGCGCCACTCCGCAGGCGGCGCAACACGCGCCTCCAGCTCGGCAGGCGTCACGTCGCCCGCCCGGTCCACCAGCACCGCCAGCTCGTCCGCATCACGCGCCTGCCGGCCCGCTGCAGTGCCACGTCGGCGCGCGAGCACGTCGCCGAGCACCGCCAGTGTCGCGTTGTCCGCGCCCTCGCCGCCCATGAGCTCATCGAGCAGCGCGCGATCCAGCGACAGCAGCGCGGCCCGCTGCTCCGCCCTTGGCGTATCATCACCGTACATGTGGTCGATCACGAACCCGAACTGCAGTGACGCCGCGAACGGTGACGGAATCTGCGTCTCCACCGTGCGGATCGTGATGGCGCCGGACGCGACGCGCGCCAGCACCTCGCGCAGCCCCGTCATGTCGAACGCATCCTGGAGCACGTCGCGATAGGTCTCCACGACGATGGGAAACGACGGATACTCACTGACGGCCTGCAGCAGGTCGCCGGCCTTGAGGCGCTGGAGCCAGAGCGGCATACGGCGACGTGGATTGCCGCGCGGCAGCAGCAGCGCCCGCACCGCGTTCATGCGGAACCGCGCGCCAAAGAGCGACGACGCCCCCACTTCCTCGAGCACGAGTCGCTCGGCGTCCACCACCGACAGGCTCCGGATGGCGTCGAGCGGGGGCGGCGCGCCCATGTCCGGGAGGCGGAGCATGATCCCGTCGTCGGTCGTCTGCACCTGCACCTCCACGCCAAGGCGCTCGCGCACGCGGCGGCCGAGCGCCATGCCCCACGGTGCGGTCACGCGGCCGCCGAATGGGGCGTGAAGCATGACGCGGATGGCGCCGACCTCGTCGCGGAAATGCTCCAGCACGAGTCGCGTGTCGTCGGGCACGATGCCGGTGATCGCGCGCTGCGCCTGCACGTACTCCACCACGGAGCGCGCGGTCGGCTCGTCCGCGCTGTAGTGCTGCTGGATCGCCTGGAGGTCGTCGGTGGTGCGGGCCTCGTCGAGCGTGCGGCGCAGCGCGCCGATGCGCGGGGTGAGATGGTTCGAGCGGGCCATGAACTCGCCGTGCCAGAAGGGCATGCGCGCCGGCGCGCCCGGTGCCGGCGTCACGATCACGCGGTCGTGCTCGATGGACCTGATGCGCCAGGTGGAACTGCTCAGCTGGAACGCATCGCCCACGCGGGACTCGTGGACGAACTCCTCATCCAGCTCACCGAGCCGTGTCTTGTCGGCCAGGTTCACGGTGTAGAGGCCCCGGTCGGGGATGGTGCCGCCCGAGATGGTCGCCACCATGCGCGACGCGCGCGCCGGCGTGAGCAGGTCGCTGATGCGATCCCATGATACGCGTGCTTCCAGCTCGGCGGCCACAGCGCTCGGGTACTTGCCGGCGAGCATCGCGAGGGTCTCGTCGAACGCCGCGCGCGTGAGGGCGTGATACGGATACGCGCGCCGCACGAACTCGAACAGGCCATCGCTCGTCCAGTCCTCCTCCGACGCCACGATGGCGACGATGAGCTGCGCCAGCACGTCGAGGGCATTCTGGACAACGGTGGTGGGCTCGACGTCGCCCGACGTCATCGCTTCGCGAATGGCGAGCTGCTCCAGTGCGTCGTCGCGAAACGTGGGAATGAAGATGCCGCGACTCGTGGCCTCGAGCGAATGCCCCGCACGGCCGACGCGCTGCAGCGCGGCCGCGACACGCTTGGGGCTCTGGACCATGAGCACGAGGTCCACCGAGCCGACGTCGATGCCGAGCTCCAGGGAGCTGGTGGTGACGAGGGCGCGAAGCTCGCCGGCCTTGAGCCGTTCTTCCAGGAGGAAGCGACGCTCCCGCGAAAGCGAACCATGATACGGGAGCGCGATCTCCTCCTCGGCCAACGCATTCACGCGCGCCGCGATGCGCTCGGACTGCGCGCGGTTGTTCACGAACACGAGGGTCGTTCGCGCAGCGCGGATCTCGCGGAGTACCAGCGGCACCACGGCCGTCCAGATCGAGCCGTCCACGTGCGCGAGGTCGTCCACGGGCGACGCGATCCGCGTCTCCATGCGCTTCACCAGCCCGCAGTCCACGATCGTCACCGGCCGGAAGCGCGGCCCCTCGGCGCGCGGGGATTCCGTGCCGGCCGGCTCGCAGCCACCGAGGAACTTCGCGATTTCGTCCAGCGGCTTCTGCGTGGCCGAGAGGCCGATGCGCTGCGGCGCCGCCGGGGCCACGCGCGCGAGTCGCTCGAGCGTGAGCGCGAGGTGCGCGCCGCGCTTGGTGCCGGCCACGGCGTGGATCTCGTCCACGATCACGGCGCGCAGCGCGCTGAACAGCGTGCGGCCGCGCACGCTCGTGAGCAGGATGTGCAGCGACTCCGGCGTCGTGATGAGGACGTGCGGCGTCGTCCGGAGCATGCGCGCACGTGCCGACGGCGACGTGTCGCCCGTGCGCACCGCAATGCGGATCTCGGGAAATCCCGCGAGCCGGGGCTCGGCCTGTCCGGGCTCGCGCGTCCGCTTCCGGCGCACGGGCGGCGGTGCGCCGTATTGCGCCTCGAACCGCTGCTTCAGCTGCGCGAGCGGCGTCTCGAGGTTGCGCTGCACGTCGTTGTTGAGCGCCTTGAGCGGCGACACATAGAGCAGGTGTACCGCGTTGGCGAGCGGGGCCTCGAGGCCCTCGGTGATGAGCGCGTTGAGCTCCCAGAGGAACGCGGCCAACGTCTTTCCCGTACCGGTTGGCGCGAGGATGAGCGTGTCGGCCCCGCTGGCGATGGCGGGCCAGCCCGCACGCTGCGGCGCGGATGGCTCACCGAGTGTCTCGGTGAACCAGTCGCGGACGAGGGGATGGAAGGCGTCGAGCGCGCTGTGTGGCATGCGTGAGATTATGCGGTGCTCGTGAGGCCGCGCAACGTTCGGTGCGCCGCGATCCTGCGCGCGCCGGCATTGACTTGAGGCGAATGAAGGACAAGTTCGGCGGTGCGCCTGCGTATCGTCGCCTACGCCGGGATTCGCCGCCGTAGCGCTGCACGCTCACTCGCAAAACACCGTCCCATGTCCAAGTTGCTCCGCGACGCCGCTGACCGCTCCATCGCGTATCTCGACAGCCTCCCGAACCGGCGCGTCTCGCCGGACCCGGCTGCGGTCGCGCAATTGAGTGCCCTTCACGTGCCGCTCCCGAAGGGGCCCACGGATCCATTGCGGGTGCTGCAGCAGCTGGACGACCTCGGCTCGCCGAGCACGATGGCGATGGCAGGGCCGCGCTTCTTCGGCTTCGTCATCGGCGGTGCACTTCCGGCCACGGTGGCGGCGAGCTGGCTCGCCACGGCGTGGGACCAGAACACCGGCCTGTACAACTCCACGCCCGGCACGGCCACGTTCGAGCAGGTGGGGCTCGGGTGGTTGATCGACGTGCTCGGCCTTCCCGAGGGCGTGGCGGGGAGCTTCGTGACGGGAACGACCGTCGCGCACATCACGGCGCTCGCCGCGGCGCGCCACGCGGTGCTCGCGGCCGTGGGCTGGAACGTGGAGGCAGACGGGCTGTTCGGCGCACCGCCCATCACGGTGATCACCGGCGCCGAGGCGCACCCTACGCTCTACAAGGCGCTCGGCGTGGTGGGCCTGGGGCGGACGCGGGTGGTGAAGGTGCCGGTGGACTCGCAGGGGCGTATGCAGCTGTCGGCGATGCCGAAGATCGCGGGTCCCACGATCGTGTGTGTGCAGGCGGGCAACGTGAACACCGGTGCGTTCGATCCCATTGGCGACATCTGCGACGTTGCGCACGAGGCCGGGGCATTCGTGCACGTGGATGGCGCGTTCGGACTCTGGGCGCGCGCGTCGGCAGACCGGGCGTATCTCGCGCGCGGCATCGAGAAGGGCGACTCGTGGGCCACCGACGCGCACAAGTGGCTCAACGTGCCCTACGACAGCGGCGTGGCGTTCGTGCGCGACGGTGCGGCGTTGCGTGCGGCGATGGCGGTGACCGCCGAGTATCTCCCCACGCATTCGACGCAGCGCAATCCGTCGGACTACACCCCCGAGCTTTCGCGACGCGCGCGCGGCGTGGAGGTCTGGGCTGCGCTGCTCGCGCTCGGGCGCGACGGCGTGGACGAGATGGTCACCCGCCATTGCCGCCAGGCACGTCGTTTCGCGGAGGGGCTCGCGGCGGCGGGTTTCCGTATCCTGAACGAGGTGGTGCTCAACCAGGTGCTCGTGTCGTTCGGGGATGCGGAGCGGACCGCGCGGGTCATCGAGGCCATCCAGGCCGAGGGCACGTGCTGGGCGGGGATCACGGTGTGGCAGGGCCAGACGGCGATGCGCATCTCGGTGATCTCATGGGCCACGCAGGACGAGGACGTCGAGCGCAGCCTCAAGGCGATCATCCGCGTCGCGCGCTCGTTGTCATCCTGAGCGCAGCCAATTGTCATCCTGAGCGCAGCCAATTGTCATCCTGAGCGCAGCGAAGAATCTGCTTTCCCGTGGCACCGGAGCTGGCGTCTCGCCCTGATGGCCATGCTGCCGCCCCCGCGACGCGTTTTTTTCGACAGTAATGCGTTGCGGGACGGCGAGTTGACCCTCCGGTGACCGCGCGCTGACTGCTGAGCTGCAAGTTCTCGGCGTCTTCCACCCGAGACGTGGTCATGCCCCGCCCCTCCCGCAGCGGCAACAACCTCCCTGAGCCGTTCCGCGGTGGGTTTGCGCGTTGGGAGGAACAGGATCGTGGGCGCGGTCGCGCTCCCTGTGTTCTCCCAATCCCACACCGCGCTGATGACATCATGTCCCCAGCGCTGCTCGACGAAACACCCTCGGTCAGTCCCCTGCCTCATCATGACGCGCTTGCAGCTCTCGCTGTAGTGCCGCACTCCCTTCCGACCCACCAGCAAATGCCTGCCCGCGTACGTGTCGCCTCCTTCGCGCTGATCGCCCTCGCGCTCGCGCTCCTCTCCTCCCGTGCCGACGCGCAGGTGCGCGAACGTCCCGTCGCCTTCGACAGCGCGGGTCGCGTGACGACGATCACGCCGCCGCTCGCGGCGCGGCTCGGGCTTGCTGCGCCCACATGGCCGGTGTCCGGCGACTATCTCGACGCGCGGCTGTATTCCGTCGACGACGAAGCCACGGCGTTCGTGCTCGTCGTGCGGCGGCAGCGCGACGTGCTCGAACGCTTCGCGCTCGACCTGACCCACCGCCGCGCCATCGCGGCGGCCATTGCGGGGAGCCTCGCCCTTTCGACGGCGAGTGTTACGGACTCGCTGCCCACGTTCATCTCCGAACCGGTGCGCGGCTCGTTCGTGGTCAACCAGGCGCTGCTCGGCGCTTTCGTGTTCGGCCCCGCGGCCGCCGCGATTTCCAACGACCCCACGGCCGCGAGCGCCGCCTACCTCGCGGTGGCAGGTGGCACCTTCTTCGCGGCCGCCAACATCACGACGACGCGCCCGGTATCCCGTGCGCAGAACCACCTCGCGTGGCACAGTGCGCGGCGCGGGTCCATTGCTGCCAGCCTGCTCCTGTATTCCGCTACGGGCGATGACAGCGGGCGCGAATACGGCGCAGCGATCCTCGGCGGCGGCATAGCCGGCGACGTGCTCGGATTCGTGCTCGGCGAGCCCATGACCGACGCGGAAGCGCATGGCACGTCGCACGGATCGACAATCACTGGCGTCCTGGCCGGCGGCGTGCTCGGCGCCTCGGGCATGTTTGAGAACAACTTCTCGGGCCGCCTGGGCACGGCACTCATCGTCGGCGCCGGCGCCATGGGCTATCCGCTCGGGCTCCGCTATGTGCGCACCGCACCGTATCGCGTGACGGCGGGCGACGTCGGCACACTGGTGACGACCGAGTTCATCGGCATGGCCGCGGCAGCCACGCTCCTACCCGATGCTGCGTCGCCGGCAGTCGGCTACGGCCTGCTCACTGCCGGTTTCGCCGCCGGGGCACTTGCCGGCGACCGGCTCCTGGTGCGGCCCTTCGACCACACGGAGAGCGAAGCGCGCCTGGTGCAGTACGGCGCCGGAGCCGGTGCCGTCGTCGCGATGATCGTCCCCGTGCTCGCGCAGAGCGACAACTCCCACCTCATCTTCGGCGCCCTGACGATCGGCGGTCTGGTGGGCGCGATTGCCACCGAATCGCTCATCGCGCCGCAACGCGCAGGCAACGACTTCGGCGGCATCCGCACCTCGAGCAGCCCGGCGGGAAGTTCGCGTGGCGTGGACATCCGGTTCGCGCCGGAGTCGGTGCTGCTCGCCGGCGCCGGCGTGCGGGGCCGCCACTCGATTCTCTCAGTGACTTTCTGACCCCGCCCGCCGGTTTCGCGCGTAGCCCGTCGTGCGACGACGGGCGTTACGCGCCGATCAGGGAATCGCTGAGCACCCCGCAACCTTCTCGCACTGCGGGTCGATGGGCGCGAGCTTGAGGCGCGCGAGCTCGCTGTTCACGGCCACCAGGTCGGTCTGGTAGACCTTTGCCAGCGTGTCTGTGTAGCCCTTCAGCTCCGTGCTCAGCATCCCGAAGATCTCCGGCATGCTGTTGATCGGCGCCCCATCGCCGCGCTCGGCCATCGACATCAGGTTCGCCAGCCGGTTGTTGACCCTGATGGGGAAGTTGAGCGGATCCTGCCCGCTCTGGTTGCGCACCTGGTAGATGTTCTCCTCCACGGCGGAGACGTCGGTCTTCAGCGTCTCGCCCTTCGACTTGAGTGTCGCGTCGTTCGACTTCTTGTAGCGGTCGGCGAGTTGCGCCTTCACGCGCCGGATCCCGATGACGGACTCGTTGGCCTCGTTGGCCTTGTCGCGCACGCGCTTCGAGAAGGCGTACTGCGCGCGCATGTCGGCGTCGCTCACGTCGGTGATGCGCGGATTGCGCTGAACCACGGCGGGCACGCTCATCGTGCGGCCGTCGACGGTGAGCCGCACGGTGTAGTGGCCCGGCGGAACCACCGGCCCGTTGGTGCCGGCGCCCCACAGGATCATGCCGGGGAACGTCGCGATGGCCTTCGTGCGGAGGTCCCACGTGAGGTGGTTCACGCCGGCCGTCTTCGGCAGGTATGGGCCTGCACCGCCGCGGCGTCCACCTGCAGGTGGACCTGCCGCGCGCGTCGAATCGGGATGGGTGGTATCCGGCTCGAACGTGCGCAGCACTGTGCCGGTGGAGTCGAGGATGTCGAGCTTCGCCGTCGTTGGCGCGTTCTTCAGCGACCACGAGATGGCGACGCCGGTGCCCGAACGCACGCCCGGCACTGGCGTGAAGAGGTGCGCATCGGCAGCGAGGATCGCGGGGGTTGCCTGCCGCAGCGGCGCGATGTTGTCGAGCACCCAGAAGCCGCGGCCATGTGACGAGATCACGAGCTCGTTGCGCTCGACCACGAGGTCGGACACCGGCACGTCAGGCATGTTGAGCATCAGCGGCTGCCACGATCCGCCGTCGTCGCGCGACAGGTAGACGCCGTGCTGTGTTGCGGCGTACAGCATGCCGCGGCGGATGGGATCCTCGCGCACGGCGTGCACGTAGGCATCCGGGCGAATGCCGTTCACGATCTTCGTCCACGTGCGGCCATAGTCCGTGGTCTTGAAGATGTAGGGCGCCGTGTCGTCGAACAGTGGCTTCCGCACGGACACGTAGGCGGCGCCGTCGTTGAAGGTCGACGCGTCGATCTGGCTCACGCGGCCGAAGTCGGGCATGTCCTTCGGCGTGACGTTGGTCCAGCTCTTCCCGGCGTCACGTGTGACGTGCACGAGCCCGTCGTCCGAACCGGTCCAGATGACGTTCGTCGTCTTCTTCCCCGGTGCGACGGCGAAGATGACCGCGTACACTTCCGGGCCATTCATGTCGCCCGTGATGGGGCCGCCCGAGTGGCCCATTGTCTTCGGGTCGTGCCGCGTGAGGTCACCGCTCAGCGCCGTCCACGAGCGTCCGCCGTTCGTGGTGCGCCACAGGCGCTGCGACGACACGTAGAGCGTCTTCGGGTCCACCGGCGAGAAGATGATGGGATACGTCCACTGCCAGCGCTCCTTGATGTCCTTCGACGCCTCGCCCGAGTAGAACCACGGGTATGGATTCACCTCGCGGTGGATTTCCGTTCGCCGGTTGTACTTGTCGAGGTAGCCGCCGTTGTTCGTGCCCGAGTAGAACAGGTCGGGCTCGAGGGGATCGGGAGCGATGTAGCCGGGCTCGCCACCGCCGGCCTGGTACGACTCGGCCATGCCGCCGAGCGTGATGTCGTTGGCGCCGAGCGCGGGGGGAGCGCCGTCTGTGCCGGCACCCGCGCCGCGACCGCGGCCACCTGCTCCGCCGCGGCCTCCGCGCCCGCCGGCACCCTGTGTAGCGTCAAACGCGGCGAGGTTCCAGTTGAACGGCGTGCAGAGGGTGCTGTTGTCCTGCTGCGAGCCGCACACGTGATACGGGATGTGCGCCGTCGTCGCGACGTGGTAGAACTGTTCGGTGGGGTAATCCTGCGCGGTCCAGTGGCCGCCGGTGTTCGTGGACACTGCACCGCCGCCGTCGTTGCCGACCACCAGGTGCGCCGGATCATCCGGGTCGATCCAGAGGTCGTGCATGTCGCCATGCGTGCCGTTGCCGATGTTCGCGAGCGTCTTGCCGCCGTCCTTCGAGCGGAACATGGACGTGTTCTGCATGTAGACGACGTCCTGGTCCTTCGGGTCGGCGTGGACGTGCGTGTAGTAGAAGGCGCGCTGCCGGATGTCGCGGCTGCCGTTGACGAGCGTCCACGTGGCGCCGGCGTTGTCGCTCCGGAACAAGCCACCGCTGTCATTCTCGACGAGCGCGTACACGCGGTTGGCGTTCGCTCCCGACACCGCGACGCCGATGCGGCCTACCAGGCCCGTCGGCATGCCCGGGTTCCGCGTGATCTCCGTCCAGGTCTCGCCGCCGTCCGTGCTCTTGAACAGGCCACTGCCGGCTCCGCCGCTCGACATCGTGTACTCGTTGCGGAAGGCTTCCCACATCGCCGCGTAGATGATGTTCGGGTTCGTGCGATCGATGCTGATGTCGATCGCGGCCGTCTTGTCGTCGCGGTACAGCACTTTCCGCCACGATTTCCCGCCGTCCGTGCTCTTGAACACGCCGCGTTCGGCGTTGGGCACGGAGTACTTCCCGAATGCCGCGACGAAGATGATGTCGGGGTTGGTCGGATGGATGCGGATCTTCGAGATGCCGTCCGACTGGTCGAAGCCGAGGTGCGTCCAGGTCTTCCCCGCGTCGGTGGACTTGTAGACGCCGTCGCCTGCCATGATGTTGCCGCGAATGCAGGTCTCGCCCATGCCGATGACGACGATGTCGGGGTTGCTCTCGCTCACCGCGACGGCGCCGACGCTCGCGCTCCTCACCTGGCCGTCGGTGACGGGTGCCCAGTTCTCGCCGCCATCCATGGTCTTCCACAGGCCGCCGCCGGTGGCGCCGAAGTACGCCTCCTTCGGCCGGCCGCGCACCCCAGACGCCGCGATCGAGCGACCGCCCCGATCGGGGCCGATGTTGCGCCACTTGTAGGATGCGAGCAGGGCGGAATCGGCCATGCCCGCGGGCGGTGCGGCGACGGCGCCGGAACGCAGCGCGACACTGGCGCCGCCGAACGTGATGCCGATTGCGGCAGGAATCGACAGGGCGATCAGGGAGCGAAACGGAAGCATTCGCAGTCTCGGGAAGGGCGAACCGGCAGTCCGGCGGGTGTGCTGACGAGATACGTTGATGCCGCGGCCCGCGTTGGGCAACCAGCCGGGCGATCTGCGCCGCGGCCGCGTTTTGCGACATCTTTCACGCGAGCATTGGGCGTCACGCCACGGAAAAGGGCATGAAGGTCATCAAGTATCTCGCGAACCTCGGCTACGGAACGCGTCGCGAAGTCGAGCGCATGGTGCGCCAGCGGCTCGTCACCCGGCGCGACGGCAGCACCGTGCGCGAGGGCGACACGTTCACGCACGAGGAGCTGCTCGTGGACGGAAAGCCGCTCGACGCGCCGCCCGGCTCCGTCGTCATGCTGCACAAGCCGGTGGGCTACGTCTGCTCTACGCGGGACGCGAGCCGCCTGATCTACGAGCTGCTGCCGCCGCGCTTCCTCGTGCGCACGCCCGTGATGGCCCCCATCGGCCGGCTCGACCGCGAGACGTCGGGACTCCTGCTGATCACCGATGACGGCAAGGTGAACCACCGGCTCGCATCGCCGCGCACGCACTTGCCCAAGGTGTACGAGGCCCACCTCGCGAGCGATCTTCGCGGCGACGAGGCCGAGATCTTCGCGAGCGGGACACTCATGCTTACGAACGAGTCGACACCGCTCGAACCCGCGACCATGCAGGCGCTCGACGCGCGTTCAGCACGTGTGACGGTCACTGAGGGCCGGTACCACCAGGTCCGTCGCATGTTCGCGGCAGTGGGCAACCACGTCGAGGCGTTGCACCGGCGCGCCATCGGCGGTCTCGAGCTCGGTGACCTGGAGCCGGGCGGCTGGCGCCTGCTCTCGGCCGACGACATGGTACGTCTGTTCGATTGACGCCTGGTTCTCGGTGCCGCGCCGGCATCAACGACAAAGGGGGACGCGGATCATACGGAAACGGACCTGATTCCGCGGATCGCTCCGCGCGCAGTCCGCTCTATGGTCAACGACACGTACCTCGAGGATCTGTTTCTTGTCATCCTGAGCGCAGCGAAGGATCTGCTTCTTGTCATCCTGCACTCGTGGGTCCGGCCCGGTGCATCGCCATCAGACTGACAACGATCAGATCCGTATTTATCCGATCCCATCCGCGTAATCCGTGTCCACCTTTCGTCGTTTATGCTTGCAAGGTCCTATCTCGTTGCGGTAAGCACCTTGAAGCGCGGCCCATCATGGACATTCGCGACATTGCCGAACCGGTGCCGCACCGCCTGCTCGTAGGGCAGCGTCCTGTTGGCCACGAGAAACAGCCGGCCGCCCTCGCGCAGTCCGTCCCACGCGTCCTGGATGAATTGCCTGGGGACGTCGAGGTCCGTCGCCTTGCCGACATGAAAGGGTGGATTCGTTACCACGACGTCGAATCGCTCGCCGCGTACGGCCGAGGCGACGTCACTGGCGAGGGCACGATACCCGGTGAGGCCGTTGGCGTCGGCGGATCGCGTTGCCGAGCGGATGGCCTCGGTGTCGGCGTCGAGCATGGTGATGCGGCCGGTGCCCGAGAGTGATGCCGCGACGACGCCCAGGACGCCATACCCGCACCCGATGTCGAGCACGTTGTCGCCGACGCGAACCTCCATCGTCTCGGCAAGGATGCTCGTCGCTTCGTCGATGTGGTCCCAGGAGAAGACACCCGGCCGCGAGTAGAGCGTGCGGGGTATCCCACGCAGCGTCGCCGTAAGCTCGTTGAAGTGGTTGGGATCCAGGAACGGGTTGTCGAGCACCTCCGCGTTCGCGGGCACGTCGGCGCGCTTTACCGCGCTCACGATGCGATGCGTGCTGTCGCGCGCGAGGACGCGCGCGTTGCCGAAGATGGACTCGATGGTGGTCGTCGCGGTCTTGATGCCCTCGTTCGTCGCACCGGCGACGTAGCAGCGACCGCCGGTCTTCAGCATCGCGAAGGCATCGGCGAGGAGTTGCAGCAGCGCGAGGCGCTCCTGCGGAATGCGGATGGCGACGGTCTCCGCCGCAATGCCGCCGGGCAGGGCGAGGGCACTGTGGCCGGCGAACACCTCGGCGTTCGTCGCGCGATTCGCGTGGAGCGTGCGCCGCGCTGCTTCCACCGAGACCACGTTCCTGTCCGCAAGCAGCACGCGTGCCGCACCGCCCGCATCCGCCACCGCGCCCACGAGCCCGTTCCCGCAGTTCAGGTGCACCACCGTGTCGCCGGCCTTCGTGACGAGATGCTCGGCCAGCAGGATGGTCGCCGGATCGAGCCGCCCGTGCGCGAAGGCGCCTTGTTTGGTAGCAACCTGATACGAATGTCCGGCCACCCGGACGGCATAGGCCCGCCACGTGTGGTACGCCGTTTCACTCACGTGAGGGCCCGCACTTCGTCCGGCGTGAGCATCCGCCACTCGCCCTTCGGCAGCGTACCGAGGACGAGTGGCCCGATGGCGATACGGACGAGCCGGAGCACCTCGACGCCAAGCGCGTCGAAGATGCGGCGGATGTGCCGGTTCTTTCCTTCGTCAAGGACAATCTCGAACCACGCACTGCTCCTCGACCCCACGCGCAGGAGCGAGATGCGCTTCACCTCGAGCCGTTCGCCCGATTCCTGCTCGACGACGCCGTCGGCGACGTGGCGCAGCGCTGCCTCGTCGAGCAATCCCTTCACCTGCACGTGATAGACCTTGTCCACGTGCGACGCTGGGTCGAGCAGCCTGGCCGACCAGCGCGAGTCGTTCGTGAGCAGCAGCAGGCCCTCGCTCGCCTTGTCCAGCCGGCCCACCGGTGCAACGAACGGCAGCGACGCGCCCTCGAGGCACTGATAGATGGTCGCCATGCCCTGCGGATCGTCGCGCGTCGTCACCAGGCCCCGCGGCTTGTTGAGCGCCAGGTACACCCGCTCGGCCCGCACGATCGGCGCGCCGTCGACCTCGATGGTGTCCCGCTCCGGGTTGATGCGGAGTGCGGTGTCGCGCACGACGCGACCATTGATACGCACGCGGCCGGCCTCGACGAGGCGCACTCCCTCCGCACGCGAGCAGACGCCGAGCTTCGAGAGTCCGCGCGGAATGCTGACGGTGCCGGCTGGTGGTGCGGTCGGGCGATCCATCGTGTGAATTTACGCGGTGCGCGTGAACCCAGCGTCTTACGGACTGGAGTCAGTGTGACGACGGCTCCCGCGCCAGGACGGCGCTCACCTCGTCGAGCAGCGCGCGCATCGGCGCGCTCGCCACACCGCCATCGCGCAGTGCATCGGCGCGGGTCCACAGTCCGCGCAGCAAACTGAACATCCTCGCGCGATGCCTGGCGAGCGCCTCGGCACGGTCGCGGATGCGTCGCACGAGGTCGAGCTGGCGCTGGACCAGTTCCATGAGCTCGCGCTGCTCGAGGGTCGCCCGTCCGGTACTCTCCTCGAATGTCGCGCGCTGCGCCATGAGGCGGTCGAGCTCCTCGTCGCTCGCCACATGTGCGAGCGACGCCAATTCCTCGTCGCTCGCGCTGATCGCGTCGGCGAGCCGTCGCACGAGGTCGAGCGCGAGAGTACCGAGTGTGCGATGCTCGGCCGGCAGCACCTCGAGCAGGTCCTTCATCGCGCGGTGATGATCGGCCGCCGAGTCGCGGTCCGGTGCCCGGATACCGGAGACTGGTGCGAGCAGCCGCGCGATGTGCGGCTCCGTCCATCCTGGTGACGGCGTGGTCGCACCGAAGAGCAGGCGCATGGACTCGTCCCACGACAGCTCGCGTGCGAACGCCCACGCGATCGAGCCGGCGATCGTCGCCGTAGTGCCGAGAACGAGCATGGTTTCCACGGCGACGAACCAGACGGGTTCGCCACTGCCCGTGGCCTGTGCCAGCTCGGCGGCGAAGCGCTGTCGCATGAGGATCATGAACGGCAGCGTGACGAAGAACGCGCTCAGCACCACGCGAACGGCACGTGCCACCCATGGAAGCCTCGGCCACAGGTCATTCGGGCGCCGCAGTACGCGCGGCCACCACATGCCCCACCACTCAGGCGGCCAGAACGCCACGCGCGCCAGCTCGCCGCCGCTGAGGCCGTGGCGGCCGACGTTGCGGAGGTGAAGGCCGAACCCGACGGGGACGAGTAACGCGATGAGCAGCAGCAGTGCGCGGTCGCCCGCGGAGCTGAACTGGCGCACGGCAAGCAGCGTCCATCCGACCGCCCATAACACCGCGTACGGCCCGAACGTGGGCAAGTCGCGCAGCGACGCGGGAAGCTGGAGCATGCCGTCGGCGCCCGCGCGCGTGAGGGCATCCTTCAGCGTTCCCGCGTTTGCCCACCGCGCCTCGCGTGATCGGGCGAGGCTGCGCATCACTACGGCAGCGAGCCCCTTCGGCACGGAGGGCGCCGCGCTCACGAGGGGTTCGGGATCGTGCGTGGCGCGCCAGTGCACGAGGTCGCCCTGCCGCACGTCGGCGAATGGTTCGCGCCCCGTCAACATCGTATACGCGACCGATCCGAGGGAGTAGATATCGGTGCGCTCGTCCACATCCGGCGCGCCGAGTGCTTGTTCGGGCGACATGAAGTTCGGCGTGCCGACGACGACGCCGGTCCCCGTGAGGCTCTCGCTGTTGCCCTGCAGCTTCGCCACGCCGAAGTCGGCCAGGATCGCACGGCCGGACTCCTCGTCCAGCAGGATGTTCGACGGCTTGATGTCGCGATGGATGATGCCGTTGCGATGCGCGCAGTCCAGCGCATCGGCCAGCTCCGCCATGATGCGATGCACCTCCGCGCTCGGCAGGCGACCCTCGGCGCGCAGCCGGTCGGCCAGCGTGACGCCGCGCACGTAACCCATGACGAAGTACCACAGGCCCGCGACCTCGCCGAACGTGTGCAGGGGGAGGATGCCTGGATGCGAGAGCCTGGCGGCCACGCGCGCTTCGCGGCGGAACCGTTCGCGTGCCTCGTGCGCGCCGGCCAGCTCGGGTCGCAGCACCTTGATGGCGACGAACCGCTCGAGCGACCGTTCGCGCGCGAGATATACGGCGCCCATCCCGCCGCGACCCAGCTCGCGCACGATCTCGTATTGCGCGCCGAGTGCGGCGGCGAGGATCGAGTGCTCGGCGGTGACGGCGATGGAGATGCGCGCGGCGGGAAAGGAGTCGGTGCCGTCCGATGCCGCGAGCAGGGATTCCACCTCGGCGCGCAGCTCGTCGTCGCCTGCGCACACCTGCGCGACATATGCGGCGCGTTCGCCCGCCGGCGTCTCGAGCGCCGTCGCGACGACGTGCTTGACCTGCTGCCAGCGCTCGGGCGTCACGCGGCCGACAGCTCGCGGCGCAGCCATGCGCGCGCCACGGCCCATTCGCGCTTCACAGTGGCGGGCGATACGCCAAGTGCGTCGGCCGTCTCCTCGATGTTCAGGCCGGCGAAGTAGCGGAGCTCCACGAGGCGGGCCTGCTCCGGATCGAGCGCGGCCAGCCGCTCGAGTGCGTCGTGCAGTGCGAGGACATCTACTGCGTGGTCACCGTCGGCGGCGATGGGCTGGTTTGCGTCGTTGAGCGTCACCTGCTGCGCGCCCCCGCCGCGCTTTGCGGCGTGCTGTCCGCGCGCATGATCCACGAGGATGCGGCGCATGGCCTGTGCGGCGACGCCGAAGAACTGGGCACGGTTGCGCCATTCGATCCGGTTCTGGTCCACGAGTCGGAGATAGACCTCGTGCACGAGCGCGGTGGCCTGCAGGGTGTGCTCGTCGCCCTCACGGCGCATCGCACGCGCGGCCTGGCGGTGCAGCTCCGCGTAAACCACCGGCAGCAGCTGTTCGCCGGCAGCGGCGTCGCCGTTGCCCCACGCCAGCAGCAGGGGCGTGACATCCGGTGGTGGCGCGTCTGGATCGGGCGGCGTGGACGGTGGCGACATGACGCTCCTGCCTGCTGATGTTCGGCAGCGGTGGCTCGTTCGCCCGCCGGCGGGACGTTATCCGGGGCGTCAGGGCCCGTCAACCTTCGCGGTGAGCCATTTCGCGGACGTTTTGCGCGTTGGGAGGAACAGGGTCGAGCGCTCGTTCACCGATCCTGTGTTCGCCTAATCCTACACCGCGGATGACATCATGTCCCCAGCGCTGCTCGAAGAACCACCCTCCGTTACTTCCCGTACGCCATCGAGGCCTTTGGCTCGTGAGCGGGTTCCCCCCGATCCGCGGTTCGAGATGTTCGTCCACGAGACGCCTGTCGCGCAGCACCTCGCGCATCCAGTGCGGTCGTTCGGGCGGCGGCTGCCGTGGGGCGCCGAGCCGTCGCTCGTGATCGAGCGGACCGCGTTGCTCTGGTCGGTGCGGCGGAAGTCGCCAGCCCGGCTCCGGTCATGAGGGCTGCGCGGATGGTCCGCGTTGGGGCTTGCCTGATGGCCCTGCCGTACGGGCAGGTGCACGCTCAGGCCGACACGGTTGACCGTTCCGTGGCGCTCGTCGCGCGCGCGCGGACGCATGATGCGGAGCAGAAAGGGTTCGCGTGGAGGCGCGCATCGCTCGTTCCGACACCGTCGGATTCGCTCGTGCTCCTTTTCGCGCAGGGACAGCGAGTCGCCACCACGCGCGATGGCGACTGGATCGTCGAGGTGAATCCCTCCGGGCGCCGGAGTCGGAGGTCACACGTCGCGATCGGTGTGGTCGGTGGCATGATCGTCGGGACGGCCGCGCTATTCGTCGATATGTCGCGTTGCGGCGCACGTGGTCATGATCAGATGTGCGGCCTGGAAGTCATCTTCCTCCCGGCGGCGATCGGGGCCGGCGGAGTCATCGGCGCGATCACCGGTGCGCTGTGGCCCGCGGCGCACTGGAAGCGGATCACCCCATGAAGCGCAGCGGATTGCCGTTTCCGGTGGCAACCCCGCTGCCCTTACTTCGCCAGCCCATCCGTGTGCGCAGGCGCTGTGCGAGCTACGCGCTCGCTGGCTGCCTGTTCGGTGTCGTGGCAGTTCCATCTGTACACGCCCAGGGCGATTCCGCAACGCGCTCCAGACCGGACTCCGAGCTCACCCAGACGAGCACGCGCGACTCGCTCGTGCGGCTGTTCGAACCGAACCGACACATGTCCGCGGAGCGGGTGTCGCATGGAGGACAGGGGTACTTCGCCACTGCGGATGCTGGTCGCCTCTCCCACACCAGGGTCGGCTTCGAGATCGGCGCGACTGTTGGCGTAGGCACGATGCTCGTCGCACTCGCAAGATGCAAAGGCGCGCTGTGTGGTATCGGAGTCGTCTTTCTTCCCGTTGCGGCGCTCGGCGGAGGCGTGCTCGGCGCAATCGCAGGGACGCTCTGGCCCGTGAGCCACAACCCTGATGTGTCTGTAGACGCCGGCGCGCACACTCCCGCCGGCCCTGGCCGCGAATAACTTCGGCTATGCCGAAGACACTCCTGCTTTGCCTCGCCCTCCTCGCCGCCGCCGCACCGAAGACGAACGGTCAGGCCGCCCCCGACACGCCACCGGCGATCATGCGCGAGTTCCGCGGCGCATGGGTGGCGAGCGTCGCGAACATCGACTGGCCGTCGAAGCCCGGCCTCACCGCCTGGCAGCAGCAGTCCGAGCTCATCGCGATCCTCGATCGCGCCGTGGCGCTCAACCTCAACGCGATCCTGCTGCAGGTGAGGCCTGCCGCGGACGCGCTGTACGACTCGCCGTATGAACCGTGGTCGGCGTACCTCACCGGCGTCGAGGGACGCGCGCCGGAGCCGTACTACGATCCCCTCAAGTTCGCGGTGGCGGAGGCTCATGCGCGGGGGCTCGAACTTCATGCGTGGTTCAATCCATATCGGGCGAAGCACGCCAGCGCGACGTGGCCGCATGCGCGGTCGCACATCAGCGTCGCGCACCCTGAGCTCGTGCGCACCTACGGCAAGTACGAGTGGATGGATCCCGGCGAGCCCGCGGTCATCGCGCAGACGCTGCGCGTGATGCTCGACGTCGTGAAGCGATACGACGTGGATGGCATCCATATCGATGACTACTTCTATCCGTATCCCGAGATGGGGCGCGACAGCCAGCCCGTGCCGTTTCCGGATTCCTCCAGCTACGCCGCCTACACGCGGAAAGGCGGCCGCCTCGGCCGCGACGACTGGCGCCGGCACAACGTGGACACGCTCATCCAGCAGATGTACGTCCGCACCAAGGCGATCAAGCCGTGGGTGAAGGTCGGCATCAGCCCGTTCGGCATCTGGCGCCCCGGATTTCCGCAGTCGGTCAAGGGGTTCGACTCGTACGAGAAGCTGTATGGCGACTCGCGGCGATGGCTCCGCGAAGGGTGGTCGGACTACTTCACGCCACAGCTCTACTGGCCCGTGGCGCAGGCGGCACAGAGCTATCCCGTGCTGCTCGCCTGGTGGCTCGCAGAGAACGTGAAGGCGCGGCACATCTGGCCCGGCCACAACGCCAGCCGTGCCGCGTCGGGCGGCGGCATGTGGGGACCGGATGAGCTGAACGCGCAGATCCGCGCGACGCGCGCATCGGCAGCCACGGGCGACATCCTGTTCAGCATGCGCGCGCTCATGCCGGCCACCGCCGTCCGGCGCGACTCGGTGCTCGTCGGTGTCGCGACGCAGCCGCCACGACAGTCGTCGGCCGAAGTGCAGACGGAGCACCTGTTCACGGAGCTGTACTCGACGCCCGCACTCATCCCCGCGTCGCCGTGGCTCGGCGGCAAGACACCGGCACGTCCGGGTGCATCCATCGTCGTGACGGACGCCGGCGAGCGTGCGGTGAACATCACGCGCGCGCCTGGCGTGGCGTGGTGGACGGTGCGCGCCCGCAAGGCGGACGGTGCATGGCGAAGCTGGGTGCTTCCAGCGGCACAGACCCGGCTCGTCGTCGCGGGGAAGAACGAGGTGGGTTCGCTGCGGGTCGTCGTCACCGCCGTGAGCCGGAACGGTGCCGAGAGCGCAGCGCGCGTCGTCGATCGCTGATTGTCGGGCGGAGCAAGGCCGCGAGCCGGAGTTGCATGCTTCTGAAGTACCGGCTCGCTGCGTCGGGCTGATTAGAGTTCGGCATGGCACTTCTCGGCTTGCAGGACGTCAGCATCGCATTCGGTGGCCCGCCCATTCTCGACCGCGCCCGCTTCGCCATCGAGCGCGGCGAGCGCGTGTGCCTCCTCGGCCGCAATGGCGCCGGGAAGAGCACCATCATGAAGCTGCTCGATGGCACGATGTCGCCCAACACGGGCGAAGTCGTACGCCAGACCGGCGTGAGCGTCACGCGGCTCGAGCAGGAAGTGCCCGACGACGTCGAGGGCAGCACGTTCGACGTGGTGGCCGAGGGGCTCGGTGACGCCGGCAAGCTGCTGGCGCGGTACCACCAGGCGAGCCATGACGTCGGCATGAATGCCACCGATGCCGCACTCAAGGAGCTCGACCGGCTGCATCATGCCCTCGATGCGGCGCGTGCGTGGGAGATGCAGTCACGCGTGGACACGGTGCTCGAGCACCTCGGCCTCGACGCCGACGCGCCGTTCGCGAAGGCATCAGGAGGACGGAAGCGGCAGACGCTGCTCGCGCGTGCGCTCGTGCGGCAACCCGATGTGCTGCTGCTCGACGAGCCCACCAACCACCTGGACGTCGGCGCGGTGGAGTGGATGGAGCAATTCCTCATCGATCGCGGCACGACGATGGTGTTCGTGACGCACGACCGTGCCTTCCTGCGCCGCGTGGCCACGCGCATCGTCGAGCTGGATCGCGGCCGGCTCGTGGACTGGGGCACCGACTACGACACGTATCTCCAGCGCAAGGAAGCCGCGCTCGGCGTCGAGGCGAAGGAGTGGGCCGAGTTCGACCGGAAGCTCGCGAAGGAGGAGGTGTGGATCCGCACGGGGATCCAGGCGCGGCGCACGCGCAACGAGGGTCGCGTGCGATCGCTGGAGGCGCTGCGCGTGGAACGGGGTGCCCGTCGCGAGCGCACGGGCACCGTGAAGCTGCAGGCGCAGGAGGGCGAGCGGTCGGGAAAGCTCGTCGTCGAGGCAAAGCATGTGAGCTTCTCGCATGGCGAGCGGCCCATCGTGCGCGACTTCACGACGACGATTACCCGTGGCGACCGCGTCGGCCTCATCGGTCCGAATGGCTCGGGCAAGACCACGCTGCTCCGACTGCTGCTCGGTCAGCTCGAGCCGCAGTCGGGCAGCATCCGGCTCGGCACGGGCATCGAGCTCGCGTATTTCGACCAGTTGCGCGAGCAACTCGATCCGGAACGGAGCGTGTTCGACAGCATCGCCGATGGCGCCGACTGGATCGAGACGGCGAATGGCCAGAAGCACGTGCTGAGCTACCTGCAGGATTTTCTCTTCCCGCCGGATCGTGCGCGCACGCCGGTGCGCGCGCTGTCGGGTGGCGAGCGAAATCGTCTGCTGCTTGCGCGGCTGTTCACGCGATCGTTCAACCTCCTCGTGCTCGACGAGCCGACGAACGACCTCGACATCGAGACACTGGACCTGCTCGAGGAATTGCTGCTCGAATTCTCGGGCACGCTGCTCGTCGTCAGCCATGATCGTGCGTTCCTCGACAACGTGGTGACGAGCACCCTGGTGTTCGAGGGTGGCGGCCGGATCGGTGAGTACGTCGGCGGCTATGCGGACTGGGTTCGGCAGCGTAGGGCAGCGGCCGCGGCGGCTGCGTCGACATCCTCGGCTCCGAAGCGTGCGTCCGCGCCTGCTCCTCCGACGAAGTCGGACAGGAAGAAGCGAAAGCTGACGTTCAAGGAGTCCACCGAGCTGACCGGCCTGCCCGACCGGATCGATGCGTCCGAGCGGGAGCGGGAGACCGTCTATCTCTCCCTGTCGGATCCCTCGCTGCTACGCGATGCGAGCGTGATCGCTGCGGCCCGAAGCCGGCTGTTGGCACTCGAGGTGGAGATCGCGGCCCTCACCCGCCGGTGGGAAGAGCTGGAGACGATCGCTTCGTCATAAGCCGATCTTTCCGTGGTGCCGACGGCTCCAACGTCAAAATGGGAGACGCGGATCACATGGAATGAACGGATAATGGCGGATCCTCCCTGATTGATCGGCTGTTATCCGCCACCGTCCGCGTAATCCGCGTTCACCCCTCGTCGTTTGCGCCAAAACGCGCGAAATGGCTAGCGAGCCCGGGCATATACATTCCAGGATAGCAAGTCTGCAATTCGCATGTTTATCAGCTAACTTCCATTATATCAACATGATGGGAGCCACCAATGACAGACATTCGTCAGACTTTGCTCGCCGCTAGGAAGCGCTTAGCCTTCCCCGCTCTCGCGGTGGCAATGGGTGTCTCTACCCTCATTGCCGGCCTCGAGCATACGACCTTTCTCGCTACGGCGGCCGGCCCGCGGACTGCTCTGGCGGTTCACGACACGTCCGCGGTTGCTCAAGCGAACTCTACATTAAACTCGCTTACTGACGCGGCGGGTGGACTCGACATGTCCATCAGCCACGCCAGTATCGACAAGTGGGTGGCACGGCTCACCTCGTCCCTTCGCGGCGACTTCGCCCTGTCGCTCACGCGGATGGACAAATACGAGAGCATGATCACCGCGAAGCTCGACGCGAAGCAGATGCCGCACGAGCTCATCTACCTCGCGATGATCGAGTCGAACTTCAACCCGAACGCCCGCTCGAAGGTGGGCGCAGTGGGCATGTGGCAGTTCATGAGCGCGACGGCACGCCAGTTCGGGCTTACCGTGAAGGGCAAGACCGACGAGCGAAAGAATCCCGCGGACGCGACGGACGCGGCGCTCACGTACCTCAGCCAGCTGCACGACCGCTTCGGCTCCTGGTACCTCGCGGCGGCGGCGTACAACTCCGGCGCTGGCACGGTGTCGAAGGCACTGAAGAAGGTCACCGGCAAGACGCAGGGCACGGACGAGGACTTCTTCCGCATCCTCTCCGCGCTGCCGAAGGAAACGCAGGACTATGTGCCGAAGCTCATCGCCGCGGCGAAGGTGGGCAGCAACCCGGACGAATACGGCCTGTAGCCCGCAGGGTGGGCCGCGAGAACCAACGGGTCATGCTTGGGTACCAGTGACAGGAGGTACACCATGGGCTCACGCACTGCACGGATTGCCCGTTCCATCGGGCTTGCAAGTCTCCTTGTCGTCTCGGGCGCCCTGTCGGCCGCCGCGAAGCCCGGGCCCACGACGCCCCGGCGCGCGACGGCCGACATCACCGAGAACGACGTCACCGCATCCAACAAGAAAGTCAGTGAGGCCTATGGCGCACTCGTCGCCATGTGGAGCGCCGACTTCAAGCAGCTCGGCCAGCGCTTCACCGCGCCGAGCATCGTCCGTTATCGCGGCAACGTCCGCAGCCAGTGCGGCATTCTCCAGGCGAACAACGCACAGTACTGCGCCGCGCTGAACACGATCTTCTTCGACGAAGTGTTCCTCGCGCGGCAGGCGAAGGCGGCCGCGAACGAGCTGGGCACCGACGGCGACATGGCCGCGGTGGGCATCATCGCGCACGAGATGGGACACGCCGTGGCCGCGCAACTCGGGCAGATGTCCCCCATCCCGTACGAGAACGAGGCCGCGGCGGATTGTCTCGCGGGCGCGTTCACCGAGCAGAGTGCGCGCGACGGCAGCCTCGAAAAGGGTGATATCGAAGAGGCGTTCTTCGGGTTGGCCGCCGCGGGCGACCCGACGCCGGAGTACACCGGCATCCGGCGAGTGGACAACCGTATCGCGCGTCGAGCGGCCGTCATGGGTCACGGCACGCGCGCGCAGCGGCAGTGGAATTTCAAGGCGGGATATGATGGCGGTGCGAGGGCCTGCCTGGCGGTGTTCCGCTAGCAGGGGATCCACGTACCGCGGGAAGGCGCGACCGGCAGATTGTCCGGCGCGCCTTTGTCATCCTGAGCGCAGCGACACCCTTGTCATCCTGAGCGCAACGACACCCTTGTCATCCTGAGCGCAGCGACACCCTTGTCATCCTGAGCGCAGCGACACCCTTGTCATCCTGAGCGCAACGACACCCTTGTCATCCTGAGCGCAACGACACCCTTGTCATCCTGAGCGCAGCGAAGGATCTGCTTTTAGCCCGATCGGTACATTAAAGATGAATACGGTCAGCTACCGGGACAGCGCGAAGGTGAACGGCTGCTGGATTACCTGCCGCACGGCTTTCCCTCCAACCTGCGCCGGGTAGAAGCGCATGCCCGGTAGCGCGGCGGCCACCGCCTTCGTGAACAGGTCGTGGCTCGACTTGAGCACCTTCAGACTCCCTGGCTCGTACGCACCATTCGCATCGACGACGAACTGGACCAGTACCTCACCCTCGACACTCGCCGTACGCAGGCTGTCCGGATACCGCAGGTTGCCAGTACCGGGAACCTGACTCGCCTGCTTCTCGACCTCGAATTCGAAGTAGGGCTGGCTCGCGGTGCGCGGCGGCTCTGGCCGGATCGGCGTGCCCGGACGAACCGTGGCAGTGCGGCCCTCTGCGCTGCCGGACGACGACGAGCTCGAGGACGCGGCAGCGAATGTGAAAGGCCACTGCACGAGCTGCTTCACATGCCGCCCCTGCACTTCTGCCGGATAGAAGCGCATGGTCGCAAGCGCGGTCTGCACGGCCTGGGTGAACAGCTCGTGATCGGACTTCAGGATCTTCGTGGAAGCCGGCATGACCGCGCCATTTTCGTCCACGACGAACTGCACGAGCACCTCGCCACTGACGTTGGCCGCGCGCAGCACCTCCGGATAGCGGAGGTCGCCCGTACCGGGAACGGGCCGCGCCTCATTGTTCACCTGGAACTCGAAGTACGGTTGCGTCGAGTCAGCATCGGCGGGACGCGCGCCAATCGTCGGCCGTGGTCCCGCCACGTCAGCGATGCGCGACGTACACGCGCCGATGCCCGCGACGGCGGCAGCAACGAGTGCCGCGGCGAGCTTTACACGGCGGTTCCGGGGGCTGGTGGGACGCATGGCGGCGATCCTCCGTTCGAGATGGGAGCGTGAGGCAGCGAGCGTGGGTACGAGCGTAGTCGTCCGCTCACGCTGCGAGATGAGCATCAGGAGCTTGCCGTAGCGCGTCGTGTCGGGCTCCACAGCGAGCACGCGCGCGTCGCAGTCCACCTCGAGCGCGAGACGCGTGCGTCGTGCGATCCACCACAGCGGCAGGTTCCACGGCACGAGCGCGAGCGCGAACGCGGATCCCATCAGGATCCACGGATCGCGCGCGCGACAGTGCTCCTGCTCGTGTCGGAGCACGAGCCGGCGCAGCGGTGCATCGAGCTCCAGCAGTACAGACGGAAACAGCACGTTCGGCCGGAGTACGCCCACGACCGCCGGCCCGATGCTGTCGCTCACCAGAACGGGCACGCCGTCCACTACCTGAAGACGGCTCGCGCGCCGCACCCGGGCGAGCACGATGAGCGCACGCACGAGACGTCCCATGACGCTGACGCTCGCGACCACCCACATCACGAGCAGGACGGAGTCGAGTACGCAAGTCCACGAGATCGATGAGGCGATATCCGGGACGACCTGGATCGCCGGCATGGAGGCCGCCATCACGACGATGGTGCCCGTTGCCGGGAGGTAATGACGGATCACGGGCGCGAGCGCCGGCCACATCACGGCCGCCGCCAGTGCAACGAGCCACGGCCACCGTGCCTGCCGGCCGGCGACGCGAAGCGCAAGCTCCGCGCAGAATGCTGCCGCCGCGGCGAACGCGGTAAACAACACAGCGGACAACATCCACGCGGCAATCATTTCGCCTCTTCCCCGCCAGACGCGCCGCCGATGCGCTTCGCGATGCGTTGGAGTTCCTCTGCCGAGAGGTCGTGGTCGTCGACGAGTTGCGCGAGCAACGCTTCGGGTGAGCCGAGGAACAGCGTATCGATCAGGCGGCGAAGGGCGCGCTTCTGTTCGGCGCGATGCTTCACCTTGGGGAAGTAGCGATGCGCCCGTCCTTCCTCCTTCCGCCGCACGAAGCCCTTCGCCTCGAGGTTGCGGAGGATGGTGAGGACGGTGGTGTAGGCGAGTGGCGTTCCCAGCGCCTCCTGCACTTCCGTCACGGTCCCCGAGCTCGTCTGCCACAGGACGGTCATGACGTCGAGCTCGCGTTCGCCCAGTGATGCGGTGTCCATGCGGCCCCTCCGGCTGAGTTACTATGTGCATAGTAGACTACCGGCATCGGGCGGAATTGTCAACTATGCATATAGTACTTGTCGGATGGGGGAATGTGGTTGGCGCTGGACTCCTGTGGAGCCTGCACCCGTCAATCGAGATCCCCTGTCGCGCGCGCGTCAGGTCAGGAATTCGTGCAGCAGGGAGTGGAAGTGGTGCACGCCGACTTCACGCAACGCCGAATAGCGGCCGCGATCGTAGATGCGCGATCGCAGGTTCCGCTGCACCGCCTCGCAGATCTCGATGTCCTCGTCCTGGATTTCGTCGCTGAAGGCGAGCAGCCGCGTCCACTCGGTGTCCGTCGCGGGATCGGCGGGTGGGCTCGCGGAATACCACTCGAACACCACACGGCAGCGGTCGTGCGACAGCGGGATCACCACGTTCGTCTGCATCTGCCCCATGTACACGTTCAGCATGATGTTCGGGAACAGCCACACGTACAGCGCCTCGGCCACCTCCGCCTTCGCGGGATCGTAGCGTCGCTCCGCCGCGTTACCGCCATGGACCTGACGCAGCGGCGCATGCTGGAACGAGAAGTACCGGTGCGGCTCCACGCGATAGGCCGCGTAGTCCAGCTCCTTGTGCAGGCCGGGATGCACGACGGGGAGGTGGTAGCCCTCGAGATAGTTGTCCACGTACACCTTCCAGTTGCACGCGATCTCCCATTCCTTGCGCATCACGTACTGCATGGTTTCGCAGCGGAACGGCGCAACGCGTTGCGGGATGTCCTCAAGCACCTCGAGCAGTGGCGGCGCCTTGCCGTCGAGGTTCGCGAACACCAGCGGCCCCCACGTCGCCACGGCGACAGGCACGAGGTGCATCTCGGAGGGATGGAAATTCTTCACGCTCTCCATCTCGGGTGCGTGGGTGAGCGTGCCGTCGAGGCCGTACGTCCATCCGTGATACCGGCACTGGAGCGTCTTCCTCTTCCCGCAGCCACTGGCCACCGGACCCGCGCGATGCAGGCAGACGTTGTGGAATCCGCGCAGCGCGTCGCCGTCGCGAAGGACCACGATGCTGTCGTTGCCGACGGTGGCCGTGAGGTACTGGCCGTGCTCGCGCAGCTGATCCGTGCGCCCGACGAGCTGCCAGCTGTGGGCGAACACGCGCTCCCGCTCCAGCTCGAGGTAGACCGGATCGTTGTACAGGCGGGCGGGGATCGTTGCGGCGCGCTCGATGTCGGGATCGAACGGGAAGACGATGGGCATCTCGTGATCCGGGTGAGGACGGATGGAAGCTCGCGCCGTCGCACAGAAGCGGATAGTCCCCACTCGTGTTATGCTTGGCCGCGGTGGAGCGTTCCGCCGTTCCGCTGCGCTCACTTCAGCCCTGGTAATATGGCCTCCATCCGGAACGTCTCCGACACCGCACGCTGGGTCGCCGTCTATCGCGCCATGGAGACGGAGCGTCCCGATGCGGTCTTCCACGATCCGTACGCGAGTCGCCTCGCCGGCGAGCAGGGCGTGGCGATCGTCGACGGCATGAAGCAGGGGCGCAACATGGCGTGGGCCATGATCGTGCGCACGGCCGTGATGGACGAGATGATCCTGCAGCGCATTCACCAGGGCGTGGACACGGTCCTGAACCTCGCCGCCGGCCTCGACGCCCGGGCGTGGCGGCTCGCGCTCCCACCGGCGCTGCACTGGATCGACGTGGACCTGCCGGCCATGAGCGAGTACAAGGCGTCGCTCATGAAGGACGAGCGCCCCGTATGCCGCTACGACGCCATTCCCGCCGACCTCACCAACGCCGCAGTGCGCGATGCCTTGCTGGCGCAGGTGGGACGCTCGGCGCGCACGCTCCTCGTCATCACCGAGGGACTGCTCATCTACCTGCCGGAAGAGGACGTGCGCTCGCTCGCCACCGCGCTGCATGCGACGCCGAGTGCGCGGTGGTGGATCACGGATGTGGCGAGCCCCATGCTGCTCGAGTGGATGCGGAAGAGCTGGGCGAAGTCGGTGGACCGAGGAAACGCCTCGTTCAAGTTCGGCCCCGAAGACAGTGCGGCCTTCTTCACGTCCGTGGGCTGGCGCGAGGTCGAATACCACTCGACGATGCGCGAGGCGCAGCGACTCAAGCGCGAGATGCGGATGATGTGGTTCTGGCGAATCATGATGCGGTTCATGCCGCGCGGTCGTCGCGCCGCGGCGGAGCGCATGTCGGGGATCATCCTGCTGGAGCGCACCGATAAGTGACGCTCACGACCGTCTGCGTGTTCTGTGCGGCGAGTCCGGGCCGCCAACCTGGCTATGTCGAGCAGGCCGCGGCCATGGGACGATTCCTGGCGACGAGCGGACGACGCGTGGTATTCGGCGGCGGACGCACGGGGCTGATGGGCGCACTGGCGGACGGTGCGCTCTCTGCCGGTGGTGAAGTCGTCGGCGTGATGCCGCGCCATCTCGTGGAACGCGAGGTGGCGCACGATGGACTCACCGAGCTTCGCGTCGTGGCATCGATGCACGAACGGAAGTCGGTGCTGGCGGAGATCTCCGATTGCTTCCTCGCGTTGCCCGGCGGACTCGGGACGATGGAAGAGCTGTTCGAGGTATGGACGTGGGGCCAGCTCGGCCTGCACCGGAAGCCGTACGGCCTGCTGAATGTGGAAGGTTACTTCGCACCGCTGCTCGCGTTCCTCGATCACGGCGTGGCAGAGGGTTTCATCCAGCAGGTGTATCGCGACCTGCTCGTCGTGGACACCGATCCGGCCGCGCTCGTCGAGCGCATGGAGGCGATGAGTCCGCCGGCACTTCCTCGCTGGGTGACGGCGGATCGGACCTGACCGCCGACGCGGGTCGAATGCGTCGACGCGCTATCCTCGATATTCGCGTGACACTTCCTCCGGTGTCGTCACGCCCTCCATGACTCGGCGCGTCCCGACGTTACCACAGTCGCTGCACGCCGTAGGAGTCGAAGACGGCTTCGTTCGATACGAGTACCAACTGCTCCGCCACAGCCTGAGCAATCAGCATCCGATCGAATGGATCCCGGTGGGCACCGCGCAATGCACCCGCGCGCTCGGCGTGCTCCACCGAAATCGGCAGCGCGACGAAGGCCTGCTGCAGAATGACGGCATCCATCTGCCCGGTGAGAATAACCGCGTCGAGCTTTCCGATGCGCTGCTTGGTGGCTACCTCCCACGCGGAGGCGGCACTGATGAAGACCACCGAGTCTTCATCAGCGATTGCCGCCCGAGCCCGGCGTGACAGCTGCTTCACATCGCCGGCGAGCCACCAGAGAAGCGCATGTGTGTCGAGGAGGAGCCGCATGCGCCACTACTCCTCCCACGGCGTCAACTCGTCGTCCGGCAGCGGCTCGAAGAACGTCTTCGGCACCGCGATCTGGCCCTTGAAAACCCCGAATGCCCGGCCCCGTGCGCGGGCATTCATGGGAACAAGACGCACAGCTGGCTCGCCGTTGCGGGCGATGACGACGTCCTCTCCGGCTTCTGCGCGCTTCACGAGATCTGACAGTTGTGTCTTGGCTTCGTGCATGTTTACTATCCGCATATCGGATATTAGCTAAGTAATCTAGCTAATACAAACGTGGACATGATGCCGAGCCGCCGCTGCACGATGCGCTGCACGAGTCTTGCGCCTGCGCGTGGCATGGCCTGCACACCCCCTCACGATTCCCGATGCCGACGAGGCGGATATCACGATTGGCGGCCATCGCGTGAAGCTCACCAACCTCACGAAGCTCTTCTGGCGCGAGGAAGCCATCACCAAGCGCGACCTGCTCCAGTACTACGCAAACGTCTCGCGCTTCCTCCTCCCGCACCTGCGCGACCGCGCGATGGTGATGAAGCGCTATCCCAACGGCGCGCTCAACAAGTGCTTCTTCATGAAGCGCGTGCGGGAACCGCACCCCGACTGGCTGGAAACCTGTGCAATCACGCACGGCTCGGGCAGCGTGATCGACTTCCCCATGGTGCAGGACGTCGCGTCGCTGCTGTGGGTGGTGAACCTCGGCTGCATCGACCGCAACCAGTGGTACGCGCGCTGCGACGACGTGGACCGGCTCTGACTCCGTGCAGTTCGACCTCGATCCCGTTGCCTGGCGCGTCGTTCGCGCGCGTGCGCGACGCGGCGCTGGTCGTCCGCGACGCGCTGGAAGCGCAGGGCATGCGCCCCCTCGTGAAGACCACGGGCTCGTCCGGTGTCCACATCTCCGTGCCCATTGTTCGTGGCCCGCGGCAGAAGGAGGTGTGGACGTTCACGAAGGCGCGTTCACAAACACTGGCCGAGCAGCATCCGAAGTTGCTCACCGCCGAGTATCGCATTGCGGCGCGGCCGCTTCCGCTCGCGAAGAGCTACGCGCCGATGGAAGCGCAGCTCGTCGATGCGCTTCCTGCGGGAACCGAATGGCAGTACGAGCCCAAGTGGGACGGCTTTCGCTGCATCGCGTTCCGTGACGGCGACGACGTGCACCTGATGTCGAAGGCCGGCAAGCCGCTTGCCCGCTACTTCCCCGATCTCGTCGAGACGATGCTCGTCGTCGACGCCAGGCGGTTCGTGCTCGATGGCGAGATCGCCATCGAACGGGAACGGGCACTCTCGTTCGACGAGTTGCTGACGCGGATTCACCCGGCGAAGAGCCGTGTGCTGTGGCTCGCGGCAGAACATCCGGCAAGCTTCGTGGCGTTCGACCTGCTGGTGGATACCGCGGGCAAGTTACTCGTGGCACTACCGCTCTCCGAGCGACGCGCGGCCCTGGAGGCGTGCATGGAGAAACGCGTAACCGCAGAATTCCTCGTCTACCTGTCGCCGGCAACGACGAAGGTGGCCACGGTCACGAAGTGGTTTCGCTCCGTTGGTGGCGGTCTCGATGGCGTGATCGCCAAGCAGATGGACCTGCCCTACCAGACGGGAACGCGTCATGGCATGAAGAAGATGAAGGACATGCGCACCGCCGACTGCGTGGTGGGCGGCTTTCGCTATGCGAGCAAGGGTGGCGTCGTCGGCTCGCTGCTCCTTGGCCTGTATGACGACGCGGGACTTCTCCATCACATCGGGTTCACGTCCAACATTCCCGCGGTCGAGAAGGCCGCGGTGACGAAGCAGTTGAAGGCGCTGGTGGAGGCGCCCGGCTTCACCGGCCAGGCGCCGGGTGGTCCGAGCCGGTGGAGCACGGAACGGTCGGCCGAGTGGCAACCGCTCGCGACGAAGCTGGTGGTCGACGTGAAGTACGACCATTTCTCCGGCGGCCGCTTCCGGCACGGCACCTCGTTCCTGCGCTGGCGGCCGGACAAGAGTCCGGCGCAATGCACGTTCGAACAGGTGGAACAGGAGGGACGATCCGCGGTGAGGCTCCTGTGATGATGCAGCTCGCGCAGTGCGGCATGCATCGGCGTGTGCTGGTCATCGCGCCTTGGGCCTCACCGGCAAAACCGGGAGCCGCGCCTACCTGAAGGTTCCGCCTCCCTGACGATCGTCCTTCACGAAGTACGGTTGCGCCGGCATGTGCACCGCCGGCAGCGAATGCGCGTCGATGACGGTGCTGGCGGGAATCACGCCATTCTCGGTGAGCAGGTACGCCACCAGGCTGTATATCTCGGTGGGCGTCAACGATCCCGGTGCGTTCAGTGGCATGGCGCGGTGCAGGTAGTCATACAGCGTGGTCGCGTATGGCCAGTAGTTACCGATCGTCCTCGCCGCATTCGCATCCGTGGCGAACGCGAACCCCGGCGGCGGTTCCTTGCCGATGAGGCGTGGGAACTGTGCGATGCCCTCGCCCTTCACGCCGTGGCAGATGGCGCACTTGAGGGCGAAGATCGGCGCACCCGCCGCGGCCGTTCCCGCGCCGGCCCGCAGGCCGACACCCGCCGGATTGACGTCGATGTCGATCGCGGCGAGTTCCGCCGGTGTCGGCGTGCGACCGATGCTGTAGCGGGACGGACGTGAGGTTTCCGAGTTGCCTGCGTGATCGGAACAGGCGGCGATGACGAGCAGCGCTGCGGCTGCAACACTGTGTCGCGTTCGCATGTCAGCCACCGAAGGTCACGACGCCATTCGCGGCGACCATCCACGAGCGAATCGCGTTGAAGTGGTAATCGGTGCCGGGCCCACGACCCCGGCGGAATTCCGCCAGCGTCGGCTGCACGTAACCGGTCTCGTCGCGCGCCCGGCTCATGAGTGTGGCCAAGTGGCCGTCCCATTGCCACATGTACTGGAAGCGGGTGTGCGCATGCGGCAGCGGGGACCCGAGCAGCTCAGCCGCTTCCCAGTTCTGGCCGCTGTCCACGCTGACGTCCACGCCGGTGATCTTTCCTCGACCCGTCCACGCGATGCCCGTGATCGGCCGCCAGCCTGCGCCCGCGAGCCGGTCGGGATACGCCGGTGACGTGATGAGTGACTTGGCATCCATCACGAAGCTGAACTGGCGAATGGTGCCATCGGGTAGCGGGTCCGTGTATTTCGACGTCTCGTCGCGCGACATGTTGGGCTGGTCGATCACCTCGAGCCGCCGCAGCCACTTGATGCACATGTTGCCTTCGTAGCCTGGCAGCAGCAGGCGCGCGGGGTATCCGTTCGCCGCGCGCACCGCCTCGCCGTTCTGCGCGTAGGCCACGAGCGCGTCGTCGAGCATCTTCGCCATCGGCACGCTGCGCGACAGCTCCGCCGCATCACCCCCCTCGGCCAGCACCCACGCAGTACCGGACTTCACCCCGGCTTCGCGCAGCAGCGTGGACACCCGCACGCCCGTCCACTCGGAGGTGCTCGTGAGGCCGTCCACGTCCTGCGGGGTCATGTCCGGCTTCGGTGCGCGATACGCCGAGCGCCCGTTGCCGGCGCATTCGACGAAGTAGTTGTGCGTTTCGGCGGGAAATCGCTTGAGGTCGTCGAGGGTGAAGCGCAGCGGCCGGTCCACGAGCCCGTGCAGCGTCAGGCTGTACCTCGCCGGGTCGATGATGGCGATGCCGTTGTGGTGCCGCTGGAAGTGCAGGTCGGAGGGCGTGATCGTACCGGACAGGCGCTGAAGCGGCGTGTTCGTCGCTCCGGTGCTGACGCCGACGGGTGTGAGTGAGGGCGTCTCGAACGGCGAGCGTTCACCGAGGGGGCCCGATGGCAGGCCAGGTGTCTTGGTCGGGTCGAGTGGCGCGATGGTCGGCGTGGGCGCGGCGGGCGCAGGCGCCTGCGCGGCTAGGCGCGCGAGCGGCGCAGCGAGCGCGACGCCGACGGCGAGCCCGGCGGAATGCAGCAGGTCCCGTCGCGTGAGCGACGTCTGGTCGGAGGCAGATGTAGTCACGACGCAAGCTTAGATGTCGCGTACGCCGGTCGATAGTGTCGTGCCTGCGCCTGTGGCTCACCAGCGATATAGTCCTCCCATGTCGAAGGCGACCACGTTCGCAGGACCGTTGCAGTCGGTGTACGATCAAGTGAACGGCCTCCGCATTCACGGTCGTGTCTCGACACGCGCCTTCGCGAGCGACCTGATCCCACTCGTCTTCGTGCACGGCTTGGGCGTATCGGTTCGCTACCTCGAGCCGACGATGGCGCGGCTCGCATCAGCGCATCCGGTCGCGGGCATCGACCTGCCTGGCTTCGGGCGCAGCGCAACACCGCCGAAAGCCCTGGATACGACCGGCCTCGCACGCGCACTTGCGGCGTGGCTCGACGTGCGCGGCATCGGGCTGGCCATCTTCGTCGGCAACTCCTACGGCTGCCAGGTCATCGTCGAGCTGGCTCGGCTGGATCCGGCGCGCATCACCGGACTGGTGCTCAACGCGCCCACCATGGATCCCGCGCACCGCACCGTGTTCGGCCAGCTCTGGCGCGTGATCGCCGACATTCCCTTCGAGCCCTGGCGCCTCGCGCTGGTCGTGGCGCGCGACTACCTGCGCGCGCGGCCGTTGCGACTGCTTGCCACGTTACGGTACGCGCTCGCCGACCACATAGAGGAGAAGCTGCCCGACATCGAGGCACCGACACTCATCGTCTCCGGCGCTCTCGACCCCGTCGTGACGCTGGTGTGGGCATCCGAGGCAGCGCGGCTCGTCGGCCTGTCCGCGCCTGCCGCGGCCGGTGCAACATTGTCCATCATCCCCGCGGCGGCGCATGCGCTGCCATACGATGACCCGGTCACCTTCGCTTCCACCATCGAGGACTTCGTGCAGTACGTGCTCCGGCAGAAACGCCCGCGATGAGCTCGCGGATCAGGTCCATCTTCGGCGGCTCCGTCGGCAACCTGGTCGAGTGGTACGACTGGTACGTCTATTCCGCCTTCTCGCTGTACTTCGCGAAGGCGTTCTTTCCCCCCGCGAGCCAGACTGCGCAGCTGCTCAACGCCGCCGCGGTATTCGCCGTGGGGTTCTTCATGCGTCCCGTGGGCGGCTGGCTGCTGGGCCGGTACGCGGATCGCCGTGGTCGACGCGCGGCGCTGAGCGTCTCCGTGCTGCTCATGTGCGCGGGCTCGCTGCTCATCGCCGTGACGCCGGGCTATGCGAGCATCGGCCTGGCGGCGCCCGCGCTGCTGGTGGTGGCGCGCCTCATCCAGGGGCTCAGCGTCGGCGGCGAGTACGGCGCGAGCGCAACGTACCTGAGCGAGATGGCGGGACAGCGTCTGCGCGGTTTCTACTCGAGCTTCCAGTACGTCACGCTCATCAGCGGCCAGCTCATCGCGCTCCTCGTGCTGCTCGTGCTGCAACGCCAGCTCGGCAACGCCGCCCTCGAGCGCTGGGCGTGGCGTATTCCGTTCGCCATCGGAGGGCTGCTGGCCGTGGGCGCGCTGTGGCTCCGGCGTGGCATCGAGGAAACGCCGGCCTTCCGCGCCGTCTCCTCGACGCAGACGGACGTGTCGGGCCGCGCACGCGTGCGTGAACTGCTCCGCTATCCGCGACAGATCCTCACCGTCGTCGGGCTCACCGCCGGTGGAACGGTCGCGTTCTACACGTTCACGACGTACGCGCAGAAATTTCTCGTCAACACCGCCGGCTGGACCAAGGCCGACGCCTCGCGCATCTCGGCCCTGACGCTGTTCATCTACATGCTGCTGCAGCCGGCGGTGGGCTACCTCTCCGATCGCGTCGGACGCCGCCCCGTCCTCATCACCTTCGGCATCCTCGGCACGTTCGGCACCGTGCCCGTGATGACCGCCCTCGCGCGCGCACATGACGAGCGCTCCGGATTCCTGCTCCTCATGGCGGCGCTCGTGGCGGTGAGTGGCTACACGGCCATCAACGCGGTAGTGAAGGCGGAGCTCTTCCCGACGGAGATCCGTGCGCTCGGCGTGGCGCTGCCGTATGCGCTCACCGTGGCGCTCTTCGGCGGGACGGCCGAGTACATCGCCTTGTGGGCGAAGAGCGTGGGGCATGAGGTGTGGTACTTCTGGTACGTCGCCACGTGCGTGGCCATGTCGCTGGTGGTCTACGCACTCATGCCGGAGACGCAGCGGGCCATGGCCGACGACTGACGACTGACGACGCCGCACGCTAGTTCAGCGCGCGGATCCTGATGTTCCGGAACGACAACACGCCGTTGTGGTCGCCCTGCATGGCCAGGTGGCCGTGGGCGTTGCGGCCGTACTTCGGCCACTCCGCGAACTTGCTCGCCTTCACCTTCGCTTCCCAGTCGGGGCTCCACAGCTCGTACTCGAGGAGCTCGAAGCCGTTGAGCCAGTGCTCCACGTGCGCGCCCCTGGCGACGATGCGCGTCTCGTTCCACTCGCCCACCGGCCGGAGGTGCCCCGCGGGAGAAGGATAGAGGCCGTAATCTGCGCCCGCACAGGTGAGACGGGTCTTGTTGTCGGCCGCCTTGATGTCGTCGAGCAGCTGGTACTCGGGCGCCGTCCAGTAGATGTGATCCTCGTCCTCGCTGCCGCGATAGAAGATGCCGCTGTTGCCCGCCTCGCCGATCTTCCACTCGATGCGCAGGTCGAAGTCCCCAAATTCCTCGCGGGAGACGATGTCCTCCACCGGCTGGCTCTTCGTGAGGGTCCCATCGACGACATGCCATCCTTCAGGCACGTCGGCGCGCTTGTAGCCGCGCCATGCGGCTATGCTCGTCCCGTCGAACAGGAGCTTCCATCCGTCGGCCACTTCGGCCGGCGTAAGCGTGTTCACCGCGGACATCGACGTCGGTGTCATGGGCACCGTCTTCATCTCCGAGACAGCCGGTCCGGAGCAACCGGCCAGCACGGTAGCCAGTACGGCACCGATGGTCGCACTGCGGCGAGCCTGAGCAGTCATGACAATCCTCATGGTGGAAACATTCCGGCAGTCGTCATTCCCCGGCGAATATACGCCGTGGCGCGTGCATCGCGAACGGTGACACGATGATGCTAGTCGGGACGACGCAGTGTGACGCCCGTGGCCGCATCGAACAGGTGCACGTGCGACGGATCGACGTGCATGCGCACCGCCGAGCCGACGCTGGGCCGTACGCCGGGCGCGCCGCGGGCCGTGAGCGGCACCGTCCCCGTCCGCCCGTGCACGAGGAGCTCATGTCCGAGCGCCTCGGCGAGCTCGACCACCACCTCGAAGTCGTCCACATGCGGCGGTGCACCGGTGGACGGCGAGGCGTGGATGTGCTCCGGACGGATGCCGACGATGACCTTCCCGGACGCCGGCATGCGGTCGGGCGCGCTGGTAGCCGGTGCACGCACGGTGACATCCGGTGCGTCGTCGAAGCGGATGACCACCTCGTCACCCGTGTGCTCCAGCGTGCCGGCGATGAGGTTCATCGGCGGACTGCCAAGGAACCCGGCGACGAACGTGTCCGCGGGTCGTTCGTAGACGCGCGACGGCGTGTCCACCTGCCGTACACGACCCTCGTGCATGACGACGATGCGGTCGCCCAGCGTCATGGCCTCGATCTGGTCGTGCGTGACGTATAGCATGGTGGCGCCGAGTCGCGCGTGCAGCACGGACAGTTCGCGTCGCATCTCGCCGCGGAGCGCCGCATCGAGATTCGACAGCGGCTCGTCGAACAGGAACACGCTCGGCTCGCGCACGATGGCGCGCCCGATCGCTACGCGCTGGCGCTGTCCGCCCGAGAGCTGCGCCGGCCGGCGGTCGAGCAGTTCGGTCAGTCCGAGGATGTTCGCGGCCGCGCTGACGCTTGCGTCGATCTCGCGCACGGGCCGCTTGCGGAGCCGGAGGGCGAAGCCCATGTTCCCCCGGACCGTCATGTGCGGGTACAGCGCGTAGCTCTGGAACACCATGGCGATGTCCCGTTCCGACGGAGGCACGTCGTTCACGACCCGGCCCCCGATGGACAGTCGCCCGGACGTGATCGACTCGAGGCCGGCCACCATACGGAGTGTCGTGCTCTTGCCGCATCCGGATGGACCGACCAGCACGACCAGCTCGCCAGCAGCCACGGCGAGGTCCACGCCGTGCACCGCGACCACCCCGCCCTCATACTCCTTGCGTACGGCATCCAGCTCGACGGTCGCCGCCGTCTTCGTAATGGCTGTCACGTGACTCACTCGGTATCGCGTTTGCGCAGCACGGCACGCGCGGTGCGCTTCCGGACTGCATGAGCAACTCCCACCGTTTTCCCGACGCGTTCCTCTGGGGCGCCTCCACCTCCGCGTACCAGATCGAAGGCAGCCCCCTCGCCGATGGCGCCGGTCCGAGCATCTGGCAGCGTTTCGCGCACAGCCCCGGCCGCACCACCAACGGCGACACCGGCGACATCGCCTGCGATCACTACAACCGCTGGCGCAGCGACGTGGCCCTGATGAAGGAGCTCGGCCTGCAGGCCTATCGCTTCAGCATCAGCTGGAGCCGAGTGTTCCCTGACGGCACCGGCCGCATCAACGAGAAGGGGCTCGACTTCTACGAGCACCTCGTCGACGCGCTGCTGGCCAATGACATCACGCCCAACGCGACGCTGTTTCACTGGGACCTCCCCGCTGCGCTCGACGATCGCGGCGGTTGGCTCAATCGCGACGTCGCCGACTGGTTCGGCGACTATGCCGCGGCCGTGTTCGCGCGGCTGAGCGACCGCGTGCCAATGTGGGCCACGCTCAACGAGCCGTGGGTGGTCACGGACGGCGGCTACCTGCATGGTCCGCTCGCGCCGGGCCACAAGAACCTCTTCGAAGCGCCCATCGCCAGCCACAATCTGCTGCGCGCGCACGGCAAGGGCATCCAGGCGTACCGCGCAGAATCGCGTCCGGGCAAGATCGGGCTCGTCGTCAACCTCGAGCCCAAGGATCCGTCCACGCGCTCCGACGAGGACGAGCAGGCCGCCCGTCGCGGCGATGCCTACATGAACCGGCAGTACCTCGATCCGGTATTCAAGGGAAAGTATCCCGCCGAGATGAAGGACATCTTCGGCGTTGCGTGGCCCGACTTCCCGGCCGACGACTTCAAGCTCATCAGCGAGAAGATCGACTTCCTCGGCATCAACTACTACACGCGCGGCGTCGTGAAGCACGATGACGGGGCGAAACCCGTGTGCATCGCATACGTGCGCCAGCCCGAGCATGCGTACACGGAGACGGGCTGGGAAGTGCATCCGCCGTCGCTCACGCGCACGCTCCTGTGGGTCACGGAGCGCTACGGCCGCATCCCGCTCTACATCACCGAGAACGGCGCGGCGTTCTACGACGCGCCGCACACGATCGACGGGCGATGCGACGATCCCCTTCGCGTGTGGTACTTCCGGGAGCACATCAAGGCGGTGCACGACGCGATCGCCCGCGGCGCCGACGTACGGGGCTACTTCGCATGGAGCCTGCTCGACAACTACGAGTGGAGCCTCGGCTTCTCCAAGCGGTTCGGCATCGTCCACGTGAACTACGAGACGCAGGCACGGACGCCCAAGGCGAGCGCGCTGTACTACCGCGAGATCATTCGCAGCAACGGCACCGCGCTCGACGAAGCACATCAGTAGTCGAACTCCACTCCGGCGGGCGCGGTGACCATCACGCGCCCGTCGTGCAGTTGTGTCACCCGCCCGTTGACGCGTACGACGCGCGGACTCGCGCCGAATGGCGCATGCAGCTCGATGCCGCCAGGTGGTTGCACGCCGGACACCGTATAGCGCACCGTACGGCCGGCTGGTCGCACTACGAGGTCGAGCGTGCCCCACCACGTATGGATGCCGCGCACCGTGACGCCCGCCGCCGATCGCGCCCATGACACCGGGATGCCGGCGCCGACGACGAGCGTCGAGTCGCCCTCCCGCTCGGACGCGAAGAAGTCGAGCGTGGCGCGAATGAAGTCACTCGCCACCCAGCCATGCGGCATGTCGCCCACGAACTTCGGCGCGCGCACGTCGTGCCACACGACCTCGCCCCACCCGTTCCACTCCGACGGCCGCCTGCCTGACATGAACCAGTCCGCGAGCGCATGCGCGCGCTCCGGTTCGCCGAGGCGGATGAAGCTCCCCACCTGGCGCCATTCGTACGGCGTGTAGGCGTCCCATGGCGTCACGCCGTCGCGACGATGCGTGAAGTTCCTCCACGCACTGTCGAACGTCGCGCGCACGACGCGCGATGGCAACGCACTGAGCGCCTGCGTCGGCTCCAGCGCGATCGTCGATGACGTGGGATCGAAGTCGCCGAGTTCCGCGGCGCCGGGCATGACGGTCATCCGGTGCAGCGCCATCGCACGCTCGACCGAGGCGACGACGTCCGACCGGAACTCCGCCGCCGCCACCGTGAGCGAGCGGGCGCGCACGCCGTCGCCTGCCACGCGCGCGAGCAGCGCGGCATCGGCCAGCCCGCGCACACCCCACCAATCGTCCCAGTACGAGTATGCCGGCTTCGCCGAATAGCCCTCATGGCTGATCGACGGCGGCAGCAGGCCGAATACGAACACCGAATCCGCCGTACGATACTTCGCAGTGCGCCGCGACTGGCGCAGCGAGTCGAGGTGCGCAGCGGTGCGCGCAAGAGTCGGCCAGTGCCGCACGATCGTCCCCGAATCCCGCGTCATCCGCCAGTACTCGGCCGCGAGGTACAGGAGTTCGCCGTCGGCGTCGTTCTCGGTTACCGGGTCGGCACCGCGTGCATCCACGCAGCAGGGCACCTTGCCATCGGCGAAGACGAACGGCGTGTACCAGTCGAGGAAGGCGCGCACGTCCGACGCATGACCCAGCCGCAGCAGCGCGGAGGACGTCAGCGCGCCATCGCGGATCCGGCTGCGTCGGTAGCTGCGTGTGCCGGGCTGGATCGCGGGACCGCGTGCGTTGATCAGCACATTCACCAGCGACGTGCGAAGCGTGTTCGCCAGTGCCGCGCCTGTGGGCGGCAACGCGACCTGCACGCCGCCCAACTCGCGATTCCAGATTGCGCGCGCGGAGTCGAGCGCGCCGTCGCTGCCCTCACCGCGTGAAGCACTACCCGAAGCAGGCATCGGCAGGCTGACCCAGACGTCGGCACTGTCGTGCGCACGAAGCGAAAGCGTCCAGGTCAGCGCGCCGGATGCCAGGCCCGTCACGTCGTGCACAGTCGTATCGGGCGGAAGCGTACCTCGCCGAAGGAACCCGACGATCGAACTCGCGTCGAACGGCGCGACTCCCGCCGTGGCGCCGGGCGTGTCCGCAACGAGGGCGTCGGTGTCGTTCACCAGCAATCCGCGCGAGTTCCCCTTGAGGGAACGCACCGTGGCGGCACCGCCGGGTGTGCCGAGAAATTGCCAGGGTGGATTCACCTGCACGGGCCTGACTGCCACTGCCAGCCGAACCACCGTTGCCGAGGCGCGGCGGTTCACGACGCGGTACCGCACGCGAAACGTCGAGTGGCGTGGCATTCCAGTGGCCAGCGCGAGAACGTCGAGCGCAATGCGGTTCGTCACTCGGCGCACCTCAGGAATGGGACGCCATCCGCCGTCGAGCGAGTGCGTGACGCGTCCATCGCGCCAGGTGAGCAACGTTCCATCGTCGTAGACGAACGGCTCGAGCGAGAAGCTGTCCGGCCCGGCATCCACGCTGCCGTCCTCGCTGATCAGCGCGTCGCGGTCGTCGCGCGGCAGCCCGAACACCGTCCAGTACGACTGCTGGTGCGTCAGCGCGCGCGGCCAGTCGCCAGGCGGTGTCGCCGCGGCAACCATTTCGAGGAATGCGCTGCGTGTCGGCGCTGCGGAGGATGGAAGCAGGTGCACCGCCGCGAGTCGATAGCCATGACCGGCACTGCTGTGATGCAACGTCAGTCGCAGCCATGCGCTCTCCAGCTCCGGCAGATGCACGAAGCGACGACCACCCGCGCTGCCGTGCACCTCGCGAATGGTCGTCCAGTGCGCGTCGTCGTCGGACTGCTGGATATCGTAGTCCGTCGCCCAGTCCGTCGTGTCCCAGTCGAGCACCAGGCCATTGAGCTCGCGCGGTCCAGCGAAATCGAAGGTGACCTGTTGCTCGTTGTCGCCGGCACTGCGCCAGCCGCTCGCGGGCACGGCTGTCGCACGCCCCGGCGCGCGTGCGAAGTCGGGGGGAAGGATTGCTGTTGGGGCAGCATCTGCATTCGCTGACGACACCGACACGCGCGGTCGCACGCTGTCCGCCACTGGCAGTGCCAGCGGCACCAGTGTCAGGTCGTCGAGGTCGATCCATCCTGTTCCACCAGCGCCCGCCGTGATCGCGATCTCGATGGCTGTGATGCCGCGCGGTGCGCCGCCACCGAGTGGACCCCACGCATACGAGAGGTCGGACGTGCGGAAGCGGATCGTCTGCCACCCGCTCGTCACCGTGAGCGGCACCTTCCGCATCCACCACACGTTCTGACCCGATGCATCGATGAACTTGATCTCGAGGGTGTTCGGCAGTGCCGCGCCGCGCACGCGAAGGGTCATTGCCCAGCGCGGCGGCAATGGTGGCAGTGTGAAGGCGTGCCGCGCCACGGCATAACCCGCGTAGCCCTGGAAGGCGAACTCGAAGCGCGTCGCCCGCCCGCCGATGCCGGAATCGGGACGCAGTGCGAGCCGGACGCCATCGGACGGCGCCGCGGTCCACGCGTCAGGGTCGTCGAACGAGACGAGCGTCGTCGGTGCAGCAGATGCGCGGCTCGACTGTGCCTCCGCCGGCGATGCCGGCGTTAACAGTTGCGCGGCGAGCGGCAGCACGAGGACAGCCGGTGTCAACACCCATCCCTTCAGCCGCATGACCGCACCGCTCGTCACTTGACGCTGCCTTCCGTGACGCCCTCGACGTAGTACCGCTGCAGGAAGAGAAACAGCGTGAGCACCGGCAGCACGGTGATCACGGCGCCCGCCATCATGAGCTCGACGTCCTGCGCGTGCTCGCCCACGAGGCCGGCGAGGGCGACGGGCAGCGTGTACTTGCGGTCGTCGCTGAGCACGATGAGCGGCCACATGAAGTCGTTCCAGGTGGCCAGGAACGTCCAGAGCGCGAGCGTGGCCAGCACGGGCCGGATCGTTGGCAGCACGACCGAACGGAACACGCGGAACTCGCTCGCGCCGTCGATGCGCGCGGCGTCGAGCAGGTCGTCTGGAATGGAAAGCGCGTACTGCCGCACGAGGAAGATGCCGAAGATGCTTGCCAGCCCGGGAATGATCACGCCGCCGTAGTTGTTCACGAGACCGAGCGCTTTCACGAGCAGGAACAGCGGCAGCATCGCGACCTGCACGGGGATGGCGAGGCCGGCGGCGAGGATCCGGAAGGTCTGGTCTCGCCCGCGAAAGCGCAGCTTGGCGAATGCATAGCCGGCCGAGGCGTTGATGCCCAGCGCGGCAATCGTGGTGACAGTGGCGACAAAGGCGCTGTTGAGTGCGTAGCGGCCGAGGGCGAGCCGGCCGAAGAGGTCGCGGTAGTGCGCGAGCGTCGGATGGTGCGGCACGAGCGCCGGCGGAAAGCTCGACGCCTCGCCCGTCGCCATGAACGAGGCGCTCAGCATCCAGAGCAGCGGGATCAGCGACAGCGTGCCGAAGACGAAGAGCGCCAGGTTGAGGGCAACCTGCGCGCTGCGATCCCGCTGGCGGCGCGTCGGGCTCACGTACCAGACCTCGGTGACAGGCGGCGCTGCACGATCGTGAAGAGCACGATCACCAGGAACAGCAGGAACGCGATCGCCGCGGCGACCCCGAGCCGCCACCAGCGGAAGCCTTCCTCGTACATGTACAGCACGAGACTCGTCGTGGCGCGGAGCGGACCTCCTGCAGTCATCACGTACGGCTCCGTGAACAGCTGCAGGTAGCCGATCATCGTCACGATCACGACGAAGAACAGCGTCGGCGCGAGCATCGGGATCGTGACGTGCCGGAATCGCTGGAAGGGCGTGGCGCCGTCGAGTGCGGCCGCCTCGTGCAGCTCGCGTGGGATACTCTGCAGCCCCGCGATGCAGATGAGCATGTTGTAGCCGAAGTTCTTCCACGTGGCCAGCAGGATGATCGCCGGCATGGCCCAGTGCGGATCGCCCAGCCAGTCGATCGGGTGTATGCCGACGTGGCCGAGCAGCCAGTTCAGCAGCCCGTAGCGCGGGTGGTACAGGTAGCGCCAGACGATGGCCACGGCCACGAGTGTGGTCACGAACGGCGCGAAGAACACCGCCCGCGCAGTGGCCTTCCACCGGAGCGTCCTCGCGTTCACGAGCAACGCGGCGCCGAGCGAGGTCGCGACGGTGAGGGGACCGCCGACGAGTGCGAAGTACAGCGTGTTGCGCAGCGCCTGCCAGAACAGCGGCTCGTGCAGCACGCGCACGTAATTGCGAAATCCCACCCAGCGTGCGGCGCGAGGATCGGCGAGCGCGTAGAGATCGAAGTCGGTGAAGCTGAGCCCCACCGCGGCGATCACCGGCCCCAGGAAGAACACGATGATCAGCACGAGCGCCGGCGCCACGAACCACCAGCCTGGCGCGATCCGCCGCCCGCGCGTGACCGGCTCGGCCGTTGTGCTCACCGCTTCACTCCCGCCGTCGCCGCGAGCGGCCGCTGCGACAGCATCCAGCGCCGCTTCTCGAGCACCGCGTCCACTTCCTTGTCGAGCGACGCGAGCGCCTCGTCGATCGTCTGGCGACCGCGTGCGGCCCGCTCGCCTGCCTGCGCGACGAGCTGCACGATGAGCTCCACTTCGGGCACGGCCGGCGTGGACACCGTGCGGCCCAGCTGCGTGCGGAATGCCGCGAGGTATGGGTCGCTCGCCAGCGCGGGCGCGGCCCACGCCGACCGGCGCGCTGGCAAGTCGCCGGTCTTCACGTAGAAGCGCGACTGGCGCGCCGGGTCGCTCAGGAACGTGAGGAACCGCCAGGCGACATCCTTCATCGCCGACGTCCGCATGATGACGATGCTCGAGCCGCCAGCGAGCGAGATGCCCGCGCTGTCGGGACCGGGCATGGGCGCCGTCATCCACGCGTTGTTCATGCTGGCCGGGAGCCGTTTCTTGAACTCGCCCACGTTCCACGGCCCGGTGATGTAGAACGCCGTGCGGCCCGCGGCGAACTCCTGGTACACGTTGCTGATCTGCGTATTGGCCAGCGTCGGCGCGAGACTGTCCTTGAACAGGCTGATGTAGAACGCGAAGCCGCGTCGGAACGCGGGGTCGCTGAACGCCCCGCGCGTATCGTGGTCGGCGAGCAGCCGGGAACCGGCCTGCATGCCGAAGATCACCGGCTGCGGCCACTCGTTCAGCGGCAGCAGCGCGGGATACGACCCCACAGGCTGTACCTTTTTCACGCGCTCCAGCGCGTCGCGCAGCTCGGCCCATGTCGTCGGCGGCGACGCCATGCCGGCCTTGCGCAGCAGGTCGGTGCGATAGAAAAGCACGGGAGTATCGACATACCACGGGATCCCGTACAGTACGCTGTCCACCACGTTCGTCGCGAGCACGCCGGGGAAGTAGTCCGCGCGTGGCACGAGTGCCGAGTCGCGCGCGGTGAGCGAGTCGAGCGGCTCGAGCGCGTTCAGCGCTGCGAACTCCGGAATCCATGTATTGCCGAGCTGCGCGACGTCGGGCAGCGCGCCGCCGACGAATGCGGTAAGCAGCTTCTCATGGGCGGCCGTCCACGGAATCGCCTGCACGCGAATGTGCGTGCCCGGGTTGGCCTGCTCGAACTCGCGTGCGATCGGCGCCAGCGCCTCACCTTCCGTTCCGAACGCCCACACGCGCAACTCGCCCTCGCCGCTGCGCGCGTCGGCGCGCGCGCAGCCGAGCGCGTGCGCGAGCAGGATGGCCCCGCCGACTGCGCGCAGGTGGCCGCGCACGCGCCGCCTCAGCACCGCCCCGACAGCCAACCGCCGGTAAATCCCGCTCGGCACATTCCACGGACCACGTTCGGGTTCTGCCGCATCAGGTTCCACACGAATCCATTGCGATGATTCTCCACCATCGCGAGGATCGGGCCTTCGTCGATGCCGAGATAGTCCGTGTCGAACCAGGAGAGCCCCTCGATGATGCGTCCGTGATGGAGCGGTGGGCCGGCGTTGCGCAGCGTCGGGTTGAACGCATCCACGAAGCCGTACTGGCCGAAGAGTGCGTTGCCGTACGTGTGCCGCATGGCGACGAGCGCCGGTATGGCGATCTCCGGCGCGAAGGGCACCGATCCGCCGGCCGCGGTGGGCACGAGCGTACCGTCGTCGTTCAGCTCCACGGTCCCCACGCCACGCGCCCAGTAGGTGTGAAACGTGCGCGATCGGCCGTCGATCACGAGTGTCGAGTCGAGCGGGCCGTCGCTGGCCGACAGGCCCCATGCGCTCTCACCGTAACCGCGCCAAGCCGACGGATTCGCGATGGCATACGCGCGGTGCGCCAGTGTGGCACGCCGCGAGTTCTCGAAGTAATCGATTCCGCGCTCGCGCATGTAAGCGTCCCGCACGTGGCGGAAGTCGATCCAGATGTGCGAGTACTGGTGGCCGAACAGCGGCCCGAACTGCGCGTAGTCCTGGCCCTCGAAGCGATCCCACTTGTAGGTGCGCGTCCACTCCGTCCATGCGGCAGGATCGATCGGGTGTGTCGGCGAGCCGAGTGCGAGGACGTAGAGCACCATGCCCTCGTCGTACCCGCGCCAACTGCTGATGTTGAACCCGCGCACATTCTGGTTCGCCGCGGGCTCGGGGCGCCAGCCCATGTTCACGAGCGTCTCGTGGTCGCGCGCCCAGCTCCAGTCCACTCGGGCGTAGAGCGAGTCGGCGAGCGCGCGGACCTCACGGTCGCCAACGTCGTCCCGGTCGAAGTACTGGCGGCAGGTGAGCGCTCCGGCGAGCAGCAGTGCCGTGTCGATCGTGGACAGCTCCACGCGATCGAAGCGGCGGCCGGTGGCCATGTCGAGAAAGTGGTAGAAGAACCCGTGGTAGCCGGTGACGCCCGTTGCTTCCGGGCCCTGTGGCGCTGTCCAGAAGAAACGCAGCGTGGTGAGCACGCGCGCGCGCGCCGAGTCCCGCGGTACCCAGCCATGCTCCACGCCGATGGGATACGCCGTGAGCGCGAACCCTACCGCGGCCACGCTGGAGAACGACTTCGTGGGCCAGCGGTCCGGCGTCAGCCCGTTCGCCGGATTGGTGGTCTGCCAGAAGAAGTCGAACGTGCGGCGGGATAGCGTATCGAGGAACGCTTGCTCGCCTGGTGTCGCCGAGTATGCGGTCGGCGTCGTCTGCGGAACCGGCGTGCTGGCGCAACCCACACTGAGCAGCAGCAGGCAGAGCCGGACAGACAGCTTCATCATCGGAGCGACATGGACGGCGAGACGCCGTCGTGGTGGACCGGAGTGGCCCACCACGACGCTTGCCTCAGAAATCGACTTGCGCGCCGAACTGCACTCGTCGCGCATCGGTGACGACACAATTCGCCGTCCCGAAGTTCTTGTTCACCGTGCCGTCGCCGTTCAGGCGTGAACCAGTGTCGTAGCAGCCGAGGTTATCGCGATTCAGCGCGTTGAAGAGGTCGACCGTGAGGCCGAGCGACTTCGACGTGCCGAGACCCGGGAAATCCTTGCGCAGGCGCAGGTTGATGTTCTGGTAGGGGAACAGGCCCGGCACGGTGAAGCCGCCGCGCTCGTAGGACGCACCGCAGAACCGCGGCGGGCAGCCCACGTCCTGTACGAACTTGCCGCCGAACGTCCCGATGCCCGACAGCTGGATGCCGTAGAGGTACGGAATGTCCGCGACGCCGTTCAGCACCATCCGGTGCTTCTCGTCGCCGGAGAGCGCCGTCCCGTTCGCGGCCGTGGACGGGTGCTTCGGGATGCTCGAGGCCGTCGGGAACTCGAACAGGTCACCGAGGTTGTCCATGCCCTGCACCGAGCGGTTCGCGTACGTGTAGGCGAGCCCGGCGCCCCAACCGATGTCCGACACGGACGCACGCGCGTACGGCCGGTCGATCTGGATCTGCAGCGCATCGTACCACGTCTTTCCTTCATTCGTGGAGTAGATGAAGTTGCTGAATCCGTGTGCGCCCGTGTTGAAGCCCTTGCAGCAGGTGCCGTCGGGATTCAGGCTCGAGTTGCCGAAGTTGAGCGTGAGCTGGTCATAGCCGCGCACGCCGGCGTAGGTCGCCGACACCGTCCAGTCCCGCACCACCTGGCGCAGCCCGAAGTTGAACTGCGTGGAGTACGGCACCTTGATGTCCTTGTCGATCAACCACGCCTCCGGCTGGCCGTACGTCCCCACCAGCGCGTCCAGCACCTGCCGGTTCGCCGTGAGGTACGAGTCGTTCCATGCGATCTGGCCCGGCAGCGGCGCCACGCCGCGCGGCGCGAAGTTCACCTGGAAGCTCGGGTGCGTGATCTTCTGCGTCTCGTCCACGGCCACGTCGAACAGCGTGCGGTCGTAGTAGAGTCCCGCACCGCCGAACACCGTCGTCTTGCTCGCTTCATCGATCGAGTACGAGAACCCGAACCGCGGCTGGAACGCACCGTAGAACGGCTTGCGCTCGTGGCCGGTGCTGATGTAGCGGCTCAGGTCGAGCGGAATCGGAAGCTGGCTGTTGTAGCGCGTGAGCGTATCGACCACGGCTTTCGGCGTCACGTAGTCGTAGTTCATCATGTGCGACTCGTAGTCCCAGCGGATGCCGAGGTTGAACGTCAGCCGCTTCACCGGGCTCCAGTCGTCCTGGATGTACGCGCCGACCTCGTTGTTGTGCGCGTTGAAGTTCGGGTCGCCGGATCCATAGTTGAGCTGGTACGGCGTGCCAAAGTTGTACGTCTGCGCGTTGTTCGTGGCGGAATAGCGGAAGGTCGGCGTGCCGTCGTTGTCCTTCACCAGGTCATAGCCGACGAAGTCGATGCTCGCGCCGCCCTTGATGACGTGCTCGCCCGCCATCTGCAGGCCGCTGTAGGTGAGGTCGTTGCGCAGGCCGAGACGGTTCTGGATGTAGTCCTGCGTCGACTGGTTGCTGCCGATGAAGTGGTCGCTGTTGTTGTAGATGTAGTCGCGACGCGGCAGTCCCGGCGTGGCCGGGCTCGGGTTCCGCTGGAAGCGCGAGAAGTCCACCTTCGCCTCGTTGAACCACGGTCCGGTGAAGTAGTTGTACTTCAGCTGCCCCACCGAGACGTTCTGCCGGAAGTTCACCGCCGCCTGCACTGCCGTGTTGAGGCTGAAGTCACGCACGTCGGTCTCGTGACGGTTGCTGAAGCTCAACTCGGCCGACGACCGGTCGTTGATCGCGTTGCTGAGCTTCGCGAACACCAGGTCTTCCCGGAACGGCGAGCCGAAGGTGCCGGAGTACTGCGGCAGGCTCACGGAATCGAGCGCAGCGAATCCGGTCGGGATCCCCGTAAAGTCCACGCGGCTCGACCGGTTCTGGATGTTGCCCTCGTACGACGCGAACAGGTGCACCTTGTCCTTCACGATCGGCCCGCCGAAGCTCAGCGCCGTGAGCATGCGGTTGTACGGCGGCTTGGCAAATGTGGACGGCGTGTTGTTCTTGATGCCGACGCTGTCGGCGAAGTGCTTGTCCTTTCGCTGGAAGCTGTCGAGCGACACCATGCTGGCGTTCTGGTAGCCCACGAGCGCGCTGCCGGTCCATTCGTTGGAGCCCGACTTGGTCGTGGCCGTGATGATCGCACTCGAGGCCTTCTGGTACTCGGCCTTGTAGTTCTGCGTGATCACGCGGTATTCCTGGATGGCGCCCTGCGGGAACGGGTTGCCGCGGCTCGCGTCCTGTCCCGCCACGCCGCCGCCCGTCAGGTCGTTCTTGAAGCTCGTGCCGTCCACGAACAGGTTCACGGCGTTGGCCGACTGGCCGCCGGCCTGGATGGTCCGGAAGTTCGTGGAATTGATGCGATCTTCCGACACGCTCACGCCCGGCGCCAGCGCCGCCAGCTCGAGGAAGTTGCGGCTCGCCGTGGGCAGCTTGTTGATCTGTTCCTGCGTCACGTTCGTCGCCACTTCCGACGTGTGCGTATCCACCGTCGGTGCGGCAGTGACGACCACGCCGCGCAACTGCGTCGGGACATCCACGAGTGAGAAGTCCTGCAGCGACACGGCGCCGATCTGCACGACCACCCGGCGCGTCTGCACCGCGCTGCCGATGCGGCGGAGTGTCATGTCGTAGGTGCCCGGGATCATGCCCGGGATCATGTAGGCGCCGTCGGTGCGCGTGATGGTGCCGCGCTGGACGCCGCTCTCCACGTTCTTGGCGGACACCTGGGCGTCGGCGATGCCGGCACCGTTGGCCCCCGTCACCGTGCCGCGCACGGTGCCCGTGGAGTTCTGCGCGCGCGCGCTGCTCACGCCCGTGAACAGCAGCGCGATGACGAGGGTGAGGATGCTCACTCCGGTCTGATGCGCGCGAGTCACGCGCCGGACCGAAAGAGGATTGGCTTTCATGCGGGGATCTCCGATGGAGGAACGAAGTGCGGACAGGAGTCGGAAGCGAAGTCAGGCGGACGGCGGTGGGCCACAGGAGTGTCGAACGACCAGCTCTGCTGGAACGACCTCGCGATGCGCGTCGCCGCCACGGACCGGGGTGGCCAGGACGCGAAACAGCAGCGCCGCGGCACGCGCGCCCAGCACATCGATCGCGACGCGCACCGTGGTGAGCGACGGCGTCACGTATCGCGCAATCGGGATGTCGTCGAAGCCCACGACACTCATGTCGCCCGGGATGTTCATCCCTGCCTCGTGCAGGGCGAGCAGGGCCCCCACCGCCATCGCGTCGTTCGCGGCGAACAGGGCGGTCGGTCGCCGCCGGCTGGTCTCGGGCAGTAGCCGCGCGGCCTGCCATCCGCCCTGTTCGGTGAAATCGCCGTGCAGCACCAGCGTGTCGTCGACGGGCAGTCCGGCGGTGCGCATCGCGGCGCGGTAGCCGCGCAGTCGTGCGGCAGCGTCCGCGTTGCGCGAGGGTCCGCACAGGAACGCGATACGCCGGTGGCCGAGCGAGGCGAGGTGATGGGTCATGGCGCGCGCTCCGCCGACGTTGTCCACCGTCACGGACGCGCACGCACCCTGCGTGGGCGCCGTGTTCAGGGTGACCGTCGGCAGGCCGTCGGGAAGGGCGCCGGCGAGCGACTTGGCGGACACCTCGGGCGCCATCACGAGCAGGCCGTCCACGCGTCCGCGCATGGCGCGCACGGCCACCGACACACCGCGTGCATCATGATGCGAGCTCGAGACGAGCAATGCATGCCCCGCGTTCTGGGCCTCGAGGTCGATTCCCCGCAGGAGTTCGGAGAAGAATTCGCCGTAGAGGTCAGGCAGGACGACGCCGAGGGCCGAGGCCTGTCGCCGCTTGAGCGTGCGCGCCGCGCCGTTGGGCGAAAAGCGCAGGTCGCGCGTGATGGCGAGGACGCGGGCACGCGTGTCGTCGCGGACCGGTGCGCTCGCGTTGAGCACGCGGGACACGGTGGCGACGGACACCTGCGCCAGGCGGGCGACATCCTTGATCGTGACAGCCAAACGAAAACGCTCCCCATGCAGCGGACGGCGACCCGGCTCCGGCGACGGCGCGGCGGTCGGCGTGAAAACGTTTACATCGGCGCAGCATTCGTCAAGAGCGCGAACAAAATCAACCGGCGCGCGGCTCCCAGAGCATCGCCTGCTGGATCGACGACCACCGATAGCAGCCCAGCACGCGGCTGCCCGCCGCAAGCTCACCCGGCTCGGTGACGGACGCCAGTGTATGGAGCCCGTCGGGAGCCCGCACCACCCAGAGGCGATCGCGACCGTCGACACGATCCTCCACGCGGATCGCGCGTCCTCCATGCGGGCCGCCCCGCAGCTCGAGGTGCCCCGTCGCGCCGGCGACGGCGTCCTGCGCTGCACGGCGCTGGGCGACGCGGCGACCATGCAGTGCGGCCGCACCCACCACCCGGTCCAGGTCGGCCAGCTCCACCGGCTTCGTCAGGAAATCCAGCGCTCCGCGGGCAAGGGCGTCGTGCGCGGTCTCCAGGTCGTTCAGCGCCGTGAGCATCACGGTGGCCAGGTTCGGTGCGAGCAGCAGCGCTTCCGACAACAGCTCGAGTCCGGACATCTCCGGCATGCACACGTCGCACAGCATCACGTCGAAATACTCCGCCCGGATCCGCGCCAGCGCCTCGACGCCCGACTCGGCCGTGACGGCATCGTACCCGCGCGTCACCAGCAGGCTCGCAATCGCGCTGCACACGTGCGCCTGGTCGTCGACGATGAGCACCCGGAAAGCCGCGGGGACTCCGGATGCGCCGCGCTGCATGTCGGACGCGGGGCTCGCGTCGCGCGACGACGCAGACGAGTCGGAACGAGCGCCGAGTAGCGTTTCGGTACGTCGCACGAGTACCTGGAATCGTCGCGGCCGCGGCAAGGCGCGCTCCCCCTCGGTGCACCCACCGCGCCAGGGGTGGATGGTCATGCTCATCCCGTGTTCGCGTCATCGCGGTCATGGGATCGGGCCGACGCGGAGAATCAAGCCTGTGCGCGGGCACTCCACAACCCGCGCGCGTCGTCAGGACAGCTCCGCTCCTCCCATCTCGCTCGCCGCCATGTCGTCCACGTCGGCCGCCGGCAGGCGCAGCTCGAAGATGCTGCCACCGCCCTCGCGCGGACGATAGGCCACGCTTCCCCCTTGCAGCTCGGCAAGGTTGCGCGCGATCGAGAGCCCCAGCCCGGCGTGGCCGACATCCGGCGTGGCATCCGACGGCCGGTAGAACGACTCGAAGATCCGCTCGCGTTCGTCCTCTGCCACGCCGGCACCGCGATCGGCCACGGTGATCACCAGCCAGCGCGCATCGCGGTCCGCGCGAATGTCCACCGTGCGTCCCGTCGGAGTGTGGCGAAGCGCGTTGTCGAGCAGGTTGCCGACGATCCGCAGCGTGTGCACGAAGTCGAACCGGCCTACCAGCGCGGGAGAATCGAAGTCGATCTCCACCGCCACGCGTCGGCCGTTGAGCATCCCTTCCGCCTGCCGGAGCGCGGCGCCGACGAGATCCTCCGCCGTGTTGAGCTCGGGCGAGAGCGAGATGCTGCCCGTTCGGAGCCGCGACAGCTCGAGCAGGTCGCCCACCATCTGCGCGAGCCGGTCGGCCTGCTCGGCGATGGCCACGGACGATGGATCGCCCCGCGCGGCACCGCTCTGCGCGAGCACCTTGATCGTCGTCAGTGGCGTGCGCAGGTCGTGCGACACCGATGCGAAGATCTGGTCCTTCGCACGCTGCGCCTCGCGAAGGGCTTCGGCCTGCGCCGCTTCCGCCATCAGCCGCATGCGCTCGATCCCGAGTGCCGCATAGTAGCCCAGCGCCGCCAGCAGCCGGCGACGCGGCGCGTCGAGGTCCGGCGGTGCCGCGCCTCGCACCACGAGCAGCCCGATCATGCGCTCCTCGGCGAACAACGGCAGTGCAAGGAAGCGCGCGCGAATCACGAACGCGTCCGGCGTCGCGATGTCGTTCGTGGAATGCTCGGCGATCTCGTGCTCGCCTCGCAGGAAGGTCGGACGCCCTGTATTGATGGCGCGCTCGATCGTTTCGCATTCGTTCGCGTTCGCGTCGAGTGACTCCACGCCATCGTTCACCGCCGTGGCCCTGGCGTTCCGCGCGTGCGACAGCGGGAGGATGCTGCAGCTCCCCGCGTTCATCGCGCTGCGCACGAGCTCGGCCACGGCCGCAATCGCCTCCTCGGCCGTGGCGTATTGCAGGGATTCCGCTCCCAGTCGGGACAGGGCCTCAACCTCGCTGGCACGTGCTTCGGCGGCGACAGCCTGCTGCTGGGCACGGGCAAGGAGCTCGGTCGCCACGAACGACGTCGCGAGAAAATTAAGCAGGACGACCCAGTCGAGCGGCTTGCTGATCGTGAAGAGCTCGAACGGCGACTGGAAGAAATAATTGATCAGCGCGATGCAGACCGCCGAGAGCGTGAAGCCCAGCGCGCGCCCGCCTGCGATGCTGCCGCCGAGCACGACGAGCAGCATGGTGAGCGACACGTGCGCTTCGTCCACGTCCCCGTGCGACCACAGCAGCACGGTGGTCACCGGCACGAGCATCGACATCCAGAAGGCCCAGCCGATGACCTGCCGGCGTTCGATCATTCCTGTGGAACCACGAAGCGATAACCCACGCCCGGTTCCGTGATGATCAGGCGCGGGGCTGCCGGTTCGCGCTCGATCTTGCGCCGCAGGTTCGTCAGGTGCACGCGGAGGTACTGCTGCGGGTTGCCGAACGACTTGGCCCACACGAGGTCGAAGATCTGCTGGTGTGTCAGCGTACGCCCGCTGTGCGACACGAACGTCTGCAGCAGCTGCCACTCGGTGCGCGTGAGCCGGATGAGCACTCCGTCGCGGCGCACCTCGCGACGATCCAGGTCGATCAGCAGGCCGTCGCACAGGAACGACGACGTCGCGGGGCCGGTGGCAAGCCGCGCTCGGCGCAGCTGCGCACGGACGCGGGCGACGAGCTCGGCGAGCCCGAATGGCTTGGTGACATAGTCGTCCGCACCGGCGGAGAACAGCTCCACCTTTTCCTGCTCGGTGTGCCGGGCGGAGAGCACCAGGATGGGGACGGACGACCAGCGGCGGATCTCGCGGCACACGGCGACGCCGCTCATGTCCGGCAGGCCCAGGTCGAGCACGATGAGGTCCGGCGTCATCACCGCGGCGCGTTCGATGCCCGCCGCCCCGGTCCCCGCCTCCACGACCTGGTCGCACAGGTGCGCGAGCGATTCCGAGAGTGCCCGGCGGATCTGCATCTCGTCGTCGATGACGAGGATGATCCCGGCACGGATGTCTGAGGTCGTCGGAAGGGTTGCGGGCATGGGAGCTCCTGAAGCTTAGCCATGACGCCCACTAAGAATCCACAAAACTTGCTCTGGGGCGCGGGAGGGACCGATCGTGCGCCTTAGCTTCGAATGGGTCGGATGCATCTGTCCTCAGCATCAAGGAGTGGTACCGGTGTTCGGTAATCTCGGGTTCGGCGAGATGATGGTCATCCTGGTCATCGTGCTCGTGCTGTTCGGCGCGAAGCGCGTGCCGGAGATCAGTGCCTCGTTCGGCAAGGGCATTCGCGAGTTCAAGCGCAACCTGAACGAAGTCGAGGGGTCCATCATGGACGCCGGGCATCCGTCCTCCTTGCCATCGTCGCCGATTGGCGCGGCGCGGACGGCGCCCACGTACGACGATACGCCGTCCGAGCCCAAGCGCCTGCTGTAGCCATCGCCCCGGCACGTCTCGTGGAGCCGACGGAATTCATACGGTCAGCAAGTGATGAGGCGGACGTCAAGCGCGCCGGTCGCCTGCACCAGCTTCGCACCGAGCTCGCGATACGCATGCAGCCGTTGTGTCGGGACCTTCCCGAGGCACTGTTCGAGGAGCTCATCGATCAGATGGCCCTCACCAGGTTCCGGGACGAAGAGCTCAACCGGTGATGCGCGCGCGGCGCTGTGCTCGATGGTCGCGCCACGCCGCGATGGTCCTTGCGTTGCTCAGCGCGGCGGGAGTGACGCTCGCCTGCAGCGGCGCGGACGGCGACGGGCGTCAATCGACGACGCTCCCGGAACAGGACTCCGTGGCGACCGCGCGGGAAGTGCGCGCGTCACTCTCCGGCCAGGTGGCGCCCGGTGCCCAGTCGTATTCCTTCCGTGGCCTCTACGCGGGGATGACGCGAGGACAGGCCAGTGCGCTCCTCGATCCGTCGGCCGCGGTGTCGGCGTCCGCCTGTCACGACATCGCGGCTCCCGCCAATGGGCAGGAGTGCGCATGGACTTCCGTCCTCGGGACGGACAGCGCGAAGGTCGGTGTCGCTGTCGTGTTCGGCCCGGAAGCCAGCCATGGCGAGCGCGTGGCGCGGGTCATCACGATCACGCGGGAGCTGCCGCTGGATGTCGACGGCGTGCAGCTGGCCCGCGCCCTCTCGGATGCCTTCGCGGCGCAGACCACGCTGCTCGACAAGCGGGATGCCTCCTACGGTCGACATGAGGCCGAGGTGCGCATGGGCACGGTGAACGGGGCGCGGAAGAACTTCGTGGACATTGCCGTCGCCCCGCATGCCGGCCGCGAACTGCTCACCGTGCGGTTGAGCCGCCCCTGAGCGGGGCGCTTACCGCTTCTTCTTCGCTGCGGCCTTCTTCACCGGAGCCTTCTTGGCGGGCGCCTTCTTCGCGGCTTTTGCGAGGACAGGCTTCTTCGGCGCCGGTTTCTTCGCGGGCGGTGCTGTCCTGGTGCGCGCTGGCGCCGCCTTTTTCGCAGCCGGCTTCTTCTCGATCGGTTTCACGACGGCCGGCTTCACTGCAACGGGCTTCGCGGCCACCGGCTCCGGCGCGGCCGCTTCCTCGGACACCACGTCGCTGAAGTCGATCTCGATGTCTTCCACCTCGACCACCACGGGCACGACTTCCTTGCGGGGACGGCCGGCCTTGCCCTTCTCCTTGTTCTTCGCGATCTCGGCGTCGAACTGCGCCTTGGCCTCGCGCATCAACTCCAGATAGGCGGCTTCTCCACGACGAACGCTGCGCATGTCTGTTCCTCTCGGTGGTGTGTGCCGCGGCAACTCTCGACCTGACCCGTCCGCCGGCGGCACGAGTCGCACTGCAGACCCGTACCCTCGCCGCGCGGTATAGTGTCGGACGGAGTGGGTGGAAAGGCTACAGCCTTTTGGCCGTAAATCCAGCCCGGCAACGCAGAACCCCCACGATCGCACGGTCGGCGATTCGTGGGGGTGCAGTGGCCAGGGTCGGAATCGAACCGACGACACACGGATTTTCAGTCCGTTGCTCTACCAACTGAGCTACCTGGCCGCCTACTATCGACAAGCGGATTAGTAGTTTAGCGACCACGACCCACCTCGTGTACCCCCTCGTGCGCCGGACCTTCCACGAGATGCTCGAGTGCGCATGCGTCAAACCACGTACCGAACACGACACGCCCCCGCGAGCTCGACGCTCGCGGGGGCGTGTCGTGTGGAACCGTGTCGATCAGGCCATGCGACCTGCCGCCTCTAGAAACTGTAGCGGGCGGAGAGCTGCATGCGGTAGTTGGACGATGCGTTGTCCGCGTTGTACGCCTGGTAGCCCGTATTGAATGTGTAGATGCCCTGCGCCAGCGGGCTGTTCGTGACGCCGGTCGGTAGGCCGGTCGGCAGTGCGTTGCCCGTGTGCACCAGCACGATCGTCGCACTGCAGATCTGGCCGCAGGTGCTGCCCTGGTCCGAGAACGCCTGCTTGCCCCAGTTCTTGTTCACCAGGTTGCCGAAGTTGATGATGTCGAGGCGGACCTGGAGGTTTTCGAACGTCTTGCCAGCGAGCTTGCCAAGCGACTGTGCGACGGCGACGTCGAACTCGTTGCTCCAGGGGTTTCGGCACGCATTGCGGGTGAGGATGGTCCCGCGCGCCGCGCTCAGGCAGGGCGTATTCGAGATGAAGTTCTCGAACGCCTGCGCCTGCACGGCCGACGTCGCCTTCAGCGTGGCATTCGCGCTGTTGTAGTTCTGGAACAGGATCTCGGTCTGGTCCGTCGCGCTTTTCGGCACGTAGATCAGGTCGTTCTGCGATTGGCCGTCCCCGTTCAGGTCGCCCGTCGTGCCGCCGTTCGAGCCGTAGACATAGTCGTACGGCGCGCCCGAGTTGCCGGTGTAGATCACCGACACGTCCGTGAACGTCGGGAAGCGGTACGAGCCCGTCGCGATGATGCGGTGCGGCTGGTCGTACTTCGACTTGCCCACGCTCCTGTCGTCCAGGCGCCCGCTGATGTCGCGCTGGTAGCGGTAGTTCGAGCCGGCCGTGCTGCTCGTCACCGAAACCACGTCACGCGCGACCTGATGCGTGTAGGCGAGCGAGCCATCGAAGTTTTCAGTGAATGACTTCTGGACCTGCCCGGTGACGCTCCAGGTATAGTCGCCCGAGGAGTTGGTGACGTCGAGCACCTGCGTGCGCGGGCCCGAGGTCGTTGGCGTCGCACCGGTAGCCGTCAGGATGCCATAGAGCTGGCGGCCATGGCTGTCCTGCGCCACCGGATCCGCTGGCAGGGCCAGGTTGCGGTAGAACGCGTTGTTCTGCGACCGCGAGTACAGGCCTTCGATGGTGCCGACGATGCCGTTCATGAAGCGGTGGTCGAAGCCACCCGTCGCCTTCAGGTACTTCGGGTTCTTGAAGGCGGGATCGATCGTGTTCACCGCCGCGCCCGATGCCGGTCCGGAGATGGCGGCGCCCGGCACGACCACGCCGTCCGGTCGCGTGCCGCCGACGCAGGCGAGCGGCGGGTTCGCCGCGTTCGCTGCGCTGAAGGCCGGCACGCCGCTGGACGTCGTGGACGTGTTCGTGAGCGCCGCGCCGTTGCACGTAATCGACGAATAGCCGCTCAGGCCCGAGTTGCCGAAGGCATTCGACAGGTACACGAACGGGGTCGGGCCGCTGAACGAGCCGATACCGCCGCGCAGCTGGTTCTTCTGGTCGCCGGTGACATCCCAGTTGAAGCCGAAGCGGGGCGAGTACTGCGCCTCGTGCGGCACGCTGCTCGTCTCGCGCCCGTAATCCGCGAGCACTTCCGGGTTGAGCGGCGGCACGTTGTCGAACTTGGGCTTGTCCATGCGCAGGCCGAACGTGAGCGAGAGCGTCGGCGTCGCCTGGAACGCATCCTCGATGTATGCGGTATACGTCGCCGCCTTGATCGTCGCGAGGCCGTTGTACGGATCCGTCGGCGCCGGGGCGCTGATGACGTACGACGTGGCCGTGCCGGCCTTGAACGCCGCGAGGTTCGCGAACGTCCAGTTGCCGTAGGAGTTCTGCGCGAACAGGTTGATCGACTTGTAGTACAGCGCCTTGGCGCCGATCGTGATGGCGTGCGATCCCACCGGAATCGTGAGGTTGTCCGTCAGCTCGATCGTGCGCTGGTCGAGCGAGTTGGCCTGCGAGGAGTTCTCCGTGCCGAGCACGAAGTTCGTCGTCTTCGTCGGGTCATCCGTGCGGGTAATGCCACGGATCGTGAGGAAGGGGAACTTCACCGGCACCGTACGGAAATCCTTGATCGTCGAGTAGTTCGCCAGGAACTCGTTGTACATGCCGCTCGACATGTTCGTCAGCAGCTCCGCCACCGCGCTGTTCGACGTGTTGCTCAGGTCGTAGCCGCTCGACGTCAGGTTGAAGTTCGGCGTCGCCGACGTGGCCAGGCCACGGCTGAACACCTTGTTGTCCGCCGAGGCGTAGTTGTCGCGCAGCACGAGCCGCGTGGACCACGGGAGGTACGCATCGAAGCGGATGAACCCGTTCCGGTTCGGGTTCTTCTTGAACACCTGGTCGCCGGTGCCGGCATCGGTGAGCCCCTTGATGGCAGCCGCTGCCGTCACCGAGTCGATCGTCGCCTGCGTCACGAACTGGTCCGGCGCGCCGATGTAGGAGCCGCTCGCCGGCTGGTCGAGCTTCTGCAGCTCGCCGCTCGCGAACACGAACAGCCTGTCCTTGATCAGCGGACCGCCGACCGACGCGCTGACGTGCTGCGACTTGTAGTTGGAGAGGTACGGCTGCGAGCGCGTCAGGCTCTGGCTGCGCGAATCCCCGTACACCGTGCCATGCCACTCATTGGTGCCGCTCTTCGTCACCGCGTTGATGAGCAGGCCGCCGAAGCTGCCCTGGCGCACGTCGAACGGTGACAGCAGCACCTGGTACTCCTTCACGGCATCCAGCGGGATGGACTTGGCGCCCGCGGAGGCACCTGGCTGGCCCGTGGTGCCCAGGCCGAACAGGTCGCTCGACTGCGCGCCGTCGATCTGGATCGAGTTCTGGCGCAGGTTCACGCCGCCGCCGGAGAGGTAGCCGGTGGTCGTCGACACCTGCGGCACGAGCTGCACGAAGTCGGTGAAGTTGCGGTTGATCGTCGGCAGGCGGCGCAGTGCCGAATCCGAGATCGACGTGCTCGTGCCGGTCTTCGACGCATTGATCACGGCATCCGTGGCCGACGCGGTGATGGACACCTCACCAAGCATCGCCACTTCGCGCACGAGCTTGAAATCCTCGCGGCGCGTCTGGCCCAGTGAGATGGTGACGCCATCGCGCGTGGTTGGCGCGTAACCGATGCGCCGGACCGTGATACGGTAGTTCTGGTTGGGCTCGATGCCCTGGATGACGTACAGCCCCGATGCACGGGTGACGGTACCGACGTTATAGCCGGTGAGCGCGTTGCGCACCTGCACCTGGGCCGCTTCCACGGTCGCGCCGGTGTTGTCGGTGATCGTCCCCGTCAGTGCACCGGTGGTCACGCCCTGTGCGAAGAGCGTTGTGTTGGAAAGAACGAGGAGCGCAAGAACGGCGATTCCGCCGATTAGCGATCGGATTTTCTGCATGAAGGCTCTCTGGGAGGAGAAGGGAGGGGTGCCAAAAGCTAGGGTGCCGGAACCCGGTCCAGCAAGAGATGTTCGTATCTGGCAGGTCACATCAGGATCGGGAGCAACGCTCTACCTTCCCGTATCCGTTCGCTCGGACACCTGCATGACCCGCGTGTGCCTCGGATTCGTCACTGCGGGCGCAGGCGCGGCGTCACTCCGTGCGGGCACCCACACGCGCCGTGATGACACTCTTGATTCCGCCCCGGATGTTGAAGTCGCCGAGCACTTCCATCCACACTGGCCGCACGGCGGCGGCCAGGTCGTCGAGGATGCGGTTCACCGCACGCTCGTAGAAGATGCCGTCGTTGCGGAAGCTCCACAGGTACAGCTTCAGGCTCTTGAGCTCCACGCACACGTCGCCGGGAACGTACCTGATGTGCATCGTGGCAAAGTCCGGCGCGCCTCCCTCCAGCTGTTTCAGCTCGGCGGCGTCCGTCTCGATCCCGCCCAAGGGGCAGAGCGAGGTGAACTCGGGGCACTCCATCGCGATCTCGTACGGGCGTCCCGGACAGGGATTCGGGAACGTCTCCAGCAGGTCGGGTCTCGGCATGGACGGAAACTAGTCCGTCGAACTGCCTCTGGCGCACGGGTACGGGACTGGCGTATGTTGGAGGCGTGCCGGTCCCCTCTGGGCCGGCCGTTGCCGCCGGGAGAACGGCCTGGCGGTACTGCCCCCTGGCAAGTCCAGGGGGCGCTTTCTTTCTCCGGGAGTCTCAGCGCGTCTCGCTCAGCGCTCCCATCTCCTCCCTGTCCGTGCGGCCGTCAGCTCTCGCCGCGCAACCGCCGTGCGATCTCGTCCAGCACGGCCCGCTCCTCGCCGGACAGGCTCTCCAGTCCCGTCGACGAGATCTTGTCCAGCACCCGGTCGAGCTCGGCAGCACGCGCCTCGGTCGACGAACGGACGGGGGTCACCAGCACGCGCGTGGCCGGTCGCTTCTGCGCCGCCACCGCCTTGCTCTTCGCCACGATCTCGTCCACTTCGTCCCGCTGCGTCCGGGCGCGCGGCAGCGTGCGCGGCACTGCCCGGGGCGGCGTCTCGTCCGGATAGTCGGGCGCTGGGGAGACACGGTGCCGCAACCGGTCCAGGTTCATCGCCGGCGGCTTGCGCAGGTACAACCACCCGAAGGCCAGTCCACCCAGGTGCGCCAGGTAGGTCCACGGGTTTCCACCCGCCGCCGGATCGGCCGCGCCGAGCATGCCCGCCGCAAGGTTCGCCACGATCAGGAGCACCACCAGCGTCCACGCGCGCATCGGAAGCGCCCCGAACAGCGACACCGTGTCCCTCGGCCAGTTCTGCCAGTAGGCGAACATCACGCCGAACACAGCGGCCGATGCCCCCACGAGCAGCCCGCCACGCATGAAGAGGAGGTGGAACATCGCGCCGCCGAGCCCGCACCACAGGAAGTAGAGCAGGAAGCCGCGCGTGCCCATCGCGGCCTCGAGCCGCGGCCCGAAGGCAAGCAGCGCATACATGGTCAGCGCCAGATGCCAGACACTGTAGTGCACGAACAGGTACGTGACCGCGCTCCACAGCGTGCGCTGGAGGCTCCCGTCCTGGAACCCGAGTACGGCGAACGCATCCGCGTCACTCACGACTGTCCACTGCAGGAACAGCATCGCGACGTTGATTGCGAACAGCGCGCGAACGCCTCGCGTCAGTCGAGGTGTTTCCTGCTCGTCGATGTGGTGGAGTGAAGTTGCCATCGCACGGTGCTGCGCTGCAGCCGCTGAACTGTTATGCGCTCGCGCCGGGCGAGCCCCCGTTCCTCAACGCACTAATCGGAGTGCCCGTTGTGGAGTTCGTCCGACGGTGCGGCGCCGCTGTCCGTCCATCGCGGCAGGATGCGAACGTCCGCGTGCACCGCCATCGCTTCCTGCAGCCAGTGTACCCAGCGCCGGTCGTACTCCCTGGCCCGCTCGATCAGGGGATGCACCACGATCTGCGTGTCGCTGCTGGCCTCGTGTACCTGCTCGACGATCCGCAAAAGCGGCCCGTCACTCGACCGGGTCGTCGGCAGGATGGCGAGCGCATGCGGCACCTGCTTTTTCGCCGCCAGCGCGACCGAACTGCACGCCCGCTCCACTGCGGCCGACCCTTCGCTGCCGTCCAGCGTCACCTGCACCAGCGCGAGCGACGACACCAGGCCCTCGAGCGCCGACGGGCGCTGGCCGTCATGGTCGAGCATCACCGGCAGCGGGCCCGGCTGGCCGAACGCGGCCATCAGGAACTCACTCTCCGCCAGTGCGTCCCGCCCCACGATGGCCACCGAGTGATAGCGCGAACGGGCCGCGAGGCGTGCCAGCTCGCCGCGCAGGGCATCGGCGGTGTAGATGGTCGCCGTCTCCGCCTCCACCGCGAACTGCACGAACAACTGCCGTCGGCCGCTCCACGGACCGGACCGCTGCACGGCCGCTGGAATGCCGGCGAGCGCCGTGCTCAAGCTGGGCAACTTCCCGCGCCCTGGTGTCATGTCGCGCGGGACACGCTTGACGATGACCCCACCGCAAGCTGCGCCACGCGCTCGCACAGCTCGGGAAACGTGATACCGGCCGCCGCCGCCGACTGAGGCACCAGGCTCGTGCCCGTCATGCCCGGCAGGGTGTTCGCCTCGAGGCAGTAGAACGCACCCTCGCTCGTCATGCGGAAATCGATACGAGCGCAGCCGGACAGCTTGAGCGCCGCGAACGTCCGCTGCGCCTGCTCCTGCACGCTCGCGCTTTCCTCGGGCGTGAGTGCCGCAGGAAAGGTCTCCGTCGCCATGCCCGGCGTGTACTTGCACTCGTAGTCGTAGATCTCCTTCTTGGGAATGATCTCGCCCACCGGCAGCGCGAGCCCGCCCAGGATGCTCACCGTCAGCTCGCGTCCCGCGATGAACTGCTCGAGCATCACTTCGTCGTCATGCTTGAACGCCTCGGCAATCGCGGGCTGTAGTTCGCTGGCGTCGCGAACGAGGGAAAGGCCCACCGTGGACCCTTGCTTCGACGGCTTCACGATCACGGGCCACCCCAGCGTGCGACCGACCACTTCCGCATCCGGCGGTGACGCCGGATCGAATGCCATCAGCCAGTCGGCCGTCTGTACGCCGTGCGCTCGCATGAGGTGCTTGGAAAGATCCTTGTCCATCGCCAGTGCGCTGGCCAGGTGCCCGCTGCCCGTGTAGGCCACTCCGGCAAGATCGAGGAGCGCCTGGATCGTTCCATCCTCACCCCGACCGCCGTGCAGCGCAAGGAAGGCGACGTCACAGTCGCCGCGCTTCGGCAGGCGCGCCGCGGTTTCCGCCACCGACTCCGCAGCCATCCGCGCCAGGTCGGTCGGAGTGGGTGGCAGGGTCTTCACCACGCCGCCGGCGAGCAGGCGACGCTCTTCCGCTTCCGACACCGCACCCTTCGCCGTGTCGACCGTGCGCACGATATGGCCGCGCGACCGCAGGGCCTCGGCAATGCGGAGGCCCGACGCCAGGGACACGTCGCGCTCGGAGGACGTGCCGCCCATCAGGACTGTGATTCGCACGGACTAGGGAGAAAGAGGAATGGTGCGCGTACTCACCTGTTCATCAAGTACGCCAGCATGTCGCTGCGTGTGACGATTCCGGAAATGGCCCCGGCGACGGTCACCAGCACGGCTGGCGTCGCTTTCGATAGCACCTTCTGGACCGACTCGACATGCTGGCTGGCGTCGACGACAGGAAATGGCTCGTCCATGACCTCGCTGACCACCGCATCCAGGAAGCGCGAGCTCTCGAGGCCGCGCTGTGTGAGCGCATACTCCGTCACGCTGCCCACGCACCGGCCGTTCTCGAAAACGGGCAGCAGCGACACGTCGTGCAGGCGCATGAGCCCCAGCACCTGGCGCACCTGCTGGCCTGGCGCAGCGCTCACGACCGCAGCCGGCGCAGAGGCCACCTTGTGCTCCAGCAGGTCTCCCAGCGTCACGCGATCCGGCTCGAGCAGCTGGTTCTCGCGCATCCATTCGTCGTTGTAGAGCTTCGAGAGGTATCGCTCGCCCGTATCGCACAGGAACGTCACGACGAACGCCGACGGGTCGTCGATCTCGCGCGCCACCTGCAGCGCGAGGTGCGTGATCAGGCCGGCGGAGCCACCCACGAACAGTCCTTCCTCCCGCGTGAGCCGACGCGCCATCGCGAAGGCGTCGCGATCGCTCACCGTGCGGTAATCGTCTACCACGGAGAGGTCGAGGGTCCCCGGCAGCTTGTCCTGCCCGATGCCTTCGACCTTGTACGGCGCCCCTTCGATCTTGTGCGCGCCCTTGCTGCGCCACAGCTCGGCGAGGATCGATCCCTGCGGATCGCCGGCGATGATCCGGATCGCTGGGTTCTTTTCCTTCAGGTAGCGTCCCACGCCAGTGAGCGTGCCGCCGGTGCCGGCTGCCGCGACGAAGTGCGTGATCCGACCCTCCGACTGTTCCCACAGCTCCGGGCCGGTCGTGGCATAGTGCGCATTCGTGTTCGCCTGGTTGTAGAACTGGTTCGCGAGGATCGCGTTCGGCGTCTCTTCCGCGATCCGCTTCGCCATCATCACGTAGTTGTCCGGGTGATCCGGAGCCACCGCCGTGGGCGTCACGATCACCTCCGCACCGAACGCCTTCAGCAGGCGCACCTTTTCCTGCGACATCTTGTCGGGCATCGTGAAGATGCACTTGTAGCCCTTGAGCGCCGCCGCGATCGCGAGCCCCACGCCGGTGTTGCCGCTCGTTCCCTCCACGATCGTCCCGCCCGGACGCAGCGAGCCGTCGCGCTCGGCCTGCTCGATGATCGGCATGCCGATCCGGTCCTTCACCGAGCCGCCCGGATTGAAGAATTCCGCCTTCCCGTACACCGGCGCACGCAGGCCACGGGTAATCCGGTTGAGGCGGATGAGCGGCGTCCAGCCGATTGTGTCGAGGACGCTGTCGTACGGATGGAGGTTGCGGGTCATGGCGTAGGAGCGTGCCGGTTCAGGATCGTGTCGCCCGGCAGTGCATGTGCCTCCGGATGACGGAAGTAGACGGGAAAAAGCACCGTTGTCGCGAGTGGCTCTCCGTGCAGCTTGGCCGGCACGAATCGAAGCTCTTGCGAGCCCTTCACCGCAGCGGAATCCAGTCCGGCGTACCCGCTGGATTCCTCGATGCGGGTCGAATCCGCCCGGACCTGGCCCGTGGTGTCGACATAGAGACGCAGCGTGACGTTGCCCTGCACCCTGCGCGCGTACAGCACGGCGGGATAGCGGAACGGAAGGTCCGTGTTCAACACCTTGGGGACTTCGTCCGGCCGGGCTGCGCCACGCTGGAAGGCCTGCGCCATTTTCTGCGTCGTGTCCTTCTCCATGCATCCCGCCATGGCGAAAAGCAGCAGGGTCGTTGCGCGCGGAAGCGGGATCATGCCCGCAATGTATCCGGTCCGCCGGGTCACGACTTTGCCTGCTCGGCGAGTTCGGCGACCAGTTGCAGCGCAGCGAGCGGCGTGAGGAGGTTCACGTCGATCGTCCGGAGGCGCTCCACCGCGACGTGTGGTTCCGGCGCGGCAAACAGCCCGAGCTGCGAGCTCGGAGTGGCGGCCTGGCGCACGGCGCGGGCATCACGCGCCGGCGCGAGCCCGGGCACCAGGTGCTCCGCCTCGCCCTCGAGCAGTGCGAGGACCGTGCGTGCACGGGCAATCACGGGCGCCGGCAGTCCGGCCAGTCGTCCCACTTCGATCCCGTAGGAACGGTCCGCGCCACCGGGCTGGAGCCGATGCAGGAAGAGGATCTGGTCACCCACTTCGCGAACGCCGACGTTATAGTTCCGAACAGCTACTAATTCATCCGCGAGCTGCACGAGCTCGTGATAGTGCGTCGCGAAGATCGTCTTGCAGCCGACACGGTCGTGCAGGTGCTCGCTCACCGCCCACGCGATCGACACCCCGTCGTAGGTGCTCGTTCCACGCCCGATCTCGTCGAGGAGCACCAGGCTCCGTGCCGTAGCTGTGTGCAGGATGGCGCTCGTCTCGGCCATCTCGACCATGAAGGTCGACTGGCCGCGCACGAGGTTGTCGCTCGCGCCCACGCGCGTGAAGACACGGTCGCACACACCGATGGTCGCCGCCGCCGCGGGCACGAAACTGCCCGACTGCGCCATCAGCACAATTAGTCCCACTTGGCGAAGAATTGTGCTCTTCCCCGCCATGTTCGGCCCGGTGAGGATCATCAGGCGGGCCTCATCGGTCAGGTCCAGGTCGTTCGGGATGAACTTGTCGCGCGGCATCATGCGCTCGACGACCGGATGCCGGCCGGCGCGGATCTCGAGGGCGAAGTCGTCCGTCAGTACCGGGCGCGTGTACCCTTCGCGCGCCGCCACGTCGGCCAGCGCAGCCAGTGCGTCCAATTCGGCCACGATCCGCGCGGCGCACTGAAGGCGGCCTACTTCCCGACCGATGCTGGCACGCAAGGCGTCGAACAACGCCCGCTCGCGTTCCTCGATGCGCTCGGCGGCGGTGAGGACCTTCTCCTCGTACTCCTTCAGGGCCGGTGTGACGAAGCGCTCCGCGCCGGTGAGGGTCTGGCGACGCTGGTAGTCCGCGGGAACCAGGTCGCGGTGGGCGTTCGTGACCTCGATGAAATAGCCGAAGACGCGATTGAATCCGACCTTGAGCGACGGGATGCCGGTGCGCGCGCGTTCCTCCGCCTGGATGCCGGCGATTGCGTCCTTGCCTCCGTCCCGGAGGAGTCGAAGCTGGTCGAGTTCTGCATCGATCCCGTGAGCGATGGTCGCATCGTCTCCGAGTTGCAGCGGCGGACGCTCCACGAGTGTCGCGCGAACGGCGGACGCCATTTCGGCACAACCATCCCACTGGCGCATGAGGTGGGACGTCGCGCCGGCGCCGCCGAGTCGACGTGCGGCAGCTTCCACGTCCGGCAGGCGCGCGAGCGAGAGTCCGAGGGCGACCATCTCCCGCGGCGTTGCACGGCCGGCGGCTGCCTTGCTGCCGAGTCGCTCCAGGTCGCGCACGCCGTCGAGGGCAGTGCGCAGTGCGTCGCGAGCGCTCGCGTCGGCGACGAGTGCTCCCACCGCGTCGAGCCGGAGGTCGATGCGCGCCCGGTCCACGAGTGGTGCGAGCAGCCACTGGCGGAGGAGGCGTGTGCCCATGGGCGTCATCGTGCGATCGAGCACCGCGAGCAGGGTGCCCGAGGTGTCCGTTCCGCGCAGCGATTCCACCAGTTCGAGATTGCGGCGTGTCATCTCGTCGAGCGGCATGACGCCGCCGGCTCGCTCCACGCTGGGCCTGGCGAGTTGCGGCACGCCCGCTGGCTGCATCTCCTTGAGGTATCGGAGCAATGCTCCACCCGCGGCAATCGCGAGGCCGTCCCCTGTGTCGAGATCCATCCCGTCGAGGCCGCGCACGTCGAACTGGCGTGCGAGGTCCTCTCGCGCCATGGCCTCGTCGAACTCCCACGGTTCGCGCTCGGTCACGAGCACGCCGTCGAGGGCGGACGTGCGCGGCAGGTCGGACATGCCGCGCGGGACCAGCACCTCACGCGGGGCGAATCGCGCCAGCACAGTATCCAGCTCGGCGCGCGCGGTCAGCTTGAGGCGGAACTCGCCCGTGGACACGTCCGCGGCCGCGATGCCCACCTGATTCCCTGAGACAGCACCGATCGCGACCACGAAGTTGTTCTTCGCGCCGTCGAGCAGGTCGTCGGCGAAGGCAACGCCGGGCGAGATGGTCTCCACCACTTCGCGCCGCACGATGCCTTTCGCGAGCTTCGGATCCTCCACCTGCTCACAGATGGCGACACGAAATCCCTGCTGCACCAGGCGGCGAACGTACTCGGGACCGGCCTTCACGGGGACGCCGGCGAGCGGGACCTCCGCGGCGCCTCCGTTGTTACGGGATGTCAGCGTGAGTCCCAGGACGCGCGCGGCCGTCTCCGCATCCTCGTAGAACATTTCGTAGAAGTCACCCATCCGGAAGAACAGGATCGCGCTCTGGTGCCGCGACTTGATCTCCCGGTACTGCTGCATCAGCGGCGTCGCGCTGCCACCGCTCACGGGGCCTTGCCCCCCGGCGGGGGCGCCTCGGTCGTCACGAATCCGATGATGCCGCGCTGCTTGAGCTCCGCGACGGCATCTACCGCATCCTGGCGCGTGGGATAGAAGCCGAGTCGCACGCGAAATGGCTTCGTCGTTCCGCTCACCCGCGCCTTCACGCCCTTGGCGCCCAGCCTGGCGACGAGACGCTCGGCGTCGGCATGCGTGTTGTACGCGGCCAGCTGGATCGTGAACGATGAGCGCGGCGATGCGTGGCGCACGTCGGGTTGTGTTGCAGCACGCGGCGCGGGTGTGGCGACAGGTGCGGGTGGCTGCTTTGTCGGTGTCTTCGTGCGCGGTCGTTCCCGCGTCGGCGCCGGCCGCGCTGGTACCGGTGTCGCTCGAGTGCTTGCGGCACCGAGTGAATCGCGTGGCGATGGTGTCGCGGTTGTCTTCGCCGGCGCAACGACAGGAGCGGCCGTCGCATCTGCCGACGCGCACCGCTCGCCGAAATAATCGATCTGGTTGCGCAGCTCCACGTCGGTTGTCGGCACGGACGCACGAGCCTCGGCGATCATGGCGCAGCCGGTTCGCGTGTCCCGTTGTTCGAATGCGAGGCGCGCGGCGGCGAAGGCAGCCGTTCCGCGCGACGGGCTCACCGGATGCTCGCGCACGAAGCGCTGCAGGTGCAGCAGCGCGCCTGCCCGGTCACCGCGCGCCTGTTCCAGCTCGGCAATGGCGAGGAGCGCATCGTCCGCGTACGCAGACAACGGGTACTCCACGATCACGCGCCGGTAGTCGCGCTCGGCATCCGCAGCGGTCTCGGACAGCGCGCCGCGCCAGTACAGCGCATTGCCGTAGCCGGAGGTTCCTTCCGTCTCGGTCTTCAGGACCGAGTCCACCAGCGCGCGGCCGGCCGTGCCGTTGCCCTCGCTCACGAGGCGACGGGCACGACGAAAGAGGGAATCCGTCGGCGGGGGAACCAGCGGAGACGCCTGTGCCGACACGCGGGTGCCGGCCAGGAACAGGAACACACTGCAGAACCGAAGGAGCCGGTGCATTGATTCGTTTGGAGGAGAGGTACGATCAGGCGGCGCGGCGGCGCGACCCAGTGCCGCACAGCGTCAGTACGAGTGACGTCAGCAGCTGCTCGTCGGAGGACACTTTCGTCTCCTTGAATGCCTCGTCGGCGGCCAGCAGCGCAGCCAGCGCGGCGTCGAGCGCAGCGGCGGTCCATCCCTCGGAATGCTTCGTCCACGCATTCACCGCCTCGCCCCACGGGCGACCGGGAAAGGCCCCGGTTTCCTTCAGCAGCGACATGAACTCGGTGTAGAGGCCGCGTGCCGGAACGCCGCGTGCGCGCGCCGCCTCGCCGTACGAGAGCGCCAGTGTCTGCGTCGTCAGGTGCATGCCGATGAGCACCGCGTTCATCTTCGGCTGCTGCAGCACGCCTGGAATGAGCGAGAGCGCCTTGGTCGCATCGCGCGCTGCCACCGCGTCGAGCAGATCGCCGAGGGACTCGCCGCGGCGCACGCCCACGACGGCGGAGACGGCCGCTGCGTCGATCATGTCCCCGGAGAAGCTGGCGAGCTTCTCGAGTTCGGTGGCCAGCTGTGCGAGATCCTCCCCAACAGCTTCCACGATGAGCGCGACCGCCCCTGGAGTGATCGTGCGTCCCAGCACGGTTTCGGCCTGGTACGTCACCCACTTCGGCACACGGTCTCCGCTGAGCGGCGCGAACTCCACTGCCGTGCTGCGGTCGCTCAGGCTCTTGTCAGCCCGGACGCCGGTTGCCGACACCAGCAGGAGCACCACATCCTGTGGCGGACGGTCGAGATATCTGTCGAGCAACGCGCGGGCATCCTTCTTCAGCTTGTCCGCATCGCGGATCACGACCACCCGACGTTCGGCAAGCATGGGTGGGGTGCTCAGCAGTGAATCGAGCGATTCCGCGTCCGTTTCCGCCCCGCGCCGAAGCTCGAGGTTGAAGTCGCGCGTCGCGGGGTCTACCGCCGCGTCGACGAGTTCCCGGATGCGAAGATCCTTGAGAAAGTCGTCGTCACCGTGGAAGTAGTAGACGGGGTCGAAGACACGCTTCTTCAGCGCGGCATGGAGCGCTTTCTCGCCGGCGGACGCCATGCGCGGAATATACGACGCCGCACCGGGAGTGGGACCGACACGGGTTGCGTGATGCTATCGCGCCGCGGCGTCGCTGGCGAAGTGCCACGGCGCCTGCTGCGCCACGAAGACGGCAGACCAGAGCGGCATCCCGGCCGGCATCGATGCGACGATGGTCGATGTCGCGAACGTCGACGGTTCCGAAGCAGGACGCGACGCGACGACCGGAGCGAGGTGGATCACGTCGTCGCGGGATGATGTGTGGCTCGCGAGGCCAGCGAGCGCCGCCACGGTTGCGACGGCAGTCACTACCACCGCGTAGGTCGCGGGCCGGGACCGGCGAGACGCGCTGAGGTAGCTCCCCGGTGCTTCGTCCCCGTGCCATGGTGCGCCGGAGGTGCGCTCCGCGCTCAGCCGCGCCTGCAGTCTGTCGTTGAACGCAGCCGATGGCCGGATGGTCGGGAGGTTGCGCGCGACCAGCAGAGCCCGGCGAACCCGAGTATCCAGTTGCGCACAGCGCTCGCAGAGTTGGCGATGACGCGCCATGCCGTCGAAGTCGACACCGCTGAGCGTGTCGTCTACGTACGCGTCGTGCTTTCGCCGAAACTCCCGACAATTCATGAGGGCAAGGCACTGGTGAGGGACCAATTGCGCTGCCCAACGTACCCTCTGTACCGGGGGCTGTTCCAGATCATGTGCGCCGAGGGCGGCCCGTATGGGACGCCCTCGGTGTGGTGCACTTGTTCCAGCCGTCTGGCGCCCTAATCCACCCAGGGTTCGATGATCTCGGCGAAGGCGTTCCGCGCACGGTTCAGTCGCGATTTTACCGTGCCGAGGTTGCAGTCGGTGATCTCGGCGATCTCCTCGTACGACTTGCCTTCCAGCTCACGCAGGACGAACACCTGGCGATGATGCTCTGGCAACTTGGCAACCGTCTCCGCGACCAGTTCGCGCAGGTGGCGCTTGCGATAGAGGTCGTCCGGGCGTGCCGTCGTGTCCTCGAACTGCAGCGGCCGGTCGTCATCGTCCCAGTTGCCCTTGATCGTCTGGAACAGCACGAGCGGGTTCCGCGAGCGGTTCCGCAGCTCGTTCTTGGCCAGGTTCGAGGCGATCGTATACGCCCAGGTCGAGAACTTCTTCGACCGGTCGAACCGATGAAGGTGCCGGTAAACGCGGATGAACACTTCCTGTACCAGGTCTTCTGCCTTCTCCCGATCACCGATCGTGCGATATATGAAGTTCAGCAGGCGTGTCTGATAGCGCTCGACGAGCTCCTGAAATGCGCGCTCTTCGCCGCCCAGAAAGGACGCGACGATGTCGGCGTCGTCCATCGCCCGAAGTTGTTCGCGGATCGAAGGCCCTTGCTGGGCAGTCCGCTTCATTGCGATGTCAGCCATGGTGGTATCCCCCGGTCCTGCGAAAGGGTGTGCGAGGGTGAGCTCCTGCGTCTCGTCTCTCCTCGCTTTCTGCACCCCTGCAAAGGCAGAGGGCATGCCCAAGGACTTCTCCCATGGAACATTTCGCAAAGTGTTGTAATACAAAGACTTGTATTAGTTGCGGAGGTGTTGGCTGACTCGAATGCGTGCCGGTGCCGTCCTCTTTTTAGCACACTTCGCGCAAATGCCTTCGGTGTGTGTCCACTTTTGACACATCCGAAGGCACATGGGTTTTCGTGCTGCCGCGAGGTGAGCTCGGCGGATTATATTGTAGAGCTTGCTTACCCGGTCTTGAATCCGGCTGCGAACATCAGTCCCAGCGCAGTCTTCGAGTCCGTGATCTCGCCTTGGCTGATCCGTTCCAGTGCCTCGGAGAGGCGCATGATCACATTGTCAGCGAACTCATCCGCCTCTCGGTGATGCTCGCCCATGGTGAGGCCCGTCGCCATGAAGAGGTGGATGACTTCATCCGTGAACCCCGGCGTCGTCAGGATCGAGGTCATGGGCTCGATGTGATCGGCCGTGCACCCGGTTTCCTCCTTGAGTTCGCGCGCCGCGCACTGCAGGGGCGTCTCGCCCGGATCAAGCCGGCCCGCAGGGATTTCATACAGGTAGCCCCCCGCAGCATATCGGTACTGCCGCAGCATGAGCACCTGCGGCTCATCGCCCATGGGTCCGCTCAGGAAGGGCACGATCGCCGACGCACCTGGATGCCGGGCGATGTCCATGTCCGCCACGGTTCCGTCGGGAAACGTCACGGTGTCGCGACCCAGGCTGATGATCTTCCCCCGGTACAATTCCCGGGTCGACTGCATCTCCCTGGGTCGCTCACCGGTCACGCGCGATCGCAGTTCTGCTGCCGTTACGACTGACGGGCCTGTCGGCGCCTTCTTCGCCGGGCTCACGACCCCTCCTCCTCGCCGGCGCTGACGATCTCCGGCGCCATGCCCGTCGCAGCCGCGACGGGTGCCGCCACGATCTCGGGATCCCCCACGACGACGATGCGCAGGCGGTCAGGATGCAGGTGCTGTTGCGCGGCGCGCAGGATGCCATTCGTCGTCACGGCCCTGACCTTCGTCCGATACGCCGCGTAGTAGTCGTCAGGCAAGCCGTGCACGACGAGGTTTGCGAGCGCGCCGGCGATGGCCGCCGTGGTTTCGTAGCGAATGGGAAACACCCCGTCGAGATAGCTGGTGGCCAGCGTGAGTTCGTCTTCGCTGATCGGTGTCGCGCGTATGCGCTCGATTTCGTGGAGGATCTCCTGCACCGCGGCTGCGGTGACGTCACTCTTGACGGCAGTCTGAACCACGAAGGGTCCCGCTCCTCGCCGCCACTCGAACGCCGACGTCGCGCCGTAGGTGTAGCCGTGGACTTCGCGCAGGTTGAGGTTGATGCGCGACGAGAACAGTCCGCCGAGCACGGCGTTCATTACCATGACGTCGAAATAGTCCGCCGTGGTGCGCGGAAGGCCCACGTGGCCAACACGAAGCTCGGACTGCGGGGCATCGGCTTTTGCCACCACGCGTACGAGTCGGCCCGGCTGCGCTGTATCAATGCCGACAGGTGCCGGTTGCGGCCGCACGCCGCCCCAGTCGCCGAACAGCGACTCCGCCAGCGCCACTGCGGCGTCCACCGTGATGTCGCCAGCAAACACGAGGGTGGTTCCCGCTGGTTGATAGCGCGCCGCATAGTATGCATCGACATCCGTCCTCGTGAGCGCGCGCACGCTCGTCGCGTCGCCATCTTCCGGCGTTGCGTAGCGGGCCGTTGCATCGTATGTCGCCGCAGCGAACTGTTCGTCCGCCAGGCCACGCGGCTCGGCCTGCTGCTGCAGCAATTCGGCAAGGCGTTGCTCCTTCAGCCGCTGCACTTCGCGCTCGGGAAACTCGGGACGTCGCAGCAGGTCGCTGACGAGCCCAAGGGCATCCGGCAATCGGTTGCTCCGCGTGGTCAGCGAGACAGTGGCAACGTCCCAGTCGGCATGCGATTCCACGGAGGCACCGATACGCTCGAATCGGTCCGCCAGCGCGGCGCCATCCATGCCGGCGGCCCCCTCCAGCAGCAGACGCGCGGTCAGTGTCGCCACGCCATGCTGACCCGCGGGCTCCGTCGCGGCGCCAGCCTCGACGAGCGCCAGCACAGTCACGAGGGGCAGTTTCGGGACGGTGGCGATCAGCAGGCGGATTTCGTTCGAGAGCATGCGCTGCTCGAACGGCGGAAATCGATAGTCGCGTGGCTGTGTTGCCGACGGCTTTACCGTCGGCGCTCCAGCGTGCGTGCCGGTCGTCATGGTGCCTCCGCCATTGCGAGGTCGTCCTGCATCGGCACCTCGGCGGACTCACGCGGAATGTAGAGCAGGCTGGCCCGATTCTCCGACACCAGATGTGTCGCGATGAACGCGTTCACGTGCGCTGCCGTGACACTTCGGTATCGGTCGGCCTGTACGTTCACCAGCCCGGGATCGCCAAAATACGTCGCGAACATCGACAGGCGATCGGCGCGATCGCCGGCTGACTGGAGCGCCGCGATGAGGTCCGTTTCCACGAGCGCGACGGCGCGCGCGACTTCGTCATCGGTCACGCCGCTGGCCACCAGGCGATCGAGCTCGGCGTGCACGGCACGCTCGAGTGCATCGGCCGTTGTTTCCGGGCGCGCCGTGACGTCCACCACGAGCAGGTCGCTCCCCTTCGCCAAGTCGTATGTGAACGCGGTCGCCTCAGCGGCCACCTGCTGTTCCCGGACGAGGACCCGGTGCAGTCGGCTTCCCTTGCGAAGTCCGAGGACGGCACCCGTCACGCTCGCGGTGTAGTAGTCCTCCGAGCCAAAGATCGCCGAACGGAACGCGACGAAAAGGCGCGGGAGCATGACGTCGTCAGAGATGACTTCCCGAAGCGGCGCGCCGAATGTGGGAGGTACGGTCATGTCCGGCAGGGCTGGCCTGGCCGCACCACGTGGAATGGCGCCGAAGTGCCGTTCGACCATGACTCGCGCATCCGCCACGTCAAAATCGCCGGCAATCGACAGCACGGCGTTGTCGGGTGTGTAGTACGTCGTGAAAAACGCCGCGATGTCCTCGAGGCTCGCTGCGTCCAGGTCGGCCATGGACCCGATCAGCGAGTGGTGGAACGGATGCGACTCCGGAAACGCCAGCGCCGGCAGCCGTTCCCACCAGGTGCCGTACGGTTGGTTGTCCATCGACCACCGTCGTTCGTTCTGCACGACGTCGCGCTGGGTATCGAGCTTCTGCTGCGTCATGGCCGGCAGCAGGTAGCCCATGCGATTCGCCTCGAGCCACAGCGCGAGTTCCAGCTGGTTCGAGGGCACCGTTTCGTAGTAGTTCGTCCGATCCAGCCAGGTCGATCCGTTGAGCGTCCCGCCGGCTCGCTGCACGAGTTCGAAGTGCTCGTTGGAACCAACGTTCGCCGACCCCTGGAAGAGCATGTGCTCGAAGAGGTGCGCGAACCCGGTTCGTCCCGGGCGTTCGTTTGCGGACCCTACGTGATACCAGAGATTCACGGCCACGATGGGCGCTGTATGGTCTTCGGACAGGACCACGAGCAGCCCGTTGGACAGCCGGAATGTTTCGATCGGAATGTGCATCAGTACAAATTGTAGTCGGGGAAGCTAAGCCGGGTAGGCACGGCTCCGGCGCAAACGATTGTCCCTCTCCAGACGGGACGGCGGAGGCGGCTTACTGCCCTGCTCCCTCGAAGATGAACGCGAGGGGTGCCTTGATGGATTCGCTCAAGGCGTATTTCCAGCGTTCGACCGGGCTCGCCGTGATGGGGCTCGTCGGTGTTGGTGAGGTGAACGGCTCGAGGCCGTGTCTTCGCGCCAGGATCGCCAGTCGCAGCATGTGGAACGGATCGCTCACCAGGAGCACGTCACGTCGGTGCATCGTTTCCATGAGGCGCGCGACCCCATCCATGGACTGGCTGGTGGTACGTCCCTCCGTCTCCATCAGGATGGCGGACGACGGCACGCCATGCTGCACGCAGTAGCGCTGACTTACCGCCGCCTCGCTGGTCGTATCACCGGTGCCGACTCCACCCGTGACGATCAGCCTGGGAGCGAGTTGTCGTCTCCACAGCGCAATCGCGTGGTCGAGGCGGGCACGCAGTACAGGCGATGGTCGGCCCACGTACTGCGCCGCACCGAGCACGACGATCGCACCCGTCGGTCGAGCCTGGTCGTGCCCTTCCCAGTAGAGAACGGATGCCAGCGACCCCAGCCAGCTGACCAGCACCACGCTGCACAGCATGATCAGGACACGTGCGGGACGCGAACGGCGGGAGCGCATCAGCGTGAACCTAGCGGGGGTCGGACGCCCTGCAAACGCAATCGAGCTACTGGCCGAGTCCAAGCAGGGCGAGCCAGAACACGTCGAAGCTGGTTCGTCGGTCGCCGCTCGGAACGGGATCGACGGCGAGACCATCCACGAACGTCATCACCGTATTTCCGATCAGGTCCACACGGACGCGAGGTGTCAATCCAAGTCGCTGGAACAGGCGTGCCACCGTCTCCCGAGCGGCCTCGTGACGAAGCAGGCTGCTCGCGGCGAGTGCGTCGCGCACGGACGCGTCGCGCACCCCCTGCAGCTCCACGAGCGCATGCAGCTCTCCCCGAGCAAGCTCTTCATCCAGCCACTTCCAGAGAAGGTCGACGGCCGGCTCCCCCTGCGCGGCAGACAGTGCTCCTCGCTCCCGCAGGACGAGTCGCTGCGTGATCGTCGCGGTCATGTCGGCCAGCAGGGCTGCACGATCCGTGAAGTGGTAGTGCAGGAGCGCCTTGCTCACTCCTGCGCGGGCTGCGATGGCGCCCATGCTCGTGGCTTGCAATCCGTCGCGCGCGAGGCAGCGGATACCGGCATCGATGATGGCCGCTGGTGGGTCGTGCCGCAGGGCTGAGGGGGCGTCAGAAGTCATGGATCTCGCGACGTGCGCGGGGCCGGATCAGACTTCCGCGTCGCTCGGGCGCTCGAAGATGATCGTGAGCCGATGATCGTCCTGCGACGTCATTGCCGGAAGCCAGCCACTTCGGCTTCGCTCGTTCAACAGGTCTGTCAGCGCATCTTCATCGTCACGGGCGTGGCGCGACAGCCGCAGCATCACCGCTTGGTATTCTTTCATGCGCGCGAAGTTAGTAGCTTCCGCGGCATGGACACCACCCCCGCGTTCCCCACCCTGCGTGTCGCCTCGCATCCGCTGGTACAGCACAAGCTCTCGCTGCTGCGCGATCGCGCCACGCCCACGAAGATCTTCAAGGAGCTGGTGGACGAGATCGCCACCCTCATTGCCTATGAAGCAACAAGCGAGCTGACACTCGAGGACGCGCCGGTCGAGACGCCACTCGAGCGAACGATCGGTAAGCGGGTGAGCGGGAAGAAGCTCACGCTCGTCCCGATTCTCCGCGCCGGTCTGGGGATGGTCGAGGGCGTCGCCCGGCTGGTGCCCGGCGCGCGCGTGGGCCACATCGGCCTGTATCGTGACCATGACACGCTCAAACCAGTCGACTACTACTTCAAGGTCCCCGGCGATGCAGCCGAACGCGATTTTTTTCTCCTCGATCCAATGTTGGCCACGGGCGGCAGTGCGTCAGCCGCAGTCGCGTCGCTCAAGCGGGCGGGAGCCAGCCGAATCCGCTTCCTCTGTCTCGTCGCGGCACCGGAAGGGGTTCGTCGGCTCGCGGAGGCACATCCCGACGTCATCGTCTACTGCGCGGCGTTGGACCGTGAGCTGAACGAACAGGGTTACATCCTCCCTGGCCTCGGCGATGCCGGCGACCGACTGTTCGGCACGCGCTGACCAGGTGGAGCGCGTTTCACAGCCAAGCTTCAGCAGACCGTTGACGTAAGAAGAGGTGTCCTGGCGAGGGACACCTCTCGGTGATGCCGTCGGTCAGCGCATCACGGTCAACCGAACCACTCCCGCGGACAGTCGCGCTGCTGCCGCGCCGCATCGAGTACCCATTGCTGGGTCGCGGTATCCGTGAGTTCTCCGGGAACGCGATCAAACCACTCCGTGGCGCGCGCCGCGTCGCCGACCCGGCGCCACAGCTCACCGACGAGATAGGTCAGCACTGCACGCTCTTCGCGAACCACGCCGTCGAAGCTCGACAGCGCCTCCTCGAACTTCCAGGCCGCCTTGCGGCGAAAGAAACGCTCCGCTTCAGTATCGTTCTCGTCCACGCAGCACCAGGCAGCACGGAGCAGCAGATCCGCGACGTGACGCGCATCGAGCGCCTGCCAGTCAGCCACCTTCGCTGCCGCCTCGTACTTTTCCGACCCCGAGACGGCGACGGTGGAGATCTGGGGCGCGAGCTCGTTCCAGACGTGTTCGCGGAGAACGGCCGTCACGTCGGTTTCCTCGGTGAAGTCGCGCTCCGCTCCGGAGTAGCCACAGCGACTGCACATGTGGATGAGGAACGGAAGTGGCTGCGTACCCGCGGCGCGCTCGTGGAAATCCGTCCGCTTGCCGCCGAACGAATTCGTCGAGATCACCTGCTGTGACTTGAACCGAGTGTCGCATATGGGACACCGGAGTTCGATCTGCTGAAGCGTCGTCATGGGTCGTCTCCTGCTCCTGGACTTCTTTCCATGGGGCTCAAAGGAAAGAAGCGTGCCACTCCTTCACACCTACCCCCCTTTGCCGAAACGCTGGTGCTGGCCCTTCCGTCAGTGATGGTCAGGGGCGAAAGGTTGAAGGAAGTCTTTCGATGTCTCTTGTTCGACCTATCTGCCGCCGCTATCATTCCGCGTCCAACGCGCCTGCTCTCGGCGCCCCCGTACGTGTGACGGGTCTCGCGCCGCCCTCCCGCAGGTCGTGTCCCGGTCGAATGCTGATCAACCTGCTGCCCGATTTCTTTGCTGTTCTCAATAGCACCGACCGCGTCGCCGCATATCAACGCTACTTCCAGGCCCACCGCCGCATTCTCGAGCCGTACTGGCATAACTACGTCGTAGATCCCGAAGGGTCGCACTTCGGCGACGTGGCGCGGTCCACGGCACTCGCCGATCGTTCCGATCTCTACGACATGCTCGCCCGGACGGACGTGGTCGAACTCGCGCGGGCCACTGGCGAGCGGTGCGCGGAACTGCTGGCACAGGATGTGGACGTCGATATCGTGTTGATGGTCGGCGTCGGTGCAGCCAATGCCGGTGAGCTCGTCGTCGATGGTCGCGGCATCGCCTTCGCCTGTCTCGAGCACTTCACGTCGGTCACGAATCCGGACACACAGGGCCTCGGTCTGGATCCCGAGTTGCTTCCGCTCTGGCTGGCGCACGAATATGCGCACGTGATCCGTTATACCTCCCCTGCGAGTCGAAGCGAGATGCGGTCGCTCCTCGAGGCGTCGGGTGGTTACTACTCGTACTGGGACACCGGACGTCAGGCACCGCTTCGTGAGCTCCTCGTCAACGAAGGCCTCGCCGTCCATATGTCGCAGATGATCAGCCCGGGACATGCGGCATGGGAGTACTTTGGTTTCGGCCGACGTCAGTATGCTCGGGTACGCGAGCTGGAAGCTGTAATGACGCGGGCGGTCGCCGAGGACCTGGATCGTGCAGGTCTGGGCCTTCGGTTGCGCTACCTATCGGGCGGCATGAGTGACGAGGCGCGTACCGTCGATCGCTATGTGCTCCCGGAACGGAGCGGTTACTTCCTCGGCGCGCGGATGGTCGAGGCAGCAATTGCCGAACGCGGTATCGCGTGGGCGGTACGGGCGAATGCCGCGGAGCTCGCCCAGCTCGCACGCGACGCGGCGGCAACGGCGTGATGTTTCGGGCGACTTGCGTTACTTCCCTACGCAGAAGCTCCTGAACACCACGTCCAGCACGTCCTCCACATTTACGGTGCCGATCAACTCGGCCAGCGCATCTGCCGCTGCTCGTACGTGCGTCGCCGATACAGACGATGGCAACAGGTCGTCGTCCCAGGCTTTCTGGAAGTTGCACAATTCAATTGTCGCTCGTTTCACAGCGACCTGGTGCCGCGCACGAGTGAGAGCGGGAGCATCGACGATGGCGGGGCCCTGTTCTTCCTGAAGGCGGGTTTCGATCAGCTGTAGGAGCTCGGTGATACCCTTTCCCGTATGCGCACTGACCGAGACATCTCCCAACTGTTCTTCGCGATTTGATACTAAATCGCTCTTTGTGGCGACGATGATGACAGGCGCTACCGTTTCCGCACGAATGCGGGGCAACATGGCGAGCCCCTCGGTGGAATCCACGCACGCCAGCACGAGGGTCGCGCGCGCGAGATAGCGCGACGACGCTTCAATGCCGAGTCGCTCGACAACGTCCACGGTTTCCCGTCGTCCTGCCGTATCAACCAGGCGCAAAGGGTACCCCGGCAGGTCGAGGACCGCTTCGATGGCATCTCGCGTCGTCCCGGGCACTTCGGTGACGATGGCGCGCGCTTCCCCCAGCAATGCGTTGAAGAGCGAGGACTTGCCTGCATTCACAGCCCCGGCGAGTACGACAAGCGCCCCATCGTGTACGAGTGCGCCTCGCGATCCGCTTGCCAGCAATTCTCCGAGCGCGGTGACGAGTGCTGAAGCGGTATCCGTGATTCGTTGACGAGGAACCGGCCCGTCATCTTCCTCGGGAAAGTCGATGTCATAGACAAGCAATGCCTCGAGGGCCAGGACCTGCTCACGGAGTTCGACGATTCGTCGCGACAGGCCGCCGTCCAGTTGCCGCAACGCCAGTCGGTGTGCGGCGGAGCTTCGTGCGTCGATGAGATCACCAATCGCCTCCGCTTGCAACAAGTCCAGCTTTCCACTCAGCACCGCCCGACGCGTGAACTCTCCGGGTTCCGCTTCCCGGGCACCCCATTCGATCGCAACTGCGACTGCCGCTGCCGGAATAACGAGTCCACCGTGGGTACTGATCTCCAGCATATCCTCTCCCGTGAAGGAGTGCGGAGCCCGATAGCGCGTCGCTACGACTTCGTCGATGGTATGGCCTGCTGCATCACGAAGGGTGCACCGCGTGGCATGGCGAATCCGAACCGGTGTGGGATCGAGCATCTGCTCCGCCAGCATGGGCACATCCGGTCCGCTGAGGCGGATGACTGCCAGCGCGCTTCGACCAGGCGCGGTTGCCGTGGCAACGATCGTGAGACGGTCACTGAGCTCACGGAGTCCCAGTGATTCCACGCTCACGGTATGCGGACGTGCTGAACGGAGCTGTGGTCCACGATCAGTGTCTCTCCCGGCTCGACGATATGTACGCGCGAACGGGCGTCGTGCGTTGCGAGATGCTCGCGCAGCCGGTTGATGGCGTCGTGGGCACCCGACGTCACGTGCCGGAAAGTGCCCCAGTGATAGGGCAGCATCACACGGGCACGGAGTGTTTCGAAGAGGTCCACGGCATCTTCACCAGTGAGGTGCCCGCGACGGAAGGCCTTTCTCTTCCATGCCGGTGCGTGACCAATCGGCAACAGGGCCACATCGAGCTGCCGGCCGGACGCCCACAGCGTCTGTTCCACCAGGTGATGTGTTTCCGGCGTGAGCGCCGTATCGCCGGCAAAGAATACACTCTCCTCGTCGGACTCCAGAAGGTACATGTTGGCGGCGCTTCGCCACTGATCGAAGCCGTATCGGCTCCCCCGATGCGTCGCCCTGGCGGCGTGAATGCGTAGCGCGCCGCCATTGAGGTCCACACGCGCTTCGGGATTCAGGTCATGCGCATTCCCGTAGCCCTTGGCACGCAACCATTTTGCAATCGGAGCTGGCGCAAAGAGGGGAATATCCTTCCCGAGCAGATCGAGGGACTTGAAGGACAGATGATCGAAATGCGCATGCGTCAGTAGCAACGCGTCCATCCGCGGCAAGTCGTCCACTGCAATGCCCGGTGGTGAAACTCTCGGGAGAAAGCGTCCAAGCGATGTTTCAAAGTTCGGATCGGTCAGAATCCCGACACCCGCCACTTTGATGAGCAGCGTCGCATGGCCCACGTAGGTGATCTCCACGCCCGCTCCGGGCAACGCCTGGTCTTCCGTCCTACGCTCGCCGCTTGTCGAGCGAGGCGCCTGGCACCGGAGCCTGTTTTGCACGCTCACGAGCCAGCAACCATTGCTGGGGAATAGCCGCCAGATTCTGCACTGCGTAATACAGGTTCAGCCCCGAGGCAAAGTTCAGGAACAACACCGTCAACATCACGGGCATCATGTAGCTCATCATCTTCGCCTGGGGGTTGGGCGGCGAGTTCCGCATGCCGATCCAGGACATGACGAACATCGAGACGCCCATCAGTAGCGGCGTGATGTAGTACGGATCCCGGAGGGAAATATCCGCAAGCCACAGAAATGATACGCCGCGAAACTCGATCGTATTCTGGAAGACGTAGTAAAGCGCAAACAACACCGGCATCGGCAACAACATGGGCAGGCAGCCCATGAGCGGACTCAGAGGACTCATCCCGTGATCCTTGTAGACCTTCATGACGGCCTCCTGCTGCTTCTTGGGGTCGTCTTTGTGCTTCTTCTGTAGCGCCTGCAGTTCCGGCTGGAGACGCTGCATCTTCATGCTTGTGCGCATCGCCCCCTGATTGAGCGGCCAGAGGATCAGGCGAATCAGTACGCCGAACAAGACGAGCACCCAGCCGTAATTCAGCTGCGTGGTGCGTTTCATCCACAGGAGTGCCTTCATGACGATAGTCGCGAAGGGCTGGACGACACCATGGAGAAATCCTGCGTATGGATTGACCTGATCCAGGTCTCCGCCGAGATGTTGCAGGCGCTCGAAATTCTGCGGACCGGCATAAATGTCGAAGCTCGCTGTGCCGTCACTTCCGAGTGGCATGCTGACTACACCCCGCATTCCTGTCGCCAACTTGCCAACTCGCGGTGACCCCAAAAGGCGCACTGAGGAAAACGGTGTTTTCTCGGCCCGCAGGGCGACAAGAAAATACTTGTTGCGAGTTGCAACCCAGTTGATGGGACCAGCTTCGCTGCGCGCGTCAACCGAGTCCAGCTTCGAGAATGCTACGCTCGTCACATCCCCATGTGCTGGCCGAAAACTGACAGCCAGATGATTGATATCATCTACCGTGTCCGCTTCGTTCGCGAGGAGCGTCTGTGGCAATCGGACAATCAGGCTGCTGCCCGAGGGCGCATCGGTAACACTCACCGTGGCCTTGACCAGATAACTCGCCGCAGTGTCGCTCGAAACCGCGTAGGTGATCCGAGTTGCATGGCCGGCGATGTCTGCGACATAACCAACGACGCCTTGTACGGGAGCCCTGGTTTGCTCCCTACGAAAGACAACTGTATCAAGCGAGACCGTGTCCTGAGCCAGTGCCAGCCTGTATGACACCAGCGTTCGCCCAGGACCAACGAGTTCCACGCACTTCGCAAGAACTCCTCGGCCGGTACGACACCCTTGCTCGCCTGATCCTGTTCGATGGGACGGATATGCACTCAACACAATGGAGGTCGGCACTGCACCTCCAGAGCTGAATCGATAGGTCGTGAGCCTCGAGTGAACCGTCGTGGTCTCCGCGACAGCAGAAGCGCTTGCGGATACGCCGACAGAAGGAGCCGCCGGTTGAGGCATCCGGATCTCGGGCAGCACTGGAGTCGTCGGCGTTGCCGACCGTGCAGAATCCACGCGATGCGCTGTTGTATCAACCAGCACGGGTGTCGGCCGCCTGGTGGTGCTGGGAAACAGCAATGGTGTGACAACGATGACGATCGCCGTCAGAACCAGAGCCAGAAAGAAACGGTTATTCATATGTTGGCTGGGACGCCGAAGAGGTCACTCTAGGGGACTGGATCGAACCCACCGGCATGAAAGGGATGGCATCGGCTGAGACGACGAATTGTTAGCCAGCCACCACGTGCAGCACCATGACGTTCAAGTGCCTCGACTGCATAGGCGGAACAAGTCGGATAGTAGCGACAGGCCGACGGAAGGATGTGGCCCAGAGAAACCTGGTACGCACGTACGACGAGAACCAGGAATGTCTTCATCACGGACAGCTCCTCGGGTTGTCAGGATGCGTCGACATTCCCGGTACGAACGAAATGCCATCGTACAAGTTGCGTTGCCACGCTATTGATGTCCGCAGCAAGTGTACTGAACGTGGCATCATACGCTTCAGGTCGCGTACGGATGACAAGCTCGTATGGCAATTTCAGCGGCAATATATCAAGACGTGCCAACTCCCGGAGTCTCCGTTTCAGCCGGTTGCGCAAGACCGCTGATCGTTTGAAGCGCGCTACGATGACTCCGACTCTCATTGCCGGCATCTGCACAAGAGGGGAAGTCACAATCCGGACCTCGATCAACGTGGTCCGAATGCGCTTCCCCTCGCGTGCAATACGTTGCAGATCAGCGCTACGCGTTACGCGTGCGCTGCGTGGAAAGCCGAAAGACGCCAAGGGCGTCTTACGCTCCCGAATACTTGTCCGGGATGCGAACCGTCAGCTGCTTGCGTCCCTTTTTCCGCCGACGAGCGAGCGTTGCACGCCCCCACTTCGTTTCCATCCGTGCACGAAATCCGTGCGTCTTGAGCCGTCGAGTGTTGCGTGGACGGTACGTTGGCTTTCCCATATCTACTCCAGGTCCAGTCTGTTCGAAGATTGTGGTACAGACTGGTAAAGTTAAACAACACAGGAACATAGGTCAAGGCATGTAAAGCGAGTCAGGAGGCCCGTGTTTCTCTCGTTGTTGTCCAGTCATCCCACAATTTTCGAATGACGAGGGACTCGCCTCACGCTTCATTGCTTTTTCCACATTTCCCGGGTAGGTTCGCAGCCCCTTCTCTGTTACTTCAAGTTATCCACATCCGCACGCATGACGCTGTCGGCATCCGAAATTTGGACACGTATCCTTGACCGAGCTCGCCAGGAACTGCCAGAACAAACGTTTCGGACATGGCTCGAAGCTACTGCGCCGGTGGAATTGACTGGAGAGACACTGGTCGTGGGATCTCCCGACCAGTTTGCGGCTGACTGGAATGAATCCAAGCATGCGGAGTTTCTCTCGAGCCTTGCGCCAATCGCTCTTGGTCATCCACTTACCATCATTTTTCGCGTTACCGAAGAGCGCAAGACGCGAAACCAGATGGATTTATTCGTGGCCCCTCCAGCAATAGCGCCATCAGCGAAACAAAAGCAGGGCGGTATCAACACGCAGCTCAGTGAACGATACACGTTTGACCATTTCGTCATTGGAAAGTCTAACGAGCTAGCTGCAGCAGCTGCTCACGCAGCTTCCCAGGCCCCAGGACGAGTATATAACCCACTCTTTATTTACGGGGACACCGGCCTTGGAAAGACGCATCTTATGCAGGCAGTTGCACATGAAGTCCTAACCCGAGAGTTAGACACAAGGATCACATTTATTGGCGCCGAACAATTCACTAACGAAATGATCAGTTCAATACAGAACCGCACCATGCAGGAGTTTCGTCGCCGATATCGTCAGACAGATCTGTTATTAGTCGATGACGTTCAGTTCCTCAAAGGAAAAGAAGCCACACAGGAAGAGTTCTTTCATACCTTTAATGCACTCTACGAAGCCGGTCGTCAGATTATCCTCACCAGCGACCGCCGACCGTCAGAAATTCCTGGTCTTGAATCTCGACTGGTGAGCCGATTTCAATGGGGAATGGTCGCCGACATAGAATTACCCGACTTCGAACATCGCATTGCAATTCTGCGCAACAAGGCTCTGCTCGACCATCTCGAGATGACAATTCCCGAAGATGTAATTCGATTCATCGCCGAGCACGTTCGATCAAGCGTGCGAGAACTCGAGGGATCGATCATCAAGTTGCTGGCATATGCATCCTTGAAGCACCGGGACATTACTGTTGATGTGGCTAGAGAGGCATTAAGAGACAAATTGACACCAAATGAGCCCGGCAGTCGCTCTCAAGCCGGGCTGAGCGTAGATACCATCCAAACGGAGATAGCACGGGAATGGGGAGTAACACCTGAAGGTCTCCGATCAAAGACTCGAACAAAGGCGCTTACCACCCCACGCCAGGTCGCAATGCACTTCATGCGAGAGTTATTGGGGATGCAACTTGTCGAGATCGGAGCAGCCTTTGGTGGTCGTGATCATTCTACAGTAATTCACAGTCTGGATCGTGTTGCCGGAATGATGAAAGAAGAACCTATTTTCGCTCAACGAGTCGGGCGATTGAGGGCGCTATTTGAGAATCCGCCAACACTGAAAGGCAAATAGTTCCAGATCTGGATGGTTATTCCCCACACGAGTGTTCTACTGCTGCTCTTCAGGTTGAACTTGAACAGTATATTTAGGTCATACGCCACATGTATTCCACAGACATGCTAGTGAACTAAATTCATATGAACCCGGACTTTACGAATAATACCAACATTGTGAACACCTACTACTACTACCGCTAATTTCTTATCTCTTATATAGAACAGCAGTAAAGAGCACAAACCACACAGGCTCGACAAACTACCAAACTCGGCTCATAGGAGCAGTAATGCGATTCACGATCTCCCGGGAAAAGCTCCAGGAGGGACTGGCAGCAGTTGCAGCGAGCATACCCGCCAAGACAACCCTGCCTGTACTGGCGAACATCCTGGTCGAGACGACTGACAAGGGTATCAGACTCTCGGGAACTGATCTGGATATCGCAGTTAGTACCGAGGTGGTAGCTGATGTTGAAACGGCTGGCGCTATTACGATTCCAGCGAAAAAATTGACGGAAATCGCGCGCGAGCTGCCTCCATCGCCCGTGAAGATTGCCACTGCTGGTGAGCAGCGGATTACTCTCGATTGTGGACGAGCACATTTCAAGATCCTGGGACTGCCACGAGACGAGTTTCCGAGCTTTCCAACCGTTCGATTCAATGAAAGCTGGCGAATCCGGTCGGGGGATCTCCAGAAATTGATATCCCATACGTCGTTTGCAGTGAGTACAGAAGAAAGTCGCCCGATCCTGAACGGAGTTTTATGGGAACTGAAGCCGGACTCGATGCGCATGGTTGCTACAAACGGGCATCGTCTGGCCAAAATGGAAGTTCCAATCAGTTCCTCAGGTACCCCCTCAGCCGATCTGATCATTCCGCCAAAGGCGCTTGATCAAATTCGTCGATTGTTCCCTGCTGATGAGGAGCTCGAAATTGCTCGTGGTGATAATCATCTTGGATTTCGGTCACCTTTTACCTCAGTGTTCACACGGCTGATTGAAGGTCCGTATCCCAACTATGATCAGGTCATTCCAAAGGACAATGATCGAGTTGCAGTAGCTGACAAGACTGCTCTTACGAGTGCGCTGAAGCGTATGTCTGTGATCGCATCAGATCAGACGCACCGTATTCGATTGTCATTCAATAGCGGGATCCTTCGATTCAGTGTACAGACACCCGATCTCGGGGAAGCTACAGACGAGCTGGCCATTCGATATATTGGAGATCAACTCGATATCGGTTTCAATGCGAGTTATCTCTTGGAAATCCTTCGTTATATCCCGACGGAAGAAGTAAAACTGACATTTCGAGCGCCCGAGCGTGCGGCTACGGTGGAACCAGAAGGCTGGTCCGATCCCGCAACGTATCTATGTCTTGTGATGCCCTTGCGATTAGTGGATTGACGATCCCACTGAAGTGACAGATCCATTTGGCAACTGTTTATTTGCAAATTCTCTCCTTTCAAAGCAGTGTGTCGCATGAACAATACATTGCAGATACTCGCCCAGGCTTCTGCAATTGCATTTGCTGCAGGATTGAACCTGTATGCAACGGTAACTGTAGTTGGTTTGGGCGCACGATTTGGATGGATTCCAGCGTTACCGAGCAGTTTGTCAGGCTTGACGTCCTGGTGGGTGATTGGCGTAGCGCTCGTTCTGATGATCGTCGAGTTTCTGGCTTCATTGCTCCCTGCAGTGGCATCAATCTGGGATACGGTGCATTCGCTGATCCGTCCGCCGGCAGCGGCAGCTCTTGCCGCCGCTACTGCGTGGCATGGTGATCCAGCTTTCGTACTGGTCGCAGCACTTGTTGGTGGAGGTCTAGCTGTAACGACGCATACAACGAAACTCGGGTTACGATATGCGATTGAGGCTTCTCCGGAGCCGATCAGCAATGGAGTTGCAAGTGTAGCAGAACTTGGGCTAGTTGCAGTTATCGCGATCATGCTGTGGCAGCACCCCTTTCTGACACTGATTGCGGCACTTGTAATTCTCGGTATTCTCGTCATCATGGTCCGACTTATCTGGCGAACACTGCGACAGGTTTTTTCTGGTCGTTGGGTACCGCGTCACGGGTTTCTGCAGGATGCTCGAACGAGTGATCGTCTTGGCCGCCGTGAAGATGACCAGTGAATCAGGACAGAGAATGTGCGGGACGTGGTGTTTTATATAGTAGCAAAATATTTATATTATAAATGCTACTAATATTCTTACTAAGGACATGTGAAGAAATAACTGACTCACGAGGAGCGTGCTCGCGGACGGATCGTATAGTTCCAGTCGCCGTGGAAAGCATGTGGCTCAAGATGGATCTGGGCCATTTGCTCGTCGGTGATGACGACGCCTTTCGGATA